>CAZKFM010000001.1:0-450551 GCA_964552195.1 uncultured Flavobacteriaceae bacterium
CTGACCCTGTTGCCCTTGCTGACCCTGTTGCCCTTCCTGACCCTGTTGCCCTTCCTGACCCTGTTGGCCTTGCTGGCCCTGTTGGCCTTGTTGGCTTTCCTGACCTTGCTGGCCCTGTTGCCCGTCCTGTTGTTGTTGACCCTCTTGGCCCTCTTGTTGCTGCTGGCCCTCCTGTACAGGTTGCTTCCGCTGTCTCAACGCATCTAAAATGCCTTTCTGTTTTTGAATGATATCCTCTAGCTGGAACTCATTTTCCCCAGAACTCCCTTCGGGATTCAACTCGATATTATCCAATGCCTCTGCCAGTTGATTTGACAGAATATTCTGACTATTTAGTGCGTAACGCTGAGCCCTTTCCGCCCTGTAGGCCATTCCCTCCGCCAGAGATTCCATGCTTAAATCCATCTGATAGTGCACTTCCTCGATCTCCTTGAGTATGTCTTCACCGATTTCTTCATTCCGCAAGGCCACAGCAAAAATGCTATCGTCGACATGCTGAAATAATTCCTTCAGGCTACGTTGCTTTCGAAGCTGCTGACTGATCAGGCTGAAGGTGGTACCTCCTCCGGAAATATCACTCTGGAAAAGATCCTCCTGTTCATTGCTAATTCTCACCAGATTATCCAGGGATTGCCTAAGCATATTGAGATCTTCCTGCATCTGACTCATCCCGGATGCCTCCATCCCCTGCCCCATTTTGTCCAAGGCCCTCTGGAGTTCATTTCGTTCCGTCTCAGTTTGACGATTGTATTCACTTCGCTGCGATTCGGTCTTCCGCTCTCTCTGCAGATCCAGTGCCCGGGACAGGTTTAGATCAAAATTTCCCAGTTCCATCGGACGCTTCAGACGTCCGTTGAGATCCTCCAATAGCTCGCCCTGTTCCTTAATCGTCTGTACGCGCCCTTCCTGTTCCCCAAGGCCCTCACGGTCTATCTCTATGGCCTTGTTCTGCGCATCCAGGGTGTCTATTTCACTTTTGAGCTCCTGTTGCAACCATTTGACCAGCTGCCGAACCTCATACTTCTTGCTGAGTTCGAGTATCTGCATCAGGTTCTTCTGCTGCAAAGAGGCCTTCTTTTCAAACTCCTTTTTCAGCTCCTCCACCTGATTCTTTCCAATGGAATCCATGTTTTTTTCAAATTTCTTGAGATAGGACTGCATATCGGCATTGCGCTCCATTTCACGCTCCAGTCGCTCCCTGAATTCCGGACTCAGGTTTCGCTTACCCAATTCCCGCGTGATGTCATCGATGTTTTTTCGAACATTTTCTTCTTTTCGCATCCATTCACGCAATTTCTCCTTTTGCTGATTGGTCAGCTCATACGATTGAATCTCCTCATTATTGTAAAAGATCTGATCCGGCTCGGGAGACTTCTTATTTTGTTCGAGTTGTTTCTGTATGTCCTCAATCGAATTCACAATTTCCTTGCGCACATCTTTGCGGTAGAATACACGTGTGGTCGCAGATTTACTACCATTTACTCTGTCGTTATCCCATACGCGAACAGCCCATTCGCCGTTGTAGGTGTCCAATGCCCTTTCCACGGTTGACAATTCGAGCTCGCCGTTTCGTATACCCCGACCATTCCACTTTTCGAGCACCCTCCACTCGTTACCTTCCCGTGCGATTAATTCGATACGATCGATCCCGTAGTCATCGGAGAATTGTGCCGCATTACGGAAAAGGCGATCTTCTGTCATATCCGTGTCTCTGAGCCCGATTCTCGGTGGCGCATCCCTGACCACAGACCAATTATATTGGATCCGTTCCGTCAATGAATCCCGTTTATCTGCTGCAGCCAGCGTGTATGAATACCCTTTAAGCACACGGTCCTCACCGACATGAGAGCCCTCACGACCCAATGCCTTGAATCCCGTGGGAACTCCGTTGGCCTCTACCCAGACCGTGTCTGCATCTCGAGTCTGAACCGTCCATTCTACCCGGGATCCCTGAGGTATAAACTGAATGCTGTTCGGGTCACCCGAAAAGGCCGCCTGACCCACATAAGCCGGGGGATAAATCCTCGATTCTACACTGACTATTTTCGGAGAACGCCGGCGCTCAAGCACATAGGGTCCGAACCGGAACTCCCCGTCCGTAAACTGAACAAGCGCTGTATTTCCCGTGAAGGTCAGTGTCGAGGAATACAGATTTTCACGTTTCTGCATCAGTACGAGCTGCTCACCAAACCTGAGGAAGAATTCCGCCGGCAGGATCTCTCCTTGGGCCTCGACCTGGACCAGGAAGGGCTCTCCCTCCTCGTAAAACCTTTCCGATGCCATGGTTATGTCATAGGGTGCCGGCCTGTTGAATACCAAATCGGGGCGCATAACCCGGCTATAGGGACGCATGAAGGAATTTATTCCCCCTACGGCGAGCCAGGCGGCGAAAATCGCCAGAGGAACGGCAAGGAATCCGGCAAGCCTGCGAATCTGGCTCAGGTCCACAAAGCTCTTGAGGCGTATACCCTCTAGTGCACTGTCCTTTAATTCGAAGCCTGCCATGGCCATTTCGCTCTGGTTCCTGGTGAGCCACAATTCGATGTACACCTTCAGCTTCTCGCCCAGTGTGGGATCCCGTTTGCCGATCATGTCAGCCGCCTTCATCCAGCTGATTCCCTTGCGCACCCTGACCCAAAAGATCACGGGCCTTACCACATACCAGGAAAACAAACCAGCAAATACCAGCGCATAAACCAGCCAAATCCAGACCTTAACGCCCGGCGCGAGCCAGTAGACGGACTCGAGCCCCGTAAATATCAACAGGAAAACGCAGGTCAGCAGGAATACCACGAGCAACCCGCGAATCAGGTCCCGTTGATAGGTCCTGTTGATGAAATTCCGTATTTCCCTGATTACCAAAGAATCCAAATCGACTGAAATAACTACAAAAATAATACATCTGTACGCCCCGGTACAACTTCCTTTTCCTCCCTATCTTTGATGAAAAAGATGGGTTCCACCGTACGCGTCCGCTTCGCCCCCAGCCCAACCGGGCCCCTTCACATAGGGGCGCTCCGCACCGCGCTCTACAATTACCTCTTCGCCCGTAAAAACCAAGGAGCCTTTCTCCTTAGAATCGAAGATACCGATCAGAAACGGTACGTCGAGAATAGTGAATCCTATATTTTCCGATCCCTGGAATGGGCGGGTCTCATTCCGGATGAATCACCTCAAAACCCTGGTGCTTTCGGCCCCTACCGACAAAGTGAACGCACAGAGTTGTACCAGACCCACATACAGCAACTCCTCGATTCCGGTCATGCCTACTACGCCTTTGACACGCCCGAAGAGCTAGAGGCATACAGAAAGGAGGCTGAATCCGCGGGAAACACCTTCTCCTATGGTCCGGGTAATCGCCGGGAGCTGAACAATTCGCTCTTCCTGGAAGAAGCGGAAACGCAGCGCAGGATCAAGTCCGGAGAGCCCTACGTTATCCGTTTCCTGACTCCCGAGAATCAGGAGGTACACTGCCCTGATCTGATACGTGGAGACGTTGTCTATCGAAGCCAGCTGCTGGACGACAAGGTGCTCTTCAAGTCCGATGGGCTACCCACCTACCACCTGGCCAACGTAGTGGACGACCACCTCATGCAAATCACCCATGTTATCCGTGGAGAAGAATGGTTGCCTTCTCTTCCGTTGCACGTTTTGCTGTACAAGGCTTTCGGCTGGCAGCCACCGGCCTTAGCCCATTTGCCTTTGATTCTAAAACCTAGCGGACCCGGCAAACTCAGCAAACGAGATGCCCTGAAAGGCGACTTTCCCATTTACCCGCTGGCCTGGGAGGACACTCCTGGCTTTCGAGAACGCGGCTATCTCCCGGAAGCCATGAACAACATACTCGCTCTGCTGGGCTGGAGCCCTGCAGATGAGCAGGAAGTCCTCAACCTGGAAGAACTGGTCCGTGGCTTCGCCCTGGAGCGTGTCCACAAGGCCGGCGCGCGTTTCGACCCGGAGAAAAACCTCTGGTTCAATCAGCAGCACCTGCAAAAGCTGCCCCCTTCAGCAATAACAGAACTCGTGAGTGTGCCTGGTCAGACCTGGTCACTCCCGGAAGATTGGACCAAAGACCGTGCCTATCTGGAACGGGTCGTTGGGATGGTGCAGGAACGCCTGCAACTCCTGCCCGACCTGGAGCGGGAGGCCCGAATGTTTTTCGAAGCTCCGCGGGAATACGACCCCAAAGCCACAAAGAAGGCCTGGAAAGAACACACCGCTGCCATGCTTGAGGATTATCTTCGCCGGATGACAGACCAAAGTGACCCTACTGCACTGAAAGAACTGGCCAAGACCGTCGCCGCCGAGAATGAACTGGGCATGGGAGCCATAATGGCGCCCTTGAGGCTCTCCCTGGTGGGAAGCCTGAGTGGACCGGACCTGTTTGCCATCGTTGAGGCCATAGGCCCGGAAGAAACGAGAAAACGCGTGGAACGGGCCATAGAAACTCTGTAACCATTTAGTGCCTGCCGGTACTAGTACTATAAATAATTTTCTCATGAGCTACTTTTATACCGTCTTCCTGGTTGCCTTCGGCATTCTTTTTGTGCTGAGTGGGCTCTTTATCGTCAAACAGCAGACCGCCGTTATAGTCGAGCGCTTTGGCCGCTTTCAAAGCATCCGGAATTCCGGACTTCAGTTCAAGATTCCGTTTATCGACCGCATCGC
This sequence comes from uncultured Flavobacteriaceae bacterium, assembly GCA_964552195.1. Lineage (GTDB taxonomy): Bacteria > Bacteroidota > Bacteroidia > Flavobacteriales > Flavobacteriaceae > CAZKAP01. The sequence continues at coordinate 4,669 of CAZKFM010000001.1, forward strand.
GGGGCGACTTTCGCTGAAAATACAGCAACTCGACGTGCTCATCGAAACCAAGACCCTGGACGATGTCTTCGTTAAGATCAAGGTTTCTGTACAGTACCTGGTTATCAGATCCAAGGTTTACGACGCCTTCTACAAACTCGAGTATCCTCACGAACAGATTACCTCATTCGTATTCGACGTGGTACGGGCAGAAGTGCCCAAGATGAAGCTCGACGATGTCTTCGTGAAGAAAGACGACATCGCCATAGCCGTAAAGGCTGAATTGCAGTCGTACATGGAAGAGTATGGTTTCGATATCATCAAGACCCTGGTAACCGATATCGACCCGGACGCCCAGGTTAAGGCAGCCATGAACCGCATTAATGCTTCCGAGAGAGAGAAGATTGCCGCCCAGTTCGAAGGGGACGCGGCGCGCATACTGATTGTTGAAAAAGCCAAGGCGGAGGCCGAAAGCAAACGCCTACAGGGACAGGGTATAGCCGACCAGCGCCGGGAGATAGCCAGAGGCCTGGAAGAATCTGTGGAAGTACTGAATCGGGTAGGCATTAATTCACAAGAGGCATCGGCTCTGATTGTCGTCACCCAGCACTACGACACCTTGCAATCGATAGGGGAGGAGACCAACTCCAACCTCATACTGCTCCCTAATTCTCCCCAGGCGGGGAGCGACATGCTCAACAACATGGTCGCTTCTTTCACGGCCAGCAATCAAATAGGGGAGGCCATGAAGGAGCAGAACAAGAAGAACAAGGACGGGGACAGCCCTAGCTAATCGCCGTTCCCTGGCGAGGCCTTAGCTTCCACATCCAACTTAGCCCAGCTGTCCTTGAGGGGTACCGTTTGGTTGAAGATGCGCTTGTCGCCCTTGCTGTCCGGATCGAGTACAAAGTATCCCAGGCGCTGGAACTGGAGCTGGGAGCCCAGGTCGGATGTCGCGATGGAGGGCTCTATCCAGGCCTGTATCACTTCGAGGCTGTCCGGATTCACGAATTCCAGGAAATCCCGATCCTTATCCCGATCGGGCATGGGGTCCGTAAAGAGGCGGTCGTATTTGCGAACCTCAATGGGGAGGGCATGACAGGCGGAAACCCAATGCAGGGTCCCTTTGACCTTTCGCTTGCTCTCCTCGGTGCCGCTGCCACTCTTGCTTTTGGGATCGTAGGTACAGTACACCTCGGCAACCCGGCCTTCTTTGTCCTTTACGACCCGCTCGGCCTTGACGATATAGGCATTCTTCAGGCGCACCTCCCCGCCGAGTTTCAGGCGGAAGAACTTGCGGTTGGCCTCTTCGCGGAAATCATCGGCCTCGATGTAGAGTTCTCTGGAGAATGGCAATTCACGCATTCCTGCGGAATCGTCCTCCGGGTTGTTCTCGGCCGTTAGCCACTCTTCCTGGCCCTCTGGATAGTTTTCTATGATCAGTTTGATCGGGTTAAGTACGGCCATAACTCGCGGCGCCTTCTTGTTCAGGTCCTCGCGTATGTGATGCTCCAGCAGGGCCACGTCCACCAGGTTGTCCCGCTTGGCTATTCCCACCGTTTTCGCAAACGCCCTGATGGATTCCGGGGTGTAACCCCTTCTTCTCAGGCCACTGATGGTTGGCATCCGCGGATCGTCCCAGCCGCTCACCACGCCTTCTTCGACCAGCCGCAGCAGCTTGCGTTTGCTCACCACAGTATGGCTGATGTTCCTGCGCGCAAATTCGCGCTGTTTTGGGCGTATTTTCTCCCCCAGGTCCAGTTGGTCCAGAAACCAATCATAGAGCTCCCTGTGGGGCTTAAATTCCAGAGTGCACAGGGAGTGAGAAATCTGTTCAATGTAATCGCTCTGCCCATGGGTCCAGTCGTACATGGGATAGATCTTCCAATGGCCCCCGGTGCGGAAGTGGGGCTTGTGCAGCACCCGGTACATGATGGGATCCCTGAGCAGCATATTGGGTGATGCCATATCGATCTTTGCACGGAGCACATAACTTCCTTCGGGGTAGTCCCCGTTCTTCATCCCCTCGAAGATCCGCAGGTTCTCTTCTGTGCTGCGGTCTCGGAACGGGCTGTTCACTCCGGGTTCCGTCGGACTGCCTTTCTGCCGGGCCATTTCCTCGGAACTCTGTTCATCCACATACGCCTTGCCTTTGTGAATCAGTTCCACGGCCCAGTCATAGAGCTGTTGAAAGTAATCGGAAGCATAGCACTCCTTTTCCCAGCGAAACCCGAGCCACTCCACGTCGCGTTTAATGGCCTCGACGTATTCCTTTTCCTCCTTGGTGGGGTTGGTGTCGTCGAAACGCAGGTTTACCGGCGCATCGTAGCGAAGCCCCAGCCCGAAGTTCAGGCAGATCGAACTGGCATGGCCGATGTGCAGGTATCCATTGGGCTCCGGAGGAAAACGAAATTTCAGATCCTCTCCTTTGTAATTCTTCGAAAGATCCTCCTCTATGATGTGCTCGATGAAGTTGAGCGGTTGTGCCTCCAATTCGTTACTCAAAACTATTTGATCGTTTGTGGATTAGTACCGCAAAAATAAGCCCTAAACGAACATCCCGTATACACTATTCCGGCCTACGCCACAATTATAACAGCCCCCACAACAATAAGTTTTAACCACCTCAGAATACCCGGAAATTTAAAGCTGTTAGTTATGAAAAGGCCCGATTTACACCGGCGTTTCGAGTGCTTCGGACAGGCACGATGGCGCAGTGAAGGGCACAGCGGTATGGAAAGTCAGCGTTCAATTCGGTGGTGTTTTGGGCTTGCAATCTTTTGGATTGCAGCGGCAGGGATGGTTTATGGTCAGACTTTTAACAAGCCGGAGCCCGCAGATAACCCTAACCTCCCCGGAAATTCCGCCTGGACTGCAGCCTGTGCCTCCGCAGACTTCAACGAATACTTCGTCAACTTTACTTGGTCACCCCCCATCGTCGATCCCTCGAACGAATTCATACTCGAGCTTTCGGATGCCGATGGCGATTTCAGTGATCCAACGGAACTCGATAGGGTAGGGGACAAGAATGCGGAATTCGACTTCAACTTCAGCTTTACACTGCCCGAGACGGCCCAGGGCGACAACTTCCGCATGAGAGTGCGCAGTACAAACCCCGAAATGATCAGCCCGGAATCCGATCCATTTCCAATGTACTACATCGGGTACAAGGATCCCATACTGATCAGCGAGAACGGCAACGGCATGATTCCCCCGGCCGGTTCGCTGGCGTTCTGTTCCGGCAACTCCATTATGCTCGCAACCCATTCGGTTCCTAATCCGGAAACGTACAAATACAATTGGTACCGCAATGGCCTACTGCTGGGCGAAAAGAGCAACTCCATCGACATTTCGGAAGAGGGAATCTATCAGGTCGAGATCGACTACGGCAGCAGTTGTTCCGGATCGGCCAATACGCTTTCGAATACCATCAGCATCTCCGAGACCTCTCCGGCGGGAATCAGCATCGACCCACCGAGCCAAACCGCACTCTGCCCCGGTGAGACCCTGGTATTGACCGCCAATCCAGACCGGGCAGACCTGGTGTACAGTTGGTACCGCGACGGTGTGGAGGTGTCGCCACCGCTGCTGGGCAACAGCACTTTCGAAGTCGATGCGACCGATGCCGACTTCCCCGGTGATTATACCGTTACCGTATCCGGGAGCACGGTCTGTTCCGAGACCTCGGCTCCAATTACCCTGAGCCGGGCTGATGTGCCTACGGCCAGCATCACCTCAGCGACTACGGTTCTGTTGCCTGGCGGCAGCATCGTATTGCAGGCCAACACCTCTGCTGGCAATCCGGCATTTCAGTGGTATCTGAACGGAAGTCCGATAGCGGGGGCCACGAACGCTACCTACCTCGCAACAGAAGCCGGAACCTACAGTGTGGAAGTTTCCGACGCCGACATCCCCTGTCCGGATGCTTCGATCCGCAGTGCGGATTACGTGATCCAGTCCCCTGCCTCCTACGAGGTTGAAGTCGGGGCCGATGCAGGTTATCTGCCCTGCGAATCGGCAACGGCAACCCTGTCGATCACCGCAGTCCTCGGACTGGACGATCAAGGAAACGCTACGGACTTCACCAGTGAACTGTTGGGCTCCTTCAGCTGGCAATGGCACGACGACTCCGGCCCCATAACCGGAGAAACCGGTACGAGCCTGTCCCTGGGAGCGGGCGACAGCGGTACCTACCACGTGGAAGGAACATTTGGGCCGATCAGCGTAAGCTCGGCCGAGCAGGACATCCTGATAAACAACGCTCCCAACGTGAATCTGAACAGTGCCCGTACCGCCCTCTGTGACGAGGACGACAGCATACGCATCGAACTGGACGACCCCCTGCCCGGAGACAGCTACTCCTGGACTCTGGACGGGGCAGCTACCGGAGTGGCCACATCTGCCATAGTAGCGGACAGTCCCGGGGACTATGTACTGCGACGCACCCGGGATGGCTGCGTGTCCGTATCCCAGCCCGTCAGCATCAGCATGTTCGATCCGGAGGCCGTTACCCTGGATCAGGAGGAGGAGGTCTCCATACCCAGAGGAGAAAGCATAACGGTGACCGCTTCAGGTGGAGACAACTACCAGTGGAGGGACCCCGATGGCAATCCCATAGGTACGGATGCTTCGGCCACTTTAGATCAGGAGGGAACCTACAGTGTCGAGGTCTCCTCGGGTAACTGTGTGGTTACCCTCACCATCACGGTGAGCCTGCGAGACACCTTCCCTATACCCAACGTGATCAGCCCAAACGGAGACGGCATCAACGATCGCTGGGTGATTCCCAACAGCTATTCCTTCCGGTCCGATGTCGTTATCAGAATCTACGGGGAAGCCGGAAATCTCATATTCGAACAAGCCAACTATCAGAACGACTGGCCGTCTCAGGGAATTTTTAACCGGCAGTCTAACGAAATCGTCTACTACGTCATCGAATCGCCCGAGGAGGGCAAGGTCAAAGGAACCATAACCGTAATCCCCTGATATGAAGTATTTCTACTCCGCCTTCATATCGATGCTATGCTTAGCGCTTCCCGCACTCGCGCAGGAACGACAGGGGGGACTATCGACCGAACTGAGCCCTATCTATACCCAGCTCAAGTACCACCGGTATTTGTGGAATCCGGCCTTGACGATAGGGGAGAAGGAGGACACCTATGTAGGTTTGTACCACCGCAATAGTGCTCCGGCCGTCAAAGACAATCTGGAACGCTACTTCCTCGGTTACAATGCTCAGCTGGGCGAACGTGCCGCTGTAGGACTGGCCCTGGTCCATGATCGGGCGGGGATCATCGACCTGAACAGCGCCCTGATTTCCTTCGGTTACGAGGTGTGGCTCAGCCCCAAGGCCCGCATGGCATTCGGCCTTCAGGCCCTGTACCGCAGATCCCGTATCTCCGAAGGCCGTGTAGTCGCTACCATTCCCAACGATCCCTCACTTAATCAGGAACCCTCAGGACTATTGGCACTGAACCCCGGGCTGTCCCTGACCATCAGAAATACACAGTTCTCTTTCTCGACTACGGATGCGGCTTCCTACGTGTCCATAGGTGGTGCGAGTGAGCTGTTTAATTCCCTGGGCTCCTATAATGCCCAGGTGTCTCAGCACTTCCCCCTCCAAGACCGCAGAAACTCATCACTGCGGATAGAGGCCTACCTGCAGCAGCGGGAGTTTGCCCCTTCGTCCAAAGGATTGAACGGCCTGTACGAAATTCCGGGATTGGGCTGGCTTCAGGCTGGCTATGATGACCCCTTCGGCTTCCACGGCGGGCTGGGCCTGAAAATGAGCCCTTCCCTAGATCTGAACTACACCTTCGAGAGCGGGGCTGGAGAACTGGCTAACATCACCGCGACTCACGGCCTGGGCATCACCTATCGCACCGAGGCGAGATTCAGCCGCAGACAGGCCCCCTCCCCACGGGCTAAACGAGAGAAGAAGCCCCGGGTAAAGAAACCTAAAGTGAAGAAGTCGGAGCTAAAGACCGACAATGGCGAAGTGGACCGACTCCGGGAAGAACTCAAAGAAGCGAAGAACACCATTGCCCTGCAGCGGGGCGAATTGGATTCCATGGCCACGGAACTGGCCAAACTCAAACGGGAACTCAACATCCTAAAGAACCAACGGGCACCGAGCAGCGATGCGGCTGGTCTCGGAGACAATAGCGAGCTGACCACCCTGAATGCCAGTGAGGTCGAAGCCGGCTACTACCTGGTGCTCAACACCTATAACACCCTATCAGAAACTAAAAAAGCAGTGCGTCTGTACACCCGCATGGGTGTGGAGACTCAGTGGTTCATCGACAAGCAAACAAACACCTACTACCTCTTCTGGAAACGGTTTGCCAACCGGGAATCGGCCGAGGAAACGCTCCGGATCATTACCGAGAGTGACTATCGGGACGAAGCCTGGATCGTACGGATCGTATCGGATTAAACAAGGAATAACTAACGCATAGCTGAGATGAAGTTAACATGGAAGAACATCCTAACCGCGGTCGTCATTTGGGGTATGGGGCATGTGGTATGGAGTCAGGTAGAGGTGCCCTTCGCCCCTCGCTTATCGAGTTCCTACATCAACATTAAAGGGGACTATGTGTTCCTTTCCAACAGCATCATTAACCGGGTTGATGGCAGCAACACGGCCAATGATCCGTACAACGGAAACAACAACAACAACAACTTTCACCGGGACTATATCGATATCGATAGCGATCCCACCACATTCAGCTCAAGCAGTTCCTCCCTGAATGTCCCCTTCTGTTCGCGCATCTATTGGGCGGGGCTCTACTGGTCGGGTAATTACCAGCAGGAAGTGCTCAACAACAGCGCCATTCCCAGCCTCCCCGCCAACGACACCAACCGCTACGACGTCTCTCAGATCAAGTTTCAGGTGCCGGGAGGCGCCTATCAGGACATTACCGCGGACCAGGTGATCTACGATAACGTCTCCTTTAAGGACAGCCCCTATGTCTGTTTCAAAGATGTGACCGCCGATCTGCAGGCCCTGGCTGATCCCAACGGGGACTACTATGTCGCCAACGTACGCGCTACCCGCGGGCGCAGTGTGGGCGGAGCCGGAGGCTGGACTCTGGTTGTGGTGTACGAAAATCCTACCCTTTCAGGTAAATTCATTTCCGTTTTCGATGGGTATGCGGGCGTGAGCGGCAGTTCTACCGCCAATATGGCGATTTCGGGCTTTAACTCCATTCCCGTTGGCCCCGTACGCGCGCGCATCGGAGCCAGTGCTGTGGAAGGTGACCGTGGCATATCCGGTGACCAGCTGCGCATCGAGACCCCCAGCAACCCGGGGTTTACGGCGCTCAGCGATCCCATGAACCCGGCCAACAACTTCTTCAATTCCAACATCACCTCGGACGGGGCAGATGTGACTACACGGAACATCTACGCGACCAACACCCTCGGCTACGATGCAGATGTGTTCGAAATCAGCAACCCACTGAACAGCATAATCGACAACGCCGAGACCGAAGCTACCCTGCAGCTGTACACCCAGGGAGATGGCTACGGTGCCTTTCTGGTGACCTTCGGCATCGAAATCATCGAACCCAACATCGTACTGGAGAAACGCGTGGAAAACCTTGCGGGCACCGACATCACCGGGGCCGGGGTCCACCTGGGCCAGAGCCTGGATTATGTGCTGAGCTTCCAGAATACCGGAAACGACGATGCCACCAACTACACCATACGCGACATACTGCCCGTGAACGTAACCCTGGACGAGGGCAACCTGGTCCTGCCACCAGGAGTGACATACACCTACGATGCCGTGACCCGTGAAATCGTCTTCGCCATACCTGACAATCTGGTCGAAGTAGGGGACCCTGCCTCCAGCATCCGCATCCGGGCCGGGGTGGCGTCCAACTGCTACGATTTCGTCAATGCCTGCGACAACCAGATCCAGAACCTCGCCTATTCGACCTATCAGGGAGTGATTAACGACAATCAGATTTCGGACGACCCGAGTGTTTCCGACTTCGATGCCTGCGGATTTACCACACCCGGAGCCACCAACTTCCTGCTGGACGATCTCTCCGACTGCGACTATATCCGCACGGTACTCCTCTGCGGCGAAGACCTGGTCCTCGACGCGGGTAACGATTTCGATTCCTACACCTGGGTGCTGGACAGCAATGGAAACAATCAGATCGACCCGTCGGATCCCATGCTCAACGACGGGGACCCCGATGGAGACCCCAGCACCCTGATCGTCGATGCCCCCGGCACCTACATCGTTAACAAGACCATTCCGCTGCCCTGCATTAATTCCGAGGAAATTATAATTGTGGAGCTATTCGGAACCACCCAGGCCAATCCGATCACAGCCCTGATTCAGGACCCCGGGAACACGGTGGACGGGGAAGTCCTGATATGCCCCAACGACGGGGAAGGGCTGCCCCAGATCTTCCTCTGCGGGCTCAACGACAGCGAACTCATACAACTGAACATTCCGGATGCAGACACCATCATCTGGGAACGCCTGGATGAGGGCAGCTGCACCGACGCCGCCGTGGGTTGCGCCAACCGAAACAACACCTGTAACTGGATCGAAGTGGAACAGGGAATCGATTATCTGGCCGACACCAGTGGGGAATACCGGGTGATCATCAACTACCAGAACGGTTGTTTTAGCCGCTTCTACTTTAACGTCTTCAAGAATCCCCTGGATCCGCAGTATGTATCGGAAAACGTGATATGCGCCAGCCCGGGGAACATTACCGTGACCAATATGCCCCTGGATTACGAGTACTCGCTGATCGATTCAGACACGGGTAACACCCTGGTCGGATATCAGTCCTCGCCTTCTTTCAGCATTGCCTCTGCCGGGGTGTACCGTGTGGACATGAGGCAGCAGGGAGTGGCTACGGGCTGCGTATTCTCTCTGGACAATATCGGCATCCTTCGGCAGGACATGACCCTGGACGTCACCGTACAGGATTCAGACTGCAACGGACTGGGCTCCATAGCCGTTTCTGCCCTGGGAGTTGCCCCTTCTTACGAGTATTTCCTCTTGCAGGGCGGCACTCAAATCGATAACTCGGGCATAACGGCCGATAACAACTACACCTTTCCCGGGCTTGCCCCAGGCACTTACGAAATTAGGGTGGAAACCACGGACGGCTGTCTGGAATCGGGCACCTATACGGTGGTCGATCGCACCGACCTGGCAGTCAGCGCCCTGACCGTGAAAAACATCGATTGTACGGATGCCGAGGTCGAGCTTACGCCCAGCGGCGGCCAGCCCGTTCCGGGTTATACCTACGCGATATGGAGTTTTAATGGCACCCCGCTTTATCCCACCATAAATGATATTCCAGGGGGTAGTTTCCAGTCCGATGCGCTATTCACCTTCGACGAAACCCAGACCGGAGATTACGTCTTCGTGGTGGTGGACGGGAACAACTGCCACGCCTTCTCCAATCCGGTAACCGTGTCCGAGGTACCCGATGTCACCTACACAACCAGCATCACCAATGAAAGCTGCTTCGGTTTTTCAGACGGTACTTACGAAATCTCCGTCATAGACAGCCAGGGATACAGCCTTTCCTACACCCTCACTTATCCGGATAACAGCACAGCCACCAATGCCTCGGGCACCTTTACGGGCCTGCCCAGCGGCGGCTATGTGCTGACCGTTACTCAGACCATGGGAGGAGTGAGCTGTGACTTTATCGAAACCTTCTCCATAGGAGGCGCCTCCGCTCCGCTGAGTGCAGGCATCGCCATTACCCAGGAACTGAGTTGTACCCAGGACGCCATCATCGAAGCTACTTCCGTAACAGGAGGCACCCCCCCGTACGAATTCAGCCTGGACGGGGTGAATTTCGTTTCCGGCTTCGGCAGCACGGTATTCGGAAACCTGGGGGCCGGAACCTACCAGATTACCGTCAGGGACGCTAATATGTGTACGTTTACTACCGGAGATGTCACCATTGACCCACTTACACCTCCGGACGATCTGAGCTTCAGCCAGACGGCCATGACCTGTCCGTCCCTCACCACCGATCTCACGGCCACCGTAAGCCAGGGAGTGGCGCCCTACTCCTTCGAACTCATCTCTCCTACAGCGGCCTCCCCGGACCATACCACCGCGGACTCCGCTACTTACGACGGACTCGCCCCGGGCACGTATACCGTCAGGGTTACCGATGCGCTGGGATGTGTGTACGAGGAAAACTATACCGTGCCAGACATTCCAAGGGTTCAGGCTGATGCCATGGTGGAATCGCATATCTCGTGTGTGGGAGACAACGACGGAAGCATGCGTATCGATTTCAGTAATTTCGACTCTTCCTATGCCTATACGGTTACGGGGCCATCGCTAAACATCAGCCAGACCGGTCAGACGGCGGCCTCTGTTACCCTAAACAACCTGTTCGCAGGATCCTACACCATTACAGTTACCGACGAGACTACCCTCTGTACGGATACAGACACAGCCTCGGTGCTGGCGCCCGTATTCCCTCTGGCTTCAACCATCGACGTCGCCCAGCCTACCTGTTCGGTCGATGGACGAATAGAAATGAGTGGCAGCGGAGGCTGGGGATCGTACAGTTACGAACTGGAAACGCCTTCCGGAACCGTACTTACCAACCCGGGCGGACTATTCCCCGGTCTCACGGAAATCGGGGACTACCAGGCCTCGGTTATCGATGCCAATGGCTGCCGGGAAACCGCCACAATTACCCTGGTCGTAGTTACCGGGCCAACGCTCAGCCTTACACCCAATACGGCCTGTCTGGGACCGGCCGGCACCTTCGACCTTACCGCCAGCGTGACATCGGGTGGGGTAGGGCCTTTCGAATACAGAATCAATGGAGGCGCATACCAGGCGGCCGACACCTTCTCCGGCCTGAGCGCCGGGACCTACACGGTGGAAGTACGGGACGACAACCTCTGCGTGGACTCCGTCATTTTCACCATGAATCCTGAGCTCAGCCTGTCCGTCAGTACGGGCAATCTCACCGCCTGTGGAGGGGACGCCACGGTAAGCCTATCGGCTAACGGAGGTGATGGCAGCTATGTCTACGCACTCCTTACCCAGGGCTCGACGCCAAATCCGGGTGACTTCGGGGCCTCATTCACCTTTAGTGTGAGTGCCGCAGGCAATTATACCGCCTGGGTGCGGGATCTGTCCGGTGGAACGGGTTACTGCGAGACTGCTGCAGACCTGGTCGTCGGGACGGATGCCCCGCTTAACCTGAGTCTGAGCCCTTCGGATGTAAATTGCAACGGACTGAACAGCGGTTCCATCATGGCCAGTGCTTCAGGAGGGACGGCGCCTTACGAATACCGCATAGGAGCGGGTGCATTTAGCAGCAACCCGAACTTTACCGGACTGGGTGCCGGAAACTACCAGATTACCGTGAGGGATGCCAACGGCTGTACGGCCCAGCAGACCGCCATTGTACAGGAAAATGACGAACTGCTGGCTTCTGTGTCAGTTACCGCCATTGCAGCCTGCGACCCTTCCGATTTGGCCGAGGTTCGGGTGACCAACGTACTCGGTGGCCTAGCCCCGTTCGAGTATAGCTTCGACGGCGGACTCAACTACGGAAGCGCAGCAGCCGCCCATTTGCCCCCAGGAAGCTATCAGGTCAGGGTGCGCGATGCCAATAATTGCGAATACAGCGATACCGTAACGGTGACGGCTTCACCAGCCGATCCGGTGCTAACCACGGCTATCGACTACGAGTGCGATGGCGAAGGAACCGTAAGTGTAACCGGTCAGGATCCCTCATTCGACTACGTCTATAGCCTGAACGGAGTACCCAACACTCCGGCTAACGATCCCGTGTTTGTCAACGTCGCCCCCGGCAACCATCAGATCGAGGTGGAATACCAGCAGAATACACCCCTTCCTCCGAGCCAGCTCTTCAGCGAAGACTTCGGACAGGGAGGCAATACCCCGATCAGTGAGATCGATCCGGTGTACTGTTACGAGCCCCAGGACGGATCCGCCAGTCTCTGCGGCTTCGGAACGGATACGCACATACAGGACGGTGAATACTCAGTGACCAACCTCATTGTAAACCCCTACGGTGCCTGGGTGAGCCCCAACGACCATACTGGCCTGCCTGGGGGTCGCTTCCTCGCCATTAACGTGGGAGGCGTAGCAGGAGTCAATGGCATCATGTACCGGAAAGAAGACGTGGAGGTCATACCGAACGAAGACATCGTCATTTCCCTCTGGGCGTTTAACCTGGTCCGATCCACCGCTTCCAACGGAGACCCCTCCATAGTGATGGAGCTGGTAGACCCATCAGGTACGGTGATCGCGAGCACGGCCACCGGTAATGTCCCCAAGAACACCGGGCCCGACGACTGGCATAACTACACCGTTTCACTGAACCCCGGTGCCAACAGCACCCTGGACATCGTGATACGGACAACAGCGGCATTTACCAGCGGAAACGACATCGCCATAGACGATCTGCAGGCCTATCAACAACCCGTGATTTGCTCCGAAACCCTGACCCTGCCCTTTACTGTGGATGCGGGAAATGCCCTGAGTGGCTCCGTCACCGCCAGCTCTCAGGTAAGTTGTTTCTCAGGTTCAGACGGGTCCGTTACCTTCGAAGTGCGCCATTTCGATCCCACCGACGGTTTTGTCTACTCGGTAAATGGAGGCGCATTCAGCGGCGTGCAGACCAGCAGTCCGATTACGGTTGGAGGCCTGTCCGCAGGAAATACGACCATAGTGGTGCGGGACGCCCTGGACGCGAGTTGTGAGTTTACCCTCAACGAAGTCCTTACAGAACCGGCAGCCCTGTTGGCCGGGGCCTCCCTGTTCGAGGCGGCCACCTGCAGCAACGGCGGAGGCAGCATAGAGGGTTCTGCCACGGGCGGAACCGGCCCCTACGAATTCCAGCTCGAAGATGGGGTTGGAGCTGTTTTACGACCCTACCAGTCTTCCGCTCTCTTCAGCGGCCTCATGCCCGGGGATTACATCGTACGGGTAAGCGATGCGAATGGCTGTGAAGACCCCATAGACACTGTACTGACCATGCCGCCGGTGGAGTCCGTTACCTTCACCGCCAGCCCCACGGTTTGCTACGACGGCTCCAACAATGCCGAAATAGTGGTCACCGTCATCAACGGCAATGGCAGTTATCAATTCCAGCTCAACGGAGGCAACTGGGTCAGTCCAACTCCAGCCGGGGCACTCAGCCATACCTTTAGCGGGCTCGTTCCGGGCACCTATTCCGTCAATGTGCGGGATGGTTTCGGCTGTATCGGAACAGCCGTGAACACGGTGATTAACCCACAGCTCACCGCCGTGGTTACCACAGACGATATCAGCGCCTGCGCGGATGGAAACATAGACATAGCGGCGACGGGAGGCGATGGCTCATACGTGTATGCCATAGTGCCTCAAGGCGCAGGTCCTTCCGCTTCCTTCGGTCTGGCCTCATCCCTGTCCATTCCTTCGGGCAGCGACGGCGACTACGACATCTACGTCAGGGATCAGAACGGGGCCCCGGGCTACTGCGAGTATACACGGACGGTAACGGTGAACCCGGAAATTCCGCTGTCGATCGCGGCGGTTCCAACAGACCCACAATGCTACGGCAGTTTCGGTTCCCTGGAGGTTCAGCTCAACAGTGGCCGGGCGCCCTTTACCCTGGAACTGGTCGACCTGAACGGCGGTCCGTATAATTATACGGTGCCGAACCTGTTCAACAACATCACCTTCTACAATGTGCTCGCGGGTGACTATAGGGTGATCGTGACCGATGCGGACGGCTGTTCCGACACCATAGACCCGGTAACCATAACCGACCCGGTCGAACTGACCGCGACGGTTACGGGCATGACGCCGGACTGTCTGAGCGGTGGAGAGCTCCATTTCAGCGCATACCCCACTACCATAGGCACGGTGGAGTTCAGTGACGACGGAGGAATAAACTGGCACCCTACTGACGTGCTCACCGGATACATACCCGGAGAAACGGTTACCCCTTCCATTCGCACCGTAGATGGAGGTGGAAACACCCTCTGCCAGACCGACTATCCGCCCATGGTGATTCCCTATCCCCTGGACGACCTCAACCTGGATGCCTCGGTGATCAACGTTACCTGTTTCGGCATGGACGTGATCGTCGAAGGGAGCAATGGTAGCCTTCCATACGAATACACCTATACGGACGATCCGGCAAATTTCGACCCGGTGACTCCAGCGAATCCCTGGATAACCCCAACGCCGGGGCCGGACCACACCTTCCTGGGGCTGATACCGGGCCGGACCTACACCTTCTACGTCCGGGACGCCTCGGGCTGTGTGCGTCAGAACATCATCGACATCAACACCCTGTACACCCCGCCACTGGAGGTAGAGGGAACCGGAACCCCGACCTGCGACGGCCTGAGTACGGGAACCATCGAATTCACGGTCACGGACAACCTGGCTCCTGCCGGTTCCGAAATCAGCTGGAGGCTGTACGACATCAGTTCGGGCAGTCCTATTGAGATCGTACTCCCCAACAGTGGGCTGCAGCTGCCCTTCAGCAGTCCTCAGACGTTAACCTTTACCGGGTTGCCCGCCGGCAATTATTACCTGGACGTTCAGGAATTCGACGGGGGCCCTCCGATCTGCAGCAGCGCTAGTGAAAACATCCAGCTGATCGAGCTGAATCCCCTGAACGGTACCCTGAACGCGATCGATCCGATTCGTTGCAATGCTCCCGGAAGAATCCTCGTTGAAAATATCAGCGGGGGAGGGGGTACGTACAGTTTCATCGTTACCGATCCCCTGGGAGGCAGCTTTACCACTTCGGGTAATCCTATCGAGATTCCGCCAGGTTCTCCTGCTGGAATGTACAGTGTAGACATACAGGATCAGTACGGCTGCGCCGTTCCCCTCGGAAACGTCACCGTTGACCTCACCCCTGATCCCACCATAGATTCCATAGATATAGCTCAATGTTCCATACCGGGCAGCATTCAGATTAATGCCAGCAGCACCATAGGGGCTTCCCTGCGATATTCGATAGATGGCGGAGCCAATTACGCCGACAATGGCGGTTCATTCACGGGGCTGGCTCCCGGGACCTACAACCTGAGCGTCATCGATGAGAACGGCTGTACCGATGTGGCTACTGCCACCATATACGAGCCGGCAAACCTGGCCCTGAACTTGACCAAGAATCTGGACTGCACCGCATCTCCAGAGGCCCTGTTCGACATTTCCGTAATCGACGGTTCCGGAAGCTACGATTACCAGGTGGAAGACGGGTCAGGGATTGTCCAGGCCCGTACTCCTATGGGTGGTTCGGTGGTTAGCTTTACCGCAGCGACGGCCGACACCTATACCGTGACCATCTGGGACACGGGCACCAGTCCGAATTGTACGCGCGTTCTCAGCATAGTCGTACCGCCTGCCGTGCAGCCAGTATTCAGTGCTTCAGCCGAGGATCCATCCTGCCAGGGTGCCCATGACGGCAGCATACGTCTGTTGAGCACGGACAACGGCATTCTGCCACTGAACTATACCATCACTCCTGCTGCGGGAATTTTTAATCCACTTACACAGAGTTACGAAGACTTGCCTGCCGGCACCTATACCATAGAAGCAGAAGGATCAAATTTATGCACCACGGCCCTTGCTCCCATCACACTTACAGATCCTGCTGCGCTAAGCATCGCCCCCGCAACCGTGACGCCCTTTGCATGCTCTTCGGGCAACAGCCCCATCCCGGCACGCATAGAGCTGGCCGGACCCATTAGTGGAGGAAGCGGCTCATATGTGCGCTACGTATTCGAGGATCCTTCCATGACGGTTATTCAGGACGGGGCGGCTTCGACCTACACCGTTACTGACCCTGCCGGAGGACTGTACACCATATCCGTTTACGATTCCAACGGCTGTGTGGGTACCATCACCGCTACGGTGCCGGCCTACGACGAACTCATATCCATTACGCCCGTAATCACCCAGCCCAGCTGCAGCCCCGGGCTCGATGGAGAGATCAGCCTGAATGTCACGACTACGGCCTCCAACCCTGCCCTGCTGGAATACAGCATGAACAATGGAGTGAGTTATCAGGCCTCTCCGACCTTTACCGGACTGGACGAAGGAACCTATAACCTCTGGGTGCGACATACGATTACCGGCTGCGTCATTACCACTACAGCCAACCTGACCACGCCACGGCCGGATGGCATCGACCTGGTCATCACCCAACCCGTACTCTGCTTCGGCGATTCCAGCGCGGCCATCGCTTTCGAGCTGCTGGATTCCACGGGCTATGCGGCAGGTGTGGATTACTGGGTGTACAACACGGAAGGAACTCCAGGAAATACAGCGGACGACACCCTGGTGGACTCCGGTACCGATCCGGGTCTGGGGCCGATTGCTACAACCGGCTTACCGGCCGGAACCTATCGTGTAGTGATTAGCCAGGCGGGCTATCCGGAATGTTCCATCACTCAGGCAATCGGCATAGCCGGCCCACCGTCAGCTCTGGATGCTGATCTGGAAACCTGGCCTATCACTTGCGCAGGAAACGACGGACAAATTCGGATTATTAACCCTTCGGGCGGATGGGGTAATTACGGCTTCTACCTGGGAACAGTGGCGCCATCCGTTCCGGCAGACTACACCGCTCAGACGGATTATTCGGGTCTGGCTCCAGGCACTTATGAGGCCTGGATGCGTGACGATCTCGGCTGTGAGCACCCAATCGGTTCGGTGGTACTTACGGATCCCGCTCCTATTAGTGTGAGCCTGACTCTGGATGCGGATGCCTGCACGCCCAATAGCGGACAGATCACGGCAGCGGCCAGTGGTGGAGAGGGTGCGAATTACAGCTATCAGCTACTCCGAAATGGAGTTCCCCAGGGTCCGGCCCAGCCCAGTCCCGTTTTCTCAGGTCTCAGTGGAGGAGATTTTGAAGTAGTGGTCACCGATACCTGGAACTGTTCCGGCACTTCGACCGTCCAAACCCTGTACGAACCCTTAACCGCAGTACATGCGATCACCAAGCCCATCGACTGCCAGGTGCCTTCCGGCGCCAATGTAACCGTTTCGGTCAGTGGCGGATCCGGTTCATTCCTCTACGAGGTGACCTATCCGGATGGCACTACACTACAATCAAATAATACCGGGCTCTTTACGAATCTGGACCAGGCCGGCACATACAACTTCAATGTGACGGACCTGCTTAGCCTGGTATCGGGCTGTGCGATCAGCGACACCTTCAGCCTCGATGCCCCATCCACGGTGGTGCTGGACATGCCCGTGCTGACTGACCCGCTGTGTACTGGCGGAGCCACGGGAAGCATACGGGCCGTACTCAGTCCGGCCTCACCCGGAGTCAATCAGGACCCCACCTATCAATACGCCCTCTACGATGCATTGGGCGCACTGATAGCCGGACCCCAGAACGACCCTGTATTTACGAATCTAACGGCGGGCACATACGAGGTCGAGGCCATATCGGGTCGGAGTTGCACCGTACGGGAAACCTATGTGCTCAATGATCCTGCACCCCTGACCGCGACAGCCGCGGGCACGGATTTCAATTGTACTCAGGCAGGCAGTGAAGTGGTGATAACGGCCATGGGCGGCACGGCACCCTATCTGTACAGCCTCGACAATATCAACTACTTTGCCAGCAACACCTTCCAGGTCAGCGACACGGGCAGCGTGCAGAACCTTACCCTGTATGTAACGGACAGCAATGGTTGTCAGACTACTGCCCCTCTCACCCTGGAGCCGCGTAATGTCTTTACTGTAAATGCCTCTCAACTACAGGCGATCTCGTGCAGCCAGCCCGAAAGGGTGGAAATAAGCGTTAGCGACGACGGTGACCCGTCCAATACCTACGTATTCGAATGGCTGACCCCGACCGGACCCGTGGCTCCTGTATCCCAGCCCGATACGAGAACGGCCGTATTCGAATTGAATTCCGTCGGTGACTACACATTCCGCGTGCGGGACACCGCCACACTATGCGAAGAAGACAGCCCTGCATACACGGTATCTCCCTATGACACCATGCAACTCAGCCTAACGGAGACTCAGCCCGTGGACTGCTTTGGCAATGGAAACGGCACGCTCGAACTGAGCCTGCAGAATTACTCCGCCGCCTTCGACTACGAACTCATGTTCCAGGATGGAAGCAGTACCGGCATCAGCGGTTCTTCCTCCGGAAGCAGCTTGAGCATCAGCGGTATCAATGGCGGTTCCTACTATGTTCGCATCGTACAGACCGATGCGCCCTACTGCACTGGGGACAGCAATACGGTGCGGGTATATTCACCAGACCGTCCGGTAAGCGCGGCCATCACTCAGATTCAGAGCGTGAGCTGTACCAACGACCGCGGAGAACTATTCGTGGAACCCGATGGAGGAACCCCACTGTATGACATTAGCCTGATCGGCACATCCACAGGCTACTCCCTGACGGTCAATGCCACAGTCAATCACGTATTCCAGGGGCTGTCCGCGGACACTTACACGGCTACCATAACCGACACCTTGGGTTGCACTTATCAGGAAACCATAGTGCTGAATACGCCTCCGCCCATTAACGCCAGCCTGCTGCCCGCCAGCACCATGCTCGCATGCTATGGAGATACCAGCGGGGTACTCGAGATCGATACGGTTTCAGGCGGCGAAGGCGTTTACCAGTTCCAGTTACTGGAATACGACCCAACGGGCACAACGGTAGCCTTCCAGAGCGGCTTCCAGTCTAATGGGCGCTTCCCAGGCCTGGGTGCAGGAATCTATGCCATACGGGTCTCTGACGGCCTCGGCTGCGATTTCACCACTTCCCAGGTGACTTTTACAGAACCCCTGGAGGTACTGGCCAGCATCATTCAGGCTCAGGCGCCGACCTGTACCACTGATGCCGAAATACAACTGACCGCTACGGGCGGAACCGGCCCTTACCAGTACAGCGTCGATGGCCTGAACTATACCCCTCTGCCTCCCTCAAATCAACTCACTATAAGCGCGCCTCCGGGGGACTATCAGTTCTTCGTGAGGGATGTGTTTAATTGCGGAACCCAGGCGTCCAACATCATACGGGTAGATCCGGTTCCCGATCTGGGCCTTTTGGTGGACGACAGTGCCGCCGTAGTCAACTGCAGCGGGGAATCCAGCGCTTCCCTGCGGGCCGAAGCCACCGGTGGATTAGGGAACTACAGCTACCGCCTCTACGGAGATTCCGGACTGTCCAACCTGATTGACGGTCCCAACACGAATGGGGTATTCACCGGGTTGTCCGTGGGTACCTACTACATCGAGGTTGAAAGCGGGGATTGCCGTTATGTGAGCCCGGCCTATACGGTAACCGACAACCCGCCCCTGGTCGCCGATGTGGCCCAGGTGAACAACATCAGTTGCTTCGGCATGGAAGACGGTAGCATCAACATCAGTGTCAGCGGCGGATACGGACAGATCTACTATGCGATCAGCCCGAACCTCGACCGTTTCGATACCGAAAATACATTTACCGACCTGGCCGCAGGAACCTACCAGTTAATCGCTCAGGACGAACTGGGATGTTTTATCACCTTCGACTTTGAAATTCTCGAACCGGCGCAACTTGGGGTACAGCTCGGAAGCGTTACCCCCGAGACCTGTGTGTCCGCTATGGACGGTAGCGTCGAGTTGTTGGTCAGTGGAGGAACACCTCCGTACCGCAGCGCCATTAACTCAGTAAATGAGGCCGACTTCGTCGATGATCGCCTCGTATTCGACGGACTGGAATCCGGCCTGCACGTATTCGTGGTCAGGGATTCACAGGGCTGTGAACGGACCATCACGGCCGATATCGTTCCCGGGGTCAATCTCAACGCTTCGGTAGCTCCCATATACAGCTGTCCGAGTTCCCTGCTTCGAAACGAGCTCGACATCATTATGGACGACCCGTCTGTGCTGTCGGATGTGCTATTCGGCATCGATGTTACCGACCCCGCACGCATGCAGCTAGGCACGGGCTTTACTAACCTCAGCCCCGGCCTACACTTCCTGAGTATTGCACACAGCAACGGCTGCCTGATGCAGATTCCCTTTCAAATCGAAGGGTATGACGAACTCACTGTGAATATCGATACTTCCCGTTTGAACCGACTTATGGCGACTGTAGAGGGAGGTTTGCCACCCTATCAGCTCTATCTGAACGATCAACCGGTCGACGATATAGGCGAATACGAAATCCTGGAGACCGGCACCTATACGGTTCGCGTCATAGACCGAAACGGCTGTGAGGCCATGGCATCGGCCTTCCTGGAGTTTTACGATTTGGAGATACCGGACTACTTTACCCCGGACGGGGATGTGGATTCCGAAACCTGGGCACCGGGTAACCGGGAGGCCTTCCCCGACATACGGGTAACCATATACGACCGCTATGGAAGAAAGGTCTATATCGTCCTCAGCGATAACGAAGCCTGGGACGGAACCTACGACAACATCCCGCTTCCCACGGGGGATTACTGGTACACGATTAAAATCAATGGAACCCGCGACGACAGAGAGTTCATCGGACATTTTACACTTTATCGATAATCCGATATCCCACGTACTAGGCGCGGTGTGAAACCGTTAAAGAATAAGATGGATTCGGTCCGTCTACGAAAGAACAACCACCGAGTGAAAAGGAGGGGAGACGCCTACTTATCCCGACCCGGAAACCCGGAAGGTTTTGTGAACAAGGCTGTAGTTCAGTACCTTGTTGAATGCAAAAAACCAAACAGATGCGCAGATTGTCCCAAATCGTACTCTGCAGTATACTCTCTTGCATACCCCTTTCGGCTCAGGAACTGACCATTCCTCAGCTATCTCAGTATATTGCGGACAACCCCTTCCTGATGTCCCCCACTTATGCGGGCATAGGAGATTACGTGAAACTACGTCTTAACGGGCTCACCCAATGGGTGGGCATAGAAGACGCGCCCGATACTCAGACTCTGGCCGTCGATGCCCGTCTCGGAAATCGTTCCGGCATAGGGATGGTCCTCTACAACGATAGCAATGGAAATACGCGACAGCGAGGTTCCCGACTCTCTTTTGCTCACCACCTGACCCTGGATCGATACGATGAAGAATTCCTTTCCTTCGGACTTTCCTACAACTTCAACCAGTTCAGAATCGATGTAGAGAACTTTAACAACCCCAACGGTACGGCCCCTACGGACGACCGTGCCACGGTCAATCACAACTTCGACATCGGTGCGCTCTATCGCAAGGGTCCCTTCTTTGCCAGTGTTAACGCATCCAATCTGCTCAACAAGAATCTCCGGAGGTTTAATCCGACCTTCGAGCCCAACCGGCTCAGGAACTACTATGTCTATACGGGTTATACGTTCCGGGACGACAAGAAATCCGACTGGTCCGTAGAACCCTCCATGTTCTTCCAGTGGTTTGAAAGCGATGGGCGTTCGGTCACGGATCTCAATGCTAAATTCCGCTATCACGTTTTTGAAGACTACTATTACCTGGGAGTCACCTACCGATTTCTCAATGACCAGGTCGGCAGGCCGCTCTATATAGCGCCCATAGCCGGCTTCAAGAAGAGCAGCATTTATTTCGGATACAGCTATCAGGTAATCACCAACGAAATCCTCGGATTCAGTACGGGTACCCACGTGCTTACCATAGGGACCGACCTGTTCCAGGGCATCAGTAACTGCGCCTGCACTTACTAAACGCCGCCTATAGCAGAAAGCTACTCTACGAAACCCCAACCCGGCCGATAAGGCCCATGGTCCTTTCTGAAGGAGAACACAGACCGGCGTTCACCAGAGCGCTACTTTATAGTACTTTTGCCCCCATGGGAAAAATACGCCTGAATAATGTGCGTCTGCACGCCCGTCACGGCTGCCTGAAGGAGGAAAGTATTATTGGAAGCGATTACCGGGTGGACGCCGCCCTCGAAGCGGACACGGATCCTTCTTCCATCAGCGACCGGCTGTCCGAAACCGTGGATTACGTGCATGTGCACCGCATCATTAAGGAAGAAATGAGCATTCCTTCCAAATTGCTCGAACACGTAGGCAATCGCATACTGGATCGTGTATTCCGGGAGATTCCCCTGGTCGACCATGTCGAAGTGACCGTTTCCAAGATCAATCCACCTATTGGTGGGGACGTACAGAGTGTCAGTGTTACCCTGGAACGCTCGCGATGACAGGGACCTCGCACTTATCCCTTGATCAGCCAAAAAAAGAGTAATAACTTTGCACGATATGGCATCGTGGCCGAGTGGCTAGGCACAGCTCTGCAAAAGCTTGTACAGCGGTTCGAATCCGCTCGATGCCTCTGAACTGAAAACCGGGATCACTCCCGGTTTTTTTATGCTGTTCGGTGATCACAGGTCTTAATGGGTCTCGTAGTTGATGGTGAGTTCGTCTATGGCCGAATTGGGCAGAAAGCCCTGCACAATCAAGGCCAAACCGCAAACCACCAGTATCACTCCCAGTATTTTGCGCAAGAGTATGGTGCGTTCCCGGGTCAGCTTTTGCTTCAGCTGTTTGGCCGCCAAAATCTTAAATACATCCACAGTGAAGTACGTTCCGATAAGCAGACCGAAGAAAGTCATCAGCCGGGAGATGTCCCCATCCAGCGCGGGACCGATCCACAAAAGTACTCCCAGCCAGAATACGAGTACGCCCACATTGATGAAGTTGAGTATAAAGCCTTTTATAAACAAGCCCAAATAGGTCGCGACAAAGGCTTGATAGCGCTCACCGGCCGTTTCCTGATTACGAAATAGTATTATTCCATACACGGCGAGTATACAGCCTCCGAATACGTACAAACCAGGCTGATTGCTTAAATTTTTAAGGAGTTGAAAGCTGCTGAAATAGGCGATGAGTATAAAGAGCACATCCGCCAGTACCACCCCCAAATCGAAGCTTATTCCTGCCCGGAATCCCCGGGAGGCACTGGTTTCGAGTAATACAAAGAAAGCCGCCCCCGGCAAAAAACTCAACATCAAACCCAGGGGCACCGCCAGTTGTATTACCTCCCACATAGTGTTTACTTACTCGACTCGCTCAATCGTGCCCCCAATAAACACCTTTTCGTCCATTTTCAGGGGATCTCCGTGAATTTTTATTGTCCCACCGGCGCGAACCTCGGCACTGACGTAGTCGGTGGACTGTATTTCCGCCCTACCCCCGGCATCGACCCGAACAGTGGTGTATTCGGCCACGAAGTCCCCTGCCGACATCAGTCCTCCAGTACTGATTCGGATATCTTGGAAACGGGTCTTTCCGGAGACGAATAGGTTACCCCCGGTAACCGCCTTGCACACCAGCTGGGTGAGTTCGGCATCGAGGTAAATCGAGCCTCCTTCCTGGGCTCTGATTTCTAATCGCTCCTGCTTAGCTCCCTGTTCCCAAACGATGCGCGATTCTTCATTGGCGTCCACCTCACTCAACTCCCCGTTGAAGTAAACCTTTACTTGGGTACGCTTGCCCGAGAAAATTTTGTCGATCTGCATCCGGAGTTTAAGTAGCTTGCCTTTTTGGACCACGGCAACTTTGTCCAGGTGCTGTCCGCTGATCACCACCTTGTTTTCCTCGGAAGGAATCAGGGTCACATTCAGCCCGTCGAATGCCTTTATCCGGGTAAAGGGATCCAGTGCTCGTTCATTCTGATCCGTCTGTCCGTTAACGAAGCCCGATGCACTTAGTGCCGAGAAGCACAGAGCAAGAATCAATTTGTTCATAGTATTCGCTTTAATGGTGTTCTAATCCGGGATCAGGGAGAAATCCAGGTGCCTCTTCTCCAGGTCGATATCCTTAACCATGACCGTTACTTCATCGCCCAATACAAAGCGCTTCTGCGTTCGGCTTCCCACTATGGCGTAATTCTTGGCATCGAAGAAATAGTAATCGCCCTTGATCTCCCGTATGCGTATCATGCCCTCGCACTTGTTGGAGATGATTTCCACATACATGCCCCATTCGGTAACTCCGGAAATCACCCCGCGGAACTCCTCTTCCAGGTGATCCTGCATGTAGCGGATCTGCATATACTTGATCGAATCCCTTTCGGCCTGGGTTGCCAGTATTTCACGCTGTGAGCAGTGTTCCGACATTTCCTCGTAGGTGTCCTGTTTCACTGACTTACCCCCATTCAGGTAATGCTCCAGCAAACGGTGTACCATAACATCCGGATACCGTCGAATGGGTGATGTAAAATGGGTGTAGTAATCAAAGGCCAGTCCGTAATGACCGATATTATCCGTACTGTACTTAGCCTTGCTCATGCTCCGTATGGTGAGGGTATCGACCAGATTTTGTTCGGGTTTTCCCTTCACGTCATCCAGGAGCTGATTCAGATCCTGAGAGATGGTTTTTTTATCTCGAAGGTCCACACTGTGTCCGAAACGCGATATAACTCCGTTCAGGGCGATGAGTTTATCGGGATCCGGTTCGTCGTGTATGCGATAGACAAAAGTGGGTTGTGGCTTTCGTTTGCCGATAAAGGTCGCCACGCGTCTATTGGCCAGAAGCATGAATTCCTCTATCAGTTTGTTTGCATCCTTCGAGGTCTTGAAGAATACGCCCGTTGGCTCATTATTCTCATTCAGCTGAAACTTAACCTCTACTTTATCGAAGGAGATGGCCCCCATCTTCATCCTCCGCGCCCTTAACCGCTTGGCCAAAGTATCCAAAACCAACACGGCCTCGCGGACCTCATCGCTTACTTCATAGGCACCTTCGTCCCGAATGGATATGCGTTCGGGTATGTGGTTCCTGCCCGTTTCAATGATATGCTGAGCTTCCTCGTAGGCGAAACGCTCGTCGGATTCTATGACGGTTCGGCCAAACCACTGATTGCGGACGTTGGCATCGTGATCGATTTCAAAAACGGCCGAATAGGTGTACTTTTCTTCGTGGGGGCGCAACGAGCACGCCATGTTCGAAAGAATTTCCGGAAGCATGGGAACTACCCGGTCGACCAGATACACTGATGTAGCCCGGTTAAACGCCTCGTCATCCAACAGGGTTCCGGGTTTGAGGTAATGCGAAACATCAGCTATGTGTATGCCGATTTCGTAATTGCCATTCTCCAGATTGCGGAAAGAAAGGGCGTCATCGAAGTCTTTCGCATCCTTAGGATCTATGGTGAAGGTGAGCACATTCCTCATGTCCCTTCGCCTGGCTATCTCTTTTTCGGTGATACGGGTATCGATCTGATTGGCGAAAGCCTCCACATCGGCCTCGAACTCATAGGGAAGCCCGTATTCCGCAAGTATGGCGTGCATCTCGGTGTGGTGTTCCCCAGGAGCACCCAAAACCTGCTTGACCCGGGCAACAGGAGAATTTCTCAGGTTTTCCCAGGAAAGCATTTCCACCAGAACCTTATCCCCGGATTTGGCGCCTCCGGTATCGCTCAGATTGATAAAGAAATCCGTGTATATCCTGGAATCCGCGGGCCGAACGAAGGCGAACTTATCCGAGAGTTCAATGACCCCCACAAATTCCGTTCGATTCCGCTGCAGGACCTCCACGATCTCACCTTCACGCCTGCCCTCTCCCCGTTTTCGCTTCAAAGCCACGCGTACTTTGTCCTTGTGAAAGGCTCCGCCCAGGTCCGAGGACACCACGAATACATCTTCCTCGAGTTCTTCGGTGATGACATAACCGTTGCCGGCGCTATTCACATCCAGGGTGCCCTCCACGGTTTCGTGTTTCATGGGAGGCAGCTGATACCGGCCGTTCTGCGGTTCGATCAGCTTTCCTTGTGCCTTGAGTTGCCCCAACCTTCGTATCAGATCATTGCGACCTTTGGTATCGGTGATATTGAGAATACTGGCTATCTCCTTGTAGCTGAAAGTTCGGTCAGGATGCTTCTCGAGTACGGTGAATAGTCCCTTGGTGATCTCGTTTCTGCGATGGATCTTCGCTCTTTTCTTTTGTTTGGACATTCGCCTGTTTTGAAGTTTGATCGAAATTACGAAGAAACCCACGTAACCAATCGCAAAGCCTTGTTTACAGCCTTACATTTTATATTAACCTTCTGAATTTTTAAATAAAGATTAATAATGATTATTATAGGGTGTTCATAAGGCTGAAAAAAATATTCAGCTTTATTTTGAAATTTGACTGCTTGCTATTTTTAACCAATTATCAACTCTGTAATAGCTTGGTAAATAGTGAGATTATGAAAGTTATCAACCGGTGTTCACAGAGTTAACTAAAGGTTACTGTGAGTATATTTCAGGTTAAGTCAGTGTTAACTAACTCGAAATTCAGGTGGATAATTTTGGCCCTAATTCTCATACTTTTCTCCGGCAGGATCCGGTATTTTGTATATAGGAACAGACAATTGATTTAAAGAAATTATTTCATCGGATTTTAATGTCGAATAATTAACAATAGTGAGAGACGCTAAGGAGTTGATTTACGGTTGGCATTCCAGGTTATACACACTTATAAACATGTAAAATGGGCGGTACTGGTGAATTCGATGCTATGGAATTTTGGTTCGGCTCTTTCGAAGAACTCGATACTTCCCAACTGTATGCCCTGCTGCGGCTAAGATCCGAAGTCTTTGTCGTCGAACAGGACTGCGTGTATCAGGATATCGACAACAAAGATCAGTTTGCAAGGCATGTGCTGATGTATATGCAAGGCGAGCTGGTGGGGTATACCCGTCTTTTCGGACCTGGACAGTACTTCGAGCGATCAAGCATAGGAAGAGTAGTGGTGTCGGAACGCATACGCGGCAGGAGCCTGGGAAGGCTATTAATGAAGAAAAGCATGGACGAGCTCTATCGGCAATATGGCCGAGTCGACATAGAGATTTCAGCCCAGCAGTATTTGACTGCATTCTACGAGGAATTGGGGTTCCAGCCCTTCGGCCAGGGTTATCTGGAGGACGGTATTCCGCATATACGGATGTTGGCATCGAATAAACCTATGAAATAAAGTTCGGATAAATACCGAACTTATTCGTATTTTTACAGTTGTAAATGAGATTGACCAACAAGAAAGTACTTGAAAAGTTAAAACGGAAAAACAAGGGGAATACTCCTTTGGTCAAAGCCATTGACAAATTGATTAAAGATATTGACGTTAACGATTGGATTTAGCGGCAACATTATGAAAACACAATTTGACATATCACATTTGATTGAGAGCGGAAAAATCCAAAACGAACTGGATTTTGAAAGGGCATTGATTGCGGACAGAAAATTGCGTGTCCTCTCAAAGGAAAATCCAAAATTCAAAACCACACGAAAAAAGCTAAGAAATTTAATTGAGGAGTACGAAAATCAAAACTGGAGCGCCAACTCAAAAATATCGGACAAAAAATTGCGCGAAAGCGATGTAGCGGAATTAATTGCCGAAAAAGAAAGGCAGTTCATCCAGCGAAGAAAAGAGCTCATTCGAAAAAAACTGAAGAACTTGAACCTAACCCAACAAGATTTCGGGAAAATTTTGGGACACGGTAATAAATCTTATATCTCTGAACTAATGAACGGAGTCAGCCCATTTTCGTTAAAAGATTTAATTGTAATCAACCAACTTTTAAAAATTGATTTGGCCGATTTGGTACCGACTTTTTTGCCACAGTCTGACAGAAAGAAAATTAGGACTATAATAGAGAAATTAGACAATCCAAAATTGAAACTTAGTAAAAACGAACTGGAGATTGCATAATTTACTCCTTCCGTTTTGCAATAGACCGTTGAAAGCCATAAAAAAACCCCACAGTATTACTCGTGGGGTTTTTAAGATAGGTATTTAACCATTTGCCTACCAACTATCAAGGGCCTGTTGGGAACAGACGATAATCATTTTGGTCTTATCGTATATCACTTTGGAATCCGCACCAAAAGTAACTTCGGTACGTTCATCAAACATGGGTTCTGAAAGGCTGAAATGTAAAGAAACAACACCTACTGCACCTCCAAGAATATTATCTGCTGAGGCTTTGACTTCCTTGGTCTGCAGCACAAATCCATTCTTGTCTCTGCAAATAAGCTTGGTATCTTCCTCTGAGATTTCCAATTCATAAAATCGAAAGTCTTTTCGATTAGACTCAGCACGTGTTTCGGGGATTATCCATCGTGCCTCAGTGAATTGTACAATTCTCGGCGAGGGGTTAGGATTTTCAATTTTCATCGAACCGTAGTCTACGAAGAAATTACCTCCATAGGGATGTCCGGCGCTGTTTTCTGATCCAACGGTAAATAGAGGAATATCGGGTCCATAGTCCTCACCATCAAACCCGTAATGCGATTTTGCTTTTTCAATCGCATCTTCAGACTTGCTTCCTAATGCCAATTGATTGCCTACATTAGGCATTTCCCCTGAATTCCATATTTCTACATAAGGCTGAGAAATTTTAGGCAGTATAAATCCTTTGGTTCGGTCGGGCATGAAGTTGGTGGTCTGCTGGAATTTCTGGGATAGGTGACTGCTCAGTGAATCAAAAGAGCTTGTTTTCAGGCTAACGACCAAATGGTCGACGAAACCTTCTATACTTTCGGACTGGGCAGAGGACGTATAGGGTATCCACAGCAATACCAATAAAACGATTAGACGTGAAGGCAGGTTTTTCATAATCAGGAAATTTAGATTTGTGAGAAAAGTAGCTAAATTTCCTTAATAAGTCTTACTGAAAATTTGGCTCCGGATTGAGCCCTTATTTCTGATTGAGTATGGACCGGTATTCCCGGTTGTCGTCCAGGACTTGTATGGCTCGTTCCACGACCGGGTCGTCCTGGAGCAGAACGGGGTATAAACCTTCCCGATACAGTTGCCTGAGCAACAGTTCTTCACGAATTTCACCGAGCAGGTAATCCCGGGCCTGTAGCAGGAGTTGATCCCGGTCCTGTTGCAGTCTGGCGATGAGATCTCTGTATGCCTTCTCCATGCCAGGGGTAAGGTACAGGCTATCCTTTTGCATGGCGTTGTGCACCAGTTGCTCAGACTCGGTTTCCATGGAGAAATTAGAGGACCGGAGAAACTCTGTAAAGGCCTTCCATATGCGGTCGTCATGTTTCCTCGGATTAGCAGGATCGAGTTCCGGATTTCCCTTGTTTACGTAGTCGTTGCAGAAATCGAAGAGGGTATATTCCTTTTCCATGGTACGGATCAGGGGATGGATAGGGGCATCTCCTACAGCTATATCCGGCGTGATGCCACCACCATCGGTAACCGTGCGTCCATTGGGGGTCTTGAATTCGTTAAACTCCCGCGTTCGTATCGCGTTGCCTTCTTCGTCACGGCGGGAATAGTCCAGGGCCTGTATGCACCGGCCCGACGAGGTGTAGTATCGGGAAATGGTAACCTTAAGACTGGTGTTGTATTCCAGTGGAATCTGGCGTTGTACCAGCCCTTTGCCGAAACTGCGGGTTCCCAGTACTACGGCACGGTCGACGTCCTGCAGGCCGCCGGAAACGATTTCGCTGGCCGAGGCACTGCGACCGTTGATGAGCACGGCCAGCGGCACTTCAGGAACCAGGGGCTCGTTTTCCGTGCGGTACTGTCTGTTGAATTTCTTGATCCGTGAGCGGGTGAAAACCACGAGTTCGTTTTTGGGTACGAAGAGATTGACCAGGTTGATGGCTTCTGAGAGCAAACCTCCAGGGTTTCCCCTAAGGTCCAGCACGAACTGAGTGGCTCCCTGATTCTTCAGGTCCTGTATGGCCGAGCTTACCTGTGAGGAGGCCTTGCTGTTGAATACGCGCAGGACTACATAACCCGTATGGTCTCCAACCATGCCGTAGTAGGGTACTGCATCCACCGTCACACCCTTTCGCGTCAGGCTTGCGTTATAGCTCTTTCCGCCCCGTTCGTACTTTACCGACACCTCGGTGTTCCGGGCGCCCCTCATGAGCTCATCGACTATGCCTTCGTATTCACCTACCGGGGTTCCGTCGATTTCCACGATTTCGTCCCCAGCTTTGAGGCCGGCCTCATCGGCCGGGAATCCCTTG
This sequence comes from uncultured Flavobacteriaceae bacterium, assembly GCA_964552195.1. Lineage (GTDB taxonomy): Bacteria > Bacteroidota > Bacteroidia > Flavobacteriales > Flavobacteriaceae > CAZKAP01. The sequence goes on from CAZKFM010000001.1 coordinate 34,584, forward strand.
TAAATCTCCAGGATCACGATTTTGTCTTTGGCGGTGAGTACCGAGGCTCCGATACCCGAGTACGAGCCTGCCTGCCGAATCCGGGCCGATTCGATTTCCTCTTCGCTCATGTAGGTCGTGTAGGGATCCAGATCCTGGAGCATGCTCTTGATGGCAGAATTCATCAGATCTGCTGGACTGGTATCGTCCACATAATTCATGTTTAACTCCTTGAAGAGTGAAGTGAAAATTTCGATCTGCTTGGCAATTTCGAAGAAATCGTTGTTGGGCCGGAAGCCGCTGAAAACGGCTAAGGAAAGAACAACGGCCGATAATATGGCCAGGGATTTACGTAAGGCTTTCATGCGCTCTATTTATGCTTTTTAGGAGGGAGTTCAGGTCGGACACAAGACCGGTGTAGGTGGGCTTCTGTCTTCCAAAGTACAGGAAAACCAGGCCCAGAGGACGCTCACCGCCCAACTCTTTACGAAGGGGACTCTTCCGATAGGCCTCCCTAAGCAGGCGTTTGATTCGGTTCCTGTCGACAGCCTTGCGGTGCACCCTCCTGGGCACGGCAAAGGCCACTTTATTGCTTTTGGCTTGCGCCAGGGGACCGTAAATCAACAGCAGGCCACCCTTTTTTAACCGTTTCCCCTCCCCGAACAAACGGGCGATATCCTCTCTGGAACGGAGTCGTTCCTCTTTCCCGAGTCCTTCGCTCCCAGCGTTATTCCGAGACGGTGTATTCATTGTCTGAGAGGTCCACGTCGGCCATCAGACCACTGGGGTCGATAGCCATGGCGTCGACCTGTCCATACGGCAGGTCTACCTCAAAGGTATAGCTCGGATGGGTCCAGGCCCAATCCTGGAGTACTTTTCGTTCGTAGGCAGGGTAGGGGTTGTCCTTTTCTCCCCTCATCATTCGAAGGGGAATGTAGTAATTGTGATAGTTGCCCTCCTTGTCCTTGATGAACAAATCGATCGGCATGGGCATCTGGCCTTTCCGCTTAAGGGTAATCCGTGTTTTTTCCCCTGCAGCTTCGACTTCCGCTATGGCGTAGTCTATGGTGTTCGTAGTTCGGGTCCAGTCGTTCAGATACCATTCGAGTTCAATGCCTGATACTTTTTCGGCAACCCGCTTGATGTCGTTGGGAATGGGATGACGAAACTTGAACTGTTTGTAGTACTCCTTAATGGCCTGGTCCCTCTTATCCTCACCGATCACATAGCCCAGCTGAGCGAGGAATACGGCGCCTTTACTGTATGCTGAATTTCCGTAGGCGAAATTGGTGTCGTAGCGATCGGCATGTGTGGTCTGAGGCTCCTCCATCCCTGATGTCGCGAGACGGCGATATCCACTGTAGCTGCCGCTGAACGGGAAGGGATTATCCCGCTCCATGATTTCGTCCATGCAGAGGGCGCTGATGTAGCTGGTGAACCCTTCGTCCATCCATTCGTACTTGGATTCATTGGTGCCCAGCAGGTGCTGAAACCAGGAGTGCGCCATTTCGTGTACGGTAACCCCAACCAGACTGCCAAAGGAACGATCGCCGGTAATTAAAGTGGCCATGGGGTATTCCATGCCCCCGTCACCTCCCTGAATGATGGAGTATTGCTCATAGGGATAGGGTCCAATATGTTCGGACAGGTAGGTCATGGCCGCGGCGGCCTTGGGCTGGAGGTTCTTCCAGTTTTCCTTTAGCTGTTCGTCCCCTTTGTAGAAGAAGTGCAGGACAGGCACCCCTTCTACCTTCAGGGTGTCGTGGGTGTAACCGGGGTCGGCACCCCAGACGAAATCCATTACCTGTGGTGCTTTGAAATGCCAGGTCAGCGTCTTGCCACGTGTACGACGGGTCTTTTCCCCATAACCGTGTCCGATTTCCCCGGGATTCTGCAGGTAGCCCGTAGCCCCGATCACGTAATCCTTGTCCAGGGTTATCTTCACGTCGAAATCTCCCCAGACTCCGTGAAACTCCCGGGCGATATATGGATTCGGGTGCCAGCCCTCGAAATCGTATTCCGCCAGCTTGGGGTACCACTGGCTCATGGACAGGGCGATCCCCTCGGCATTGTTGCGTCCGGACCTTCGGATTTGCAAAGGTACCTGGCCCATGAAGCTCAGGTCGAAGGTAGTACTGGACCCGGAGGCTACAGGCTTGGCCAGGTCCACTACCAGTATGGTTTCCTCTTCCTGGTACTTTACGGCATTCCCATCCTGCGTGAGGGCAGTGACGTGCAGGTAGCCCTGTTCCTCAGGCTTGAGTATGGCGATCCGGCTTTTGCCGTCACTCATCATCCGCCGGTCCGGGTCCCTTACACTTTGTAGCCGCATATCCATTTCGCTACCGGGCTGAAAGGCGTTGAAGTACAAATGAAAATACACCCGATCGAGTTCATCCGGGGAATTATTGGTATACACGATTTTCTGAGTGCCGGAATACTGAAAGCTCTCGACATCCATTTTCACGTCTATGGTGTAGTCCACGTGTTGCTGCCAGCTGCTGGTTTCAGACTGGGCAAGAACGGTGATCGATGCGAAAAGAAATACGAGCGAGGCTAATGTGGGACGTATCATAGAAGAGGGTATTATTTATTTCGTTCTTTTATTGGAGCGGGAGCGCTGGTCTGCCATCAATAGTGCGTTGTAGGCATTGACCATGTTTCCAGAGACCGAGAGTTGGGAGAAAGGCTTGGACTCGGATCCGTCACCGGGCACAACCACCTTCTGCTTGGTGGTGATACCAGACTGCATAATGATCTCCTTTACCTCCGGAGCGCTGAGCTCGGGGTAATAGGATCGCACCAAAGCGGCAACTCCCGACACTGCCGGTGCAGCCATGGAACTACCGTCGTGATAGACATAGCCGTTGCCTGGCTCTAGTGAATACACCTGAACGCCGGGGGCGTAGATGTCCACCGACTTTTTTCCGTAGTTGGTGAAGCCGGCCACCAGGTTCGAGCCGTAGTCCGGTGCCAGGGCACCAACGGTGAGCACATTGTCGGCGAACTCCTCGCCACTATCTATGTTGTCCTTCGGATAGCGATGGATCACCTTATCGAGATCCTTGCTTTCGTTGCCGGCGGCCATGACGATAAGCACATCGCGGGAGGCAGCGTATTTTATGGCATCATATACCCATTCGGGATTCACCGAGAAATACTTTCCGAAGCTGCAGTTGATCACCCGGGCGCCGTTGTCCACCGCATAGCGTATGCCCAGGGCCACGTCCTTGTCGTATTCGTCCCCGTTGGAAAGGATGCGCAGGGCCATGATTTCCACGTTGCGTGCCACCCCGTCCATGCCCAGGTTATTTTCCCGTTCTGCGGCGATGATGCCGGCTACATGCGTTCCGTGGTCTTCCCGTTCGATCCCGGTAGACGGATCTCCGTTGCCGTATCCACGGTCGTTGATATCATAGGCATCGTCGCCCACCTGCTCGCGTCCGTCAAAGGAAACGTTAGTTCCATAGTCGATCAGGTCTTTGTAGTCGCGGGCCACTCCCCCCAGCATTTCTTTAACCTCGGCTCCGGTCTCGGCTATGCTCAGGAACCTCAAAACGGTCAACTGATATTGCATGCCCTGTTCGTCGGCAGGCGCAAAGGCCTCGAGGTCCTCCTCGGTATAATCCGCTTTGCCCAACTTATCGGTGAGGTATTCGTGAGCGGGATCGAAAATCTTCTGGAGCTCGGAGAAAAACTGATAGTTTTCGTTGGCCTCCTTCTGCTTGGCGGCCAGTTCTTCCGTCGCCCGGGCCTGCAATTCGCTACTGCCGAGATTGAGTCGCAGGATACGGGCCATTTCCAGCTGTTCGTTTACCGACTCACCCAGGAAATTATATCCGTGTACATCGTCTACATAGCCATTGTTGTCGTCGTCAATTCCATTGCCCGGATTTTCGTCCGAATTGGTCCAGAGCACCTCGTCCAGGTCTTCGTGTTCGAGGTCGATCCCACTGTCCATGACGGCTACGATCACCGTCTTTCCCCGTTTGCCCTTGAGCAGTTCGTCATAGGCGCGCTTGACACTCATTCCGGGTATGGTATCCCGGGTCAGGTCCAGGTGCATCCAGTTCTCCTTTTCGTATAGAGTGAGCTCGCTGTTCTTGTAGGGAAGGGTGTCGATGTTTTCGACGGGTGTGCTGACCAGTTGGGTGCTTCCACAGGCCGTTGCCAGCAGTAAGCCCACTATGGCAAGAGCGGGTCGGGTTATAGGGGAAAACCTCATAAATTTCAATTTTAATGTGTAAACTGTATTAATGGGCGAATATTTCGTCGAAAGAGAGTATTTCGTCCAGTCTTATTCCTTTTTCGGTTTTCTTCAGTCGCGCCATCTCATTGTGGGCGTCGTGCTCGAAGAACAGGAGGTAGTCGTTGTCTGCCACCCAATCCAAAAAGCGTGCCTTTTCTTCCATGGTGATCAGGGGCCGGGTATCGAAACCCATGACATACACCAGAGGAATGTGTCCTGCGGTTGGGATCAGGTCGGCGGTGAATATGATCCGCTGTCCTTTATAGTCGATTACCGGTAACATCATCTTTTCGGTATGTCCGTCCACACAGATAAAGGAGAATCCCATGAGGCTGTCCTGCAGATAGGTTTCTTCCTTCAGAGGCAGGAACTCAAGCCGACCGGATTCCTGCACAGGGAGGATATTCTCCTTAAGAAAGGAGGCCTTCTCCCGGGGGTTGGGCCGGGTCGCCCATTCCCAGTGCGAGGGATTCGTCCAGAAACGGGCATTGGGAAAGGCCGGGCGATAGCCGCTTCTATCTTCGTTCCATTCGATACAGCCCCCGCAGTGGTCGAAGTGCAGGTGAGTGAGGAAGACGTCCGTGATGTCGCCTTTCTCGAAGCCGTGAGCGGCCAGGGATCTGTCCAGGGAGTGGTCGCCCCAGGGATAATAGTAACTGAAAAACTTCTCGGATTGCTTGTTGCCCAGCCCGGTATCGATCAGTACCAGGCGGTCGCCGTCCTCGATGAGCAGGGAGCGGGCTCCGAGATCGATCATATTATTTGAATCCGCCGGGTTGGTGCGTTGCCAGAGACTCTTGGGCACCACGCCAAACATGGCCCCTCCGTCCAGCTTAAAGTTCCCCGTTTCGATCGGATATAGCTTCATAAGATCTTAAAGTCGCTCAAGATACTATTCATTTTGATTTCCAACCGAATCCATTAAGGTTTGTTTAAGCATCCGTCCGAAAAAGACCATGGCTTTGATCTCGGGTACGCTCAGGGGCCGTTCTTTTTTGAGTATCAATAGGGAGGGACCGTTGGATTCAATATGGTAAAGCGGGTTGCTTTCCAGAAACCGGATCAGGTCATCGGAGAAAAGTCGTTCGATCGCGGGGGCGTCTTCCCCGCTGAGGAAAAATCGCCGATTGAAATCGGGGTGGCCGGACAGAAGTATTTCCTTAAACCCGGCCTGGGAGTAGAGCCGCTGCCAGATGCCCTCCTTGTCCAGTGTAAAAACGGGCAGGGAGCCGGGAAGATCGATCTGCATGAAGGTGGAGCGTATGTTTTCCTTGGCGATGAATTCTCCTTCCGAGAACTCGATGTCGGATATCATCAGGGCTCCGTTTTCACCGTGAAGGGTATTGTAGATGTAGTTGATCTGACGGGTACGGAAGAACACGAAGTCCATCAGGAAACCCGCCTCCTGGGATCGTGCAGGGCGATAGTCCCACTGGTATTCCAGGGCGAAATCCCGCAGCCGTTTCTGCCGTCCGGTGAAATAGTCTTCTATAGGCTGCAGGCCCCGGAAGGGGATTACGTTGCGGATGGCCTGGGGATGACGGGAGTCGGCTCCATGTCCGTCCAGTCCTATAACGGACAGGTCTCCTCCCTTCTTGAAAAAAGACTCCGTGTAGAAATCGATGCCTTCCATAACGGTGTGGTCGACGAATTGGCACATGGAGAAATCGATCACCGCCTGCTCGTGTTCGGGTATGGCATCCAGCTTCTCCCGAAGTTTATAGAAATTCATGAAGTTGCAGAAGTGCTTGACGCTTACGTAGTAGGTGCCTTCGTCCGATTCCTTGAAGACCAGCACATTGGGCTTAAAAACATTCTGTAAAAACAGAAAAGGATTCCGGGTGATAAAGATGTGCAGCACCAGGGTCATGAGTATGCCCGCCAGTATACCCGTGATGAGATTGGCGAAAAGGGTCGTCAGGAGGGTAGCCAGGAAGATAGCCACCTGTTCCCGGCCAATCTGTGCCACCCGGAATAGGGTCTGTGGTGTGCCGAGCTTGAAGCCGGTATAGACCAGTATGGCGGCCAGGGCCGAAAGTGGGATGGTGCTGAGCTGGGCCTGCAAGAGCAGCACGAAGGCGAGCAGGAAGCCTGCATGAAGAAAGTTGGCCGAACGATTACTGGCCTGGCTGTTTACATTTACCGAACTCCGGGCGATCACGATAACGACATTAAGCCCTCCCAGTAGCCCGCTGACAATAGTGGCGAGTCCTAGAGCCCTGAGATCACGATTGACGTTGGAGCGCCTCTGCAGAGGGTCCAGCTTATCGACCGCCTTGATGCTGAGCAAAGACTCAATGCTGGCGATCAGGGTAATGGAGACTACGCTCTGCAGGAAGGGCAGGGTATATCCCTTGGAAAAGTCGGGCGAAGGCAGGCTTTCCATCAGGTTGGTGGGAATGTCAATCAGGAATTCCCTGGTTAAGGGATACGGACGGCCCAGATAACCAAAGGCATAAAACAGGCCCATGGAGAGAATGAGGATCCACATGGGCGCGGGAATGAGCTGCACAATTCGGCTGCGAAGCCGGGCATAAACAATGAGAATCAACAGTGAGACCAGGCCTACGGCGGCAGTGAACTGCTGGGCCGGGCCTGCCTCCGTAACCAGTGCCCCGAGCGAATGGGGTATGGATATCAATAGCGGGACTACGTCCCCATTGGCCCCTGTGTTCCCGATCATGACGTGGAACTGCTTGGCGAAGATGATCCACCCGATGGCCGCCAGCATGCCTTCAATGGCAGAGGCTGGGAAAAAATCGGCCAGCCTTCCCAAGCGGAATACCCCCATGGCAAACAATAGCACCCCAGATACCACTATGGCCGCCAGGGTATAGAGGAAGCCCTGCGTCAGGTCCCCTTCACCCAGAGCGATCACGGAACTGAGCACCACCACGACCAGTCCGTTACCCGGTCCGGCTATGGTTACATGAGACCCTCCAAGCAGCGATACCATTATGCCCCCTACGATGGCCGCCACCACTCCGGATATGGGCGGGGCTCCGCTGGCCAGGGCCAGACCCAGTCCCAGGGGCAGGGCGATAAGCGAGACCACGAAACCGGAAAACAGGTTTCTGGGCAGTTCGCTCATAAATGCTGAGATGCGCTCCATATTCGACTTAACTACGGATGATCAGGGTGTCCGTGGGCAGGTCGGAAAGTATAAATTCTATATCGTGTGTAAAAACGCGGTCCCAAAAATTACTGCGGACTGGGGCGTTCATCACCAACAGGTCGGCCCGGATGACTTCGGCATAGTGGCCTATGGTATATCCCCTGCGGCCAAAGATGCTTTGCGTCTTGACCTTGAAAGGACCCTTTAGCTCTTCCGGCACCTGGTCCAGGATTTTCTTTACCCGAAGGTCTTCCCGACGGCTGATCTGTTCCCTGAGCATGGCGGCCTTTTCCAGGGATTGGTCGTCTTCTACCGGCACGTCGATCTCCTCGGGCCGGATTTCTTCGACTACGGTTACGATTTCCGAACCCAGCGTCTTCGCCATATATAGCGCCCGGCGAATGGCCGTCGGGGTTTCCCGGTCTTCCAGACCATTCACCACCACATGCTTGCAGGGGGTCCGTTCCAGGGAAGGTTTGATAAGGAGCAGTACCGAACAGCTTACATTTCGGGTGAGCTTGCGGGCGATGGACCCCACGTAAAAGGTATAGAGGCTCTCGTGTTGCTTGGCCCCCAGCATGAGCAGATCGATGCCCAGCTCGTCCACGGCCTCGCGAAGTATGGGATAGGCCTTGCCCGGACGCCAAAGGATTTCATCCACATCCTCCTCTATCGCCAGCTGGGTGAGCAATTCCCTGAGCTGGGTTTCTTTCTTACGCGTTTGCGAACCTACATGCAACAGGGTCAGCCTCGACCCCATGATGCGGGAAAGCCGGGTGACCTCCGCCAGATTGACCAGCAGGGAGGGGGAAAACGCAAAGCCAAAGAGGATTTTCCGAAACGGAAAGGAGTCGTCCTTCATCTTATTTATGGGTCTTTTTACCTCGCATTCCACTATTTTGAGGGGTGCGGCTTGTCGGAAAGGTCTTAATTTAGCAAATTTAGAATATGATAGAACTCGCAGGAATCATCATTCTCGGGATTTTGGCGCAATGGTCAGCCTGGAGGTTGAAGATTCCTGCCATCCTTCCCCTTATTATTATCGGCCTCCTCGTTGGTCCCATAGCCACCGAATTCACCGAAAACCACACCAAGCTGATCGAGCCGCAGTGGGATGGAACCCGCGGACTGTTCCCCGGGGAATCTCTGTATTATTTTGTATCGCTGGCGATAGGGGTGATCCTCTTCGAGGGAGGCCTGACCCTGAAAAGGTCCGAGTTAACTAATGTCGGGCCCGTGATCACCAAACTGATCGTGATCGGTTCACTGGTGACCTTTGTCCTGGGCGGAATAGCCGCCCATTACTTTTTTGACCTGAACTGGCAGATCTCGCTGCTCTTCTCTTCTCTGATCGTGGTTACCGGACCAACGGTGATTGCGCCCATATTGAGGAACATTCCGCTGAAAAAGGACGTCTCTGCCGTACTCAAGTGGGAGGGTATACTGATCGACCCCATAGGCGCCTTGTTCGCCGTACTGGTGTACGAGTTTATTATGGTGGGGCAGGGCAGGGAATACACCCTGAAGGCCATAGTGGAGTTCAGCAAGGTCCTGCTTTTCGGACTTACCTTCGGCTTTACCTTCGCCCATGCACTGGCCTTCCTGATCAAGAACAAGCTGATCCCCCATTACCTGGTCAATGTGGGCTCTCTGTCCATGGTCCTCTTCGTTTTCGTGTCGGCCGAGCTCTTCGCCCACGAGTCCGGCCTGCTGGCTGTGGTGGTGATGGGCATGGTGATGGGCAACATGAAGGTGCCCAATCTGGATGACCTGTTGTACTTTAAGGAATCGTTGAGCATACTGCTCATATCCATATTGTTTATTATACTGGCCGCCAACATCGACCTGGAAGACCTGGAGAAGATTTATAACTGGCGGACGCTGGCTCTGCTCGGGGTAATTATTTTCCTGATCCGGCCCCTAGTGGTCCTGATCAGCTCCTGGGGCTCCAACCTCACGGTACGCGAGCGGATGTTCATCAGTTGGGTAGGCCCGCGTGGTATTGTTGCTGCCGGTATCGCCTCCCTGTTTGGGACCCGACTGGCTGACCAGGGAGAAACCGGGGCAGAATTCGTTACTCCCCTGGTGTTTATGGTTGTCTTGGGAACCGTACTCCTGAACGCGGCTACGGCCCGACCGGTGGCCAAATGGCTGGGCGTCTATCTGACCAAGTCCGAAGGCATACTGATCGTAGGGGCGTCAAAGCTTTCCCGTGTCATAGCCACTTACCTGCGCGAGAACCGGCGCGATGTGGTGCTGATCGACAACAACCAGCAGAACGTGGACAAGGCCCGCAATATGGGGCTTGAGGCCATCAACGCCAATATCTTCGCAGAGTCGCTGACCGATAATTTTGAACTCAACGATGTCGGCTACATGCTCGCCCTGACCGGTAACAGCGAGATCAATCGCTATGCGGTGGACCGCTTCGGACAGCAGTTCGGGGAGCACGGTGCCCATCGGCTGATGGATCAGCTCCGCAAGGGCGAGTCCCCGGACGGCCGCTTCACCCCTTTCGATTTCGGAGAGCTCAGTGCTGTGGTTCGGGACTATCCCACCATTAATGAAATCAAAATAGAAAACGGGGAACAGCTTCGGGGCCTGCTTAATTACAAGGAAGACAAGGTGGTCCGGGTTCCCCTCTTCGTCAAGAAAAAAGGCGGCGCCCTGGATGTCATCTCCTCTCTGGACAGCGACCTGGAGGTGGAGCCCGGCAGCAAACTGGTATACCTCGGCAAGGTTTACGATTTTGACGAGGAACTCGTCCCCTAATGTAACTGCATACCCGGCATATTTACTACCTTATCCTCCTAATTTCTTCTGGGATGAAGTGGTTCCACCTCATGTTTACAGCCCTGGCCGTGGTCCTGATTGCCGTTTCGGCCCTTGTCGGCTACGAGCTGATCACCTACAACCTGGCCCTGACTTCGGAAGGAGGCCCCAAGACCCTGAGGGCCGGTCTCAGCCTCGGATTTCTGCAGTCCCTTATGGCCATGTTGCAGTTTGCCGCCTTTCTGGTCATGTTATTCTACACCACACTGCTGCTCTGGAAGAAAATCTGGATGATGCCCCTGCTCGCCCTGGGAGGTATAGCGGTGATTGCCATTGTATTCCGGTTTAAGCTGGTGGATGCAGTGGTCAGCGGTAGCATGGGCTGGTGGCTGGCCTTGTACCTGATTTTCCCGCTGGCGGGCCTTCTCAGAAAGGAACTGAGGCAGACCTGGTACTGGGTAAATCTGCTGCTGCTGGGCTGGGCATATATGATGTTCCCCTCCTTGCTCTGGTGGGGCTAAATCATTTGAGGACGTCCCTAATCCACGTGAGATCCCGCAGTACTGTCCCGGCGTTTTTCGATATTGTCCCTGAGGGCGAACACCGCGGTTGCCTCCACTTCTCCGAGGACCAGCCACTGGTAGGTGGCCTCCGTTCCGGTAAAGTCTCCTTCCCAGCGGACGAACTCGTATTCGGGAGCTGGAACAGCACGTACTTCTACGATCCGATTGTTTTCAAAGCGGCCCTGATCCGGGAAAACCAGACCAGATCCTTCGGGGGATACGTGAACGTGTAGCAGAGAAGTGGCCAGAGGGGGCGCATCCGAGCAGGCCGCTAGTATCCAAAAGGCAGCAAAGAAGATGATTCCTTTTTTCATTTTCAAGCGTATGGGATGAGTCTAATATAATACAGGATTCAGAAATGAACACGAAAAAACCTAGTCGTTCAATTTGAGAACGGCCATAAACGCCTGCTGGGGAATTTCCACATTACCCACCTGTCGCATGCGCTTTTTCCCTTTTTTCTGCTTCTCCAGGAGCTTGCGTTTACGGGAGATATCCCCTCCGTAGCACTTGGCCGTTACATCTTTTCTCAGGGCCTTGATGGTCTCACGGGATATGATCTTGGAGCCGATGGCGGCCTGTATGGGAATGTCAAACTGCTGACGGGGTATCAGTTCTTTGAGTTTCTCACACATGCGCTTGCCGATGTTGTGAGCGTTGTCTGCGTGAACCAGGGCCGATAGGGCGTCCACGGGCTGGGCATTCAGCAGTATGTCCACCCGGACCAGCTTGGAAATCCGCATGCCAATGGGAGCATAGTCGAAGGAGGCGTATCCTTTGGAAACGGTCTTCAGGCGATCGTAAAAGTCGAAAACGATCTCCGCCAGGGGCATGTCGAAGTTGAGCTCCACCCGTTCAGTAGTCAGGTAAGACTGGTTGGTGATCACCCCCCGCTTTTCGATGCAGAGCTTCATCACATTGCCGATAAAATCCGACTTGGTGATGATGGTAGCCTTGATGTAGGGCTCCTCGACCCGGTCCAGGGTAGAAGGGTCGGGCAAATCCGAGGGGTTGTTCACGATCACGATGTCGTCCGGATTCTTCTTGGTAAAGGAGTGGTAGCTTACGTTAGGCACCGTGGTAATCACGGTCATGTCAAACTCCCGCTCTAGGCGCTCCTGTATGATCTCCATATGGAGCATGCCCAGGAATCCGCAGCGGAAACCGAAGCCCAGGGCGGCCGAGCTCTCCGGGGTAAACACCAGGGAGGCGTCGTTGAGCTGCAGCTTCTCCATGGAGGAGCGCAATTCCTCGAAGTCTTCCGTGTCCACCGGGTAGATACCGGCGAAAACCATGGGCTTGACTTCTTCGAAACCGGCTATGGCCGTTGATGCCGGCCGCTCGTGCAGGGTGATGGTATCCCCTACCTTAACCTCGCGGGCATCCTTGATGCCGGTGATGATGTAGCCTACATCACCGGCACTGATTTCTTTCTTGGGGTGCTGAGTGAGCTTGAGGGTGCCGATCTCATCGGCAAAATAGGTGTTGCCGGTCGCCATGAACTGGATCTTCTGGCCTTTGGCAATCTTGCCATTCATGATGCGGAAATAGGTCTCCACACCCCGAAAGGGGTTGTAAACGGAGTCGAAAACCAGGGCCTGCAAGGGGGCATCCGGATCCCCCTCGGGCGCAGGCACCCGGTGAATGATGGCGTTGAGTATGTCTTCTATGCCCAGGCCGGTCTTGGCGCTGGCCGGAATCACATCTCCGGGATTGCAACCCAGAAGGTCCACGATGTCGTCGGTTACTTCCTCAGGATTGGCGCTGGGCAGATCGACCTTATTCAGCACGGGTATGATCTCCAGGTCGTGTTCCAGGGCCAGGTACAGGTTGGATATGGTCTGCGCCTGTATGCTCTGAGCCGCATCGACCACCAGCAGGGCGCCCTCACAGGCCGCTATGGACCGGGAGACCTCATAGGAGAAGTCCACGTGTCCGGGCGTGTCGATCAGATTGAGTATATAGGTTTCACCCTCATACAGGTATTCCATCTGTATCGCATGACTCTTAATGGTGATCCCGCGCTCCCGCTCCAGGTCCATATTGTCGAGCAACTGGTCCTGTTTTTCCCGTTCCGTTACCGACCCGGTAAAGTCCAGCAGGCGATCCGCCAGGGTACTTTTCCCGTGGTCAATATGGGCAATAATGCAGAAATTTCTGATATTTTTCATAGCATTGCAGGTACCTTAACCGACTCAATAGTCCCTAAGGTCTGCAAATATAACTCCAAAGCTCAGCATTTTAGTAGCTTTGAAGTCCGTATTTATCTATGCCGAACAGACTCATACTCACTAGCTGCCTCTGGCTGACGACCCTGCTCGGCCTCTTCGCTCAGGAATACGAACTCCGGGGGACCGTGCGCGACAAGGACGATACGGGCATCGCCTTTGCTACGGTATATCTGTATCAGGCGGCAGACACCACCCTGTTGCGAACTGAAATAGCCGACGAAGATGGCGTATTCCGTTTCCCGGACATAGCGCCCCAGTTGTATTTCTTGAGGGCCAGTTATGTGCAGACTTACTCTTCATTCACGGCCATAGAAGTTTCGGCAGACACCAACATGGGAGTGCTGAAGATCCGCATGCAAGAGAACGTACTCGACGAGGTGGTCGTGGTTGGTACCCAGCCTACCATAAGGCGCGAAGCCGGCAAGGTGCTCTTCAAGGTAGAAAATACCGTGCTTTCTTCGGGAACAACGGCAGACATACTAGCCCGGGCACCGGGAGTGATCGAACAGAGCGGCACCTTTTACCTCAGGGGTCAGCCGGCGGAAGTATACCTGAATGGCAGGCCCATACCCTTGAGTTCGTCCGAAACCCAGGATCTCCTGCAGGGGCTATCCGGGGCCAACATACAGTCGGTGGAAGTGATCGCCAATCCTTCGGCACAGTACAGCGCGGAGGCGGGCGCCATCCTCAATATCATCACCAGCAAAAATGTTACACCCGGATACAAAGGAAGCGTACAGGTGAGCCAGCAACAGGCCATAGTACCCAAGTATCAGTTCGGCATGTCGCACTATTTCAAGTCCAAGCGGTGGAATTTCTTTTTGAATTATACCTTCAGCCCGCGCAACCTGTTCAATACCTACGACGCCAACACCCTTTTCGTGCCTGATGCCCAGCCCCGTCAGCTCTGGAGGCTGGAAGGCGAGCAGAAGCAGCGCAGGCGGACCAGCAACATCAACGGACTGGTGCAGTTCGAACTGGGCGAGAAGAGCAGCCTGGAGTATGCGGTAAACCTGCAACTTGACCCGGGGCGCACCAGTTCCAGCTCGTATACCAACGATATCACCGACCCGGATAACCCGGGCGCGGGCCTGCTTTCGGGTTTCTCCACCTTAAGCTCAACCGACGGAGAGTTCCGCAATTTTTCCAACGATTTTGCATACAAATACCAGGGAGAGAAGACCGGCATTACCTGGAATACCAACTTGACGCGCTATCTATCGGACGATTTGCAAATCCTGAGGACCGTCAATTTCGATTCCGAGCGGGAAACCACTTCGGTGGTAGACTTCGAGACGCTGAGTGATCAGGAGATCGACATCTTCAGTAGTCAGGTGGATATCAATCAGGCACTCGGAGAATCGTCCCTGCAAGCCGGCGCCCGTTTTTCCTACGTGGGCAGCGACAACAGCATCGATTATTTCGGATTTAGCGGCAACAGCCCGGTGGCCAATGCGGCCGATTCGGACAATTTCACCTATCTGGAACGGGTGTACGCCCTCTATGCCAATTACCTGCAGGCAGGCTGGGAAAAGTGGTCCCTGACTGCCGGACTTCGCATGGAACACACCAATTCTGAGGGCTTCTCGGCCCTGTTGGGAGAGACCGCACGATTCGACTTTACGGAGCTCTTTCCTTCCCTTCAGGTACTCTATCAGCCCGGGGATGACTACAGCCTGAGCCTGGACTACAGGCGGGGCATAGAACGTCCTAATTACCGCGACCTCAACCCCTTCCGCTACTTCTTTACCGATGTGAATTTTATCGAGGGGAACCCGCAGTTACGCCCGAACTTCAGCCATAACTTCAACCTGAATTTCACCCTGCAGGACCGCTATTATTTTGATGTGTACTACCGGGACAATGGCAGGATCATCAGCGAGCTCGTCTTTCAGGAGAACGACAATTTTATACTGAGGGAGCAGAATCAAAACCTGCTGGGCAGCAAGTCGTACGGCCTGGATTTTACGGTGAGCCGGTCCCTGAAGAACTGGTGGTACCTCTATGCCTATGCCTCCGTCTTTCACGAGGAGGAGACCTTTATCGCCGAAGAAAGTGGCGGGGTGGAGTTTACCAACGAGTTCGACGGCTTTTACCTCAGCCTGACCAATTACCTCACCCTTTCCAAGGACGGCACCTGGACCGGGGAGCTGGGCTTTACTTACCTCTCGGGGCTGATCTCGGGTTCCTATGTGGATGATGCCAGCAATAATCTGACCGTGGGGCTGCGCAAGGAACTCTGGGACGACCGGGCCGTCTTTAGCATCGCTGCCGAGGACCTCCTAAACGGGGCCAACTTCCGCACGCGTTCCGTGTACCTGAACCAGAATAACGATTACCTCTTCCGCCGGGAACGACAATTCGTTCGCTTCGGCTTTACCTATAATTTCGGAAACTTCCGCCTGAGGGAGCGCAGCAAGCAGATCGAGAGCAGCGAGATCGACCGACTGGAGTCGGAATAACCCCGGCTCGAAGACCATGCCTGGTCGAATGATCGACGAACGGCATCGCCTGGGCAACCGCAGCACAGATATCACACTTTACAACATGTCAGGGGATGCTGACATCATTCTCTTCATTATTTCTGCGGATAAGATGTTTTTTGGCTTCAAAACGATAAGCTATGAAGCCCTTGAGCTCTTCGACAGGCCTGTATGGCCTGTTCATCCTATTCTTCGCTTGCATTACGACCGGAATGGCCCAGACAGCCGATCGCAAGGAGTGGTTTCCCGCCTACCGGAAGGCTAAAGCCCTGCCCGCCGGTGTAAGCCTCCCGGAGCTGTTTTCCGAATCCCGGTCCAAGCAGAGTGCACAGTATACCGGCAAGATTCCCGTTAATCCCCCTCAGTTTGAGAATCCGACTCCCGGCAGCCTTATTGACCTCCTGCTCGATTCCGAGGACGGTGCGGTAGTCAATGAATTCTACCAGGGGCCGGTCTATGGATTTACCTTCGACGACAATGGGAGCCGACTGTATATTCCGATACTCGGGATAGAAGAGTTCGGAGCCATAGCGGAATACGGAATGGACTCGCCCTTCGCCGTGGACACCGCATTAGAAAACTTCTTGCTGGAATCGGACGAAAGCCTGGAGATCTCGGCCACCGATATGGAATTCAGTACGGATGGCAGTTTACTCTTTACCGTGGGACCCTTCGACCCATTCGGCAGGGTATACCCGCTCGGCACACCCTTCGATCTGGAATCTGTAGAGGGGGTTTTCGAATTTGAGTATGGGGACCTGGATCTGGTGGATCAGACTATGTCGGCCATGACGTTCAGCGAGGATGGCATGCGCATGTATGTCGGTAGGGCGTATTCTGCGGCGGAAGGGGAAGATCGTGTTTTTCAGTTCAACCTGGAGAACCCTTTCGACCCTACCTCAATCGTCTCCACCACCTCCCTGAATCTAGCGGATAGCGGGGCGGTGCTGGATATCACGTTTAGCATCAACGGAAAGAAGATGTATGTGGTGACCTCGGATTTTGGGTTGAATACGCTGGTCTATGAATTCGACCTGGAGGCTCCCTATGAAATGGATTCCGCCCTGGCCATACCCGTGCCTGATGTGCTGGAAGAGGAGGACGTGATCATCACGGACATCAATTTTAGCGCCGATGGCAGCATGGTGTTCTTTCAGATCCTCGTAGGCCTTATGGAAGGCGACATTTTCTCCGTTATCGGAGGGATTCCCGTGAAGAGCAACATTGCGTATCCGGAGAACAGTACCTTGCTGATTACCGACTTGGATGCCAACGATGGGGACGGGGGCGCCACAGACGAAAATGTCACCTATACATTGGGTTCCGGAGGAGACAGCGTACTGTTTGCGATTGACCCGGTAACGGGTGAGCTGAGCTTCAGCAACCCACCGGATTTCGAGAACCCACTGGATGGGGATGCCAATAATATTTACGAAGTAGAGGTAATCGCCACGGACGCGGAAGGGAGTACCTCACTTCCCATACTGATAACCGTTACCGATGAGGACGACACCCCGCCCGCGGGTTATGCGGTGAGCATCGATCAGGAGCTGATCGACCCGAGCAACGAAACTTCAGTGAGCTTTAGCTATACCGGGGCCGAGGTGGGAGCCACCTACGACTATGCCTTTACCTCCGATGGCGGTGGCGAGGCGGTGGTTGGTACCGGTGTAATTGAATCCCAGGACGGTCAGTTTACCGGCATCGACCTCTCCGGTCTGGAGAACGGCACGGTAAGCCTGAGCTTTTCCCTGACCGACGAGGCCGGAAACCAGGGCGTCGAGGCAAACGCTACTACGGTAAAGAACACCCTGGTCGATACGGATGGGGATGGAATAGGAGATGATGAAGACAATTGTGCCGAGCAGGCCAATGCGGATCAGCTTGATACCGACGAGGACGGACAGGGAGATGTATGCGATACGGACGACGACAACGACGGTACCCCGGACGAACAGGACGCCTTTCCGCTGGACCCTGAAGAAGACGCCGATGCGGATGAAGACGGCACCGGCGATAATGCGGACACGGATGACGATAACGATGGCACCCCGGACGAACAGGACGCCTTTCCGCTGGACCCTGAAGAAGACAGCGATACCGATGGTGATGGCACCGGCGATAATGCGGACCCAGACGACGATAACGACGGACAGAGTGACGAAGACGAGATTCTATGCGGTTCCGACCCAACAGATGACACATCGACCTCCCCGGATACCGATGGAGATGCCTCTCCGGACTGTCTGGATGAGGACGACGATAACGACGGCATACCTGATCTGGACGATGCCTTTCCCCTGGATGACACGGAGGAAGTCGATACCGATGGCGATGGTACGGGCGATAATGCTGACACGGATGACGATAATGACGGACAATCGGACGCAGCTGAAACGGAGTGCGGCTCCAATCCTTTAAATGCAGAATCTACGGCTGCCGATACCGATGGGGATGGCATCCCGAACTGCGTGGATACCGACGATGACAACGACGGGGTTGCGGATCAGGAGGACGCCTTCCCGACCCAGAGTGAACCCCGGTTGCGGCCTGCCGAGGCGTTTACCCCCAATGGGGACGGAAACAACGATCGCTGGGTGATACCCGGTCTGAATAACTATCCCAACAACATGGTGATGGTCTACAACCGCTCCGGCCATGTGGTCTTCGAGGCCCGCGGTTACCAGAACGACTGGGAGGGATTCTACCGGGACAACCGGGAGCGCCTGCCACAGGGTTCGTACCTGTACGTAATCGATCTGGGAGATGACAATCCTCCGAAACAGGGCTGGATCTACATTAACTACTAACTGCAACAGTCAAAAACACAAAGCATGAAAGCCATATACGCAAGCATACTGATCTCTTTCCTGGCCCTTCCCTTAATGCAGGCACAACAGGATCCGAATTATACCTTTTACGGGTTTAACATGAACCTCTTTAACCCGGCCTTTGCGGGTCAGTCCGACGAGGCCGAACTGGTGCTTGGCATGCGCAGCCAGTGGGCCGGTGTGGACGGAGCACCGCAGAGCCAGAGTGTAGTGTTCAGCGCTCCTATGGGGAACAAAGTGGGCCTCGGGGTTTCGGTGCTCAACGACCAGACCTTTATAGAAAATCAGACCTGGGTCGCCTTCGACTTCAGCTATCACATTCAGCTCAGTGAACGCAACCGGCTCTACTTCGGGCTCAAAGCAAGTGCCAACACCTATAATGCCAATACCCAGGGCCTGGTGACTTACGGCTTCGGCCAGGACGGTACCCTACTGGACTTCGAGAGCCGATTTACACCTAACGTGGGCGTCGGACTTCTGCTGAAGAACGAATCCTATTTCGTTTCCGTTTCCGTGCCCAAGCTGCTCGCTCAGGATCGCCTGCAGCAGCAGAACGGCAACGCCTTCCTGGGCTCGGATCGGGTACACGCGTACCTGGCCGGGGGCTATGATTTCGAGTTTTCCGAGACGACCCGGCTGCGCGCCATGGGCATGTTGCGCTATGTGGACGCAGCGCCGCTTTCCTATGAATTAACCGGAATACTGGGTTTTCACCGGAAGTTTGATCTCGGCTTGAGCTACCGCATAGACGAGGCGGTCAGCGGGCTGTTCCTGCTCAATCTGAGCCAGGGATTCCGGGTGGGTTATGCCTACGAGAGCTCCCTACAGGGCCCCATAGACGGCCTGGACAGCGGTACTCACGAACTCATGATGCAACTCCAACTCTAGGCTTCGAACTCTAGACCGGGTCTTCACATAGGCCCAACCAACGAAAAAGGACCGCTCCTGAATAAGGGGACGGTCCTTCTCTCTATCAACACTACCAAATTATTATCGAGTCACAACTCTTAATCTAAATCCTGAAACAAAGATGGGGTTTAATTGAGACCTGAATACCTGGAAATCGGCGGATCGCGCTTAGCCTTAGGTGAATAGCAGCTTACTTTGGAGCAGTGCAAACAAGCGCGGCTACTTTACCCGGTCCTTGTTAATGTGCCCGTTGAGGTCCAGATACCAGTCGTCGAAATCCTCCCCATCGGTCAGCGCCCAGCTCACGAAGAAGTTGTAGGCGGTTTCTATGCTGGTTTTTTCCTTAGGCACTTGCACGTTCCCATAGATCTTAAGCGCCCAGGGCAGCCCCTTTTCCGAACGGAAGTTCCCATCGGAATCCTTGGATGGTCCCGATTCGGCGAAGGATATATTCCCCAGGGCAGTAGTGGGATTCGAAGGCAGGTGAACCTCCCGTTCCCGGTCTTTATTCACTATAAGGAACATGTCGATGCTTTCCTCATCCAGCCAGGATTCCTCGGCGGCTGAAGAGAAGGCGATGTCCACGGTTTTTTCAAGGGAAACATCGAAGCCGTGATCGTCGGTGAGTATCACCACTCCGTAGTCGTGTCCGGGCTCCAGGCCCTTGTTGTCCGATTGTATGTAATTGTGGTAGCGCGAGGTCCCCGTTACTTCGCTTACGGATCCAACGGGCAGATTGCGGAAGGCCAGGCCGACCCCATTGGTGAGTCCGGCCCCATCGTTGACCACTCGGTAGTGTATTCTTAGGCGATTGATTTGTTCATTCTGTTCGAGGACTTTTTCGAAGCGGTATTGTATGGCTGTATCGTTGAAGTCGTAATCCCCGTAATAGGGCCAGAGGTCCTCTGCCATAAAGGTGATCCAGGAGTTTTCTCCGGGAACGAACTGTTTATATGCAGCCGTGGGATCTTCGGGATAGGCATCGTTGTTGTCGTTAACGCCGTCTCCATCCGTATCCGGTACACCCAGTTGTTCGCTGCTCCATTGTCCGTAGGCCAGATCCGTTATGGTGAAACCTAAGGGCTTGCCCGAGGGGCTTCGGAAACCGTGCTGGTACGCCCAGTCTCCGGTTTCGACGTCCATAGTTATCAGATTGGCGTTAGACGATTCGTCGGACATCCAGAGCGTTCCGGTCTCATCGAATGCGAGCCCGGTCGCCACAAAAGGCAGGTCGTCCTCGTGGAGGCGGCTGGCCTCGTAGGCATTACCCTTAAGCTCCAACTGATAAACGCCCGACTCCGTAGACAGATACAGGGTGCCATCTGGCGAGAAGGCCATATCGCCTCCGTCCCTGTCTTCCACGCCTTTAAGCCTGCGGTTTCGGATTGACTTGGCCGTTTCGGGGTCGAAGGTGATCACGCGATTGCGAATGGAGAAATAGAGTAGGCCATCCGGGCCCATGGTCATGCGATGTCCCTGCCCCTGGCCAATACGGCCAACCGAGGTCCATTCTGCATTATCCAGGTCGAAACGGCGCATGAGTTCGAAGGGGCCGTCCAGGGATACGGCGTAGATGGCATTGGTCGATGGATCGTAGGCGACGCAGTGGGTGCCCCTGGGCATGATTTCCAGGAGTTCGTAATCCCCTGTGGTTTCATCGATCAGGTAGATCTCGGCTATGCCGTTTACGGCAATCAGGAAGTTGTTATCGCTTTTCCCTGAGCGGGACCGTCCCCCAATAGGCTTCTTGCCGACAAAGGCCGTGGCGGCCTGGAATTCCAGATTGGGGCCTTCGATGGGTACAAAGGCGCCCTGAAAGCCAGCCTCGGTTTTCTTGCGCAGGTACAGGGTATTGGCGTAACGGGGCAGATCTCCGGTAACGGTTATGGGCCCTGAAGTCACCGTGCCGCTGTGAACTCGGTCGAGCAGATGAACGTTGGGGTTTTCCAGGCTTTCGTTTTCATAGCTCTCCTGGTTGAGGCTCTCGTAGTCCAGAGGATCCACAAGGTCCATCTGGTAGAGGAACACATCGTAACGGGCACCGACCTCGCTATCGTGAATGTTCAGGGTGAATTTTTTGGAAGTATCGAAATCAAACTCCTCGGAGAACTGTATGTCGAGCAGCCCGGAAGGGGGCGCCTCGGGCACATCGTCCAGTTGCAGGCGGCAGGAGGTCATACCCAGCAGGAGCATAACTATGGAGGCATACAGCAAGCTCCATTGAAGGGAACGCCGCAAACGCAAAGAGGAGATTTGCTGGTAAGTATTAGAAACCAGAGACTTAATAATAGAGCTCATAGCCATTCGATCCGGGTACTGGTTAAAACGATATTGTTAACAACATATTGCGCTGATTATTAGACCGTTCGATCCAATTCAACCGCTGTGTTCCTCCCTTTCATTGATCCTGTAGCCTGTGCTTTACTAACCCCCTGATCTCCATATTTTTGTATTTTTGCCGCCCATGGCTAAGATCGGTTCCATAGAACTCCCGGATTTTCCGCTGCTGCTCGCCCCTATGGAGGACGTGAGCGACCCGCCCTTCCGCGCCCTGTGCAAGGAGGAAGGAGCCGATGTGGTATATACCGAGTTTATCTCCTCGGAGGGGCTGATACGGGATGCGGCCAAAAGCGTAATGAAGCTAGATATCTACGAGAAAGAGCGGCCGGTGGGCATACAGATTTTCGGGGCCGAGTTGGACAGCATGCTACAGGCGGTTGACATCGTCACCGAGTCCCGGCCCGACATCGTGGATATTAACTTCGGCTGCCCGGTCAAGAAGGTGGTCTGCAAAATGGCCGGTGCGGGTATATTGCGGGATATCCCCAAGATGGTGGAACTCACCAGGGAGATGGTCAAGAGGACCCATCTGCCCGTTACCGTCAAGACCCGCCTGGGCTGGGATACCGAAAGCATAAAGATCGTTGAGGTGGCCGAACGCCTGCAGGACGTGGGCATCGCCGCCATATCCATACACGGGCGCACCCGGGTACAGATGTATAAGGGAAATGCCGACTGGCGGCCCATAGCCGAGGTGAAGAACAATCCGCGCATGCACATACCCGTATTCGGTAACGGGGATGTATTCACCCCGGAGGACGCAGTTCGGATGCGGGATGAGTACGGCCTGGACGGTGCCATGATCGGCAGGGCTAGTATTGGAAACCCCTGGTTCTTCGGCGAGGTGAAGCACTACTTTGAGCACGGCACCCACAAGGCTAAACCCACTATAGCTACCCGGGCCGAGGCGGCCCGACGCCACCTGCAGATGTCCATCGACTGGAAGGGCGAAAAGCTGGGTGTACTGGAGATGAGGCGCCACTATTCCAACTACTTCAAGGGCATCCCGAACTTCAAGGAATACCGGATGAAGATGGTCACCACCGACTATGCCGAGGAGGTGTTCGAGACCCTGCAACAGGTCAAGGACCGCTTCGGGGAGATGGTATCGGCCTGATCCCGCCGTTTTCGGCCTCATCGAACGCAAACCCATTTTTTAGCGCTCCCGATTAACCGGACTGGTTCGTGTTGAAAATCACTATATTAGTCACTTATGGGCGGTTGGTCGAAAAAACTTCCGCTTCCCGATAGAATCGCTACATTTAGAGATTGATAACCACAAACACCCAACCGCATGAAAACCGTGTACATTCTCGCCGCCCTGCTCCTGATTTCCGGCCCGATGCAGGCGATGGATGTCCCTGTTGCCGACAGCAAGGACGGTTGGCTGAAGATCGTTAACGAATTTCAGTCCGATATTACCATAACCGTTTACAGGGGGAACGATGAGAAGGTTGCTCCCGCCCTGCGCAAGGTAGAGGGAGCTTTCCCACTCAAAGTGACCCGGGACACCACTTTGATATACCGCAACCTGAAGGACCCCGTATTCCTTTGGGTCGATGTAACCTTCCGCAACGGTTCTACCTGGACCATCGACGCCTTTAAGCTCGAACGGGGTTCCCGGGAAGTACTGACCATACGGGACGATTTATTCGGTCGCGCCATCACCAAGGACAGCGAGCAGTACTTTAAGGACCTGAAAGAGGACTTCTACAGCGACATCACCATACTTGAGCAGAACGTGCGCAATCAGGACGAGCAGCTGAAGTTCCTGTTTGGAGGGCTGGCCATCGTCAAGGTAGATGCTGAAAACGGGGATAACGTACGGATCAACTATATGGAATCCGGCATACTGGGGCGACAGATGGACCTCGACACAGTATTTACTGAAAGGTTCGTCGAGCGCTATCAGTACATACTCAAGGACTCGTTCCTGCTGGAGCCCTACATGGGACGAAAGAACCTGGTGCCCGGCATACAGGAGTTCGCCAAGGTGCCCCGACCCAAGGGCCACCTCTACAAAATCAGCTATGCCATAAAAGGGCTGGATAACAGCGTACAGTTCCAGGACTCCAAGACGCTGGAGCAGCGTTGGAACGGCATCAAGAAGGACTTGAGGAACATTTTCCTGGAAGACTACATACAGGCCGTTCAGAAGAAGTCCAGTAACGAGACCATACAGGTGCGTGAGTACAACCGGGTTTCGGGCTATAAGCTCATGAGTGTAGAGATTGACGAATACGGCCCCTATGCCGAAAACGAAAACGACCCGGTAGGCCTGGTTACCCGGGAAGGACCCTACTTCCTCCAGCAGCAGCGGGTGTTCGAGGATTTGCAGGGAGAGAGCCTCCTAGCATTGGGTTATCAGGGCGTTACTGTAGACCACACCGAGTGGATCAGGGAACAGGCCGTGGCCTATCTGGACGAACTGATGCAGATCAAGGGCGCCCGCCAGTCCTTCTACCTGGACAAGCTGAATAAGTTGGGCATACAGGGTTACTATCAGGTAAACCGCTCCGAGTATGTGAGCGCCCTGCAGTCCCTCAAGGATCAGTTATCCATCCCTTCGGATCCTGTAGAGGAAGAAGAGGAATAATCCGCAACGAGGGTAATAAAACAAAGAGCCCGGGCTTTCGGCCCGGGCTTCTCTTTTCCATATAGTGCAATGCGTTTATTCGGTGACCCAAACTTTGTTTTTGGAGTCCCATCGGCGCGATTTGCGGTTATCGGTCTGACGCACACGCTGCTGTTCGTAGTTCAGGGCGTTTCGCAGTCCAAAGTTTACCCGTATGTATTCCAGGTTGGCTCGCTGCTCGAACTCCAGTTCGTCCTCCAGGCTGCGGATTTCGTCCAGCAGGGCCTTGTTTTCGTACACCAGGGAATCGTACTGCTTAACGCCTTGCATAAGCACATCCTTGGCATAAGCCTGTGGCTTGGGCAGATTCTCCTGCGGTTTGGACATGATCTGTGGGAACAGGATCAGCGCCAGCGCCAGGCCCCACCCGAGTAACATCATGATACCTATGTAGTAGCTTGGAATTTTCATGGGTGTTATTTTAGTCGTTTTGGCTCTTCGAGTCAGAAGAATTGGTTAAAAAACCTGATCAATATAAGCATTGTAACCCGTTGGGGGCATAAAAGTTAGAGAATTCTATACAAAAATCGGACGAGGTGCGCTTCAGCACGGCATGTACCCTGCTTTTCGGAGTAGCAGTACAGGGTTTGTAGGGTGGCCGGAGCGTTGGGAGTTTTCTGAAGCCGGACCTTTTGAGGAGGGGTTGAACGGGCTATTTGACGCCCTTGGTCGGGCTTAAGCGCTACCCCAAATCGTAGCGCGAACGGGGCCCGAAAAGCAGTCGCTTATTAACCTGACGGCTCGAGATCAGCGCGGCGAAGAACCCGAGTACGATGATGGTCACCAGTACAATGAGCACATTCTCTCCCCTGAGTTCAACTGGATAGGCCAGGGTGGCCGTGATCTTCAGCCATTGGAAGCGGATCTGGGAGGCCACCAGCAGGGAACCGATGACCACACCCATCAGTCCGCCGAGTCCGGTGAGCAGTATGCCCTGATAGAAATAGATCCATTGCAGCTGGCGCATGGTTGTACCAATGTTGTACAATGTCTTGGAATGCTCCTTCTTGTCGATGATCATCATGATAATTGCCCCGGCCACGTTGAACAGGGCGATGATCAGTACCAGCGTAAAGATCAGGTAAGTGGCCAGGTTTTCCGTATTCAGCATCTTGTGAAGGGTGCTGTTCAGCTCCTCCCTGGTAAGGACCACCAAATCTGGCCCCAAGGCCTGCTGCAAATCTTCCCGCACCCCCTGCAGGGAGGCTTTGGGCTTTAGTTTTAGGGAAATGCCGCTGAGCTGGGTGCTGTCTTTCTCCAGCAGCACCTGTACCAGGGGCAGGGAGGCGAAGAGGAAGCGTTTGTCGAGGTCCTCCTGCAGACTGTATACGCCGCTGGCAACCAGGCCGACGCTGTTATAGGGCTTGGACTGTATGCCCTGGCTAGCGAGGGACCCCTTCCCGGGTTTCGGGGCCAGTACCACCAGCGGGGTCTGATAGTTGTTGATGGGAACTTGCAGCAGGTTGGCCATACCCGCGCCGATCACCGTATTCCGGTCGCTAATCCCCCAGTTGCCGTAGTAGAGAGCGCTGTCAATACCCGTCACCCGGCGGAAGGCGCTGTCCACGCCGCGGATGGTAGCGATATGGCTCTTCTCCCGGAAGCTCAGGTAGACCCGTTCCTCGATTTCTTTCGAATAGGAAGCGATGCCCTCAATACCCGCCAGTTTCTGGTGCATGTCCGGGGTGTAGGAGAAGAACTTGCCGGCCGCCGGCCTGATTTTCAGGTCGGGGTCCAGGGTGTTGGTGTATTGCAGGCTGAAGTCCTTAAGACCCGCGAAGGCCGAGAGCACGATGAAGAGGGCCGCGGCCCCAACCACAATCACGGCAAAGGTGATCAGGTTAATAATGTTGACGGCATTCTTCCGGCTTTTGGCAAGGAGGTACCGACGCGCTATATACAGCGGGAAATTCACTTTTTCTTGCGCTTTTCCAGGAGGTTAGGGTCCTTGACGGGATCTTCACCCCCCTTCAGGGACTTCTCGATCTTGTCGATGTATTCCAGGGAATCGTCCTTGTAGAAGGTCAGTTCCGGCACCCGCCGCAACTGATGCCGGGTTCGCTGAGCCAGCTCGTGCTTGATTAGGGGTTCATTGGAGCGGATCCCGTCCAGCAGTTCGTCGGCCTTGTCGTTGGGGAAGATGCTGAGGTACACCTTGGCGATCGACAGGTCGAGCGATACCCGTACCGTACTCACGGAAATGATGACCCCCATAAGCCCCCCTTGCGTGGCGGCCCGCTGCAGGATTTCCGCCAGGTCCTGTTGTATGAGCCCGGCTATTTTCCGCTGTCTTTGCGATTCCTCTTCCATGGGGCAAAAATAGGCTTTTTGTAGTACCTTCAAGGTAGTAAAAAGACGCCAAAACCATGAATAAAATAGAACATATCGGGATCGCCGTCAAGGATTTGGAGGCTGCCAACGCCACCTACGAAAAGCTCTTCGGAGCACCCCCCTACAAGCAGGAAGGGGTCGAATCCGAAGGGGTGATGACCTCGTTTTTCGCCAATGGCCCCAACAAGATCGAACTCCTGGAAGGCACCAATCCCGACAGCCCCATATCGAAGTACGTGGAAAAGCGGGGCGAAGGCATCCACCACATCGCCTTTGCCGTGGACGACATACGCGCCGAGATGAAGCGCCTGGCCGACGCGGGCTTCAGGCTCCTGAACGAAGAACCCAAGAACGGGGCCGACAACAAGCTCGTGGCTTTTGTTCATCCCAGGGATAATCACGGTGTACTGATCGAACTCTGCCAGGATAGGGGGTAGGGTTGATTGCAGGTCAAGCCAGGCAATAGCTAATAATTGATTTAGGCCCGTAGCTTGGTATGATTTGGGAGAGATTGAGGTGATCGATTTCGATGCACGGTATTTCATTTAAGGACAGGCCGCTTGATTTATTCAGTACATGCCTTCCCTAGTGAATAGAGAAAACTAAAACCAAAAAGGGCTAAAATTGCAGAAATATCGTAATTTTGCTGCCCACTAATTAGGTCCTATAGCTCAGTTGGTTAGAGTAGCTGACTCATAATCAGTTGGTCCCTGGTTCGAGCCCAGGTGGGACCACTAAAACAAAGAATCCAGTTAACAAGCGTTGGCTGGATTTTTTAGTTTATGCACTATAGTCTTTGGGGGAGTTTTCATTCGGATTTGAGGCCAGTTTCCAGTAGCAGAGTCAACCGAAGTCAGATTCAAAAGTTCTAGAATTTCTCCAACCAAAGTTTAGGCCTTTTTCTCGCCACCCCTCTAAAATGAGGTTCGATATACCGATTATTACTATCTTTTTTTCCAACCTAACAACTCCTTTATGAACACAGATATCCAAAACCTATTCAAGGACAAGGTCCTGGGCCATCCGGCGGGTTTATTCGTTTTGTTTTTTACCGAAATGTGGGAGCGCTTCTCCTTTTACGGAATGCGCATCCTTTTGGTCATCTTCCTTACCGCACCGCTATTCGGAGACAACCCGGGTTGGGCCAACTGGCCCAGGGAACACGCCCTGGCACTCTTTGGCACCTATGCCTCCCTGCTCTATCTGACACCGATTATCGGAGGCTATATCGCCGATCGCTTCACAGGTTACCGCTGGGCCGTGGTCATTGGCTGCCTGGTCATGACCCTGGGGCACGCTTCCATGGCCCTCGAAACCGAATTCACCCTCTATCTCGGCCTCGCTCTGCTGGTGATCGGCACCGGGCTGTTTAAGCCCAATATCACTTCGATCATATCGGAAATGTACAAGGGGAACGATGCCAAGAAGGACGGAGCCTATACCATATTCTACATGGGGGTAAATGCCGGAGCCTTCTTCGGGATCATGCTCTGCGGATACCTGGGTGAAAATTTCAGCTGGTCCCTTGGGTTTGGTCTGGCCGGAATCTTTATGTTCCTGGGAATGATGCAGTTCTGGCTCGCCCGCAGTCTTTTCGGAGAAATAGGGGCAAAACCCTCTAAGGAGAAGAAAGACGAGGTTACCGTCGAAGAAGGAGATCGCTTGAATCCATTTACGGCATTGGACAAGGTGTTGGTTGGTCTTACTGCGGTGATGGGGCTGTTGTGGCTGATCAACGATCCCATGTCCAAGATTGGGGGGATCAACCTGTTCGATTTCGAGTTGATGGGGTATGACGGGGCGACAGCGGTAATTGTACTGGCCCTGCTACTCTTCCTGTTTCTGATTATCACGCGGATATCCCGATATACCACCGTGGTGCGTGACAAGATCATGGCCGTGGCCATCTTCGCCTTCTTTACCATCTTCTTTTGGGCAGCCTTCGAGCAGGCAGCGGGTACGCTAAACATCTTCGCAAGAGATTATACCGACCGGTCTCTGGAAGGCTCCTATGCTATGTTCTTTAAAGTCGTGGATACCTTCCTGACGGTAGTTCCCCTGGTCATCATCACCTGGGTGCTCATCCTATTGGCCAGGAAGACCTTCAATAGGATAGGACTCTCCAACATTACCCTGGGTCTGAGCTTCCTGATCATCTGGGGCATCGTGATCTGGAAGCTGGGCAACGAATTCAGCAAGGACACCACCGAAGTCGGGGCCACCTGGTTTGGCATACTCAATTCGTTTTTCATCATAGCCTTTGCTCCCTTGTTTTCGAAATGGTGGGAGAGTAAGTACAACCCCAGCGCTGCAATGAAGTATGCCATTGGACTGATTCTGCTGGGGCTGGGCTTCGCCTTCATCGCCTACGGCTCGCTGTCCATCCCTCAGGGAGCGCAGACCGCCTCGGTTGGAATGATCTGGTTGATCCTGGCGTACTTCTTCCACACCCTGGGCGAGCTGTGCCTGTCTCCGGTGGGGCTCTCTTACCTCAGCAAGCTGGTGCCGGGTAGGATGATCGCCTTTATGTTCGGCATCTATTACCTGGCTATAGCCATAGGCCAGAAGGCTGCAGGTTCCCTGGGAGGAATGATCGATGAGGTCACCGCCAACTACAACCTGGCGACATTCTTCTTCATATTCACCCTGATCCCGGTTTCGGCGGGCATATTGATCGGGGCCCTGAATCCGCTGCTGAAAAAGCTGATGCATGGGGTGAGGTGATACTGCGCGGGAAGATTGTTTTTAAAGTACATCGATTGAGTCTTGCCCGCTTGTCGTCGAAGGGAAATAAACGCGGCCAGAATCAGTGGGTGTTCGTGCTCAGTTATGCTCTTATCCATTCAACGATTTTAACACCGATTGGGTTGGAATTTCCTACATATACGCAATCTTTGCAGGACATTACTCCCTAATATCTTAAGCCATGAATTCCAGACTCATTTTATCACTCGCGAGCCTTGTTTTGATCGGTATTTCCCTTATGGGCTGTTCCTCATCGCGCGAAGTCACAGGGGAAACCACTTTTAAAGAAAGGGATCTGAAAGGAACCTGGGAGGTTATCAATATTCGCTTTGTGGGCAAGGACGGGCTTTACACGGCCGACCTGCTTGACGTAGCCGATTCCCGCTGTTTCAAAGGAAGCGAGTGGGTGTTTATCCCTAACAACAATACCGGACGATTTACTCTTCCTGCAGGGTCGCTTTGTCCAGAACAGTCGCACCGGATACGTTGGTCGTTCTTTAAGAACGATGCAGGCTCGTCGGATTTTCAGTTTAAATATGTGGATGAGCGCAACCGCGATCTCTCCAAGTCCAAGTCGGGGTACCGATTGAAGATTGCGCAGCTAAATGTTCCTAATATGGAACTCCGAATTAACACACAAGACGAAAATCGAAACCCGTTTGAAGTAGTTCTCACATTTGCACGGATTTCAGACGACATCAATTTGTAATAAACCCGAGATCTTTCGACATGAAAAAATCCATTTCTTTTTTGCTGATTTGTGGCCTACTGCTATCAAGTGTAAGCTGCAAGTCCCTTCAAAATGCGAATAATACCCAGAAAGGTGCCGGACTCGGTGTGGTAGGAGGAGCATTGGCAGGCTATCTGATTGGCAAGGATCTCAAAGGAGCCCTCATTGGGGCAGCTATAGGAGGCGTAGCAGGCGGTGTAATTGGCAATGTTATGGACAAGGAGGCAAAGAGGATCAAGGAAGTCCTGCCTGGAGCTGAAGTGGAACGTGTGGGCGAAGGAATTCATCTGATTCTGGATGATAATAGCGGTGTACATTTCGAATTCAACAGCGCTGATTTGACTTCGGATACCAAGGAGAACCTGGATAAGCTGGCCGAGGTGTTCATCGAATTTCCCGATACAGATGTTGTCCTCCAGGGTCATACAGACAGTACAGGTGACGAGGCCTACAATCAGGGCCTTTCGGAGCGCAGGGCCCGGTCTGTGGCAAATTATCTGAGTCAAAAGGGTGTTGCCAGTACTCGAATGGCTGCGGAAGGCTTTGGTGAAGCCTCGCCAAGATTTACCAATGCGACTGCAGAAGGAAGAGCCAAAAATCGTAGAGTCGAATTCGGTATAGTAGCCGGCGAACAGATGATCAAAGATGCCCGCGCTCAGGAAAACTAATTTCTTATGGATAAGCAGGCACTCATCGAATAGAAGGAGAACACGCCACGGGGATTGTTTAACTGGAACGGAGTCATCGGTGATTTAACTATTTAGGTTGAATGTAATCAGTATTCGGATATTATAATGAGCCAATGGCCTGACAATGAGGCAGGAGCTTGCCGATTCCGAGCCTATAGTGTAGGGGGCAGAAGAAGATATTTTTTAGGGGGTGTACCCGGACACCATCTCTAAAAACTTCCACAAAACCCTAATTATCTGGTATTAATCACATTTATCCCTACCTTCCCGGCCATATCCGAATCTCTGTTATGCTCGAAGAATATCTCAACCTTTTAAAGTGGGCCTTCCCATTCTTTTTTCTGTTTATCATAGTGGAATACGTGGTCACTGCAGTAAAGGAACTCAAGGTTTACAACTTCAAAGACTTCCTGGCCAGCAGTGCCTTCGGTATTGGCACCATACTGCTCACTCCGCTCATTAAAGCCTTTATTACCACCACTCTCTTCTTCTTGATGTACGAGCTATTCAACCCGGTAGTGGACGGCACCCGTACGCACCTATTGGGTTACCAATCCTTCCAATGGCAGTGGTATGCCTGGGGACTGTGCATGCTGTTGGACGACTTCTTTTACTATTGGTTTCACCGACTGAATCATACCGTGCGCATACTTTGGGCGGCACATATCGTCCATCATTCCTCCAACCATTTCAATTATGGAACGGGTGTCCGAAACGGCTGGTTTACCCTGTTTTATAAACCGCTTTTTTATATGTGGATTCCTGCTATGGGATTTCGGCCCGAGATGGTTCTCGCCTGCATGGTTATCGAATCCCTTTGGCAATTCCAGCTTCACAATAAGTACGTTCCTAAACTCGGATTCTTGGAGCGATTCATTAACACTCATACCATGCACCAGGTGCACCACGCCAAGAATGTGGAATACCTGGACAAGAATCATGGAGGCTTCCTGAATATATTCGACCGCATATTCGGAACCTGGAAGGAATACGACGAAAACATCGAGATACAATACGGAGTGGTGCACGACCCCGAATCCTACGACCCCTGGGTAATCCTGACCCACGAATACGCTAACATGATAAGAGATGTCAAGTCGGCCAAAAACCCCTACGAAGCGTTTATGTACATCTTTGGCGAACCCGGCTGGAGCCCCGATGGTTCCACCCTGACGGTAAAGCAGCAGCAGGCGCAGTTGAAGGATTCCTAAGCAGCTCTTCTCCCGGGCACCTTTCCTATCGATCGCCATCTCATAGAGTGCTGGGGCACACAAGAATGGAGAAAGCCCGTTAGGTAAAAGTTTTTTCTCAGAACTTTACGCCCTATGGAACTGAATAACATCGACAAAGTAGAGCTGATGTACCTGCAGTTCGAGGATTACCTGGAACTGAAGGAAGCCATGGTTTCGGCTTATACGTCCATGCCGGATGCCTACTGGCGGGAACACCACATTAAGGTGTTGCTGGAACGCTTTCCGGAAGGCCAGGTGGTCATCAAAGCAAACGGGGTACTGGCGGGTTGTGCCCTTTCCATTATCGTCAATGACGATGACTTCGAGGACAGCCATACCTACAAGGAAATCACGGCAAATTATACCTTCGATTCGCATAACCCAAAAGGCAATCTTCTATACGGGATCGACATTTTTATTAAGCCCGAATTCCGGGGCCTTCGACTCGGACGTCGCCTCTACGACTACCGAAAGGAATACTGCGAGAAGAACAACCTGAAGGGCATAGTTTTCGGTGGGCGTATCCCCAATTACCACCAGTACGCGGACAGTTTAAGTCCGAAGGAATACATCGATAAAGTCCGCAGGAAAGAGATCGACGATCCTGTTCTTAACTTTCAGATATTTAACGACTTTCATCCCGCCCGAGTGGTCAAGGGCTATCTCGAGGGGGATGAGGCATCCAACGAATACGCCGTTCTGCTCGAATGGGACAATATCTTCTACGAAAAGAAGACGCCTAAGGCCAAGACCATCAAGAAGGTGGTGCGGTTGGGCCTCATTCAGTGGCAGATGCGCCCCTACAAGGACATCGACACCCTGATGCATCAGGCTGAATATTTTGTCGATGCGGTCTCGGGTTACCGATCGGATTTTGCCCTCTTTCCCGAGTTCTTTAATGCCCCGCTCATGTCCAGGTACAATCACCTGGGCGAATCGGATGCCATACGCGAACTGGCCGGATATACGGAAGAAATCGTGCAGCGATTCTCCAACCTCTCCATCTCCTACAACATCAACATCATTACCGGCAGTATGCCTGAGGTTAGGGAGAGGAAACTCCTCAATGTGGGCTACCTGTGCAAACGGGACGGGACCATAGAGCGCTATGAGAAAATTCACGTAACCCCGGATGAGGCCAAAGTATGGGGCATGCAGGGAGGCGATCAGCTCAAGGTATTCGAAACGGATTGCGGGAAAATAGGCATACTCATTTGCTACGACGTGGAATTCCCCGAACTGGGCCGGATCCTGGCCGACCAGGGCATGGACCTGCTCTTTGTTCCATTCCTCACCGATACACAAAACGGATACTCACGGGTCCGGAATTGCGCCCAGGCACGGGCGATCGAGAACGAATGCTATGTAGCCATAGCCGGTAGCGTGGGCAACTTACCTAATGTGCACAACATGGACATACAGTTCGCCCAGTCTATGGTATTCACTCCTTGTGATTTTGCCTTTCCCACCAACGGCGTAAAATCCGAAGCCACGCCCAATACCGAGATGATACTGATCACCGATGTGGACATCGACCTGTTAGCGGAACTTCACCAGTTCGGCAGCGTTCGCAACCTCAAGGATCGCCGAACCGACTTATACAAATCTCTGGGTCGCTAGGTGAAAAGGGATGGAGAGGGGGCGTACTACTTTCAACAATCAATGCGACCCCGAGAAATAATGCACAAGCTGAAAGGCAGTCAATCCGACACCGGCGACCACCAGATATACATTCACGGCCTTGTAAAAGGCGCCGTAGCTGCTTTGCTTTCGCCAGAGTTGAATCAGGAAGATCACCGGGATCAATACGGCCACCTGTCCCAGTTCCACCCCCAGGTTAAAGCTCAGGATTTTACCCAGGAAGTCCGTTTCCCCCAACGCAAACGATTGTAAACGTGTAGACAGGCCCATGCCGTGTATGAGTCCGAACAGGAACACCATCAGCAGCAGGTTAGGAGAGCCCGTTCGGAATACGCGTTCGAAGCCCCCGAGGTTTTCGAACCCCTTATACAGCACACTCAGGCCAATTACGGCATCGACCAGGTGTTCATTAACCTGTATGCCGAGATAGGTTGCCCCGGTTAGCGTTATACTATGACCCAGGGTAAAAACGGTGATAAACTTGAGGATATCGCGAAAACCGGTCAGGAAAAAGATCACCCCCACCAAAAAAAGAATGTGATCGTAGCCGGTGATCATGTGCTTGGCTCCGACCCAGATATAGGAGAAGAGATCCCCATCCATGAGCACCTGACGGTCACTGTCGCTCACGTCGTGTGCCAAAAGGGCGAGAGGCAGCAACAGCGTCAATGCCGTAAGTAAACGTTTAGAAACGCGTATCATACTACTTTTTACGGTTGAACCAGAAAAAGAGGATTACCACCAGAACGATGCTGCCGATCCAGTACACATAAGAGGGTAACCCTGCGTCCTCATGAGTGTGCGTATCCCCATCGTGAGAATGCGAGTGTCCTTCTCCCACAGCAAAAGTGAGCGTGGCCCAGTTCGACTCGTGGGTCAGCCCTAGCTCTTCGGAAGGAACCAGATGAATGGTTCGCAGGTACCATACTCCCGTTGCGGAAATATCAACCTCGACCATACCGTTTCCGTCCGTGCGTAACTGTAGGGTCCCCTCATGCGTGTGCCCTTCCTCTTCCGAGCCCTCGTCAGCATCCATTTTATCATGGCTATGTCCCTTGTCATCGTTTGCATGCGTGTGCGTGGTTCCGTCCTCATGGGTGTGCTCCTGGTCTTGGCTTTCATGGGTGTGCGATTCAGAATTACCGGCATGGCTATGTCCCTCGTCATCGTTTGCATGAGTATGCGTGGTTCCGTCCTCATGGGTGTGCTCCTGATCTTGGCTTACATGGGTGTGCGAATCACCATCCTCGTGGGTATGTTCCCCCTCGTTTTCGTGACTGTGTCGGGTGCCGTCCGCATGCGTATGTTCACCGTCGGAGTGGCTGTGCACATCGGGTTGGTAAC
Organism: uncultured Flavobacteriaceae bacterium; assembly: GCA_964552195.1. GTDB lineage: Bacteria > Bacteroidota > Bacteroidia > Flavobacteriales > Flavobacteriaceae > CAZKAP01. The sequence goes on from CAZKFM010000001.1 coordinate 69,403, forward strand.
CCACGTACACCAGTTGGCTTGGAAGAGGCTCGCCATCCCGAAGCAGTTGCACCCGCAGGCTATGACCGGGATGCAGGTCATAAGGGTTGTCTTGGGGGACAAATTCGATGGGATAGTCCAAAACCGTCTTCCAGTCTTCGCTTAACCTATCTCCTACCTGGAAAATGGTCTTCACGTGCTTGGAGTAGCGTTCAACGGCATCGTCCTGTAGCGTTTCCGTGTCTTTCCTTCGGGCCAGTTCGTCCAGTACTCCATCGTGTTCCAGGTAGCCATTGAAGTCCTCCGCAGTCATTTCTATATTCCTGGGACGGGTGGAAACCCCGGCCACCCAGGTGCCTTCATCCCCGGTCGTGAATCGCAAGAAGGTCGTGTTGTTCTTTTCGAACCAGTCCGTGGTATCTACCGCCTGGCGATTACCGTTGCCGACCAGGCTCACATCGAGCATGCGGTCGCGGCTGATCTCGTTATCGCTTTTATCAAAGGTGCCGTTAAAGAGGTGAATCACGGATTCGGTATGGGCCTGCAGGAAATAGCTGTCCATTTTCAGGTACATGTCGTGGCTGCAGAGCAACAGGATCAGTAAGGCGCCGAGGAGGGAACGTTTCATGTGGATCTTCATTTATTGGCCTAAACTAAGCATTGCCGGGCTGATGGACAACGGTTGATCCAAACATGATTCGGAGTCATCGGTCATTAAACCTACTGCCCCATCGCTTTTAGTGCATTCACGATGCGGTAGTCCTTGTCTGCCGGTCTAAGCCGGGTTTCCGAATCGAAATCCATGATCAGGGGCTCGGAGTCGCCGGCCTGGGCGGGCCATTCCGGTAGCCCCTCGCCGTTGGGGTTTCCGGTTTTGATGAAGTTCACCATGTACTGCTTCATCACCGACGATACCCGGTAGTCCTCCTCGGTGTATTCGAAGCCCTCGTTCAGGTCGAGATTACCCCAGCAATACGAGATCTCCTGGGCGTGATAGGCGCCTAAGGGCGGCTCGTAAGTGCTCAGGTCCACGGAGGAATGCGGGGGGTGCACCTTGCTGAAAATGTAGCGATACACCGGCTTTTCGGAAAGGTTACGATGCAAATCGAACCATTGCCACGCTCCCGGTACGATAAACCCTAGGGATGCGAGTTCGGCTGAAGAACGGCGCACCTGTTCCCGGGTCTCATGGGGGTATTCCGCCAGGATTTCCTGGTATTGGTTGGGGAAGGCTGCCTGGGTGGCGCTGACGAATCGCTCTTTGCTGAAGTCATTCCCCCCGAGGTAGGCTTCTTCGGGCATTTCGGTGGAGTTCCAGCCGAGGATGAGCGGGATGTCCGCATGCTGTTTAGCTTCGTAGAGCTCACTGAAGTTTGCAGGCAGGACGTAACCGTCGCGCACGGGAAAAAAGGTCAGGCCGTCCACATTCTTGTAGATCTCCAGTATCTCGGCGGTCGAGGCCTTTCTCAGCTGATCAAGGCTGGTATAACCTGCGTTCTCCGCTATCAATCGGCCGTTTCTCTCGGCCAGCACCAGGGGAAACATGGGTATGGTTCCTCCGCTCGAACCAATGGCTCCGGCCATCAGGTCTTTGGAAAGGGGAGAGGTCATCAGGGCCAGCACGGACATGGAGCCGGCCGATTCCCCTGTAATGGTTACGCGCCCAGGATCCCCGCCGAATCGGGCGATATTGTCCCGCACCCATTGCAGGGCGAGTTGCTGGTCCATGAGGCCGTAATTGCCTGAAGCGCCTTGTGGGGACCCCTTACTGAGTTCGGGATGAGCGAAGAAGCCGAAGATGTTCAGCCGGTAATTGATGGAGACTACGACCATGCCTTCCCGGGCCATGCTGCTGCCTTCCAGTCGGGCCTCCGCACCGGTGCCAGCAGCGAAGCCGCCCCCGTGAATCTGTACCAGCACGGGCAGGCCTTCCTGCTCGCCGGCGGGCTTCCATACGTTCAGGTACAGGCAGTCCTCGCTGAGGTTCTCTTCCTCGAACTCCACCCAGTCGGCGAAGCGGTAGGTGACCGCCTGCTTGCCGTAGGTTTTAGTCTCCTTAACCCCCACCCAGGAGTCCGGCTTCTGCGGGGGCGCCCATCGAAGCTCGCCTACCGGCGGCTTGGCAAAGGGAATGCCCAGGTACTTCTCTATGGCACCATCCTCGCTGAACACGCCTTCTATGGTACCGGTTTCAATCTCCACCGTGGGGGAGTTGTTCTGACCGTAGCCTAATATGCCGTACAGGCACAGAAAAATCATCAATATACGTTTCATACCAATGGGTTTTAATTTCCGGAACGCACCGGATAGCCCCGCTGGGCCCATACGAGTATGCCTTCGTCCATGATGGCAGTGTTAGTGTAGCCGGACTCCCGGAGCTTGCTCACCACCCGGCCCGAGGCGGCATGCGGACAGGCACAATAGGCCACGATCCAGGTGCTGTCGGGGATGTGTTCTAGGAACTTCTCCGGTTCCTCGTAGTAAGGCACGGGGATGGCTCCCGGGATATGGGTCTGTCGCCAGGCCACTTCCGAACGGGCATCCAGGATCACGATACGCATGCTGTCCTTCATGGCCTGGTTCAGCTGGGCCGCGCTCAGGTAGAGACCTTCGCGGAGTTCGAATTTGGGTCGTTCTCCATTCGGATTCAGGATGTATTCCTCAGGTTCGGGGACCCTGATGGTGTCTTTCTGAGGCGCACTCCAGCCCGAGGCGCGGCTTCGCAGGAAAGCCGTAACGTTGTCGATATCGGCTTCGGACAGGCTGTCCTTAAATCCGATCATGGGGGTGCCGTCCCTGCCATTTTCTATCGCATATTTCAGGAAACCATCGGTAGCGGTGGCCAGTAGCATGGGATGTCCGAGTGCCGGGGCGGAAATACCCTCTCCTTCTGATCCGTGACAGCTGGCACAGGTATTGGCGTAGATCTCGGCGCCCCTGGTCACGTCACCAGCGACCGGCTCACGCGATACCTCTATGGGTTCCTCCACACCGCTTTCCTCGTACAACCACTTGAGCAGCAGTTCGATTTCGATGTAGTCCAGCGGCCCTCCCTGTTCCTTGTAATATCCGGCCATGGCTGTATTGGCCCGACCGTACTGAACGGTATAGCGCATGAAGTTGGTGCCCTGGGAAGTAGCCAGCAGGGAGTGGGATTTCAGGGAAGGGGCGTGGTCGGCGGCATAGCCTTCCCGATCCGGTCCATGACAGAGGGCGCAATACTTGGTGTAAAGGCCGGCCGCATGGGCCCGGGCCGTGCTGTCCAGCTCCCCTCCGAAATTGAGTTTGAGCTGCTGTGCCCATTCCGCTTGTTCATCGGGTTCCTGAACGAAGTCGAGCTGTATGCCCAGAGCGTTCTCCGGCCCTATGCTGAGGCTTTTGGTCAAACTGTCCCGGAGGATGGCGCCTTCAGGCAGCTCCCGGCTGAGGTAGGCATAGGTAGAATCGATCTGTTCCACCTCGAAGGTGAGGCCATAGATGCCGGGGCCTCGCATTTCCAGGAACCGGCCGTGTTCGCTTTCCGGGGTACGGGGCTCCGTGAGCCGCAGGGTCTGATTTCGCATCACCCGGTATACAGCCGTATGTTGCGAATCTTCCGTCTCCAGTTCCACCAGACCCATACTGCTGAGCGCTTCCCGGGCCTTTTCCAGATTGTCCACGACTATATCGATGCCGGTAAAGCCCACCACCCCGTTGGGGTGCCTCATAAACTCGCGCTGAAAGAGATAAAAGGTCTTCCATTCGTGCATGCGGGCGTAGGGAAAGCTCGCGTATTCTTCGAAGGTGGGCATATAGGGCATCTCCTGACTACCCAGCACTTCCAGGCTCCTGAGTGTGGATTCCTTGGTGGCCCAGGCCGAATTTCGCGAACGACGGTTGGGAACCCCCAGGGAACGGACCGAATCCATGACAAACCCCATTGAGGAAAGCCAGAGGCTAGTGCTGTCGGTGGCCGAACTGGACAGGGAATACCGGAGCACTCCCTGGCCGCGGTCCAGAAAGGAACGCAGGCGGGCATCCTGATCTTCTTCCGGCAGGGTATCCAGCACCGACATCAGGGAGAGATTGCTCATGTCCGCAAAGCCGATGGAAGCCGAAACCGCCCCGACGTACGGTAGCCCCTCCGTACTGCTGCGCTCGGGCACATCGAATCCCAGGACATCCCGGTAGTGGGCCTGTGCGCTGTCCAGGTGATCGACGACCAGAGTGGCTGAATTGATGCCATAGCCTCGCCTGAGCAGGGCGCGGGTGGTATCGATCTCCTCGGAGGTGTCGGTATTGCAGGAGGCGAGTAAGACGAATATAAAGGCGATGAAGGGCGAAGCAAAAAAGCACAAGGAATCGGACTTCATAATTGCGGTTCGGGTTGGTTGTTCAAGATAGAGTTTTTAGCCCATTTTGTAAACGGTTAAAGGTTCCTGTTACCTTTTGGGGATAACCCGGTCAAAGGTTGGAGATCAGCTTAACCCGGATATGATATAGCGGTATATGGGATCCAGGGATTTATGACGGGGCTGCAGGAAACTCCGGGTATGATATACGGGCTTGGCCAGCATGTCCCTATTGATCATCTCGTCTATGGTATCGTAAAAGTCCAGGGAGGTTTTGCCTACCAGCAGGGGAAGCAGGGGGTTCCCGGCCTTCCAGAACTCCAGTATGCGCACAAAGCCGCTGAGATACAGATAGTCCTTGGTAAATCCGCCGCCACGGAATACCCGGGTAACGAGGGTATAGGCGTCATGGGGATCTTCCTCCTGTTCCGTTATCAGATACTGAAAGCAATCGATAAAATCGGCCCCGTTGCACATCATATCCACCACCACTGCCCTGAGGGCCAGTTTCTTAAGTCGCTTTAGGGTGATGTTGCCACTGAGGTATTCCGAGAGTATGGCGAGGCCTTCCTGAGTCTTGGTGTTGACGGGCAGTCCGGCATTGAAAATATGCAACGGCTGCTTGAGGGAATTCTGTGTGGTCACCATGTGTACCCCGATTTCGTGTTCGATCAGGGCATTGACCTCTTTGCGTGTGAACCGGGCATCCGGTCGAATCAGTATGGTCTTTCTGGAATTGAGCACCATCACCTGCGAGATCACCTTTTTGCTGAACTCAATGCGGCATTGCATTCCGTATTCGGACAAGGCGGTCTTGAATAGGGAAACGACTTCCTCTGAGTTGAGGTTGGGTTCCGTCCGGGGCTCGGAGGCGATAGGGGGCAGGTGAAGCAAGTATTGGGCGTTTTGCAGATCGTTTTTTTCGGGCCGTCCCAGATACCGCAGCGAATTATACAGAAATTTAGTGCTGTTCAGAGAGGATAGCAGGTCAATCTTATCGAAATAGCTGCCGATCACCGCTTCGTAAAGGTTGCGCACCGAAATGTCCGAAATATCGCGGGTGGGCAGGGCGCTTAGCTCCTGCTTGAGTTCGAATGGGCTGATCCGTATGGGCGAGTATCTGAAACGGGGCGGCTCGGTAAAGTTGGATTTGAAAAACTTCTTCTTCTCCTGGGCGGTATTGGTGGGATTTACATAGGCCAGGAGTTCAAACCCCTTCAGTATCTTGGTCAGGCGCCTATCGACTAGGCCCAGGACCGGATCTTCCCTTCGGTCGAGCAGGTGGGCCGAGTGGCTGGTTTTCCAGCTGGTCCATCGTTTGGAGTACTCCTGGGCATGGCCCAAAACGGCCTCTTTAATCGACTGCCTGAGGTCCGAAATGAGCTCCGGATAGTCCTCACCACTCAATTCGTCGCAATACACCTTCTTGATGTCCGTGGAAAGCACCAGTACATGGGGGAAATGCTCGTGCAGGTACGAGCTCAGGTAACCCCCGTGGCGGTCGGTCTGAGTAATCCGGGGAGGGTTTTCCTGATTGGAGAGCCGGATTTTGGCCAATTCCGTCTTCCAAAGCTCCATTCCTTCAGTGAAATGGGCAGAGGCCGAGGGATCGGCACTGATCCGGAATAACGGCGCCTCCGATTCCAGGTTTTTATAGCTGAAGGCATGAAAGTCGTAAACGGCACAGCCTTCGTACTGCTGTATCAGCTTGTCCACCAGCGCATGCAGTACCGAGTAAAATGCCCGGTGTTTGTTTTTGCTCTGCTGCTCTTCCCGGGAGGTGAGCGGCTTTTTCCATAGGCGGTGCCCGTCCCACTCCTGAGCGATGCAGTCTTCGACCGACCTGTTCAGATCGTATTCCAGGCAGGAATCCCGGCCTTCCATTGTAATGGGAAGCGAGTCGATAAAGGTTCCCGTATGCGGGGCCTCGCGGTACCAGCGCTGGTAGTCGTCCAGTGCCATCTTCGGGGCCAGCTCCTTTCGGAAACGGTGGCCGTGGTGAGGGGCTACGCAGAGGTAGGGCACGTATTTGTTAACCTTGATGTGAAAGGACCCATCGGCCGCAACGGCTTCAAAAGTGGTTCCTGACTGGATGAGCTGGATGATTTCTCTGGTGCTCAGCGCATTCATACTGCCGTGGCATATTTTTTCCCGCCAAACGGCTAATTTAATTCAGATTTTACGGAACCTGCTTTAGAATTGCGGTTTTATGTCACGCGATTACTTGCGCAATGGCTGAGCTGGCGGCAAACCGAATTCGAAAAGGCAATTTACATGCGAGCTAATCTTATATTGCGAGTCATAAGCTTTACGATGAAAAAACAGACCCTTGTACTATTGCTGTTGCTGCTGGCCCCAGTTCTGCTGGCACAAACCGCCGAGGAATATTTTAAACCGCTGAAATATAGAAATATAGGCCCTTTTAGAGGTGGGCGCTCGGTCTGTGCCACCGGCGTGGTGGGCGACCCCATGACCTATTATATGGGCACTACCGGGGGAGGCCTCTGGAAGACCTCCGATGCCGGGCAGCACTGGACCAACGTCTCCGACGGATATTTCGAGCTGGGCTCCGTGGGTGCCGTGACGGTCTCGGCCTCCCATCCTAATACCGTGTATGTCGGCATGGGGGAGCACGCTCCGCGCGGGGTCATGACCTCCTATGGGGACGGGGTCTATAAATCCACAGATGCCGGTAATACCTGGACCCGCCTGGGGCTGGAAAAGACCCAGCACATCTCCCGCATACTCGTTCATCCGGACAATCCTGACATCGTCTATGTGGCGGCCCAGGGGGCCCTCTACGGCCCGAACCGTGAACGAGGCATCTATAAAACTGCGGACGGAGGGCAGACCTGGAAGCAGGTGTTGTTCGTTAATGAACTCACGGGCTGTTCCGAACTCTCCATGGACCCCGAAGTCCCGGAAGTGATGTATGCCACGATGTGGGAGCATCAGCGGAAACCGGAGAAGGTCATCAGTGGAGGCCCGGGAAGCGGGGCGTATAAGTCCGTGGACGGGGGAGAAAGCTGGACGAAGATCGAAAACGGCCTACCTGCCGAAAAGGGCAAGATGGCCATAGCCGTAAGCCCGGCAAACCGAGACCTGGTGTATCTTCTGATGGAGAGCGATTCAAAAGCGGATAAGGGAGGCCTGTTTGTCTCCCGGGACGGTGGCGCACATTGGTCCATGGTCAGCGGGGACAATAGGCTCACCCAGCGCGCCTGGTACTATACCGAACTCTTTGCCGATCCGCGGAACGAAGATGTACTGTACGTGCTTAGCGCCCCATTTTTGAAGTCCATAGACGGGGGTAAAACCTTTGAGAGACTGTCTTCCGCCCATGGGGACTACCACGACCTGTGGATCAATCCGGGTCGGTCTGAAAACTTCATCCTCGCCGGTGACGGGGGAGCCGAGATCACCTTCGATGGGGGTGAGCACTGGTCCTCCCTGGAGCACTTGCCTACCGGTCAGTTTTATCGCATCAATACCGATAACCTGTTTCCGTACAACATCTATGGAGGCCAGCAGGACAATACCTCGGTCCGCATACCCTATATGTCCATGGGCAACAGTGGAATCTGGAATGCGGACTGGACGGCATCGGCCGGCGGAGAAAGCGCCTTTTTGGCCTTCGATCCGGATAACCCGCGCTATGTGATGGGTGGAAGCTACCTGGGGACCATAGAGGTGCTGGATACGGAATCCCGCATGTCCACCCAGATCATGCCCGCTCCGATACTTTACCTGGGCAAGGCAGCGCGGGACATGAAGTACCTCTACAACTGGAATGCACCCATCATCTGGTCGCAGCATGAGCCGGGCACCTTCTACCACTGTGCCCAGTTGGTGCTGCGCACCGAGGACCTGGGCCAGACCTGGGAGGAAATGTCTCCCGACCTGACCCGCAACCAGGACGACAAACAGGGGGATGGGGGAGGCCCTTACACCAATGAGGTGGCCGGAGCCGAGAACTACGGAACCATTGCCTACATGGTCGAATCCCCTCATCAGAAGGGCGTATTCTACACCGGCGGCGACGATGGACTGGTCTATCTGACCCGGGACGGCATGCAGACCTGGGAAAACGTCACGCCCAAAGGACAGGGAGAGACGCTGGTCAATGCGATCGAGGTGTCGCCCCACGACCCGGCCACGGTTTACATCGCGACCACCCGTTACAAATTCAACGATTACAGCCCGGCCCTGCTGTGCTCCAGCGATTACGGCAAGACCTGGAAAAACATCAGCAAGGGCATCCCCTATGGAGCCCACACCCGTGTAGTCCGGGAAGACCCGGGCCGTAAGGGCCTGCTGTATGCCGGAACCGAGAAGGGTATCTACATTTCCTGGAACGGGGGCACAGACTGGGAGCCCCTTCAGCTCAATCTTCCCAGAACACCCATACAGGACCTGAAAGTGCATCAGGGCGACCTGATCGTGGCCACTTCCGGCAGGGCCTTCTGGATCCTGGACGATTTATCCGTCCTCCACGAGTACCGGCCTGAGGGGGAAGGGGTAACCCTGTACACGCCTGAAAACGCTTATAACGGTTATTGGGGGAGCCCCTTGAATGGAAATAGCTCTGAGTTCAGCGGTACGGACTCCCGTCTGGGCGTGAACCCGGCCAATGGAATTACGGTCTATTACGAGCTGCCCGAACTGCCGGAGAACACTAAGGTTACCCTGGAGGTCATGGATGCCCGGGGTAAACGGGTAAATGCGTTTACGTCCGCCCGGGACTCCTCCTACAAGCGCTATGCCGGCGGGCCGCCTCCGGATCCCGTCCTGAGTAAAGAGACCGGGCTGAACCGCTTTGTCTGGGATATGTCGCATCCGACGATGGCCGGAGCGGAGGGGGTCTATATCGAGGGCTCCTACAGCGGGCACCGGGCCATACCCGGGCGCTACACCTATCGCCTGACCGTACAAGGACAGACCTATGAGACCGGTGCGGAAATCCTGCCGGTACCCTCCTACGGCATCAGCGAACAGCAGTACCAGGAATACGACGAGTTCATGGGCGAAACCGAGGCCAGCCTGTCGGAAATGCACCAACTGGTAAGCCGTATGGATGGGGTCAGAACCCAGCTGAAATCCGTACTTGAGGGAATCAAAGACGCCCAACTCCGGGCCCGGGGCCAACAGTTGCTGGAGGAGCTGACGGCCTGGGATGAGGAAATGGTACAGCGCAAGAGCAAGGCCTACGACGATGTGATCAATTTCCCCAATAAGTTTACCGCGGAGTACCTGTTCCTGATCAATCAGTCGCAGAGCGGCATGCCCCGCATTACCCGCGCTGCTAAGGAGAGGAGGACCGAACTGGATGTGAAGTGGGCGGAACTCAAGGCCCAGGCGCAGTCCTTTATCGACAAGAGTATCCCCGACTACAATAACCGGCTCTGGCAGGCCGGTATAGGGGCTATACGGCCCTGACCGGCGCAGTCGTTTTGACATGAAACGTAAGGTGGCTGTGTATAGGCTCACGAATTTGGGCCTTAACTCTTGTTAAACAACGCAATAATTGGGAACAATTCGTAGTTTCGTAACCACATGAAGCAAGTTTCGCAGCGCATATTGGCTCCTCTGATGGCCCTGCTGGTCCTGATGTCTTCGGTCTCCTGGACCGTAGACATGCACCTGTGCATGGGAAGGGTAGTGGACATGGTCCTTTTCGGTCAGGCCGATACCTGCGGAATGGACGCGGGCATGTCCCAGGAGTCTAAGCATGGGTGTTGCGACGAGGAATCCTATTCCGTCCAGGCCCAGGACGAACTCCTGCATATGAGCTACGATCTGGACCTGCAGCAGCAGGTATTCCTGGTCAGCGTAGCCTACTCGTTTTTCCTGGAGAGTGAACTCCCGGCCCGGGAAACCCCTTCCATACAAATTCACCCCCCACCCGAACTCGGGCAGGACTTGCTGGTCCTGTACGAGACCTTCCTGATTTGATGATTGGATAGAACCGAACGATGCACGCATCGGGCCGTATGCCTGTGCGGGTCGCAAGTGTACTTTCTATCTAATTGTCATATATGCTGAACAACACAATCCGCTTTTTTATAGAGAACCGGCTGGTCGCCTGGATACTACTGGCCCTGTGCATAGGGTTTGGGCTGGTACATGCCCCTTTTGACGGGTTCTGCGGTCCGCTGCCATCCGATCCGGTGGCCGTGGACGCCATCCTGGACCTGGGAGAAAACCAGCAAATCGTCTTTACCCGTTGGGATGGGCGATCGCCTCAGGACATAGAAGATCAGATTACCTATCCCCTCACGACCACCCTGATGGGTATTCCCGGCGTCAGGACCGTGCGAAGCTCTTCCATGTTTGGCTTCTCGAGCATCTACGTCGTATTCGAAGAACAGGCAGAATTCTACTGGTCGCGGAGCCGAATACTCGAAAAACTGAATTCCCTTCCGCCGGGCCTGCTGCCCGAAGGGGTGAGCCCTGCCCTGGGGCCGGATGCGACCGCACTGGGCCAGATCTTCTGGTACACCCTGGAAGGGCGGGATGCCGACGGACGGGTAACGGGAGGCTGGGACCTGCAGGAGCTGAGGAGCCTGCAGGACTATTATGTGAAGTATGCCCTGTCTTCAGCCGATGGGGTGTCCGAAGTGGCCTCCATTGGGGGGCATGTACAGGAATATCAGATCGATGTGGACCCCGAGCTGATGCGACAATACGGCATCAGCCTCCAACAGGTCGCAACGGCCGTCAGGCGTTCCAATTCCGATACGGGAGCCCGGACCCTGGAGCTGAACCAGGCGGAATACCTGGTCCGGGGCCTGGGCTATGTGAAATCGGTACAGGATCTGGAGAACGCCGTGGTGGATTCGAACGATTTCACCTCCATTCGCATAGGGGACGTGGCCCGGGTGCAGCTGGGCCCGGCGGCACGAAGGGGTATACTCGACAAGGAAGGAGCCGAGGTCGTTGGTGGGGTTGTGGCCGCCCGTTACGGGGCGAACCCCATGGAGGTCATCCAGGGGGTCAGGGAAAAGATAGCGGAGATATCCCCCGGACTGCCGTCGAAGCAACTCGAGGACGGACGGACCTCCCAGTTGACCATCGTTCCCTTTTACGATCGCACTGAGCTGATACAGGAGACCCTCGGAACTCTGAGCGAGGCCCTGAGCCTGGAAATTTTGATCACCATTCTGGTGGTTGTGGTCACAGTGTTTAACCTGAGGGCCTCCGTTCTGATTTCCGGCCTGCTTCCCGTGGCTGTATTGATGGTATTCATTTCCATGAAGTACTTCGGGGTGGACGCCAATATCGTGGCCTTATCCGGGATCGCCATTGCCATCGGCACCATGGTTGACCTGGGGGTGATCCTTACCGAGAATATCGTCCGACACCTGGAGGAAAACCGGCAAAAGCCTGAACAGGAGCAATTGTCCCTCAATTCGGTGGTATTTGAGGCCACCTCGGAGGTCTCCGGGGCGATACTTACGGCCGTGCTGACCACCATAGTGAGCTTTATCCCGGTATTCACACTGATCGGGGCCGAGGGCAAGCTGTTCCGACCCTTGGCCTTTACCAAGACCATGGCGCTCATAGCCTCGGCCGTGGTCTCCCTGCTGCTGATCCCTCCCATGGCCACGGTGGTCTTTCGAAAGTGGCGGCTGAAGTCCCTGATCCGCAATCTAGGCAATGTCGCCCTGCTTGCGGCGGGTATAGCGAGTCTGGTATTGGGATACCCATGGGGAGTGGCCCTGTCGGGTTTCGGTATTCTGGGCCTTTTGGCGACACGCGGGCTATGGTCTGAACAAACCTTGCGGACCGCTCGCATCGCCTGGTCGGTACTGGTTTTGGTTGCCCTCCTTTCGGTCTATTGGAGGCCCCTGGGGTTCGAGACCGGCGCTGTAGGTAACGGCTTGTTCGTCGGCGGGGTGTGTTTCGTCCTGCTCGGTTTGTTCTGGGTCTTTCGCTCCTACTATACCCACATACTGCGCTGGACCCTGAGGAACAAAGCGGTCTTCCTGCTCATTCCCGCCCTGCTGGTGGCCCTGGGGGTACGGATTATGCTCACTACCGGCAAGGAGTTCATGCCGGCCCTGGACGAGGGCTCCTTCCTGCTGATGCCGACCTCCCTTCCCCATGCGGGTGTGGAGGAAAACAAGCGGGTACTCAGGCAGCTCGACATCGCCGTGGCGGGCCTGCCGGAGGTTGCCACGGTGGTAGGCAAGGCCGGACGGGTGGAATCGGCCCTGGACCCCGCCCCCCTGTCCATGTACGAAAACCTGATACAGTACCATCCCGAATTTCAAGGGGATGCGAATGGAGAGCCGATCAAATACCGCACAGACGAGTATGGCTTCTTTGTCCTGAGCGATGGGCGCAGGGTGGAGAATCCGAATCGACCCGTGGATACGGCGGCCTCGGATGGAATAGAAACGCTCGCGGATCCCTTCGGCTTTAACAGGGATTTGCTGATCCCCGATTCCAAGGGAGCCTACTTTCGAAACTGGCGTCCGGAAATCCGGAAACCGGACGACATCTGGGAACAGATTGTACAGGTCACCCGGCTTCCGGGAGTCACTTCCGCCCCTAAGCTCCAGCCGATAGAGACCCGTCTGGTCATGCTTCAGACCGGGATGCGCACGCCCATGGGCATCAAGGTACAGGGACCGAATCTCAAGGAGATCGAGGCCTTCGGCTTTCGCCTGGAGGAAATCCTGAAAAGAACCGAAGGAGTAAAGTCTCAGGCCGTATTCGCGGATCGGATTGTCGGCAAGCCCTACCTCCTCATGGATATCGACCGTGACCAGCTCCTGAGGTACGGGGTCTCCGTGCAGGAGGTGCAGGAGGTGATCTCCATAGCCGTTGGGGGCATGCCCCTGACCGAGACCGTGGAGGGCCGGGAGCGCTATCGGGTGCGGGTGCGGTACCCCAGGGAACTCCGCAACAGCCCCGAAGACCTGGAGCGCATCTATGTTCCGGTGGCTGATGGGAGCCCGGTGCCCCTGGGAGAACTGGCCCGCATCCGCTACGAGCAGGGCCCGCAGGCAATCAAGAGTGAGGATACCTTCCTGCTGGGCTATGTGCTGTTCGACAGGGCCGAGGGCTATGCGGAGGTGGAGGTGGTGGAGAATGCCCGCCGTGCCATAGAGGAGCAAATCCGAAGGGGAGCGCTCCGGGTTCCCCCGGGCGTCAGCTATTCCTTTACTGGAACCTATGAGAATCAACAACGAGCCGAACGGACCCTCTCGCTGGTGGTTCCCCTGGCCCTGCTGACCATACTACTGATCCTCTACTTCCAGTTCCGAAGCCTATCGACCTCGCTGATGGTATTTTCCGGTGTGGCGGTGGCTTTCGCCGGAGGCTTCATCCTGATCTGGTTGTACGGACAGGACGGGTTTCTCAATATCGATCTGCTGGGCCTCAACCTGCGCGACCTTTTTCAGATCGGAACCATCAACCTCAGTGTGGCGGTCTGGGTCGGTTTTATCGCGCTTTTTGGCATAGCCACCGACGATGGTGTGGTGATGGCGACCTACCTCACCCAATCTTTCGACCGGAACCGGCCCGGTACACGGGAGGATATCCGCGAAGCAGTCGTGGAAGCCGGACAGAAACGCATACGCGCCTGCCTGATGACCACGGCTACCACCCTCCTGGCCCTGTTGCCCATACTGACCTCCACCGGGAGGGGAAGCGACATCATGATCCCCATGGCCATTCCGGCCTTCGGGGGCATGCTGGTCTCCCTGATTACCCTGTTCGTTGTCCCGGTCCTCTTTGCCTGGGGCAAGGAAATCCAACTCAAACGCACACAAGCATGAAGAAACTGAGCACATGGATTCTGCTTATCGCAGCCGTCGGCGCTAGTAAGGCCCAAACGCTGCAGACCTATATCAACGAGGGGCTGGAAAACAGCCCCCGACTACAGGCCTATGCACTGAAGTACCAAATCGCTTTGGAACAGGTCGATGAGGCCGGTTGGGTTCCGAATACGGAAATCGCTGCGGGCTATTTCGCCAGTGAGCCGGAGACCCGAACGGGTGCACAGCGCGCCCGGCTTTCCGCCCGGCAGATGCTGCCCTGGTTCGGGACCATCGGTAAGCGAAAGGGATATGCCCGGGCACAGGCCGAGACCGAACGGGTGGAATACACCGTGGAGCAACGCAAACTCGCCCTGGAGATATCCCGGTCCTATTATAGCCTATTTGGGCTGCAGGCTCGCAGGCGTGTGCTCGGAGAACAGCTTCGGCTGCTCGATACTTACGAGGAACTCGCGCTTAAGGCCGTGGAGGTGGATAAGGCCGGGGCGGTGGATGTGCTAAAGCTTCAGATCCGTCGCAACGAATTGAACCAACAGCAAGAAGTCCTGTCGGAGCAGTACCGCGCGGAACAGACTCGCTTCAACGGCTTGTTGAACCGGGATCCGGAGTTGCCCGTTCAAGTGGTGTCGGAAGTGGATATACCAGAGCAGGACTCGGTCGAAGCCAGTGCCCTGGTCGTGAATCCCGAACTCCTTCGATTCGAGGCCCTGTACGAGTCCGTGATGCAGGCCGAACAACTGAATCGGAAACAGGCGGCCCCTATGCTGGGACTGGGCCTGGATTACCTGCCCGTGGAGGAGCGCCCGGGCCTGACCTTTAGCGACAACGGCAAGGACATAGTCATGCCCATGGTATCCTTGTCCATCCCCTTGTTCAATCGACAGTACGCCTCGCGGAGCCGCCAGAACGAACTCCGAAGGCAGGAACTGGCATACCTTAAAGAGGAGCGCCTTATTGCCCTGCAGGCCGTGCTGGCCGAGGCCGAGGCAGGCCGAAACCAGGCGCGCATCGCCTTCCGGACTCAGGAGAAGAACCGGGATCAGGTGCAAAATGCTCTGGAAATACAGATTCGTATTTACGAGACCGGAACGATCGATTTCAACGAGCTCCTGGAACTGCAGAACATGGATCTTCGCATACGCAATCAACAGTTGCAGGCGGTACAGCTGTATTACGAACAGTCCGCTCTCATTAACTATTTAACAGCGGGAAAATGAATACGAAACCACACTGTATAATCCGACGTAAAGGCGCTGTAAATTAGTCAATACGCACGAAGCTAATAAGCCATCTTACATCAAAAATACCAAACGGTACAAAAAGGAATAATGCACTAATCCACTTAATGAATACAGAATCATGAACAAGAATATCGCATACGTAGCTCTCGCGGCTTTCGCTGGCCTGCTTATCGGATACCTCCTTTTTGGATCTTCCTCCGGGGTAGCGGATAAGCCAGACGAACACGAGCACCCCTCGGCACAGGAGCTGTGGACCTGTTCCATGCACCCTCGGATTACACAACCCGAGCCCGGGGATTGCCCGATTTGCGGAATGGACCTGATTCCCGCCGAGGTGGGTTTCGACGGGCTGTCGCCGGACCAATTCCGGCTAACCGAGAACGCCCAGGCCCTGGCGAACGTCCGAACCACCACCGTCGGGAGCCTCGATTCAAAAGCGGGGGGCACCCTCTCCCTCTCGGGAAAAATCACCATCAACGAGGAGGCGGTGAGCATACAGGCCAGTTATTTTGAGGGCCGGGTGGAGCAGTTGTACGTGAATTTCGAGGGACAAAAGATCCGCAGGGGCCAGAAGCTCGCAAACCTGTATTCGCCCGAGTTGGTGGCGGCCCAGCAGGAGCTGCTGACAGCGGCCTCCATACGGGAAACCGACCCCCGCTTGTATCAGGCGGTTCGAAACAAGCTCAAGCTCTGGAAGCTTAGTGAGGCGCAGATCGACCGCATCGAAAGCGCCGGAACCGTGCAAGAATTCACGCCGGTCTATGCCACCGTTTCGGGCACGGTCACCGAAATCATGAGCGCGGAAGGCGATTACCTGAAAACCGGTCAGCCTATTGCCCGGCTGAGCGATCTGTCCACGGTCTGGGCGGAACTGGATGCCTACGAAGATCAACTCGCCCGACTCAGCGAGGGACAGGTGCTTGAACTCACTTCTCGCGCCTATCCCAACCGGTCCGTTAAGGGGCGGATAGCCTTTATCGACCCTCAGCTCAATAGCCGTACGCGTACTGCTAAGGTGCGGGTGACGCTGGACAATTCCGAAGGCCTCTTTAAGCCGGGCATGTTCGTCGCAAGCCAGATCGAAGCGGCCAAGGAGGCCTCTCAGGATGATCGATTGTTCGTGCCGGCCAGCGCGGTGATGTGGACCGGGGAACGGTCTTTGGTGTACCTGCGAGCCCGGCCGGGCGAGCCCGTGTTCGAAATGCGGGAAGTTCAAATCGGGGAACGTCAGGGGGATCGGATCGAGGTGGTATCCGGCCTCAGGTCCGGAGAAGAAATCGTGACTCATGGAACCTTTACGATCGACGCCGCCGCCCAGCTCAAAGGAAAGCGAAGCATGATGAATCGTCCCAGTACCCCAGCAGAAACCGGGGGTGAAATACGCAGCATACTGAAAGCGGCCATGCCCGGTTATCTCCGACTGAAGGATGCCCTGGTGGCCAGCGACCCCCGGCAGACTGCCGAGGAAGCCCGGACGGTGCTGGATCGGATCGGGGCGGCGGATCTCAGCGCTCTTGATCCGGACGAACGCGAAAGGCTTACAAGCATACAGCAAGGCTTCATGGTCCTTGCTCAAAGCAGGGAACTCGAAAAACAGCGGGAACGTTTCGTCGGGCTGAATGAGGCGCTCCTGGGCCTGGCGAGAGGTAGCGGTTCGCTGGGAGACACCCTGTACGTGCAGCAGTGCCCCATGGCCAATAACAGCAAGGGCGAGGTATGGATCAGTTCCGAGCAGGAGATCAGGAATCCCTACTACGGGGATGCGATGCTCAGCTGCGGGAGCGTGATACAGGTATTGGAATAGCCGGGAACACAAAAGACGTGGCGGTAATTTAATCCACGCTTTACATAGCGTTAAGGAGGGAATAACACGGAATCTGCTAACTTAGACGTTCGGTAAAGCGGCCCAATTTTCCTTAAACGAGACACGTGAACACAACAGCATCCGAATACAGCCGACGGCAGTTCATCCGGCAGGCTTCGCTGACTTCTCTGGCCATCATCGCGCTGACGAATTGCACCGGCCGCAACCGATCCCGACAGGCGGGGCCCCTGGCACTGAAGAAAGACCCACAGGGATACCTGGACCTGCCCGAGGGCTTTTCCTATAAAGTGATTGCCCGTGCGGGAGACACCATGTCCGACGGACTGCTGGTGCCCGGCAGGGCCGATGGCATGGGGACCTTCCTGGACGAACAGGGCCAGACGGTGATCATCTGTAATCACGAAAACAGCCCCGAAAGCGAAGAACACAGTCCGTTTGGGAAATCCCGGGAACGCCTGCAAGGAATCGAGCCCGACCGGCTGTACGATTCGGGTAACGGCCTGTTTCCAGGGCTCGGAGGCACCACCACCCTGGTCTTCGACGAGAATTCCGGCACCTTGCTCCGCCAGCACCTGAGCCTGGCGGGTACCTATCGCAATTGTGCGGGTGGGGTCACTCCCTGGGGCAGCTGGCTGAGCTGCGAGGAGGATGTGACCCGGGCCGACGGTACGAACATCCTCAAGGACCACGGCTACGTATTCGAGGTTCCGGCTAATCATACGGGTATCGCAGACCCCATTCCACTGCGGGATATGGGTCGATTCAACCATGAGGCAGTGGCGGTTGACCCCGTCTCGGGCTGCATCTACTTGACAGAGGACCGTCCCGATGGCCTATTGTATCGCTTCATCCCCAATGAAAAGGAAAACCTGTCCGCTGGTGGCCGGCTGCAGGCACTGGTTGTGTCCGACCGTCCCTCCCTGGACACCCGAAACTGGGAGAGCACTCAAGTCGTTAAGCAGGAGACCCTGTCCGTACATTGGATTGACCTGGATGGGGTCGAGGCCCCCGAGGACGACCTGCGCTACCGCGGCTATGAGCAGGGTGCAGCCCGTTTTGCCCGGGGCGAAGGAATCTGGATGGGTGAGGGGGAGGTCTTCTTCGCCTGCACCAACGGAGGCCCTAAGAACTTCGGACAGGTATTCCGTTACAAGACCTCAGCGGTTGAAGGACAGGAAGACAAGGCTCAGCAGCCCGGTTCTCTCGAGCTATTCGCGGAATCGGAGGATAAGAGCGTGCTGCACATGTGCGACAACCTGACCATCGCGCCCTGGGGCGACATACTGCTCTGCGAAGACAATGGGGAGCTGAACCACATCCGGGGCATCAACCGCGAGGGCGAGATCTATACCCTGGCCTGCAACCGGAGTTCCCGCTCGGAACTGGCCGGACTGGTGTTTTCTCCCAGTGGCAAGACCCTGTTCGTGAACGTACAGGAGAACGGCGACACGGTTGCCATTACCGGACCCTGGGAAGAGCTGGCCGGATAAGCGAGTAAAACGGTCATGTGCCGCGAAAAGGTGATTATTTTTAATGGGTATCAACTCTAAGAAGAAATGACCGAAAAGCAGATTGCCAGGGTTCGGACCAGGATAGACAAAATAAAGCGGGAGCTTGCCGCTGACAGGCGCAGGCATGGAGGGTATTACGACGACAGTAGGGGCCTGCGTTACCTGCCACCGAGCTTGTACCTCCGAATTACGGATTATTCGGGAGCCAAACGATACTTCAACTGGTTTCACAAGAATTTTCCCGATGACAGCGGATATCCCGAATTTTTATTCGAATGGGCCCTTACACTATACAAGTGCAAAAAAATTATAGATGCTGAAAACAAAGTGCTGGAAACTTTTTTCGCCAATACCTATCTCCTGAGTCACTTCTTCCGCAGTCAAGGGCACGGAAGGGATATTGAGCATGGCTCCAACTGGAAGACGGAAGAAATACTTCAGGATTTCGCATACTCCTGCGAAGAGGAAGAGTGGAAGGACTTTGCAGACTGGTTATCGGAGTTTATGAAAACGGAACGATACACAGGATATACCGACCGGTTTATGGAAATACAAGAAGCACTGAAAGACCGCCCTTTGGGTGAAAAGAGATCTGCCCTGGTACGGGAAATGTTCGGCATGATATCCGAGGTCAAAGGTGAATCTCAGTAGCACGTTTTGAATCCACACCTGGATGCTACGAGTGCTAATCAGCCTGCTAAGTTGCGTCGTCCGCGTAAGTGAAACCTGAAAGCTAAGGATCTAAACGGGACTAGGCTCCTTCTTCCTGATACACCCGTACCCAGTCCACATACATATACTGCGGGAATACGGTGGATTCGTTCGGGCGTCCCGCGAAGGATCCCCCGGTGGCGATGTTGAAGAGGATGAAGAATTCTTCGTGGAATTCGGTAAACTCGTCCGAGGTGATATCGATGGAGGCATATTCGTTCCCATCCACGTACCAGGCCACCTGTTCTTGGTCCCAGGCCAGTTCGAAGATGTGGAAGTCGTCGGCGAAGATGCCTTCGTCCAGCCGGTAAGACCGCGCACCCATATTGGCGTGTCCCCCGGAGGCATTGGCGTAGTGCAGGTTGGCCTCCACGGCAGCATTATCCTCCGAGCCGTACAATTCAAAGATGTCGATTTCCCCACACTGCGGCCAGGAGGTGTCCCCGCCGTTCTCGTCTATGTTCGCTCCCAGCATCCAGAAGGCCGGCCAGATCCCCTCGCTATAGGGCAGGCGGGCGCGAGCCACGATCTTTCCGTATTTGAAGCTTTGCTTGTTCGCCGTATTCAGCCGGGCCGAGGTGTACTGATTCATACCGTGCTCCTCCCCCTCGTGTATGGCCTGGATGACCAAGCTGCCGTCGGACACATAGGCATTTTCCGTATCGGCCGTGTAGCGCTGCCACTCATCGTTAAATTGGCCGGCCGGGACTATCTGCCGGTTCCAGTTGGCGGCATTGAGGGAGTCCCCTTCGAATTCGTCCGACCAGACCAGTTTCCAGCCTTCCCCCGGATCGAATTCGCCATCGGTGATGGTGGAGGTATAGGCCTTTTCTTCGGCCGGGGCCTTTTTCTTTTCGGTACAGGAAGTCAGGATAGTGGCGAGTAAAACGAATGCGGCCGCTGTAAATGGACGAAAATTCATGAAAAAAGTTTACTGAATTTACGAAATATGGCCCGACTCTCAGCCACCGAACGCAGTCAGCACCTCCCTAAAAGGAAAAGCCTAATCCCAGGTTGAAACCGCTCCCCCCGAAGCCCGAAACGGAGCCCACATCGCTGGAGAAGGAAGAGGAGGTGAGTTGCAAATTGCCGAGAAGCATCAGGTGGCTGCCCAGCCGAAAACTGGCACCGATCCGAGCATCGATATACAGGGCGCTTTTGGTTTGCGTTACCCGCTGCATGGAATTACTCAGACCGCTTTCGGACAGGACCACGCTGCCCGTACCCCCGCCGATGCGTGCGATCAGTATGCCCGGAACTATATCCGAATACAGCCGGAGCCTGCGGCGTTTCAGAACATGTAATCGGGGACCCACTCCCAGTTTCAGCACTCCGGCCCCTGAGCCCTCGCCGCTAAGGGTGGCGCCAAAACCCAGGCCCCCTGAAATGCTGGTGCTGGTAGCATTCCTTTTTCCGGAATAGCCGAGCTCACCCAGTATGCCCCACCGGGGGTGACGCGGGTTGTAGTACGAAAGGGTCCAGGAGGTATTGAGGTTGGTCAGATCCACCAGGGTCTCTTCGTCGAAGACCGAGGAGTTCCCCGGCGAGACGTTGTGATAGCCCCCGGTCAGTGATATTAGGTGCCTGGGTTCTTCCGAATAATAGGAATTCAGTCGGGCCCTCTTCTTCTGGAGCTGCTTCATTTCCTTCAGGGTAACGGGTTCGTGTTTCAGGGACCGATGCGACTGATTAGCGACCTGTTGAAAGGGTTGGCGGTCAATGGCATAAATGCGGTCGTCCAGGGATTCATGGGCCTCGAATGTAGCCGGCCGAAGCCAGAGGCTGGTTACAAATGAGCATAGCTCGGTTACCCCCTCGGGAGTTATTAGGTCGTGTTCAATTTCCAGGAAGAGGTGTACCCGGGTCCGATCGAAAAAATAGATCGAGAATAGTTCGTCCAAAAACGTATTGAGATAATCCGGAAGCTTTTCGGCCTCCAGGTCTTTGGGCTTTGGCAGTATCACCTGATGCCAATCCTCCAGGAGGTGCTGTTGGTCCAGCCATTGCTGGTATCGTTCCGCTTCGGTTTCATTCGTTCGCTCGACTACTACCAGCTGTAGGGGTCGATTGGGCAGCAATTCGTTGAGGGTAGTGTAGTACTCATAAAAAGCCGTGTCCCTGCCCATAATTACCTGGGCTTGAAGGGCGGACAACGTGGAGCTAATGGCCACAATCAGGACGCATATGGTATTTTTCATGAACAAGGGGGTTCCTTAGGCGCGCTAAAGTCGATTCTTTGGTCTGTGCGGCTTAGGGAGAACAGGTTGAACCTGCATAATAGGGGGTTGAGGCAGCACATTCGATATTGAATCGACCGAAGGCCGTATAGACTACTAATCAGTCATTTACGACCACAAAAACGCGTATTGCACCGGAGAAACGGTACCTTTGTAGGAGTTGTCAGGGGATTCGCCCTGTAATGCTAAAACCCCCCAGCCCATGAACCTCACGGCCTCTACCGCCATATTGCTCCTGATGATAGCCGTCGTAATGGTCATGATCGGCATCACGGGCAAAATACTTCCCCCGGCGCTGACCGGCGTGGGCTTTGTATTTATTGCTTTCGTCTTCCTGCAGGATAAGAAGAAATAGCCCTAGAGATACTGAAGCAGGTGCTTCTTATGGTAGGCGATGGAGCTGGCCACGCTCTCGAGCGAACTGCTGGCGAAGTTTCCGCCTTGCTCCAGATAATAGAATTCCAGGCCTGACTCGTCTGGGTCGGGAAGCATCTGGGTATAATCGATGGAGCCGTTCCCCAGTTCGGTATAGTCCCGGGTTACTTTATCCATGTCCTTGATGTGCCACATCACGTTGCGTCCCGGAGCCATCTCCACCAATTCTTTAGGCGTTCTCCCCGAATATACCATCCAGTACATATCCATTTGAAACTTTACCAGGTCGGCATCCGTCTCATTCAGCAGGATGAAGTAACCGAGGGTATGATCCCATTCTTCGAACTCGTAGCCGTGGTTGTGGTAGGCAAAGCCCAGCCCGGCCTTAGTAACCTGCTCACCGATGACATTCAGCTTTTCCGCCAGCCTCTTGAATCCATCCACATTCCTGCGGGAGGGATCGACCTTGGGCCAGGTGATGTAAGAAGAGCGCAATTCATGCGCGGCAAGGATGCACTGATCCACGAACCTTTGGAGCTCACCCTGAGAGGCATCGAAATAGTCGGAGAAACCATAATGACCGCTGCTCACGGAGAGCCCGAGGTCGTCCAGTACGGTCTTGAACTCCCTGGCGCTCTGACCATAGATCTTTTCGGTCTTCGGGTCGAAGCCGTAAATCTCGAAGTCCTCATATCCCAGCTCCTTCAGATACTTCAGGGTTTTGACCGGGTCTTCGGCCATGGCATCGCGCACGGTGTAGAGTTGAAGCCCCAGTTTATAGCGGGGCTTCACATCCCAGGAAATCGCAGGCAGGCTTAGCAGGGCCGGCGCGGCTGCCGCGGTTCGGTGTAGAAAGGTTCGGCGTTTCATAGCCAAAAGTTACGGAAACGGCAGATTGATTGCCGATCGCATGCCGTAACTTTATTTCACCATTGGAGCCGAACCCGTTCCTCCATCGAAACAAACGAAATGAATACGACCGAAAATACCGACCTGAAGATCGCTCAGGCGGCGACCCTGAGACCGATAGAAGACATAGCCGAGAAACTGGGCCTTTCCAAAGACGACATCGAACACTACGGAAAATACAAGGCGAAGATTCCTCTGGATTTCATAGATGAGGAAAAGGTCCGAAAGAACAAGATGATCCTCGTGACGGCCATCACCCCTACACCCGCTGGAGAGGGAAAGACCACCGTATCCGTGGGGCTCACTGATGGGCTTAGCCGCATCGGCAAGCAGGCCATAGCCGTTCTGAGAGAACCCTCACTGGGGCCGGTATTCGGAATCAAGGGTGGCGCCACCGGTGGCGGGCATTCCCAATTGATCCCCATGGAGGACATCAACCTGCACTTCAACGGGGACTTTGCGGCCATTGAGAAGGCAAACAACCTGCTCTCGGCCCTGATCAATAACCGTTTGTTCCGCCGCACGGACGACCTGCTGATCGATCCCCGAACGGTGAAGTGGCGCTGGGCCATGGACATGAACGTGCGTTCGCTTCGGAACGTGGTTATGGGTTTGGGCGGCAAGCAGGGAGGAGTGCCGCAGGAGACCGGTTTCGACATCACCGCGGCCTCGGAGGTTATGGCGATCCTCTGCATGGCCCGGGACCTGAATGATCTCAAGGCGCGGCTCGGGAATATCTATGTGGGGGATACCTATAGCGGTGAGCCCGTTTTTGCCCGGGACCTGAACGCCCATGGCGCCATGGCGGCCCTGCTCAAGGATGCCGTCAAGCCCAACCTGGTACAGACCCTGGAAGGGAACCCGGCCATCATCCACGGGGGGCCATTTGCCAACATCGCCCAGGGAACCAATACCCTGATCGGAACCAAGATGGGACTGTCCCTATCGGACTATGTGGTCACCGAGGCCGGCTTCGGTGCCGACCTGGGAGCCGAGAAATTCTTCAACATTAAATGCCGAAGGGGGAACATCAGCCCCAGTGCTGTGGTGATCGTGGCCACCATCCGCGCCTTGAAGTACCATGGTGGGGTGAAGAAGGACGAACTGAATACTCCCAATGCTCATGCCGTCAAGGCCGGGCTCTGCAACCTGGAGAAGCACATCGAGAACATGCAGTCCTTTAAGGTGCCCATAGTCGTGGCCATCAACAAATTTGCGCTGGACACCGAGGACGAATTGCAATGCGTGATCGACCACTGCCGCTCACTCGGAGTTGAAGTCGAGTATTCCGATGGCTGGGCCAACGGCGGCGCCGGGATGGAGGCGCTGGCCCAGAAGGTGGTCGCCGCCTGCGATCGCAGCGAGGGCCCTTTCGAGCCGACCTATGCCGACGACGATACCCTCAAGGACAAGATTAGCAAGATCTCGAAGACCATCTACGGGGCCAACGAGGTCGAATACAGCGTGGCAGCGGAATCGGTGCTGCGCAAGGCGGTGAGACTGGGCTTCGGGGATTTCACCGTTTGCATGGCCAAGACCCAGAGCTCCTTCTCGGATGATGCGCGGGCCTACGGACGCCCCACCCACTTTACCATTCATGTTCGGGAGGTGGAGATCGCCGCCGGGGCGGGCTTTATCATACCCATCACCGGTAAGATCATGCGCATGCCCGGGCTCCCGACGGTGCCTGCAGCGGAGCGGATCGACATCGATGAAAATGGGAATATTAGTGGGTTGTTTTAGCCATTTGGGTTTCCGCAGATACCCTTATCAGTAGTTAATTTTTTCCCAAATCTCTTCGGACAAAAAGGTGCTCACTTGCGCGATTGGAGGTGTCGGGTGTAACTTTTTAGGTAGTTAGGTAATCCTCCTCTTTTTTATAAATTAATACCGTACACCATGATCAAAGCGGAATCTGCCCGATTGTATTCCCATGTGGAATTTCTAACCCAAATCCGACCCTTTAGAAACTACCGAAACCTGGCATCCCTCAAGCAGGCATCTGATTATATTCGTTCCTCCTTCCAAGAATTTGGACTGACCACACTTGACCAGCAATGGGAGGCAGAGGGGAACACCTATACGAACGTAATTGCTTCCTATCAGCCCGATGCTCCCCGTAAACTGGTCGTCGGGGCGCATTACGATGTGGCTGGTGATCAGCCGGGGGCGGACGATAATGCTAGCGCGGTTGCTGGACTATTGGAAACGGCTCGGCTGTTAAGCGAAAACCGTCCTCAACTGGACTACGGTGTGGAATTCGTGAGCTATTGCCTGGAGGAGCCGCCCTTCTTTACTTCAGACCTGATGGGGAGCTACATACATGCCAAGTCGCTCAAGGATCAAAAGACCCCTGTCCTGGGTATGATCTGTTATGAAATGATTGGGTACTTCTCCGACGAGCCGGGCTCCCAGCAATATCCTTCTCCAGAGTTTGCCGATCGCTACCCCAGCGCGGGCAACTTTATCATAGTGGTCGGGGTTCAGCAGGGGCAGGAATTCAACCGCAAATTCTTCAACTTGATGAGGGAGGGTTCCGAGGTGGACGTTCAGATGGTGGAATTCCCCGAAAAGTCGGGCTTGGCCGCCATGTCCGATCAGCTCAGTTACTGGAAGTTTGGTTACGATGCCCTAATGATAAACGACACCTCGTTTCTCCGGAACCCTAATTATCACGAGGAAACCGATACCATTGACACATTGGACTTTGAGAAGATGCGTGCCGTAGTGGATGGATGCTATCGGGGAATAGTAGGGTTGGAGTAGGTGCTAAGGGCCCTAAGAATTCGATATCAGTTGTTTCTCCAACGAAAAAGGCACGGTTCTATACTATCAAAGTGACCAGCATTACGAAGACATGCAGGAGTTCTCCTTCATGTTCCAATTTCAGCTGAACGGCGAAGATTGCTTTTTTATCGTTCCTAAGGTAAGGAAGCCTTTGTAGCTGAATACAGAGCACATGCATAGTTTGGTCGAGTGCTATTTACTTACAAAAAAGTTTCAGAATATTCGGGTGGAATTGAAGGCAATGTAATAACTTTTTAGTCCCTTTTTTACTCCATGTCAAATTTTAAGGGTGCCAACCTATGATGTTTAATCTTTTTTCAAAATCTATGCCTGACCTTAGAAAATGCCTTGAAGCGCTAAAAATTGGACGAAATGAATATTACGGTCTAACCGAGAATCATCCGATAGTATTGCCTGGCTCTATCGGAGATTGCGATTCGGCCATTTATGGCGTACTTCATTTTTTTATGGGTTGCCTCGGAAAACCTGTTGAAATTCTCGGAGTCGGTAATCATAACATGGGCAATAAGTCCATAGTCTCAGTCCATTTCCGGGTTGATGAGACGGGATTGCGAACCGCACCTGAATACAAAATGTACTTTGACGTAACAGCTTGTGAAAAATCATCGGGTGGTTACGAGGGAAACTACGGTCCAGCCATCAATTTGGAGAGTAACCCGCAGTCGCAGGATCGGGATGGCGGGGTTTCCATAGGGGGATTTACCAATAAGAAGGGGTATCGCTCAAAGATTAAGCCCGGCAAACTGGGAGGCCAAAAGAAGTAGGGGATATGCCTCTCAGGTAATTGGAATATTTGGAAAGCTAATGCCAAGGCAAAAAGCTAATTCTTCTCATCCATTGCTCCCTGGAAACTATGTGCGATTTCCAGATGTATTGTAGTTAGATCATCGCCTAGAAATACTGAATCACAGTCCATGCGAACCTTTGTAATGGGGGACATACATGGCGCCCATAAAGCGCTGTTGCAATGTCTGGAACAGGCCCAATTCGATTATGATACCGATCGGTTGATTCAATTGGGAGACGTGTCCGATCGAGGCCCAGAAACCGCGGAGTGTGTGGACACCTTGTTGAAGATCCGAAACCTAGTTCCGCTTCGAGGGAATCACGATTGCTGGACACATGACTACTTTGTGCATTCCAAATCCCCCGATATTTGGCTGATGCAGGGTGGCAGGGAGACCATTATATCTTACAAGCAGTTTTTTGATCGAAAGAATCCGGAGGGCGATGAACAGATCACAAAGGAGTTGATGGATCAGCATCGAAGGTTTTACGAGGATCAACTCGACTGGTACATAGACGAAGAGAACCGACTATTTGTACACGCGGGCTGGCCCTACGAGCGGTATCCGGGGAATTTCGAAGTTGCTGCTTCGGGTAGGATTCCGCAAGGTGGGACCGTTAGTTTGGAGTGCCATTGGGATCGAACCCTATTTGAAGATTGCTACGACGAAGTTCCCGAGGCGTTAGAAGAGCTACAGGCATTCAAGGAGGTCTACATAGGACACACTCCGGTAGAGGAGCGCCCTTATTTCGTGCTTGAGAATCTGTATAACCTGGACACGGGCGTGGCCCGGGGCAACATACTGACGATGATTAACCTGGAGACTAAGGAGGTGTTTTCGAGTGATTCGATTAGGGGGTTGTATTCTTAAAGTTATAGCAGTTTGTTGGTTATATTGATCTGTTCAAAACCGAATCAACCATGATTAAATTGAACAGATTACATAAATCAGCAGGGATAGGCTTCGATTTACAAGGTGTTGGAAAAATCAATAATGACCTCGCTATTTATTCCGAAGTTCAAAGGAAGGGGAATATCAAAAGCAATTGGTGGAAATTTACAGTATGGCAAAAGGCATCTAAACGTTTACGTAAGGAATCCTTCAACAAATGTGGTTATTGTGAATTAAGGCTCGGGAAGAAAGCCCCGGATGTTAACTTACCTTCGGTCGACCATATTAGGCCAAAAGGTAAGCCTGAATACTATCATTTGGGATATTCTTACTTTAATTATATCCTTTCTTGTAAAAGTTGCAACGTAAAATACAAAAGAGGAGATTTCGAAATAGCAGGAAAGTATGGTCCGACTCCAATAGTCTCGAATAAGGTCAGTGGAGGAGAGGGAATAGTCCGATTAAAAAACTTTGCTCCCGATCCAAATGATTTAAAGATTTCATGGAAATCCCCACTACGTTTAACAAATAGGACCTATCGAAAACTTAAAAGGATAGAAAACGTTGAAAAGCCCTTCTTGTTACACCCGTATTTTGATGATCCTGAAAAGTACTTCATCTACAAACCGGAAATTGAGGGTAAACAAAAAAGGATAAAAGTTGAGCCTTCCAAAAGATTAAATGATGAAGGCATAAAGCGAGCTACTTATACCATTGATCTACTCGGATTGAATCGTGATGAACTGTCAAAACACCGTTTTGAAGAGTTCAAATCCTTCCTCAACAAGGTTCGAAGTGTTGAAACCTGTAACCGATCGTATTGGTTTAAACGCAAGAAGTGGAAGGAACTCACAAAGGAGTATACAGGACAAGAAGTACAGTTTGCAGGGATGTTTCGCTATTTTCTCAAAAACAGGAAGCTCCTTTGCCGCATGGTAGAGAGTGGTTTAGAATCCAATAACCATTGAGATTAAGTCCCAACTTTTTTGCATACATCTCTCTGATGTATTCCAGGTATTAGTCAAGTATAGGGGTTTTCAACACAATCTGGTTTTTTCTGAATTGTTAGTTTTTGGATGACGAAAATCATAAACCCTTAGTATTTTAGTAGGTAATTTCCTCCATTAGAATGTTACCTACCCCGTGATCAAACTCGACCAGCAGAAAAAACAGCTCGTGGTCAAAGTGGATATTCCGATGAAAGTGAACCACCCATTCCGGAGCAAAGTGAGCAGTGTATTTGAACTCCCTCATTTTGTTGGATTTTACAGGTACTCAAAAAGGAGTACATCATCGCGGCATATTGAGCGGCCGGATGTGAACCGGCGAAGAGGTAGTTTTTTCGTCCTACGGCTATGGGACGGATGGTGTTTTCGATCAGGTTATTGTCGGGTTGTATCTGGGCATGCCGGGTGAAGACCAGCAGCTTATCCCATAGGTAATGGCTTTCCCCATCAGGCTTCTTGCGCTCATAGCACACCGTCTGTTTCAGGCTGGGCTTTTCGGCTGCGGGTAGATCAAAGAGGCTGCCCTGGCCCGCATCAACCACCGTGTGCTTTTCGCTTTTGCTACCAAAGAGCATCCGCTTGAGCTGGGCGAGTTCAAACTGCAGCAAGTCATACTTGCTTTGCAGCTCGTCATAGGCGCTCTTGCTGACGGTTTGTTCTTGAATCTCCACAGTTCAAAAGTGGAGAAAATCTAACCGAAAAACTGATGGAGAACCCCCTCTTCCTTCATATGGGCAGCTACCAGCCCGCAGAGCCCATCAAAACCCTTGCGCATATCACAGGGCGGCAGATAGAGCCGGCAACTTTGGGCTGAGGTTAGACTCAACATCCCTAAAGGCCCATATACCAGCGGACCATCAATGGGTCGGTACCCAACGGCATCCGAAGGTTTACCCCGTTGGGATAGACAATCTCCTATAAAGCACCCGGGCTATGGATCTCTAACTGAGCAAATCCAACCGCCGACTCCGCGTGTTCCCGATACCGGTGCAACCAGTACTGAAACACCCCCCTGTTCTGACCCCGTTCTTCACAAAAGGCCTTCTGTGTCTTACCACTCTCCTGCCATTGGGCGATGAGTCCAAACATCTGTCGGCTTCGACTTCCGCGCTCGTTCCTTTCCATACCTGCAATTTTGATCACAAAGAAAATAAACCTTAACCCGCATATCGAACGGACAAGGCCGAAGGGTTACGAGAATATTTCGAAAATAGATCTGATCGGGATCGAAAGTTGGGAAGAGGCCAGTTT
The DNA here is from genome assembly GCA_964552195.1 of uncultured Flavobacteriaceae bacterium. GTDB lineage: Bacteria > Bacteroidota > Bacteroidia > Flavobacteriales > Flavobacteriaceae > CAZKAP01. The sequence goes on from CAZKFM010000001.1 coordinate 99,055, forward strand.
TTTCTTATGTCCCATCATGGTACATAAGGAACTCTTCATGTACTAATTTGCTTATTTTTGTCTCATGTAATTAACGGGATGAAGAATTTTGACCCCTTACAGCCTTTTAATGATTTACCACATTTACCTCCTCCGGTAGAAAAAGTAGAGACTATCCAAATCCTTAAACAGGAAAGTAAAGCAGCGGTTGCGCTTGCGGAGCTTAAGGGGCTGGCAAGAACCTTACCCAATCAGGGTATTCTGATCAATGCCATCGTACTTAAAGAGGCACAGGCCAGCTCAGAGGTGGAGAATATCATTACCACACATGACAAGCTCTACAAGGCTTTGATCGCCAAGTCAATGAGCATTGATCCTTCGACAAAAGAAGTCCTGCGATACAGGGAAGCCCTGCTCTACGGATTTGAAGAGATCAGAAAAAAGGGCTTCCTTAATACCAATGGTATCACTCGTATCCAAGATATCCTGGAAGAAAATGAGGCGGGGATCAGGCAGCTACCGGGTACTACCTTGAAGAACGATCTCACAGGTGAAACTATTTATACGCCACCGGATGAACAGAAGGTAATCGTCAGTTTGATGAAAAACCTCGAAGACTTTATCAACCACGAACCTGAAGGCATTTCCCCGCTGATCAGAATGGCCGTACAACACTACCAGTTCGAGAGCATCCACCCCTTCTATGACGGCAATGGTCGGACAGGAAGGATTATCAACGTACTTTATCTGATACTTCACGACCTGTTGGAAATACCCATACTGTACCTCAGCGATTATATTATCGGTCACAAGGGAGCTTACTACAAATTGCTACAGGAGGTAAGGACTAAAGAAGATTGGGAAGGTTGGATATTGTTTATGCTCCAGGCAATCGAGAGTACAGCAACAAAGGCCATTTCCCAAATCCATTGGATCAACAAAATATTCGATGAAATTCAGTACAATGTGAAGAATAATGCTCCGAAAATCTACTCGAAGGACTTGATCGAGCAATTATTTGTTCATCCTTATACCAAAATTGAATATATCTCTAATGGGTTGGGTTTGGAAAGAAAAGCCGCTTCGCGTTACCTAAAAGCCTTGGAATCCATTGGTATCCTGAAACTCGAACCCATCGGCAAAGAGAATATATTTATTAACCAGCAACTGTACGAACTGCTGAAGCAAAGTTAGGTCGCAGCAAAACAAAGTATATAGTGCACCCCAATTCTAGGACCAAAATGGCCGGATTGGCAGGACATTTCGGGGTGATAATCTTAGAGATCCCTGACACACCTTCTGAGGTACTCTTTGGAGAATTTGATGTTTTGTACATTTTTACAAATGTGCTCTACTGAGAGCATAAGCTGATTGACCATTGAAATATCGCCCGAACAGCACAAAAAAATAAAGGAATTGGCTGCTTTGCCGGGAAAGTCCATCAAGGATAAGATCCTTGATGGGCTTTTTAAATCTGGTGATGCGGAGGAACAAGCTGCTTGGGGAGAACTCGAAAAACTTCTTCTTTCCCGTATCGAAGATGCCAAATTGGGCATTTCCAAAAAGACCATTCAGAAGATTACCGATAATACCTTGGAATGAGGAAAACCCCTGATTTGCCCTAGCCCTATGAACTCAGCGTTGCAGCTGAAGAGGATTGGCAGGGCATTATCCGCTGCACTTTCAAAACCTTTGGCAAAACCCAAGCCCAATGCTCCCTTATTGATTATTTCCATTTTCCATGAATGCATGGATTTAATGCAGCGCTTATCCAAAGTCCACGGTCCTCGAATCTTATGGTTCCGCACCCGTAAAATCCCGAATGGCAGATGCGCGATTGAACACTTGAACATGAAATCGGCAGCATCCGTCAGCCTCTTTGGATTTTTTCGACTAAGCTCACGTTATTCTATCCGATGAAGATTCCCCGCATCATGAAAAGCGTACTCCTGTTTTCCTCCCTGCTCCTTTTATCGGCCGGGGTCTATCTCCATGCACGCTACGATTTGTTGGCCCTCGCCGGCTGGAAAAGCAAGGGGCTGCCGATAAAAAAGATGGAACAGTCTGTATTGCCCATTTCTGCAAATGATGAGCCCATCGTAGACCATTCTCCCTGGTCGGTGCTTTTGTCTGCCCACGTGGATTCGGAGGGCGGGGTGGACTACGAAGGGCTACTCGCGCAGCGCACGGCCCTGGAGGCATACCTGCGGCTGCTAGCGGAAAACATCCCAACCGGGGACTGGCCCGTTCAGGAACTGCTTGCGTATTACATCAACCTGTATAATGCCCGTACGGTATACCTGATCCTGGAGTACTATCCCGTGGAGAGCATTAAGGACATCAAGGGAGCCTGGACGAAGGAGATCGTCCGCATCGGAGACAAGAAGATGTCGTTGGGCGCGCTGGAGCACAGCATCCTTCGTAAAATGAACGAGCCACGCATCCATTTCGCGATCAACTGTGCCTCGGCCTCCTGCCCGAAACTGCTGAATGAAGCCTTCCGTCCGGACCGTCTCGAGCTGCAGTTGGAACAGGTGACCCGGGAGTTTATCAACGATCCCAAACACAACCGAATCACGGGCGAAACGGCCGAACTTTCGAAGATCTTCCAATGGTACCGCAAGGATTTTAAGGGGGGTGACCTTCCGGGTTACATCAATGCTTACGCCCGCACACCCCTGGCCGAAAATGCCCGCATTCGTTACCGGGAGTACGACTGGAGCCTTAACATGAACTAAGGCGCTTTCGAAGCCATCAGCAAGGAACATGTCCATCCGCCCGAGGGTGCTACGGTTTTTCCATCCGTCCGACCCTATTCGCTGCCGCAGACGAGGATTCCCTACAGGACCGGGTAGTAGCGGTCGGCCACAAAGCCAGCGCCGGCCTGGTTATAATGAACTTCATCCGCCAGCAATGCATCCGAAAAGCCCGTGGCCATGTCCACGAACATAACCCTGGAGGAGGCCGGACTCCGCAGCCGGTAGGACTATGTGCAGTAGCCACCGATCCGTCTTTTGTTCGTAGATGGCCTTGGAAATGGCATAGAGTGTGATCAGCAGCGCGATCGCGAACTGGGCATTCCAGATGCATTCAGGGGAGCTCCGCTGGCTGTTCCTTCTTCAGCGAAATCAGGGATTTTTTTCCTTTGAGCCAGTTCGTTGGGAAACGATAAGCCACCAGAAGGGATAGGTCGAGGTTGTGGGTTTGGAATTGAATGTTTCTGGTGTTCAATCCCTGTATGTCCGTCGAACCCGCTACGCGTACCGCCCAGGTGTCGTTGGAGAATCCTGCCGAGGCGCGCAGTATGCCCTTTAGGAAGTAGTTAACACCGCGGTCGTCGAGGCGTTCGGAAGTCGCTTCGAAGTAATGAATGCCTGCCAACCCGGAAGCGCCCAGGTTGGCGTAGTACCTTTTGGGGGAAACCAGGGTATAGGCGTAGCCCGGAATCAGGGAGAAGGTGTAGAACCGGGTATCCGAATACAGGGAGTTCGTATCGAAATCGATGTCGGTATCCTCGGGAACAAGAGGGCTGTCGCCAGAAGCGCTGAAGTAGCCCAGGGACGCGGTAAGCAGTAGGGAGCCCGCACTTTGTAGCTGTCGTTCGTCATGCACAAAGGCGGCGCGATAGGAGAATCTTTCGGGCCTAGCGATAAGGTATACGTTGGCCGAATAGTTCTTCAACCGGATATCGTCCCTTCTCCTTCGGGTAGTCCCGCTCAGGCCCACTTCGAAGAAGTCGTTGAGGTTATTGATAAAGTAACCCGTATACTGCTGGAAATAGAAATCGTAACCGATCTTTCTGCCATAGGAGACCACGCGAAAATCCATGTAGTCACTCTCCCCTTGCTGCGCTCCGATCAGGGGGTTCTGATTCAGCTTAAAACCAAAACCCAGTCCGAAGCCCTTAAAACTTGCTCCTATGCTGATGGTATTCTGCACGCTAGGACGGTACAGAACTGGTTCTAGGAACTGGGTAAGGCCATTTTCCCGTGGGAATAGGAATAAGTTCAGCGAGCGGTTACTGAGGCCTGCCTGGACAAGAACGTGGTCGTTATACTCTTTGATGTACTGAGCCCGCGGGGAGTCCGGGAGGGTGTCTTTGGCCTCTTCGATTTGGGCGATTCCCAGGTGATAAAAAAGGCAAGCGATCAGCGTCAGGCGATATCCGATTTTATTCACGGAGAAAATTTTCTAAAGTAGCGCCCATACCCAATGGTTTTCTTCTGTGTTACGATGGGGTTCACGAACCGCTTTAGGATGCCGCTGGCCTGGATCCGTCTGTGCCCGCCCTTTATTAAACTAAAGTTCCACACGTCAGGAATACAACTTCCCGAACTACTCGATTATTGCAGCTTCACCTGAATATAAGGCGAACGAAATACAAATATCCAACGAATTCCTCCGGCCCTATTCCACCATCCAGAACAGGTGTTCGGCCCGTTCCATCATTAGTTTTTCCGGCCGCCAGACCTTATCCGGATGTTCGGGCTTCTTGATAAAGATGCCGTTGCTCAGGGAGCGATCCTGGAAATACTCCTCCGGGGTATCGTAGTTGTAGTAGTAGTAATCAATTTCTCGCAGGCGCTGATTGATGTGCCCGAGTGCCTTGCGGTTGTTGTTGGTAGGGTGCAATACGACCGATTGAAAGCGTTCCCTCAGCCGGCCCTCCAGGGCTGGGTTGGCGATATTGACCTTGCGGAGTTCGCGGATCAGCCCTCCTAGGAAAAGAGCGTTGAAATTCTTGGTATCCGCTTTTACCACCGGGTATTCCGCGAAGCAGAACAGGGTTTCGTTGTTGATAAAGAAGAGGCCTTTCTTCTTGTTCAGGTAGAACAATTGTGCGTTCCAGGAGTGCAGGGGATGAGGGGAGTGAAAGGCGGAGGAATCCTCTTTAAAGCCCAGGAATTTCTGAAGTTTGCCCGTACAGAAAATGTGTGTATTCATGGACCAGTTTTTCGATTTACTAATTCATCCAGGTGCAGTTGGAGCGGACTATTAGCCCGAAGAAGAGCACTTGGACTGTAATTTTTCATAGGGTTCTTTCATCTCCTTTGAAATATCATCCAGATGCACCTGGTGCCGCAACAACATGGCGACAAAGAACACCATATCACCTTCAAACTCTCGAAATTGGGGATGGTCGGGGTTCCCGGTCCATTCACTTTCCGGAAGCAGGTCGAGGATTTCCTTGCCTAAAACTTCCGAAACGTAGTCCATGTCCTGAAGTCCAATTCGCGTGGTATGGTAGTTCAGGGAACGGCCGACCATAGCCTCCCGGTTCAGATCCATCTGAATGATAATATTCTCCTGTTTGCCGTAGTACTCCGTTAGGCTGTTCTTCAGTTCGATGTCTTTAAGCAACTGGAGATTTCCGGAAGATAGTAAATCCGTAAAAGCCGCTTGGGGAGGAACAAATTTGGCTAGGCGGATTACACCGAGAAAATCGTTGAGCAGCTCCTTTCGGGACTTAGCACTCCTGTGCATGTCCAGGATCAGCTGTTTGCCATTTCGGATCTGTACTCCTACGTCTTCATGAGATTGTAGAATCATCTCCCTTTCGAGTTCCAGGTCTTCCAGTATACGGCAGTAATAGGCCTTCTCGACGGTCCGTGCCTTGCGTTCTTCGTTCCACAAATTGATCTGTAGGGCGATCAGGATCCCGACCACGACCAGGACGATCTCGCCCACGGCGTAGAGCAGGTAATCCCGAAGTCGGTGTTCGGCGATCAGGCGCTGACGAATCTTTCTGAGGAAGGTGAGCATGGGCTATTTTTCGTTTGTACGGCCGCGTCGGGAATACCGGAAAGGTAAAGAATCCTGAATTAATCCATCGCCTCAACGTACCTGGGCCCTTCTAGAAGAAACTTTCTTTGTTCCTTCCGGACCACGGCGCCTTCTGCCGGTGGATGGCGAAGTAGTAGGTCCAAAACATGTAGATGAACTGTATGGGCAGCCGCAGGTACACCTCCTCGATTTCCGGCCCGCTTTGTTGCATACGTTGGAAGTTCACGCTTTGAATCACCGTCTTCATGGTACTGGGAACACTGATGACGAGCAAGGCGATCAGCACCATGGCGGCTATATAGCTGGTACGCTTGATCACTAGAGTGGCCGCTAGCGTCAGTTCGATGAGACCCGCGGTAATCCAAACAAAAGGGGTGAGAGGCAGGAAATCGGGGAGCGAAGCGACCAGGCCGGTAGGCGAGGCGAAGTGCCCAAGAGAGAATAGCAGCAGCACCGTGGCCATGGCGATTCGACCGGCCAGACGCCAGTCTAGCCTTCTTTGACGAAACCGCATGTAAAGGATCGTTACTATAAAAGATGCTAGTAAAACCAGAAAGAGCAACATAAGCCTTTACACTAAGAAGCTTGCGAAGATCGTAATTTTTCTCCGTATTTGAGTGGTCGCACCCATGCAGGCAATGGAGTTTGCCTTTGAGTGTGCACTGCCCGCCAACAAACGGTACTCAAGGAGACCTTAGTGGTCGGTTTCGGCCTTGTAATTCCACGTTCGGGCCTCTGCTCGATTATTGTCAAATGAACACATTGAATTATAATGACAAATACCATTCAGTATATAAAAAATACTGAATGGCATGCGTTTTGTTTTAACAATTTATGGCACGCAAATCGATAATCCTAAAACGCTCTAAAGTCCTATGAATACTGGGTTTGTTAAAGTTTAAAAAAATTCAGCGAGCGATGCCAAAACCTTCCTAACTTCATAGGTCCGTAATTTTTGTAACCCTTTAATCCACACGCCGTATGAGTACACAAAAGAGAGATGATTCCGACCGATTATTTGAGGAATTGGGACTGAGCACAGGGCCTGCCCGACCCCGCACCTATTTTCGATCCGGTACCCGCGAACTAACCCCACTGGAACTGTTCGAACGCGATCAGCCTACCGATCCGGAGAAGGCTAAAAAAATAAAACTCTCCCATGGAACCATCCTCCAGTGTGTACTCGAAACGGCCCGCGTGGCCTATTCCGACCCGAATTGCCGGGTTAAATCCATCAGGGGCACCACCTATGCGGATGTGCCGCCGGAAATACCCAGTTCGTCCTACGAGAATTACTATTACGATAAAATCGCCTTCCTTATCGAAGTGCCCTCGGTACACTATAAAATCGGGAAGCACGAGATTTCCTTGAGTATAGGATGCCTACATGCCTATCCGGATCATCCCAATGCGCTGTCCTTTGTGCGCAACACCGGTCTGTTTCAACTGCTGGTCGGCTTTAATGTTTATGTGTGCACCAATCTCCACTACAGTACTGAAGGGATACAGTTCGAAGTAAAGGCAGAGACCGTAAAGGAGCTGGAGCAGGAAGTGCACCGGTTGATTGGCGCGTTCGATCTCGAGAAATCAAGGAAAGAACTGGAGAACTGGAAGAGTACCTCCGCTCCCTTCTCCAATGTGGAGGCGTTGCTTATGCGCATGCGCCGAAGATCCTCCAGGAGACTGCCCCAGGATTTCCTGAATCGGAATCCGGAACGGTCGGTACAACTGGACGCACTGAATGTGCTCAGGCAAAGGCATCCTTTGACACCGGAGCAGATAGCACAGATGAGGGAAGCTGCCGTAAATGATCCCAACTTCAGCAGAGAATCCCGGGATCGCATTTCATTGTGGCACCTGTACAACCTAATCACCGAGGTCCTAAAGGATGCGCCCTTTGGCAAGTTCCTGAAGGACCACGAATGGGCATACCGCTTTGTGCAGGGTCTGTACATTGAGGCGGAATGGTCCCGCATGGCCGGTCAATATGGAGGGCAAGCCTCGGGCATTTTTGCATCTGAACCCAGTAACCGGGCTTTGGCGGCCACTTCAACGGCGGAAAAAATCCTGGATTCATAGTTTCGGAATTCGGTGGAATGAATAAAGGCGGGCTGCATGCGGTCCGTCTTTTTAATGGTATTGCCAGCTATCGTGCCTGGCGACTGGCTTGTTGATTTAAGGCTAACCTTATGTGAACAGTACAGTATGAAAAAGAAAATCCTCCACATCGACATGGATAACGTACTGGTGGACTTTAAGGCCGGATTGGCGAAGGTTCATCCCGAGATCCTGGAGAAATACAAGGATGACAAAGATGAAATTCCCGGAGTATTCGCCCTGATGCCCCCAAAGCCAGGTGCTGTAGAGGCCTTCCACGAACTGTCCGGGCTTTTCGACACCTACATACTCTCCACCGCACCCTGGGAGAACCCCACCGCCTGGACCGAGAAGCTCCTCTGGGTAAAGAACTACCTGGGTAAACCCGCGTATAAACGTTTAACCATCAGCCACAATAAGCATCTCGCCATCGGGGACTACCTGATAGACGATAGGCCGAATAATGGCGCAGAACACTTCCAGGGCGAATGGCTCCACTTCGGGGAGAACGGCATCTACAAAAACTGGGAGGACGTCCTCGTTTACCTGCGGACCAGGGCCTGATGGTTCAGGGCGATCATCTCCTGTACAAAGTGAGTGGGAAAATTGCTGATGCCGGTGCGCTGAGGTAACCGGATCCCGCCGAGAGCATCGGCCACGGCGATAAGGAAGGAGATGCAGTCCTTTTCGTAGAGCACATAGCGCCGGTTGCGCCAATCCGCTACAATTTGCTGCACCCGTTGATATTGGGAATAGGAGATGGGCATCATTAAGCAAATGTCGGACCGGGTCTGGCAGTCGTCCTTCAGGTAGCCCGGAACCTCTCCTATGGCCACACTGAACAGCCCCCAGAGTTCGTCCTGTGGATAGAATCCCCAGGCTCCCCCGTGTACCCATCGGGCATCGACCTGAGAGCGGTAGCCGAAGGATATAAAGGCATGGCCCATCCGATCCGAATTGGCACAAAAGGCGATGAAGTAATCCCTGCGCGGATCTTTCGCCCTGCAGGTATCAGGTGTCGAATTACTGAACTCGGCGGATTCGTAATATTCCGGCCCGTACCCCGCACAACCCTTCTCCGCCGGAAGCAGCATTAACAGCAACAGGATGGGAGGCAGGAGTAACTTCATTCAATAAGCCGTATGTTTTTCAGGTCAGTTTAAACTGGGGTCGTCCCCCGGAAAATCCTGTAGCCCGGCATTGGGAAATTCCCAGCCCGGATCGTCCTTGGAAGGATTTCTAAAGCTGGATCCCGGGTACCGGTTGTCTGAGGAATTATCCGTCCGGTCTTCATCCACCTGATCCGAACCGGAATGATGAGCAGGGGCACTGCCTGAATCGGACGGGTTAATCGTACCCAAAGGGGCCGAGTGCTCCGACTTCGGGCCTCCGGAAGAACCGGATTTACCGGGCTGGTCGTTCAGGTTGCTCAGGTAGTTTCGGCATTGACGGAGGAAATCGCTGTCCGCGAAGCGTTCCGCTTCCACCGCTATGCAGCGCTGCAGTTGTATTTCGTCCTGATAGGAGCGGGTCTCCAGGTAATGATTCGCCAGGTCGTTCAATGACATAGACCAGGAGCGGAAGCGCTGGGTCTCGTGGTTGTATATAAAGAACAGCGGGCCTTTCTGGTAGAACAGCAGTATGGAGGCCTTGTGATCGATCTTTAGCCCGATTTCGTCCGGACTGAAGAAATCGCCGTGGACGCCAAAGGTGCTGTCCGGGTTCTTGATGTCCCGAAACCCATGACCTCCCGGTGCCAGGCCGGTATAGAGTCCGGTTTTCACATACACGGGCACCTCATAGCCGCACAGTCGGTGCACGATGCCGGTAAAGAAGGCATTGGATTCCATGGTTCACGGTAGTTATTAGCCCCTTAATTTAAACTATTTCTTCCAAAGTATTCAAAATGAAGCATTCAGCCCTTCCGTACATCGGCAGAAACGCGCCGTTGATCGGAAAACCACAAAAATTTGGGTCCGGAATTAAACCCGGATTGTTTCAGCGCATCCTATAGACAAACAAACCCCAAGTATTATGAAAAAGTATGTGATCAGTTCCGTATTAGTGATGGCAGGATTCCTTACCATGAGTGCACAATCCACGCCACGTGTAGATCAGAAACAGCGAAATCAGACCATTCGCATCGCCGAGGGAGTGAAGAGCGGAGAGCTCACCCGGGCAGAAACCGCCCGCCTTCGACAGGACCGCCGACAGCTTCGTCGTATGGAACGCAGGGCCAAGGCCGACGGGGTGGTCACCCGAGGCGAGCGCGTAAGACTGAACCGCAAGGCCAACAGCAATAGCCAGCAGATTGCCCGCAAGAAGAACAACCTCCGGGACCGAAATTAGGCCGGTGGCATCATAAATCGCATAGTCAGAAAGAGCCCTCCAATCCGGAGGGTTTTTTGATGGGAACAAGCAGGGTAGAGATACAATTCGCTCAAAGGTTACTTACCTTAAATGGACTCCCACAACTTAATCCTGCTGCCGGGCCCCAGGTGGTACACCCGTTCCATTTCGTGGGCATAGGCAAAACCGACGCAATAGGGGAAGAATTTGCGCTCCTCTTTTGCATCCGAACCACGTGCCGCGGTCCAGGCGTAGTGCAGGGCCAGGGAATGCCCTTCCATGGGGTAGGGGTTTTTAGGAGACTCCAGCCGGGTAATCATACGGTTGAGGAGGGATTCGGGATCCCTTTCGATCCGGTAGCGGTCGAACTCCTTGTCTTTCAGACAGACCAGTCGGATCACCGGGTCCTTCGCCTGATAATGTAGCCAGAACTTGCGGTGGGGCCCCGTTTTCATGAGGAAATCTAGGAATTCAAGGCTGTCTTCCGTGTACTTCTTCGGACCGTGGATAAAGAAGAAACCAATTTCCTCCTCGTCGACAGTGATGCTTCTTCCGGGTTTTCCGGCCAGCAGTTTCTCCGAGCGGCTGGCGGGTTCGAGCCGGACATCCCCAAGCTTGAAATGCGGGGTGTACAGGCTGGAGGTAGCGCTGAGCTGAAGGCCGGGTTCGATATAACCTTCCTGGTCCGTGGAAATAGGAAGGCGGGAGTCGATCTCCGTTCCCTTGTTATTGATACAGGCCTGAAGGGTCTCTTCGAAAACGGGCTCGGCCAGGTCCTTGCCCCACACCATAAGTTCCCACTTTCGGGTATCGGGGTGGAAATAGCGGCCCACAGATAGTTCTCCATTGACCTGCCAGGCCTTCTTTCGACCTGCCCTGCGGGTGAAGGAAAGGGAATCGATCGCCCGGTCCAGTTCTTTTTTGGATCGGAATCCGTAACGGACTATGGGATGATGGCTGCTGGGTCCATGTCGGAACGAAGAAAGAGCCTCCAGCAAATCCTCCTCCCCTTCCTCGGGGAAGCGGTCGCTGGTCAGGCGGTGTTTGTCCCAGGCCTGCTTTACGGGCTCGTAGTCCTCATAAAAGCAGCCCTTGGGCTTGGGCCTGGCAAAGCGGGACAAGGCCTTCTTGTTCCACGGTAGCATAGTGTTCTTGATTAGGAAGAGAAAAAGTAATCAAAATTATAGGAAAACGAAAATGACGCCCCTACTTCGCCTTTTAAAACCAAAAAGCCTCCCCGAATGTATCAAGGAGGCTTCTGGAGTAACTGATGGTCAATCGGATTTACTGTTCGGTATCCAGCCAGCCCGTTATGGTATGGGCCACGGTGGTGTCCCGATCGGTTTCCAGCCGGAGGTTGCGGTTGTATACTTTTCCGTGCCAGATGCCCTCGGTGTCCCAGTTGCCCCGGGTAAACTTGTATTCTACAGGCGAATGGACCTTTAAGCTGATGCTGCGCTGCGCGGGGCGTACACGGTTCATTTTTACCAGGCCGGGGTTCCAGTAGCCCAGGGATGAACCATCTCCGGTAATGTACACCTCATCCGAGGCATTGGGAACGTTGAGTGTGAACGTCACCTCGTACAGGGGCTCCCTGCTTTCCTCTGGCATCTCGCGGTCGATCCACTTAGTGATGGCATAACGAACGGTCGTATCGGAATCGAACCTTAGTTCGAGGTTGCGGTTCTGCCGCTTGTTCTCCCAGATCCCTTCAGAGGCCCAGCTGCCCCGGGTAAATTTGAACTCGGCCGGCGAAGTGAGTTCGAGGGTGATGGTGCGGAGCCTGTCCGAGCTCGTTTCCATGGCCTGGCCAACCCCATCCCATTGGCCGAGTTGCGTACCACTGCCCGTGATGTGCAGGGCATCCCCCGGTTCAGGTACCTCCACTTCAAAGGTTATCGTATGGGTCTCTTCATCCTCCGTTGCGACGCCCCGGTGATCCTCCAAGAGGTCCTCGAGGTACCAGATCAGTTCGTCGGACAGTACATATTCCCCTTCTTTCTGTTTTGCGGCCCGGTTGTAGAGTTTGGCAAAGGCCACCGGATTGTCAAAGGTCTCGATCAGGGATTGCCTCAGACCGGCCTGCTCGATCAGCAGGGCCATATAATAGCCGTTAGCGTGTCCACCGTCAGGAAGGAACCCCTGCAGGGACTTCTCGAAGGCCGCCTCGTCCATTTCCCAGGTGAAATGCGAACCCGCCAGGGAATCCAGTCTGGCCAGATGAGCCGGCGTATCCGCGAACACGCGGTTGTAAATAGCTACGATTTCCGGGGGGAAATTCCCCATGGACTCCACCGGAGGCGGCTCCTTATCGATGAGGTCGGCTATGCCTTTCGCCTGAAGGTCGCTGAACAATTTCATCAGGAAGTGACTGCCAAAATCGGTGTTGAGGTTGCGGTAATTGTGATGGTATTCGTGACCGATCATCCGGCTGAGACCGTTTTCACCCATCTGCCTGGCGTTGTTGATATCCACCATCAGCCCGCAGTCGGTGACATAGGAGTTGGATTCCATGAGCACGAAATGTACCTCGTGCAGTTCTGCGTCGGTTGCCGCCGATGCAGGCAACCATTCCTTAGCCAGTTTATTTGCTTCCATCAGCATTTCATCGAAGTCGGACTGTTTGATGAAAGCGTCGAGCTTCTCCCGGTTTTCCCGGAGATCCACCAGGTTGCGCAGCACGAAATTCAGACGGGCCGAGGGGCTCATCTGCACAGGGGCAGCGAGCAGGCTGTCACGGGCCTCGATGCGTTCAGGGTCGAAAGCGAGCGAAAAGGCCTCCCGAAGCAGGGGCTCCCCGTCCTCCCGGTCGAAAGCACAGAAGTAATACTGGTAGCCTTCCGAAGAAAACAGGCTTTCCCAGTCGGCATCCGTAACGGGCTTACCCTCTGAAATCCGATCTGCCAGAATCAGAGCCATTTGCGCCGATTCGATCGAATACTTGAGTTCAGTTCCCGCTTCGGAATCTTTGCTAAAGTCGCATGCGATCAGGAGCAGGGCCAGGAGGAAAACAGGGTAAAATCTATACATGGATTCCGTTTCTATATAAACTCCGGAAAACGGGCTTTGTTACAGTCGTTCCAATTAATGGCTGTCCGTGCGGCCCGCTGAAAACTGGGGGTAGATGCAAGCTCTATTCCGCAAAGCGTTCTGGCTGGGACAGCTAAAATTCAAGGGTTGGTTATCTGCCCGGCATCTTAAGCCGGTTCTTCCATGGGGTTCAAAACCTGGGCCCCCTAGTGGTCGGAGGCTCGATCCCGGTCCTTTGCTCAGATCCCGCCTGCCGATCCGATCAGGACCAGCACCAAGGCGATAAATGAAACAAAATGGACCACAAAGATCATCTGCTTCGACTTGGAAATCAGCATATAATCAAGTGTTCTCGGAGATTTTGTGGGGCAATTCCCGAAATCCAGATGGAAATTACTTCATTCTGAATAACTAACGCATGTCCGACCCTAAAAATTTTTACCTGGGAAAGACTTGCTTTATTACATTTATCCTGCACTAAACACTCATTACTATTATGAAACGATTCTTTTCTTTTCTGATCACCCTATTGATTATTGTGGTTGTAGGCTCATTGATTTACAACCGATTTGCCAACCGCCAGATTGAAACCAGAGTAACCATAGAGGCCCCTGCTTCCGAAGTATGGGCGGTCTTTGCCCAGCAGGATGCCTTTCAGGACTGGAACCCTTTCATCAAAGACATGGCCGGTAGCATGGAAGTCGGGGAGACCCTTAGCGTAAGCCTGCAAGCGGGAGATAACAATCCGATGACCTTCGAGCCCGTCGTTCTGGCCAGCGAACCGGGCAAAGAATTCCGCTGGAAAGGAAAATTGCTCTATCCCGGTATATTCGATGGAGAGCACTACTTCCTGTTCGAGGAAATCGACTCCACCCAGACCCGTTTTATTCAGGGCGAAGAGTTCTCGGGAGTATTCTCGGGAATCATCAGCGCCCTGGTGCTCAAGGACACCGAAGCGGGCTTTGAGGCCATGAATCAGGCTCTCAAGGAGCGCGTGGAGGCTCGTTACGGCCAGACATCGACCGAGAGCGATTCCCTTCCGCCGGCAGAGTAAGTCTATAATTTAAAACGGCTCAAGCCCCCGGAAATCGTGTATTTCGGGGGCTTTTTGGTAAACAGCCTTACTTCTTTACGATCCGGATTTCGATGTTGAGGTCGTCGTTGGCATTCCGTACACGGATGAGCTTCAGGGGCTTAAGGTTGGTGTTGGGAAGGGTTCGGATCACCAGATGCTTCAGATTCGGCAGGTCTTTCAGATAACCAGTCTCTTTGAGTTTTCCGCTTTCCAGGAAAAGGGTGGTAAAGGTATCCACATCCAGTTCCAGGCGTTCCAGCTGTTTCCACTGGCCCCAGTCCACGGCCGTAAGCATATCCGGATCCCAGACCAGTTGGGAATTACCGTACAGGGCCAGTTGGGTAAGCCCGCTGAAGACCGCCAGGTCAGGAAACTCGGTGATGGCCGAATTATAACTCAGGTTAAGGGACTCCAGATTGGGACAGCTCGATATGTCCTGTATGTAGTGAAGGCCGGGGTTGTCGGAGATCACCAGGCCCTTCAGAGAGGGCAGATCGTTAAGGAAGTCCAGGTCCTCGAGGTTGCTGGAGCGCTCTCCACTCAAGGTCAGGTATTCCAGGGATGGCAGATCGCTTATGTTTCCATAGTTGCGAATCGCCTTGTTGCCACTCAGCACCAGTTCCCTGATGTGGGGAAGGCCCTCCGGCCCGGGGAGTTCCCGGAGCCGATCGTTGTCAAGGATAGCGAGGTATCGGAGGCTATCCAGATCCAGGTTCCCGAAATACACTACGGATGGGTTCTTCTTCAATACCAGACTGTCCAGACCCAACCCGGTGAAAGCAGGGAAGCTCGAGCGGGATTCGTTTCCGAAGAATTCAAGCCTCTTCAGGCCAGGATAAAATCTGCTGTCGGACTCCTGATCGAAGTTGTATTCAAAGTCACCCTGTATCTTCAATGAACGCAGTCGGGGTAGCAGGGCAATGTTGGGGAGGCTGGCATTTAGAAATTCGGGAAGATAAGACAGCTCCAGGGATTCGACAGATGTGGCCCTGGAGAGGTTAGACAATCCATCCAGATAGAATAAATCGGACAGTATTACCTCTCTGAGGTCCGGTATCTGGCTGAGGTCGGGTATGGATCGCAGCCTGAAATTGTTGGAGAGTTCCAGGTATTCCAGTTGCCGCAGGCCACTGAGGTCGGCAGCCAAAAGTTCCCGGTTGCCCGACAGGGTGAGTCGGCGGAGTCCCTTCGGTAGTGCCGGTAGGCGGGTCATGTCCGGAATCCCTAGCGTCAATGTGTGAAGGGAATCCAAACCGTACAGGGAGCTCACGGGCGCCAGGACCGGGTTGTTGTGGATGTGCAATTCCCGTAGGCCTTTGAGATTTCCGAGTCCATCGATGCGTTCCAGATTGTCGTTGTAATTGATGTCCAGGATGTCCAGGTTGCCCAGAGCCGCTAACTCATCGACCGACTCGAGTTTGCTGTTACCGGATATCAGCAGGCTCTGCAGGCTTTGCGATTCCAGGTCTCCGATCCTGAAGAGGGCATCGTTTCCAATCAAACGAACGTACTTCAGGGAATCCAGGTTTCTGAGTTCGGGTATCCGAATAAGGCCGTCATTATCGAAGATTTCCAGCAGCTTCAGACTGGCCGGCAGCTCCAGGGAATCGTTCATCGACAGCCGGAAATTATCCATCAGGTGCAGCTCCTCGAGTGACTTCAGGCTGGCTATGCCGTCCAGGGCGGTAAGCTTGTTCAGTTTCTTGAGTGTCAGATTCTTCAGGTTGTCCTCCAGGTTCCCCAGTACTTCGATTTCACGGAACTCTTCCACGATCTCGGAAAAGCTGACGGCGTCTGGCCGGTTGCTGACCGCCAGTTCCTCAATTTTGTCGAAGTACTTGAAATTCCGTGTCAGGGGGATGCCCATATCAAAGGACATGGATCCATTGAGTTCGGAAAAGGTGCCCCGATTCAGGTTGATGCGCTGTGGTTTGTCCAGCTTGCCTCCGGACTCTAGATAATTGCGGAGGCTCTGTGGCTGAGAGCTCACCACGTCGCTTAGGAAGAGGTTTTTCTGGATCACCGGGTCGAATACCATCAATTTGAACAATATGGCCGCGATTACGGCCATGACGGGTATGGAATTCCGCACGATGAACCCATTACGGCTTTTTCGGATGTATTCGTTTATGGATTCGTCCCAGAAGTCGCGATTGGCCTTTTTCCAGACCAGGGCCTCACGCAGTCGTTTTCCGCGTAACAGGCTTCCTTTGTCTTCGAAGTATTCCCGCGAATCGCGTCGAAGGCGCTTTTGAAGTGAAAGGTCTTCCCTCCGCTCACGTATCCAGACGGTAAGTTTGTCCCATCGGCGAACCAGGCCGTCATGGATCAGGGTTACTCCTGCTTCTGCAGCTTTAGAGCCTTCTTCAGTTTCGACCGTACCCCGGTCCACTACCAATAGCAATCGGGTGTTTCCATTCACCAGCTCCTCGAAGATCTCCTCCACCAGGGCGGGATCGTATACGTTCAATCGTTCGAACAACTCGCGTTTGGGCAGGGTGCGCCGTATGTCTCTTTCGTCTTCGTTAACCTCGACCAGGTTCAGCAGCATACTCTTCAGTACGGCCACCCTCTGGGCATCGGTGCCTTTATCGGTAATGCGTGAATAGGCGGCATCCGCATGCTTGAGGATCAGACGCGGAATGCCTTTTCCCTCGGACAGCGTGAGGAACTCGGCATGGCTGATCTGGTGGTCCTTGATCACCTTGGGATCCCAGAGCTTGTGCAGGGAGTACTGCAGGAACGGCAGGCAGCCGTCCAGGCTCTCCAGGTCGTTCAGTAGCCGCTTGACCAGGTCGGTCTCCAGCGACACTTCGTGCTTCTCCGCCGGAGCTGTGATAATCTCGGTCATATCCTGCTCCCAGTTGGCAGAGCCGCCCTTGTGGTCGAAGCTCGACAGGTGGTAGTCCAGGGTATGTTCTTTGAGGAAGGTGAATTTCTTCAATTCGGCCTCCTGGTCTGAACGGTAGGTAAAGAGGATCACCAAATCCAGTCCGGGATGGGTGGTCAGGTCCTGTAAGGCCTCGATAAAACCGTTTCGTTCACGGCACTGGGCCTCAGAATGGCAATGGGTGATCAGTTGTTCGAGCTGGTCCACGCAGAGGATGATCTTCGAGCCCTCGAAGTCCGCTCCGCTCAGATCGTCTCCGTAGATGCCCGCGTGCCGGTGCAGGTGGTACTTCAGGTCGGTCAGGGGTTGGCTGCCGGGTTGGAAAACCAGCGGAATGTAGTCCGAAAAACCCATCATCAGGTCATTCAGCATGCGGTACACTACGCCGGCCTTGACATAGGAACTCTTTCCGATGCCGGAACTGCCGGTCACGGCAAAGGCCCTTTTCTCAGGCGTGGTGAGTATAAGTTTAAGCAGGGCTTCGATTTCCTCATGACGTCCGAAAAAGTAGGGACCGTCCTCAATTTCATAAGGTACCATGCCCTTGTAGGGGTTGGCCGTATTCACCTTCTTCATGTGCTTCATCAGGCACTTGAGGAAGATGCTCTCCAACTGGGACTCGTCTTTGAAGTAATGCACGTGCTTGCCCTCGAAGGACTCACGCAGCGCCTTATGCTTCTTGGGGTCGTCTATGCTCTTGGGATCGATCGGGTCGAGCTGCAGCCGGTACATGATCTTGTCCTCCTCCACGGCGGTCAGGTATTCGAGCTCCGTATAGGTTCGGGTCTCCCCCGGCGGATAGGAACCCACCGAATTGCCCAGTATGATGAAGTAGATGTCGCAGCTCTTGACGGCCTCGCGGCATTCCTCCACGTAGGTAGATGAGGAGCCGTCGTCGTACATGTGCTCCATGATTTCGCTCAGCTCGAATTCACCCCGTAGTTCCTTTTGGAAAAGGCTGATGAGTGTGCTTCGGTACTCCTTGAAATCCTTGTAGGTAGAGGATATGTAGACCTTCTGCATGGGTAGTGTTCTTCGAAGAATGTGAAAAAGTATGAAAAAAATTCGGTAACCCTACGAAAATAAGGAGGTTAGGGCGAAAATTCCGACAAAAACGGGTGTTCATGCCCGGCGATAAACGTTTACCATCGACCTTTCGGCTGCACAGAATTTTCGTATTTTTCGCGGAATAGCCTGAAGACCTGACGAATGAAAATCCCCATTACACTCGGGATTATTGGACATCGCGATGCGGTTATCGTCCCCGCTCACAAGATGCTGATCATCAAGACGCTCAACCTGTTGCACGAGCGGTTCCCCCATTCCCCCCTGGTGCTATTCTCCCAACTGGCTCAGGGCGCCGATCTGGAAGTAGCCCGGATCTTTCTGGAACACAAGAAACGCACAGGCAGGCCCTACCGCCTGATCGTTCCCCTTCCCTTCGAGAAGGAGGAGTACGTCAGGGATTTCGATCCCGAGCCCCTGGAGTGTTTTCATCGGGTGTACGAGGAGGCCGAGGAAAAGTTTGTGGTTCCCCAGCATCCGGGGGACGATCGCAATATGAAGTTCCGTCGGGGCGGGCAGTTTGTGGCCGATAGTTCTATGGTACTCATCGGCTTTTCGGACCAGAAGAATACTGGAGGCATGGGCGGTACGGACGATCTGCTCTACTATAAGGTCAACGGAACCTTCCGGGAGCACGTGGACGACCGCTTGTTTAACCTGCACGGAACGGCCCTGGTTATTCCCTGCGATCGCGGGGATTCCCGACAGGTTACCGAGGAAGAGCTCACCGAGGAACTCCTCGACGATTTCTTCGCCATTCCCGATGTGGTGGAGACCCTGACCAAGACGGACGAAATCAACCAGTTCAGTACCCGCCATCGGAAGAAGGAAGACTGGACCGAATCCTGGGAAGTATGCACGGAAGGGGAGGATCCCTCCAATGCCCGCAATCTCAAGAGATGGCACAATGTTTTTGCCAGTCATTCCACCATACACAAACGCATATACAACCGCTTTGTTAATGGCTTTTTCTACCTGGGGGCCTTCCTGGTCGGGGGGTCCCAGGTGGTCAGCGTACTGGCCGCTATTTTCAGCACGCATGAGGATGCCAAGGCCGTGGAGGACCTGATCACCGAGTACGGAGGGGTTTTGTTGCTGCTCATTGTGATGGTACTCTTTCTGGTTGCCATTTTCATCAAGCGGTACACCAAGTGGAAGGACCACACCATTTTTATAGATGACCGGGTCGTAGCCGAGGCAATCCGCACCCAGTTCTTCTGGAAACAATCCGGCATACAGCAGCCTGTGGCCCGCCACATATTGCGCATACACAAGCAGGAGCACAACTGGCTGCCCAATATCCTCAACGCCATATACGGACTTACCCTGGGCAACCCGACCCGGGTTTGTCACTGGACTACCATACAGCGAAACTGGATTGAAGATCAGTACGGGTATTTCGTGAAATCTATGGAACGATACGATAACAAGCGCGAAAAATACCGATTGTTTTATTTTTCGATTGGTTTCCTGGGCTTCATCGGCCTGCTCATGCTTTTCGCCTGCATACTCTACGAGGACAGCTTTGTCAAAGGCACCGGAGCCTGGAATTCATTCGAAGTGGTAAAGGCCATGGGCGTATGCCTGGTTAATGTAGCCGTGGGCTGGGTGCTGATAGCGATGGCCCTGTACGAGAAAAAGGGCTACGACCAGATGCGCACCCAATACGCTATGATGTCGCGCATCTTCGGGAAGACCCGTAACAAGATGAATGAGATCGGCGAAGTCCGGCCGGAGGAGCATATGGAGGAACGCCTGCATAACCTGCTGTACCTGACGGGCAAGGAGGCCCTGATCGAGAACGGCAACTGGTATTTGATCTTCAAGGAACGAGCGCCGGATATCGTGGTGATACCGGGGACTGCCTAGGGCTTGAATTCTGTTGGAATTGGCTTAGGAGAGAATTATTTTTACGGGAAACCTGAGGCGTATGGAAACGATTCCCACTCCCGCCCGAACCTTTGCGGGACTGCTTATATCTTTAAGTCTTCCGATTCTCTTTAGCCTTTGGTTTTTCCCTGCCTGTATACAGTTGAATTACGATGAACCCGCACAAAGATTACTCGGCCTGGCAGGTATGTGGGTGATCCTCTTTTTATTGGCGATATACGTTAAAAAAGTGGAGCACAGGGGGTTTTACTCAATCGGCTGGCAGGCTATCAAAGTCAGGCGCTTATTTTTCGCAGTGGGATTGGGGATACTGCTGTCCCTTTGGGCACCTCTGGTGTATGCACTTAGATCATGGTGGTCCGCTCCGGCTGATGAGCAGATGGACCTGTTACGTCATTCCCCCGGGGTACTGCTGCTCGGTGTGATCACCGCGGCGGTCACTGAGGAGGTGCTCCTGAGGGCCTATCCCTTGAAACGATTACGAGAACTTACGGGTAATCAGGTCTCCGGGTTTGTACTTAGTCTTGGCACCTTCGTACTCATCCACGCGGGTTCCTGGGATCTCTTTCATGTCCTCGGGGTGGTTCTGCCGTTGGGTTTGATCTTGACTTTGCTATATCTGCGTACGCGTAACTTACCCTTCCTCATCGCGGTCCATCTCGTTATTGATCTCCCGATGTTCTTAGGGGCACTTATGACCGGGAAGGGCTAGTGCTAGACGTGCTGGTCGATCAGTATGGGGTTGCCGTCCGGGTCCACGACCACAAAGCTGCCGGGTCCTTCGGTGTCGGGATCAACTTCCTTGATCAGGGGGATTCCCTCGGCTCTGAGTTGGTCCTGCAGTACCCGCACATCATCGAAATTCTCGAGCTTGTCTGCGTTCTGGTCCCAGCCGGGGTTAAAGGTGAGTATGTTGTCGTCGAACATACCCTCGAAAAGACCTACTAGGGTATCTCCGCTCTTCATGATCAGGTAGTTGTTATCCGGGTCCCCCGCGAATACCCGGAAGCCGAGTTTTTCGTAGAAGCTACGTGAGGCATCGAGGTCCTTCACGCTGAGGCTAATGGAGAATGCGCCTAATTTCATGGGTTAGGTTTTAGGGTTGCTTTCTCCCTAAAGATAGGAATTCCCGGTACGGGGACATTTTCGGATGTATTTTTAAGGGGATTTCGGAATCTTAACGGGGCCCGACATAAGAAAACCCAACCTGCCATGGACATACTTCAGCAATTGCGGACCGTACCCGAATTCGCCAGTCTGCCTGAAGCGCAACTCAACTGGTTGATCGAACGCAGCGGTCGTGTAACCTACCCAGAGGGCGCCCACCTCTTTGAACAGGGCGATCCGGTTGATGAGCTGATGATCGTGCTGAAGGGAAGTTTTACCCTTCGTTTCCAGCAGAACAATCAGTTTCAGGTCTCGGCGCCCGGTATATCGGGTCTGTTGCCCTATTCCCGCATGCTAAGCGCCCAGGGGTATGGAGTAGCCGACGAAGAAGTCGAGGTGCTCACCCTGCATAAGGATCATTTTAGGGATATGATATGCGATTGTCATGAGCTGACTACCGTTTTCGTGCACCGCATGAGCAGTCGCATCCGCAATGTGACCAAGTCCGAGCAGATGAACGAAAAGATGCTTTCGCTGGGTAAGCTTTCGGCCGGACTGGCCCACGAGCTCAACAATCCCTCCGCCGCCGTGGTCCGAAGTTCCCAGGCGCTTTCCCGACACCTGAAGATCGTCCCTGACCGGTTTAAAAAGGTAGTCAGTATTCGGATGAGCGATCCGCAGATCGACCGGGTGAACGAGCTGCTATTCGCCAAGGTTGAACAGGGTGTGGAGCGCCTGGGCATGCTGGATCGCAGTAAACGGGAAGATGAGCTTATCGACTGGCTCTACGATCACAACATAGCCGAGCCGGAAGACCGGGTCGACAGCCTATTGGATTACGGTTTTACGGTAGCCGATCTGGACCTGATTGCCGCCGAGACGCCCCAGGAACACCTCGACCCCGTGATCGGTTGGCTGGAACAGGTACTGACTACCGAGAAACTGGTGGGGGAAATCGGGGATGCTTCCCAAAGAATAAACGATCTCGTGCAATCGATTAAGAGCTATACCCACATGGACCAGGCTCCTGAGAAACAACCCACCGATGTGCATACCGGTCTGGACAATACACTGACCATACTCAACCACAAGATCACGGTAAATCGGATACGAGTGGTCAGGGAGTACGGCGAGAGCCTGCCTAAGCCCGAGATCCTGCCCAGCACCATCAATCAGGTGTGGACCAATATCATCGATAATGCCATCGACGCTATGGAAGCCACTGAAACACCCACCCTGACGCTGAGGACCCGGGCCTCCGCCACCTATTTTGTGGTTGAAATCGAGGATACCGGACACGGAATCCCCGACGAAATCAAAGGCCGCATCTTCGATCCTTTTTTCACGACCAAGGCCATTGGCAAGGGAACTGGCCTGGGTATGGAGAGCGTACTCCACATCATCAAGACCGAGCACAAGGGCATTATTGAACTAGAATCCGAGCCCGGAAAAACCGTATTTACAATCTGCCTACCTCTTAAAGCCACATGAAAAAGCCCATCCTATTCATACTGGACGACGACGAATCTGTGATCCGTTCGATTACGCGGGACATCCGATCGGAATACCGCAAGGAATACCGAGTGCTTTCCACTACCTCGGCCATCGAGGCCCTGGAATCCCTTAAGGAATTGAAGAACCAGGGGGAGGTGGTCGCCCTTTTCCTGGTGGATCAGCGCATGCCCGAGATGCTGGGCGTGGAATTCCTGGGCCAGGCCATTCCTTACTATCCGGAGGCGAAACGGGTGCTGCTCACGGCCTATTCCGATACTGAGGCCGCCATACGCGCCATTAACGAGGTGCAGCTGGACTTTTACCTGCTTAAGCCCTGGAATCCGCCCGAGGAGAAGCTCTACCCTGTACTGAACGATCAGCTCGATGCCTGGCAGGCGGCCTATGTTCCCGGGTTCGAAGGCATTCGTATTATTGGATATCAGTGGTCCCCCCGTTCGCATGAAATCAAGGACTTCCTCGCAGGGAACCTGATTCCCTATCTATGGCTGGATGTGGAGACCAACCTGGAGGCGGTGGATATCATCGATCGGAATAAGATTGACCGCAATCATCTTCCTGCCGTGCTCTTCGAGGATGGGACCCTGCTCACCAACCCGAGCACATCCGAGGTAGGCGAAAAAACGGGGATGAGGGTACGAGCCTCTCAGCCCATGTACGATGTGGCCATCATCGGGGCCGGCCCGGCGGGTCTGGCGGCCGGGGTCTACGGGGGATCGGAAGGCCTCAACACCGTCCTTATCGAACGCAGGGCTCCCGGAGGGCAGGCCGGAACCAGTTCGCGCATTGAGAATTACCTGGGTTTTCCAAAAGGGTTGAGCGGCGCCGACTTGTCGCGCCGCGCAATTACCCAGGCATCCCGCTTCGGCATCGAGTTCCTTTCGCCCCAGGAAGTGGCCGACATGGAAATTAAGGACAACTATAAGATTCTGACTTTAAAGGATGGCACCCAGGTGAATGCCCGGGCGGTAATTCTGACCACCGGTGTAGATTACCGCAAGCATCCGTCAAAGGGGATCGATCGCTTTACCGGGGCCGGCATCTATTACGGGGCCGCTACCACCGAGGCACACGCTTGCAAGGGTCAGGATATCTACATTGTAGGGGGCGGAAACTCAGCCGGTCAGGCCGCCATGTACCTTTCTAAGTTCGCAAAAAGGGTCTATATCGTGATTCGCCGACCCAACCTGACCTCCAGCATGTCCAGTTACCTGATCGACCAGATCGAAGCAACCGACGCTATCGAGGTGATGAGCCATACCGAGGTGATTGAAGTGCAGGGTGACGATCGCTTCGAACGGATCGTGTTGAAGAATAATGAGAGCGGCGAAGTCGTAACCCGTCAGGCCGCTGCCCTGTTCATTTTTATCGGCGCCAAACCGGTCACTGACTGGCTTAAACTGGAAGTAGTTAAGGATCCCAAAGGCTTTATAGAGACGGGTCCGGGTCTGGTGAAGAACGAGTCCTTTGCCGGGCTCTGGAAGGAACCCAGAGAACCCTTCCTGCTGGAAACCAGCATACCCGGGATTTTCGCCGCGGGCGATGTTCGCTCCGGGGCGATGAACCGGGTCGCCTCCGCTGTAGGAGAGGGTTCCATGGCCATTAAATTTGTACACGAATACCTGGCACTGAATTGATTGGTCTTTTTTTGAAAAGGAACGGCGGTTTCGCTGCGGAGTTAAGTTTGTAAACGTTTAACAACCGGCAATTCGGGCGGATATTAGTAAATTGAAACCCACCTAATCCAATGACAAGCATGTTTATATCTCGCTTTACTCGTGGCTGGCTATCCGGCCTCTTTGTATTAATGGGTATCCCATTCCTGTTTAGCCAGGGAGTTGAAGGGTATTACCGCTATCCCGATGTTCACGGAAACCGAGTGGTTTTCGTAGCCGAAGGGGACCTGTGGACGGTTTCGCTTTCGGGAGGGGTGGCTCAGCGTATCACCTCCCATCCCGAGGAGGAATTGTACCCCAGTTTTTCACCGGACGGAAAATCGATTGCCTTTAGTGCCCAGTACGAGGGCCCTATGGAGGTATATACCATGCCCGTGGACGGTGGGGTACCCACCCGTTGGACCTACGAAGCGGATGCTTCTGTGGTGGAGGAATGGACCCCGCAGGGGGAATTGGTTTACGGTACCCTGGCTTATTCGAAAGTTCCCGATTTGGTAGCCGTCAAAATCGATCCGCAGGCCAGGACCAAGGAGCCTATTCCCCTTGGCCAGGCTTCCGAGGTAACCTTTAGCGACGACGGCAAGACTATGTACTTCGTTAGGCCTGCCTTCCACCGCAACGTCACCAAGCGTTACATTGGTGGAACCGCCCGCCAGATCTGGAAGTATACGGAAGGCACGGAGGAGGCGGCAAAACTAACCACCGATTACGCAGGGGAGAGTCATCATCCCATGTACTACAAAGGACGGGTATACTTCCTGACCGACCGGGACGGGGTCATGAATCTGTGGTCGATGGACGAATCGGGTCAGGACAGGATGCAGCATACCCGACATACACTCTATGACGCCCGCTTTCCCAATCTGCACGAAGGTACGCTGGTGTATCAGCACGGTGCCGATATCCGCCATTTCGATATCAACACCGGAGAGGACCGGAAAATACCCATTTCGCTGATTTCCGATTTCGATCAGCTGAGACCCCGCTGGGACGAAAATCCGTCCCGCTACATAACGAGCGTTTCCCCCTCACACGACGGGGCCCGGGTAGTGGTGACGGCCCGGGGGCGGGTATTTGCCGTACCGGTGAAGCAGGGCCGGGTAGTCAGCTTTACCGAGCCCGGCGATGTCCGTTACCGCGATGCACTATTCTCCAAGGACGGGAAAATGGTAGTGACCCTGAGCGATCAGAGCGGTGAGTTTGAGTGGGTGGAGTTTCCCTCAGACGGGACCGGCGAAATCCGTCCCATTACCAGCGATGGCAACTTGCTGCGATTCGGTGGTCAGCTGTCTCCTGATGGTACTAAACTGGCCTATCGTGACCTCGATGGCGCCCTCTATTACCTGGAGTTGAAATCCGGGAAGAATATCCGGGTATCGAATCCCGTACATAGCGATGGTTTATGGGATTTCAGCTGGTCACCGGACAGTCGTTGGATCAGCTACTCCGATATGGCCCGCAATACCATGGCTCAGATTCACCTCTACCAACTGGAGACCGGCGAGCGCGTGGAACTCACGACGGATCGCGCCAACAGCTGGTCGCCCCGCTGGGATCCCAAGGGGGATTTCATCTACTTCTTATCCGATCGGAATTTTCAGTCCCTGGTGGGATCGCCCTGGGGTACACGCGCCCCGGATCCCTATTTTACGTCCAAGGTTAAGCTGTATCACATTCCCCTAAAGAAGGGCACCCGTTCCCCATTCCGGGAGCAGGATGAATTGTATAAATCTTCCGAGAAGGCAGAGCCCAAACCCGCTAAAAAGGATAAGAAAAAGGAAGCCGACGAGACAGAGGTAAAAGTTGAAATGGACAGGGAGGGGCTGCAGTCACGCCTTGCGGAAGTGCCCATATCCGCGGGGAATTACGATTACCTGGCGGTAACCGATAAGGCCATTTATGTGATGGCCCGAGACCTGGACGTTAGCAACAAGAGGCATATCAAGGTTTTAGAGAAAAAGAATGAGGATGTTGAGCTCAAGGATTTTGTCGCCGATGCCCAATCCTTTCAGCTGACCGGAGACGGCAAGCAGCTACTGGTATCCAAGTCTGGTGCGTATTACATGATTAAGGCAGGAACTTCCAAAGTGAGCGATCTGAATAAGTCCAAGATCGACTTCAGCGGTTGGAGGTTCGAGCTCAACCCAAGAGAAGACTGGAGGCAGATTTTCCGGGACGCCTGGCGGATGGAACGGGATTACTTCTACGATCCGAATATGCACGGGGTGAATTGGGACGCCATGTACGATAAATACCTGCCCTTCGTGGACCGGGTCACTACACGGGAGGAACTTTCCGACCTGATCGGGGAGATGGTTGGTGAACTCTCCGTGCTGCATACCAGTGTTCGGGGAGGGGACACGCGCGACGACGGAACGAGTATATCCGTGGCCACCCTGGGAGGAATTTTCAAGAGGGATGCCGAGGCCAAGGGGTATAGGATCGAGCACATCTACAAGGGAGACCCGGACTATGCCGAACAGCGATCGCCCCTGGATCAGCCCCATCTGGACATACAGTTCGAAGAGGTGATTACCCATGTCAATGGCAGGTCTGTACTGGAGGCGAACGATCTCGGCGAACTGCTCAGGAATCAGGTAGGTAAGCAGGTGCGCCTGGCCCTGTCCGGCCCCTCGGGAAAACGGGATGTAATTGTGAAGCCGGTAGGCAGCTCCTACAACTACCGTTATTACGATTGGGAATACGGGAACCGGCTAAAGGTGGAGGAAATGAGTGAAAACAAGATAGGTTACATCCACCTGCGTGCCATGGGCAGTAACGACGTGAGTCAGTTCTACAGGGAGTTCTTCCCGGTCTTTGACCGACAGGGTCTAATAATTGATGTACGATTCAACTTCGGGGGAAATATCGACAGCTTTATACTCTCCAAATTGATTCGAAAGGCCTGGATGTACTGGCAGCAGCGCACAGGCGTCCCCATCTGGAACATGCAGTACGCCTTTCGGGGCCACATGGCCATACTGGTCAACGAAAACACCTATTCCGATGGTGAGGCCTTTGCCGATGGATTTACCCGACTCGACCTGGGAAAGAGTTTTGGCATGCGAACCTGGGGAGGAGAAGTCTGGCTGAGCAGTTCCAACCGCCTGACCGATAATGGTCTGGCCCGAGCCCCCATGATGGGCGTCTATGGAGCGAATGGGAAATGGTTGATCGAAGGGCATGGCTACGAGCCCGACGAGGAACTGGACAACCTCCCGCATGCTACCTATATGGGAGAGGATGCCCAGCTAAACCGTGCCGTGGACTACCTGCTGGAGGAGATTCGCAAGGATCCCAGAAAGGTTCCCCCGCATCCGCCTTATCCCGACAAGTCATTCACCACCAACAAAAAGCAGTAGGATGAAGTCGAGTACCATGGTAAAAGCTGGTCTAGGCTTGCTTTGCTTGCTGTGCAGCTGCAACAAGACCGATCGGTATAATGAATGGTATCGCTACGGTGGGAATAACGAAAACAACCACTATTCCGATCTTCAGGCCATAAATAAAGAAAACCTGGACCGGCTTGGTCTGGCCTGGACCTATGCCAGCGGAGACGCTTCGGAATCTACCCAGATACAGGTGAATCCGATCGTGGTGGAGGGTATTCTCTATGGAGTAAGCCCACAGCTTAAGCTCTTCGCGCTGAACGCCGCCACCGGGGAGGAGCTCTGGTCGTTCGACCCTTATGAACGTATAGCGGTGACCAATAGGGGTAAGGGGTATTTTGCGCTTAATGTCTGCCGGGGAGTAACGTTTTTCGAAGACGGGGAAGGGGGAAGAATCTTCTATGCGGCCGGATCGCATTTGTTCTGCATAGATGCTTCGACCGGCGCGCCGGAAGGAGACTTCGCCAGCCAGGGGATGCTCGATCTGCACAGTGATCTGGGTGACCAGGCACAGGCCTTATACGTCGCCATGACGAGTCCCGGGATCGTCTACGAGGATTTGATTATTATCGGTTCGCGCGTGGCCGAGGAGGCTGCGGCGGCCCCCGGACATATACGGGCCTACGATACACGAACCGGGCAATTGAGGTGGATCTTCCATACCATTCCCCAGCCGGGACAGCCCGGTTTCGAGAGCTGGCAGGACAAACGTGCATGGCAGTATATTGGGGGAGCCAACGCCTGGTCCGGCTTTAGCCTGGACGAGAAGAATGGCATCGTCTATGCCTCACTGGGTTCGGCTTCACCGGATTTCTACGGCGGGAAGCGAAAGGGCGACAACCTGTTTGCGAACAGTATACTCGCACTGGACGCTGCCACGGGGGAGTACCGCTGGCACTATCAGACCGTACACCACGATGTCTGGGACCGCGACCTGCCTTCGGCCCCGGTTTTACTGGATTACAGCATGGATGGAGAAAAGGTGGAGGCCCTGGCACAGATCACCAAGACGGGCTTCGTATTCCTTCTCAATCGCCTCACCGGGGAGCCGATCTATCCGATAGAGGAGGTGCCCGTTCCCACGGATACGGACCTGGCAGGGGAGAGCCTGAGTCCTACCCAGCCCATGCCGACCTTTCCGGTTCGGTTTGCCCGCCACCGCTTCGCTCCTACTGACCAGGATATCAATCCTTTGGTTCCTGAGTCCTCACGGGATAGCATACGGAATGTACTGCAAGGGCTGAGGTCGGACCACATCTTTGCCCCGCCATCAGAACAGGGCACCCTAATCTTTCCCGGCTATGACGGCGGGGGCGAGTGGGGCGGGGCCGCCTACAATCCTGAGACACAGACCCTGTTTGTCAATTCCAGTGAAATGCCCTGGATCCTTACAATGAAGGAGCAAGAGCCTGCGCCCCAAGCTGCTACCGAGGAAACCCAGGGGCAGGCCGGTAAGCGACTCTACCAGAAGTACTGCGTGGCCTGCCACGGGGTGAACAGGGAAGGCGCAGGAAGTTATCCTTCGCTCATGGGCATAGAATCCACCTATAAAAAGGAGGGTTTTCTGAAGCTTTTGAACAACGGCGTTCGCATGATGCCGGCCTTTTCATACCTGAGCACGGCAGAGAAGGAGGCATTGGCGTCCTATCTCCTGGATCTGTGGAACCAGGATAAGCCGTTCATGGATGAGCCCGGCTTTCGTCATCCCATGTGGGATACCCCCTATACTTCAACAGGCTACAAGAAATTTCTTTCCCCGGAAGGGTTACCGGCCCTGTCACCTCCCTGGGGAACCCTGAATGCCATCGATCTGCAGAGCGGGAAGCTCAAGTGGAAACGACCCCTGGGCAGCTATCCGGGAGCTGAAAGCCTGGATACGGGAGCGGAAAGCTATGGCGGGCCGGCCATAACCCGCAACGGGCTCATTTTTATAGCAGGTACTAAGGACCAAAAGTTTCGCATATTCGACCAGGAGGACGGAGCCGTACTCCGGGAGTTCACCTTACCCTATGCCGGTTTTGCCACCCCCAGCATTTATGAGGTGGACGGCAGGCAGTACGTGGTTATTGCCTGTGGGGGCGGTAAGTTGGGTGCGGAGTCAGGGGATGTCTATATGGTGTTTGCCCTCGCAGAGGAATAGGCAACTCCTAAGTCTTGAAAAAGTGACACGAGGCCAATGTATATACCCACACTGATTCCTTCGTTTCGGTTAATCGGGCGCCGAGTTTCTCCACGGCCTTCTGCGATCTGTGATTTTTAGCAAATACATCGAAACGCACGGTATCGACATGATCGAAGGCGTATTGCAGCATGATTCGCTTTACCCGATCATTCAGGCCGGTACCCCAGTATGAACGTGCGATAAAAGTGTAACCAATGCTCACCCGGGCTTCTTCGGGTACAAAATCGTAAAAACGGGTGGCTCCCTAAGCTCCCGCCCTTGGCCTTCGCATATGAGATAACTGCCAAGTGGGTTCTCCATAGCTTTCGAGAAGTAGCGGTCAAAGCCTTCCCGTGTATAACGCAGGCGATCGTTGTGATTTTCCCAGAGTAACGGGTCGGAGGCCAGTGAATATAATCGCTCGTAGTCGTCCTCTGTCTGCTGGCACAGTAAAAGCGACCCTTTCCGGAGTTCAGGGGCAAATGGATTGTCCTTTCCCGGAGTCACCACGGTTTGCTGTGCTGGAAGAATTCCAAAGAGTCCTGTACCTGCGGGAGCCTAAGGAGATGGTGTTGAGAGCCTTTTGACTCTGAATCCGATCGATTTTTAGACAGTTTAGGACCTGATTTCCATTGCCCAGCAGGCGATTTGCCATTTTTAATACCGATAGTTATATTATCTACCTGAAAGGGCTCATCCGGTACGCGATCCTCTTCCTTGTGTACCATCCGTTCATTGACCGACATGTTAACGGTCTTTCCTGCCGGTCGAGCTACCGTGGCGATCAGAAAGTTCTCCACTACCGAGTGAAAGTCAGGCTCAAAGGGGACGATCCGAACCCGGGTGCGAGATGGGGTGAGTTCGAGCAGTTCCTGCAGTTCCTGCAGCCAGTCGGAATTTGCCTGTTCGCCCGTGTAATAGGTATTGCACACATAGAGCACCTGGCTGTAATCGAGCGCCCTCAGCGATGCGATACCACTGACCGCCGTGGCGTGGGTGCTAAAACATCTCAGCAGGGTTCCTTCGGTGATATGCGCAGGAAGGAGTCGGGCAAATTCCTCCCAGGGGAAGTCTCGGGTGTAGACGATGGCGTTCTTCATGGGCTAGAACTTAAGGTTTTTGGGGGCCTGTAGATCGGGATTCTCAGCGCAGGTATTGAAGTTGGGAAGCAGTCGCTCCAGCGAAATGCGGTATTTGGTGTGCAGGGCCTTGACGAAATTTCCGGTGGGTTGCGATATCAGGCAGTCGATCTCATCGCCGTCCCAGAGGAGTATGTTGTAGCGGGATTGTTCGAGGAAGGCTGCCGACAGGGCCGTGCGGTTAAAACCGTTTCGGGAACAGAAGATGCTTCCGATCAGTTGCGAGTTGCGGTGTAGCATGCGATCCTTGAGCTTGGCCACCGTGGACATGCCCACCTCCCGGCTCCAGTCCTTGGATTCCACCATGCAGCGCAGGCCCTGAGCGTAGATAAAACCGTCGGTTTCCTGCTTCATGCCGTCCAGGCCTATGATGGGGCCGTAGGGGTAGGTGACTTCCGCCCCGTCCAATTCGAAAAAGCGAAGGATCATGTATTCGAAGGCCTGTCCGCCCTTCCAGCGTTCCCCGGATTTATCGGCGACCATATCGTGGTGCAGCAGGCCCGGATTCGGTGTCTGGTCCCGGTGCTGCTCGCGTATGAATTGCCAGAATTCCCGGAGTTGCCCTCGAGTGTACTGGCGTATTTCCCGGATTGCCTTTTCTGTTTCCATAGCTGATATTGGGGCTCAAAGTAGGAAATCATCGGCAATATCAAAACACGAATATCTGTAGTTATACTGGTTTTTTTCTGGCCCGGTTCGCAAACGTATCCCCTTCGATCGAAAGCATGGCAATTGACCGAAAAGTGGTAAATTCTCCATCCATTGGATAATAGATCATCATGAGCCCTCTCATCGTAATCGCCCTGGGCGTATTTGTCCTTTTTTTGTTGATTACCGCACTGAGGTTCAATGCCTTCATCGCCTTCATTATAGTGAGCCTGGGAATAGGCATGACGTTGGGGTTGTCCATGGGGGAGACCATAGGATCGATAAAGACGGGCATAGGCGCTATCATGGGGTCGCTGATCCTGATTCTGGGCTTCGGAGCCATGCTGGGCCGACTCATAGCCGGAAGCGGGGCTGCACAGCAGATCACCGACATGCTTATCGGGGTATTCGGGGTACGGAACATACACTGGGCCCTCATGGTAACGGGTTTCGTCATCGGGCTGCCCTTGTTTTATACGGTAGGTTTCGTGATGATGATCCCCATCATCTATGCCCTGGCGCTGCGCACGAAACTTCCCCTGTTGTTTGTGGCCCTGCCCATGCTGGCATCCCTTTCGGTTACCCACGGTTATCTGCCTCCTCATCCGGCTCCGACCGCCCTTACCGAAACCTTTGGAGCCGATCTGAATAAAACCCTGCAGTACGGACTGATCGTGGCCATTCCGGCCATAGTCATTGCCGGGCCCATACTGGCCCGAACCGTCAGGAAGATAGAGGCCCGGCCGCTTAAGGAATTCTATGTGGAACCCATAGACCTAGACCGCCTTCCGTCACGTGGAGTTAGCCTGCTCACTGCCCTGCTACCCGTCATTTTTATACTGATGGGGAATCTGGAGCCTTATTTGCTGGAGGGGGCCATAAGGACTTTGGTGACGGCCATTGGAGATCCGGTCATGGCCATGTTGCTTTCCGTATTGATTGCCGTGGGAACCCTTGGTATCGGTAGGGGCAAGGAGATGAAAACCGTCATGGACGAACTGGCGGATTCCGTCAAGGGAATTACCCTGGTTCTGCTCGTCATTGCGGGATCGGGGGCACTGAAGCAGGTGCTGATCGACAGCGGGGCCAGTGATCATATTGGTAACCTGGCCGGTGAACTCCTGGTTTCGCCGCTTATTCTGGGCTGGCTTGTCGCCACCCTGCTCAGGGTTTCCATGGGCTCGGCCACGGTGGCCGGTCTAACTGCCGCAGGTATCGTATTTCCTGTGATCGACGCCTCCGGTGTGAGCCCCGAACTCATGGTGCTTGCCATAGGCTCGGGCAGCCTGATGCTTTCGCACGTAAACGACAGTGGGTTCTGGCTCTTTAAGGAATATTTTAATCTGAGTGTGGCCGATACCCTTCGGTCCTGGACCGTAATGGAAACTGCCATTGGGCTGGCCGGCCTGGGAGGGGTTCTGCTGTTGAATCAATTCATCTAAAACGCAATTATGAAAAAAGTATGGATCTCTTTCTTGACTGTGGTACTGATCGTGGCCTGCAGGGAAGAGCCCGGGGCTGAATCCGATGCCGATCAGCAGACATCCGGAGCGAATTATCAATTTTTCACCGGAACCTATACCGATGGTGAGAGCCGGGGAATTTACCGCTATCAGATCGATTCGCTGGGAAGGCTGAGTTCTCTCGGTCTTCGGGCCGAAACCCCGAACCCGTCGTACCTGGCCCGATTTGGGGATTCTCTGCTGCTGTCGGTTAATGAGCTGGGTGCTACCGACACATTGAGCGAGGGTCCGAAAGCGGCCGTTTCGGTTTATCGCCGGCAAGGAGACAGCCTGCTGCTGTTGAATACTCAGCCCACCTTCGGGGCATATCCCTGCCATATCTCGGTTCATCCGGACGGCTGGGTGGTGAGTGCCAACTACGGAGGGGGATCCCTGTCCCTTTTTCGCCTGAACGAGGAGGGTTTGCTGAGCCCAATACTCGATACTCTGTTTTTCGCGGGAAGCGGGCCTCACCCGAGGCAGGAGGCCCCGCATGCGCATTCTTCCTACTTCCTGGACAGCCCTTCCGAACTGCTTGCCCTGGATCTGGGTTCCGACCGGATCTGGAATACTGGCGTAAACGAATCCGATTCTACCTTTGCTAACCCTTTTGGCTACACCCTTCGACAGGGATCGGGACCGAGGCACGCTGTTTTTCATCCTAACGGCCGCTGGATCTACGTGTTGCAAGAACTCGCCAATGAGGTTTCGAAACTGGAATTGCGGAACCTCAGGGATACCATCCGCAGCATAGCTCCCACCTATCACAAGGCGGTTCCCAACGATTTCAGGGGCGATAATACAGGGGCAGAGCTCAAGATCAGCTCGGATGGCAAGTACCTATACGCCTCGAATCGGGGGCACAACAGCATAGCCGCCTTTCGCATCAGCCGTACCCGCGGAACCCTGGAGCCCCTGTTCTGGCAGGCCACCGCGGGTGAGAGGCCACGAAATTTTGCCTTGACACCTGACGAGCGTTACCTGATCGTGGCCAATCAGGATAGCCAGACTCTGGTAAGTTTTCACAGGGATGCTGAGTTTGGAACTCTGGAGCCCGTGGACACCCTGCAAGCTCCGACACCCGTTTTTCTGTTGTTTGACGATTAAAGCGAAAGCCGTTTGATAGTCGCCCATAAACCGGGAATTGACAAATAATGAACCGTAACCCGGCTAAAGAAATCGGCCTGGAGGAGTCAAGTTTCAGAGCCTGTGCATAAATGGTTTTGACTGGCGATTCATGGCGGTTGAATTATCCGGTCAAACGGCATACTATGTAAAGACTTTCTTACGTTAATCTAGAAATCCGCGTATGGAGAATCTGGAAGACCTCCTGACCCTTAGTACCTTTCCGGTACCTGTTCTTAAGATTGATTCCACCCTCAAAGTGGTCGACTATTCCGCGTCCGCTTTTGAATTCCTGTGCCTGCCTGATCAGAAGGCAGCGATAACGGGCTTCGAGAAACTCTTCCCCTCGGGTAAGAGATTTAACGAAAACGATTTCTCCAGACATGTTCGGAATCGTTCCGAATTGCAAAACTGCGAGATTTATCCCCACCCTTTCAGAGAGGATCGTTGGGTTCAGGTACGCAGGTCTCCACTGGTGGATGGTTTTCTGGTGTTCATGGAGGACATTACCCGGGAGATTCAGCTCTATGAGATGTTCAGGAAATCTGAGGCCACGGCCCGAATCGGCACCTGGGAAGTCAACCTGGAGCAGAATTTCGTGTACTGGTCTTCGATCACCAAGGAAATTCACGAAGTTCCCATGGACTATGAACCCGGACTGGCCGAAGGAATCGACTTTTATAAGCCAGGCATATCCAGGGATCGCATACAGGAGGCGGTAAGTCGTGCGATTGAGCACGGTGAGCCCTTCGATGAATTGTTGACCATCACTACTGCTAAAGGCAAAGAGCGATGGATACGGGCCATAGGGCATCCGGAAATGAAGAATGGGCGTTGCCTGGGTTTCTTTGGTTTGTTCCAGGACATGGATAATCAGGTCCGAGAAAAAAAGCGTTACCTAAACCTAAATAACCGGTATAAAATGGCAACGGAAGGGGCCAAAATCGGTATATGGGATCTGGACCTAAAGACTCACGAGCTCATTTGGAACGACACCATGTTCGAGGTGTTTGATGTGGACAAGGAGGGGTTTAAAGGCGGTTTTGACGATTGGAAGAACACCCTGCACCCTGACGACCTGGACGAGGCGGTTGCCACAGTCTGGGACGCGGTGGAAAACCATACGCCGCTGGATTTCCGGTTTCGCATACTCACGAGAAAGGGTCAGGTCCGCTACATAGCAGCTAAGGGCCAGACGTTTTACGATGAGCGGGGCCAGCCCGATCGCATGATCGGGGTTAATTACGACTTCACGCGCCAGAAAAAATCCGATGACCGACTCAGGCATTTGCTCAATATTACCGAGGAGCAGAATAAGAG
The DNA here is from genome assembly GCA_964552195.1 of uncultured Flavobacteriaceae bacterium. Classification (GTDB taxonomy): domain Bacteria; phylum Bacteroidota; class Bacteroidia; order Flavobacteriales; family Flavobacteriaceae; genus CAZKAP01. Next base: position 134,793 of record CAZKFM010000001.1, read on the forward strand.
CCTGGTCAATTACGCTCATATCGTTTCCCATAATCTGCGATCCAACTCCAGTAATCTGACCATGCTGGCGGGTATGCTGGAGCATGCAGAAGACCCCGAGGAACAGCGTCGATTTCTGCAGATGATGAATACCTCCATTCAGCGTCTAAACGATACCATACTTCACCTGAACGAAGTGATCCAAATCCGTTCCAGTGATGAGGATCTGCAGGCAGTCAACCTCCTGGAAACCTTTCACCGTTGTGTCGGCGGACTGAATGCCCTGATCAGCGAAGCCAAGCCCGAACTGCAAATTTTCATTCCCCAGCAATTTGATGTAGGGGGCATACCGTCCTATGTGGAGAGTGTGTTTACCAATTTGATGACCAATGCCATTAAATACCGTCGGGAGCATGAACTCCTTAAAATTTCGGTAAAGGCAGAGTCTGATGAAGACCGGGTCGTAGTGCGTTTCCGCGACAACGGAAAAGGGATTGACCTCAAGGCCCATGGCGATAAGATTTTCGGGATGTACCAAACCTTCCACGGGAATCACGATGCCCGGGGTATCGGACTCTTCCTAACCCGGAATCATATGCAGAGCATGCAGGGTGGCATCGAGGTGGAAAGCCAGGTGGGACAGGGTACCGAATTCACTTTAACCTTTAAACGATGGGAGCTATGAGCCTGAATCCTGAACTTAAGCATTTTGACAGAGTGGTGCTGGTGGACGATGACTTCGTTTTCCGAACCTGTTTTGAAATTCTCCTGCTTTCCGAGGGATTTGCTAAGGAAGTACTCCATTTCGAAAATGGTCGGCAGGCTATGGATGTCCTCAAAGACTGGGACCCTAAGGACCCGGATTATCCCGGTGTGCTCTTCCTGGATATCAACATGCCTGTTATGGATGGATGGCAGTTTCTTGAGGAATTCGACAGTATTCCCCGTGAAGAACGGCCGGAACTCCCCATATTTGTACTTAGTTCTTCCATCGATCCCAGGGATCTGAACCGCTCCAGGGAATTCGAGGATGTGGCGGGCTATATTGCCAAGCCCCTGACCCGGGAAAACCTGGTGTACATTTCTCAGCAGTTCGTACCGGAGGACGATTAGGTTAGCCTTTTTTATGCCCTTAAGTAATCTTGACGGGATTCTGATTATCCTAGTGATCGCCGGCGTGCTCATCGTGGGGATCGCTGTGGGGCGTCGCTCGGCCGAAAGTGCAGAGTCCTATTTCCTCTCCGGTCGCAACATGCCCTGGTGGCTGCTGGGTATATCCATGGTGGCCACGACCTTCTCGACCGATACCCCCAACCTGGTTACCGACCTGGTCCGAACCGAGGGAGTCGCGGGCAATTGGCTCTGGTGGGCCTTCCTGTTTACAGGCTTACTAACGGTTTTCGTTTATGCACGGCTGTGGAAGAAGACGGGTGTCTCTACCGATATGGAATTTTACGAGCTGCGATATGGGGGAAAGCCGGCCCGGTTCTTACGGATTTTTCGTTCCTTCTATCTGGGGGTTTTATTCAACATCCTGGCGATGGCCGGAGTCATGCTTGCGGCCATTAAGATGGGGCAGATCATGCTCGACCTCCAGCCCTGGGTTACCGTATGCGTGGCGGGTGGAATCACGGCTGTTTTCAGTGTATGGGGAGGCTTCAGGGGCGTGGTCTATACCGATCTCTTCCTGTTTGTCCTGGCCATGACGGGTTCTCTGGCTGCCTGTGTGTATATAGTCAACCTGCCGGATGTGGGTGGATTGAGTGCCCTCTGGGACAATCCCGTAGTGCGGGAAAAACGCTCCCTCTTTCCCGAATCGGACGACATGGAGAGCTGGATTAAGCTATTGATTATACCCCTGGCGGTGCAGTGGTGGAGCGCCTGGTATCCTGGGGCTGAACCCGGAGGGGGAGGGTATGTGGCTCAACGCATGCTGGCCGCCCGCGACAGCAATCACGCCATAGGGGCCACCTTTTTCTTCAATGTCATGCATTATGCCCTCAGGCCCTGGCCCTGGATTTTAGTGGCCCTTGCATCGCTTGCGGTTTACCCCGATCTGGCTAGTCTCAAGGAAGCCTTTCCGGCGATTACCGACGACAAGCTGGGACACGATATGGCCTATCCCGCCATGCTGACCCGCCTGCCCAGTGGGCTGCTGGGGCTCGTTTTGGCTTCACTCACGGCCGCATTTATGTCTACCCTGTCCACCCATCTAAACTGGGGAGCATCCTATGTGGTGAATGATGTGTTTCTGCCGGTATTCGGTCCGGGTGTTTCGGAGCGCCGAAAGGTCTGGGTCGGTCGTTTGTCCACCTTTCTGTTAGTTGTTTGCGCCGGTTTGGTAGCGCTCACCCTGCAGACGGCAACCGAACTCTTCGAAATCATACTCATGTTCGGTGCAGGGACCGGCCTGCTCTTCCTGTTGCGCTGGTTCTGGAGGCGGATTAATGCCTGGAGCGAGATTACGGCCATGACGGTGTCCGGTGTACTTTCCCTGACCATCAAATACGGCGCACTGGGAAATCTGCTGTTTTCTGAAGAAAACGGGTTGCTTCCCTCCTGGTCCACCTTCCCATTTATCGTTCTGGTAACCACGGTGGCCTGGATAATAGTCACGCTTTTTACCCCGCCCGAGCGGGATTCTGTGTTGAAGCGATTCACGGAAGTTACCGAGCTGGATCTATCGGCTGCGGGTTCTTCCGGCGACAAATATCCCGGAATTCCCGGGCGTCGGCGTGCGATCGCTCTTACCCTCGTGTCCGGTCTGCTGTTTGTCTATGGCAGCTTGTTCGCAACCGGCCTGTGGATCTATGGCTCTTATGGCCGAGCTGTCATACTTACCTTAGTAAGTCTGGGGTCGGGATACCTCCTGAAGCGCTCATGGGATCGGCTGGATATGGATTTCTCCAGTGGGGAAGATTAGCCCGTGGCTTGCTGCTCACCGAGGAGGCGAGCCACATATTTTCCGAGTATATCGAATTCCAAATTGACCCGGTCTCCTTTCCGATACGTCTTAAACCGGGTATGCTCCCAGGTATAAGGAATGATGGCGACCTCGAAACTGTTGTTACGGGAATTTACTACTGTCAGACTTACTCCGTCCACCGTGATCGAACCCTTTTCCACCGTAACCATCGAGGGCAGGGGATGGTATTCGAAGCGATAGCGCCAACTCCCTTCGGTTTCCTCCACCAGGGTGCAAACCGCGGTCTGGTCCACGTGCCCCTGAACGATGTGGCCGTCCAGTCGGGCACCTAGTACCATCGAGCGCTCCAGGTTGATCAGGTCACCGGTTTTCAGCTCCCCCAGGTTGCTTTTCTGCAGGGTCTCTTCCACGGCAGTGACCGTGTAGGTCCGGTCTGTGAGCGAGACCACGGTGAGGCAGACGCCGTTGTGCGCTATGCTCTGGTCCACTTTGAGTTCGGGCACCAAGCCGGAGGCAACCTCGATGTGCAGGTTACCCGATTCCCGGGTTAAGGTCTTGACTTCTCCTAAGGTTTCGATAATACCGGTAAACATGTCGGCTGATATTAAGTAGTTTTGTACAAATGGAAACGGAGGGAAACCGTCCGATTTTCAATTATGCAAAAGTACTAATCGCGCGTGGATTATGCCTGAGAGTAAGCTGCCCCGGATCGGAATATCAATTGGCGATGTGAACGGAGTGGGCCCGGAGGTGGTGTTAAAGACCTTCGAAGACCCCCGCATTTTCGAATTGTGTAACCCGATAGTGTTCGCCTCCCAAAAACTACTGGCCTTCGTTAGAAAATCCCTGGAACTGGAAGTGGAGATCAGAGGCGTTAAATCCGGCCAGGCCTGGCAACCGAATTGTCTGAATGCCCTGCCGCCGGATGGAGATGAACCGCCGGTTCATTTCGGAGAACTGCGCGATGAGGCGGGAGCCTATGCGGTTCGATCGCTGGAACAAGCCGTTAAATCGCTGAAGAATGGAGAGATAGATGCCCTGGTCACGGCGCCCATCAACAAGAGCAATATACAGTCGGAGGAATTCGCTTTTCCGGGACATACGGATTACCTGGCCCGGGAGTTCGAAGGAGAGAGCCTGATGTTTATGGTGGGTAATAGCCTGAGAGTAGGGCTGATGACGGATCACCTGCCTGTACGGGAGGTCTCCGATGCCATAGACGCCGAATTGATCCGCCGTAAATTGGGGCTAATGGAACGCTCACTCCGAGAGGATTTCGCAGTGGTTCGCCCACGTATAGCCGTGTTGGGGATTAACCCGCACAGCGGAGATCACGGAACCATAGGCCAGGAGGACGAGACCATACTCAAGCCCGTCTTGCAGGAATTGAGGGAAAAGAAGATGCTGGTGTACGGGCCTTATGGAGCCGATGGGTTCTTCGGGTCGGGAGCCTATAAGGAGTTCGATGGCATACTCGCCGCCTATCACGATCAGGGCCTGATACCGTTTAAGACGGTGACCTTTGGAAAAGGAGTTAATTTCACGGCAGGCTTGAGTATAGTGCGGACCTCGCCAGATCACGGCACTGCTTTGGATATAGCAGGCAAGGGAGTGGCCGATGAGGGTTCGTTCCGTGAAGCGGTATATACGGCCATGAACGTTCTGCGGAACCGAAAACTGTATGCCGAAGTGAACGCAAACCCACTGAAAAAGCAGCGTCCGGAGCGGAGGTAAATATCGCTTAAGGGATTGTCTGTTAATAAATAAATGGTATCTTTGCACCCGCCTTAAACGGTAGTGCCCAAATCAGTTCAATATGAAGCCGAACGACTTCTCGATTGCCTTCAAGGGTTTGAAGGATGGTGAACACGAATGGAAGTACACTATAGGCAGGCGGTTCTTTGAGGACTTTGATTATCAGGAGTTCGGCGAAAGCCGAATCGAGGTGCAGGTGAAGATGCTTAAGAAACCCACCCTGCTGGAATTCGATTTCAGCGCGGAAGGCGAGGTTGAGCTCCCCTGCGACCTGACGAACGAACCCTACATGCAGCCCATAGACGGGGTGATGCATTTGGTGGTCAAGTTCGGGGATTCCTTTCTGGAAGAGGACGATGAGCTCTTGATTATCCCTCATTCGGAGTATGAGATCGACATCGCTCAATACATCTATGAGCTGGTGGTGTTGGCCGTGCCGTTTAAGCGGATCCATCCGGGTATAGCCGATGGGACCTTGAAGTCAGACATACTGGACAAATTAGAGGAATTGTCACCGACTCCGGCTGAAGAAGAGGAGGCAGGAGGCACCCAAGATAAAGATGCACCTACCGATCCAAGGTGGGACGATTTGAAAAAGTTATTAAACGGATAAATAGGAAATCATGGCACATCCTAAACGGAAGATATCGAAAACCCGCCGGGATAAGAGAAGAACACACTACAAGGCGGTGGCTCCTACGCTTGCCAAGGACCCGACCACTGGGGAGACTCATCTCTTCCATAGGGCACATTGGTATGAGGGCAAGCTTTATTACAGGGGTAAAGTCCTGATCGATAAGACAGCGGGAGAAGAAGAAGAATAGTCTTTCCCGAAACGAACCCATACCCGCTCTATATGAGCGGGTTTTTTTGTGCCTGTATTTGGTCGAAAAAACGACGGTTCTGCTCAAAAATCACTACTTTTCGGAGCTTTTTGGCGAAAAAAAGTGTCTCTTTTGCCATAACTGAAAGCCATATGGAAAAGACAACAGCGGCGATCACCGCCGTAGGAGGATACCTGCCCGACTTTGTGATGACCAACCAGATGCTGGAGGAAATGGTGGACACCAATGACGAATGGATACAGACCCGTACCGGGATCAAAGAGCGAAGGGTACTAAAAGAAGAAGGGGCGGGGAGTTCCTATATGGCTATCAGAGCGGCAAAAGAAGTCATGGAAAAAAGGGGAATTGACCCGGCCGAAATCGAATTGGTTCTGCTGGCCAGCACAACGCCCGACATGCCTGTCGCCATTACCGGCTCTTATGTGGCAACAGAGATCGGAGCGGTAAACGCCTTTAGTTTTGACCTGAATGCAGCCTGCAGCAGTTTCCTGTATGGCATGTCCACCGCAGCTGCCTATATCGAATCCGGACGCTACAAAAATGTCCTGCTCGTCGGGGCGGACAAGATGTCTTCCATAATCGACTATACCGACCGCACGACTTGTATCATATTCGGTGACGGTGCCGGAGCCGTGCTGTTCGAGGCCAATAGTGAAGGCTTCGGATGGCAGGACGAAGTGCTTAAGTCCGACGGAATAGGGCGCAATTACATCTATACCCGCGCTGGAGGGTCCATACGACCCGCTTCGGAAGAGACGGTCAAAAACCGCATGCACTACGTGTTTCAGGATGGCAAATCCGTATTCAAGTTTGCGGTGACCCGTATGGCGGATGCAGCCGCAGAGATTATGGAACGCAACCAGCTTCAGAACAAGGATGTGAACTGGCTGGTGCCCCATCAGGCCAATAAGCGTATCATTGATGCCACGGCAGACCGCATGGGACTAGAGCCCAAAAAGGTCATGATGAACATACACAGGTATGGAAACACCACCTCGGCTACGCTTCCGCTGCTGCTGGTGGATTACGAGTCTCAGCTCCGTAAGGGAGATAAGCTGGTTTTCGCGGCCTTTGGAGGCGGATTCACCTGGGGTGCAGGTTATCTGACCTGGGCCTATGACGGAAAGAACTAACACTAATTAACGATCCATGGATATTAAGGAAATTCAGAGCCTGATTCGCTTCGTGGCTAAATCAGGTGCCAGCGAGGTAAAGCTGGAGATGGAGGACATCAAGATTACTATTCGTACAGGTAATACCTCCTTGGAAGGCAGTGCCTACGTGCAGCCTATTCCCGTGGCCAATCCTTCTATGATGCCGGTCGCGCCGCCACCCGCCATGGAGGTTAATGCGCCGTCTACTGGGAACCAGGAAGCTTCCACGGGCAAGCAGGCAGAAGCTTCGGAAAACGATAAGTACATCACCATCAATTCTCCCATAATCGGAACCTTCTATCGCAAGCCCTCTCCGGATAAGCCCGCCTTCGTTGAGGTAGGGGATAACGTATCCAAGGGCGATGTACTCTGTGTGATCGAGGCGATGAAGCTCTTTAACGACATCGAGTCGGAGGTCAGTGGTAAGATCGTCAAGATTCTGGTAGACGATGCCTCACCCGTCGAATTCGACCAGCCCCTGTTCCTGGTAGACCCTTCTTAGATCATTGCTATCGACCGGTATGGCAAGTTCAATCATTTAGCCTGTAAATACGTATGTTCAAGAAAATACTTATAGCGAACAGGGGAGAGATCGCCATGCGCGTGATACGTACCTGTAAGGAGATGGGAATCAAGACGGTGGCGGTGTATTCCAAGGCCGATGAAGAGAGTTTGCACGTACGCTTCGCAGACGAAGCGGTATGCATAGGTCCGGCGCCCAGTTCGGAGTCCTACCTGAAGATACCAAACCTTATTGCGGCTGCAGAGATTACCAATGCGGATGCCATACATCCGGGCTATGGCTTCCTCTCTGAGAACTCCAAGTTTTCTCGTATCTGTGCCGAGAACGATCTGAAATTTATCGGAGCCACCGGGGACCAGATCGACAAGATGGGGGACAAGGCCTCGGCCAAGGCTACCATGAAGGAGGCAGGGGTGCCCACCATACCGGGTTCGGACGGCCTGCTCAAGGACCTGAATCACGCCAAGAAGGTCGCTTCAAAAATGGGTTTCCCGGTGATGATCAAGGCCACCGCAGGGGGTGGAGGTAAGGGTATGCGGGCCATATGGTCCGAAGAAGAACTGGAGAAGCATTTCGAGAGTGCGGTTATCGAGGCCACGGCGGCCTTCGGCAACGGGGGTATGTATATGGAGAAGCTGATCGAGGAACCCCGTCATATCGAGATTCAGATTATAGGAGATCAGCACGGTAATGTATGCCACCTTTCGGAGAGGGACTGTTCGATTCAGCGCCGTCACCAGAAGCTCACCGAGGAGACGCCTTCCCCATTTATGACCGATGACCTGCGCGAAGCCATGGGTGAAGCTGCCATCAAAGCGGCCAAGCACATCAATTACGAAGGTGCGGGTACCGTGGAGTTTCTGGTGGACAAGCACCGCAAATTCTACTTCATGGAGATGAACACCCGCATACAGGTGGAGCACCCGATAACCGAACAGGTGATCGACTACGACCTGATCCGGGAGCAGATCCTGGTCGCTGCGGGAGTCCCGATTTTGGGCAAGAATTACAGCCCCAAGCTACATTCGATAGAATGCCGTATCAATGCGGAAGATCCGTATAACGATTTCCGCCCATCGCCCGGACGCATCCATACACTGCATACACCGGGAGGTCACGGAGTGCGTGTGGATAGCCATGTCTACAGCGGATACGTGATTCCGCCCAATTACGATTCCATGATCGCCAAGCTCATCACTACGGCCCAGACCCGTGAAGAGGCCATCAATAAGATGCGCCGGGCCCTCGATGAATTTGTGATCGAGGGAGTAAAGACCACAATTCCCTTTCACCGGCAGTTGATGGACCACCCGGATTACCTCAAAGGGAACTACACGACCAAGTTCATGGAGACCTTCGAGATTCAACCCGAGGAGGACGAATAAGACCGCATCTTTGAAGCTGAGTTTCTGGGAATGGGAGCGTTGGTTCGACCGAACGGATTACACGGTCGTAGGTAGTGGCTTCACCGGACTCGCCGCGGCAATCCGCTTACGGCAATTAAAGCCCGACGCCAGGGTCCTCCTACTGGACCGGGCGCCTATCCCTCAGGGAGGAAGTACCAAAAACGCTGGATTCGCCTGTTTCGGAAGTCCTTCGGAGTTACTCATGGATCTGGAGGCACATACCGAGGAGGAAGTGGTCGACCTGGTGCATCAGCGTTATCAAGGCATACAACTTCTGAGATCCCTGATAGGGGACAGTGCCTTACAATACGAAGGTAAGGGCAGCGCGGAGCTATTTCTTAGTGAACAGACTAATTTACGCGATCGCTGTCTGGACGGTGCGGGCCGCCTCAATGAGTTGCTTAAGCCCGTTTTTGGGAACGAAGCTTTTCGGGTACAGACCCGGGCAACCGGGTTTCAGGGTATCTGCCCGGAGTGGATCGAAATGCCTCATGAGGGACAACTGAATCCATCAGCGGCCGTGGACTCCCTGGCGGCCAAAGCCGACGCCCTGGGAGTTAAGAGACTTCAGGGGATGGAGCTGGTCGATTTCGAAGAAACCGGGGAGGGTGTGCGGTGTTATACCGAGGCTTTTGAATTCCTCAGCGGTAAACTCTGCCTGGCTACCAATGGTTTTGCCCATCGACTCTTTCCTGCGGAAGTGGAACCTGCCAGGGCCCAGGTGTTGGTTACCGAACCCCTGGGCATTCTGCCCTTCGAAGGCAGCTTCCACATCGATCGGGGATACACCTATTTTCGTGCCGTAGGCGATCGTATCCTGCTGGGCGGGGGGCGTCATCTGGCCATGGAGGATGAACGTACCGAATCCATGAGTACGAGCCCGCTGATACAGGACTACCTGGATCGCCTGCTGCGAGAGGTCATCCTTCCCGGTCGGAACCTAAAGGTCGACCACAGGTGGAGTGGAATCATGGGAATAGGTCCGGGCAAAAGGCCACTGTTGAAGACTCTGGGCGGACAGGTATATGCTGCGGTACGCCTGGGCGGAATGGGGGTGGCATTGGGAACTGCTCTCGGGTTCCGACTGGCCGAACGGGCCGTCTAGGTGATCTCCCATTTTGCTGCCTTATTTTTCCTACCTTACTCCTTGATACCTTACCGATAATGATATGAAACTAAGAAGACCGTATTTCGGGCTGACGGGGTTTGTCCTGCTGGTATTTATGTTCGGATGCAGGAATACCCCGAACGAGAGTCCTGAACCCGAGTCCGCCGCGCCGGAGTATTTCCTGTTGAGACCGGATATAGAAAAGGCTTACGGCTACTCCCATGCGGTAAAAGTGGGCAACCACATCCGGATATCCGGTGCCGTGAGCATGGATGAAGAAGGTAATCCAACGGCTGTGGGGGATTTCCAGCAGCAGATGAAGAATTGTTATGCCGATCTCGGAAAGGTACTCGAGCATTATGGCTACAGCTTCGACGAAGTAATCGTCGAAAATGTTTTCACCACAGATATGCCCGCTTTTTTACAGCATGCCGGATATAGGGATTCGATCTATTCGGGAGAGTACCCGACGGGTTCCTGGCTGGGTGTAGAGGAACTGGCCCTGCCCGAGTTCCTGATTGAGATCGAACTGGAAGCCTATAAGGCGGCGGAGTAAGCTTGTTTGGAATTTTAACATTTCAAACCCCAGATTCGATTTTCGACTGATCCGGGAATGCTGTAACTTTTATCCGCAACACTAAACCTTTAGCCAATGACAACTCAGGAAGTAGCCGAAAAGCTCGTTAAATTTTGCCGTGAGGGGGATTACGATTCCGCCTACGGGCTCTATGCAGAGGACGCCATCAGCATGGAAATGGAAGGTGTTCCCGGTCATATTTCCAAGGGAAGGGATCAGATTCTCAGCGACTATCAGAAATGGGCCGAAAACGTGCAGGAGATGCATGGGGGCGAGGTCGGGGATCCTTTGGTGGCCGGCAACCATTTCGTGGTTCCCATGACCTACGACATCACCTTTAAGGACCGGGGACGGGAGCAATTGGAAGAGCTTTGCATGTATCAGGTGGAGAATGGCCAGATCGTTAAGGCATCCTATCACTATCCCCTGCCCGAGATGTTCAAGTAAACACTAGGAATCGGTTCGTATCCGGCTTCGGAACAGGGAGGCTGGCAAACGCGCATTCAGCCGTTCCCCCTTGAGTCTGGGGCGGTCGGAATAGGCATAGAGCAGGTGATCCCCTGAAGTACGCATTTCCAGCAGGTAACGCGAGCCCTGAAAAAAGCAGCGTTCCACCAGAGCCGTTAGGCCCCATTCATCCATGGATGTAGGCTGGTTCCCGGTCCGGATTTCTTCGGCATAGATATAGGCCTGTCCCGGTTCGCCCGGCATGAAGTCTTCCGCCCTGATCTGATTGACCAGTCCGAACAAAGACGCCACATAGTAACTTGGCGGGCGGTGGTACAGGACCTCTGTGGGTCCGAAAGCGGCCATTTCCCCGTTTTTGAGCACCAGTATGGAGTCCGCGAAAGAAAATACATCCCGGCTCTCGTGCGTAGCGTTTATAACGGTTACACCCTGATCCTTGAGGTACGGGAATATCCTTAGTCGCAGGTAGTTTTTCTGGAAGGCATCCACATGGGTAAAGGGCTCGTCCAGCAGCAAGATTCGCGGTTTTCCCAACAGCGCCTTGACCAACGCTATCCGCTGCTGTTGCCCCAGGCTGAGTTCCCCAATTTTACTCCAGGCACTGGACGGTAACTGGACCAGTTCCAGGAGCTGTCCAATGCGCTGCTCCTCGGTGAACAGGTCGTGAGGGTCCAGGTACATCCTGAGGTAATCCAGTACCCTCATGTAGGGGTTCAGGTCGTATTCCTGAGAGACATAGCTGAAGCCTTTATGTCCGGGTATGAGTTGTCCGTCGGGCCCCGAGAGCATATCTCCTTGCCAATAAATTCGCCCCTGATCGGGACGCAAGGCACCGAAGAGCAGTTTGAGCAAGGTACTCTTACCCGAGCCGCTGGAGCCCATCACGGACAGATGACTGCCTGCGGGCAGGGAAAATGAGATGTCCTGAAGTACGGGTTTCTCAGGGGTATAACTGAATTCTAGGGAGCCTACCTGGAGCATCGGAGCAAATTAGATTCCGGGTGTTCCCGGAGCCCGTTAGAGCAGATTTTCCCTGTAAAGATACTCAGCAATCTGGATCGCGTTGGTAGCTGCTCCCTTGCGAAGGTTATCTGATACTACCCAAAGATTCAGGGTGCGGGGCTGGCTCTCATCCCTTCGGATTCGCCCGACGAACACCTCGTCCTTGCCGTGTGCGTAAATGGGCATGGGATAGGTATTGGTTTCGGGCTGATCCTGCACGACCACGCCCGGAGCCTCGTCGAGCAGCCTCCTAACCTCGTTGAGCTCGAACTCCTCGTTGAACTCCACGTTTACCGCTTCGGAGTGCCCACCGGACGTGGGGATTCGGACCGCAGTGGCACTGAGGGCGAAGGAATCATCCCCCAGGATCTTCAGGGGCTCGCGAGCCAGTTTCATCTCCTCTTTGGTGTAGCCGTTTTCCAAGAACACATCGCAATGGGGGAGTGCGTTCTTGTAAATGGGGTAAGGGTAAGCCATGGGGCCTTTTTCCTGCCGGCTTTCCCGTTCCATCTGTTCCACGGCCTGTATGCCGGTGCCCGAAACGGACTGATAGGTGGCGACGATAACACGGCGCATGCGGTACTTGCGGTGAAGCGGAGCCAGAGCCATGACCAGCTGTATGGTCGAGCAGTTGGGATTGGCTATGATCTTGTCCTCTGGGCCGAGTTCGGACGCGTTGATTTCCGGTACGATCAGCTTGTGGTCCGGATGCATCCTCCAGGCCGATGAATTGTCAATGACCGTGGTACCCACCTTGGCGAAACGCGGTGCCCATTCGAGGGAGGTATCGCCTCCTGCCGAGAACAGGGCCAGCTCCGGAGCCCGTTGTACCGCTTCCTCCATCCCGATTATCGTATGGGGCTGCCCTCGGAAGCTTATCGTTTTACCAACTGAACGTTCGGATGCGACCGCCAACAGCTCCGTCACCGGAAAATTTCGCTCCTCCAGTACCCTCTGCATCACCTCTCCTACCAAGCCGGTAGCGCCGACCACGGCTACTTTCATATTCCACTGATTTGGAACAAAAGTACCACCGCGCCACGTCCATGGCAAACGGCAATTGTTATAATTATAACAGAGAGCTAAAATTCACAACACAAGGCAAAAAAAACCGCCCCCATTGGGGCGGCTGTGTCGGACGGAGCCGGCGTTCAGGTTACATCGGTTTAGTCTCCGGTTTCGTAGGAAACGGGCAGGGATTGGTAACCCATATTGTACAGGGTAAATCCAAAAATATCCGCCTGTTCCTGTATGCTTTTGCTCAGGGGTTTGCCTGCGCCATGTCCGGCATTGGTCTCTATTCGAATGAGGACCGGGGCTTCTCCCTGGTGCTTGGCCTGCAGTTGTGCGGCAAACTTAAAGCTATGGGCGGGAACTACCCGGTCGTCGTGATCTCCCGTGGTCACCAGGGTAGCCGGATACGACACGCCTTCTTTGACGTTGTGAACCGGTGAGTATCCCTTCAGGTAGGCCAGCATTTCCGGGCCGTCTTCCGCTGTACCGTAGTCGTAGGCCCATCCGGCCCCGGCAGTGAAGGTATGATACCGGAGCATGTCCATGACTCCGACTGCAGGCAGGGCCACCTGGAACAGTTCGGGACGTTGCGTCATCGTGGCTCCGACCAGTAAGCCTCCGTTGGATCCACCGCGAAGGGCCAGCTTTTCGGAGGAAGTGTAGCCCTCATCGATCAGGTATTCGGCCGCGGCGATAAAGTCGTCGAATACATTCTGTTTATTCATTTTAGTACCGGCCAGGTGCCATTCCTTTCCGTATTCGCCTCCACCCCGAAGGTTGGCCACTGCATAAATGCCCCCCTGTTCGAGCCATATGGCATTCGTCGCGCTGAAACCGGGTCGCTGGCTGATGTTAAATCCACCGTAACCGTACAAGATTGTCGGGTGGGAGCCGTTGAGTTCCAGCCCCTTCTTATGGGTTATAAACATGGGCACGCGCGTACTGTCCTTAGACCGGTAAAACACCTGACGGGTAGTGTAATCGGCGGGGTTAAAATCAATCTCAGGAGTCCAGTACAATTCGTACGCTCCGGTTTGGTAGTCGATTTTGTAGGTTGAACCCGGAGTATAGTAGTTCCTGAAGCTGAAATAACCCTCGGCGTCTTCAAGCCACCCTCCGAAACCCGAAGCCGTTCCCAGACCGGGGAGTTCGATTTCGCGCATGAGATTTCCCTGGTAATCGTATTGGTAAACCCGGGTAATGGCATCCACCATATAACTGGCGAACATATATCCTCCTCCCTGAGAGACACTTAACACATTCTCGGTTTCCGGTATGACATCCTTCCAGTTGCCCGGCCCCGGATTGGAGGCGTCCACTTCCACCACCCTCTGGTTGGGCGCATCGCGGTTGGTAAGCAAAAGCAGTCGGGTACCCCTGTTCTGCAGCAGGGACACATCGGATTTTTCGTCCGCCTGTACCGCGAGCAAGGGTGCTCCTGGGCGGCTCAGATCCTTGATATACATTCGATTCCCGGAAGTGCTGTTAGCCGCGCTAATGGCGAGGTACCTTTGATCTTCCGATACCGAGGCACCTACATAGCGGTATTTTTGAGCAGGTGCACCCCCGAAGATGAGCTCGTCCTCTGACTGTGGCTGACCGAGGCGGTGAAAGTACAGTTTGTGCTGGTCGGTTTTGGCCGAGAGCTCACTCCCTTCGGGTTTGTCGTAACTGGAATAGTAGAATCCTTCGTTGCCTCTCCATGAAATTCCACTGAATTTAACGTCCACCAGGGTGTCTCCTACGATTTCCCGCGTAGCCGTTTCCATGACGATCACCTTACGCCAGTCGCTACCGCCCTCAGATATGGAATAGGCCACCAGGCTGCCGTCTGCTGTAAGGCTGAAGCCCGACATGGAGGTGGTACCGTCTTTGGAAAACGTATTGGGGTCGAGGAAAACTTCGTCTTCTCCGCCTTCTACAACCCTGTAGATGACACTCTGATTCTGCAACCCATCGTTTTTGGAATAGTAGTAATCGCTGCCGTTTTTACCCTTAAACGGGGTGCCTAGTTTCTCGTAGTTCCACATGTCTTCCATGCGGGACTGGAGCTCGTCCCGATAGGGAATATCGTCCAGATATCCGAAGGTAACCTCGTTCTGCCGCCTCACCCAGTCTTCCGTCTCTTCGCTGCGATCGTCTTCGAGCCAGAGGTAGGGATCCTGGATTTCAACACCGGAGAAAGTGTAGGTACTGTCTTTTACCGCCGTCTCCGGGTATTCCAGCGGTGCTTTGGAATTGATCAGGTCGCAGGAAACCAGTAAAAACATGGCTGCTGCGGCCCCATATAGCATTGATTTCATGTTGGATAAGTTTTGCAATAAAGATACGGACCAATGGGCACAAAAAAACCTCCCGTTCGGGGGAGGTTTAGGGTTAAACCGTGTAGCGGCGGCCCTCTTAGGAGGGGTTTTTCTTGAGCAGGTCCCGAATCTCGATCAGCAGTTCTTCCTGCGTAGGACCCGGAGGAGGAGCGGGTGCAGCCTCTTCTTCTTTTTTCTTGCTGTTCTCATAAGCCTTCAGGAACAGGTAAATGAACAGGCCTACTATAATGAAGTTGATGATGGCCTGGATCAGGTTACCGTAGGTGAGCACGGCGGCTCCTGCCTCCTGAGCAGCAGTCAGCGACTCGTAGGACTCGCCGTCCAGGGACACGAACTTTTGGGTAAAGTCCGTTCCCCCGGTAATGACTCCCACTATGGGCATGATGATATCCGCTACCGCGGATTTTACGATGGTGTTGAATGCACCACCTATGACCACCGCTGTAGCCAGGCTAACGATGTCTCCCTTCATCAGGAAACTCTTGAAATCTTTAAAGAAGCTCATAATGCGATTAATGATTAGCAGTACGAAAGTACTAACTATTTGCTTCGATCAGCCTCCGTTCTACCCTTGCGGTCAGGCTGGTCAGGACTTCATAGGAGATCGTCTGGCAATGCCCGGCGAGTTCTTCGGCACTGTGATCCGCGTCGAAAACGACGACCCGGTCGCCTTCGGTGCAGGGAATATGCGTGATATCCACCATAATCATATCCATGCAGACCCAACCGGCTATAGGAGCCCAGCGACCGTGAATCCAAACTCCTCCCCGGCCATTGCCCAGATGTCGCCCAATACCGTCGGCGTGCCCGATGGGCAGGGTGGCAATGGTCATCCGGCGATCGGCCATAAAACCCCGGTTATATCCCACGGAATCCCCCATCTCTATGCGGTGAATTTGGGATATGACCGTGGTGAGCCGGGCAATGGGACGAAGCTCCCGGTCGTAAGCCGGATCATTGCCGAAACCGTACAGTCCGATGCCCGATCGCACCATGTCGAAATTCGCCTCGGGAAAATTGAAGATGCCCGAGGTATTGCTCAGGTGCCTGATCGGCCGATACCCCAAATGATTCGTTATACGCTCACAAATACGTTCGAAGGATGCGATCTGACTGCGGGTAAAAGCTACTTCGGCCATATCGTCCGTGGCAGCCAGATGCGATAGTACCGATCGGATTTTCAAGTCCTTCTTCCCCTCCCAGAACCTCAGTATGTCGCTTAGGTCGTCTTCGCGGAATCCCAGACGGTTGAGTCCGGTGTTGAATTTGAGATGTACCGGGTATTCCCGTATTCCCAGGCTGTGGGCGACCGATGTGAACTCGCGCAGCACCCGGAAGGAATAGAGTGCGGGTTCCAGGCAGTGCTCCACACAGGCCCCGAGCTGATCGTGTTGGGGATGGAGGACCAGGATGGGGAGCTCGATACCCGATTCCCGCAGCAGTATGCCTTCCCTTACATAGGCAACTGCCAGATAGTCGGCCCCGAGCTGTCCCAGTTTCCGGGCAATGGTCACCATGTCACTGCCATAGGCAAAGGCCTTGACCACCCCGAGGAATCGTGTACCCTTCTTTAGTCTGGAGCGCAGCATGCGATAATTATGGGCCAGGGCATCGAGGTCAATTTCGAGCACGGTCCCGGATATCCTCACTTTATGAGTTGGTTTTGTCATCGGTTGCTTCTTTGGAGGGTACACTTTCCGCTTCCACTTCCATATTCCTTAGTTTATCCCCTAGCATGGCTTTGTAAAAGGCGGCACGGCTCAGCGGCTCGTATTCATCCCGTTCACCGAGGAGTACCAGTGAAGTATCACTGGACTTGCGATAACTGAAATTCGCCAGGTTTCCCGTTCGCATACAGACCGCATGTACCTTGGTGACGTATTCGGCCGTAGCCATTAGGGCGGGCATGGGGCCGAAGGGATTCCCCTTAAAGTCCATGTCGAGGCCGGCTATGATAACCCGCTTTCCCCTGTTGGCGAGGTCATTGGCTACATTGACGATTTCGTGATCGAAAAACTGGGCCTCGTCTATGCCCACCACCTCGAAATCCTCAGAGCGCGAAAGGATTTCGACAGCGCGATCCACAGCGCTGGACGGGATTTCGTTCTGGTCGTGGGAGACTACTCGGTCGTTCCCAAAACGGGAATCGATGCGCGGCTTAAAGATCTCGACCCGCTGTCGAGCGAACTGGGCTCGCCTGAGCCTGCGTATCAGTTCTTCCGTCTTCCCCGAGAACATGGAGCCGCATATCACCTCGATCCACCCGAAGGGCTCCGTATTATTCACTGTATTTTCCAGAAACATAACGTAAATTTGACAAGAAGGGAAATCGACGGAAAGTCGTTCTTTTACCCGTCAAATTTACTAATTTACTACTGGCAAGTACGCCTCCCAACAGCCAGGGCAATGCATTTGCCCAAGGCCCAAATCCCCAGGAGACATGAAAGAAAAACTACACGAGGAACTTAAACAACTGGCCCTTCGGATCTCCCAGTCCCATGCAGGTGACCTGACCGAACTGTACACACATGCTCAGCGGCTCTACGAAAAGCTTGCCGTGCTTAAGATCATTGAGGATAAGCTCAACCACATCGAGGTCGATGTCACCCGAAGCGAGCTCGGAGCCAAATTCGAGAAACTCGCCCAGACCGTCATAAGGGCGAATTCCGAGGTTCCCGAGACCAGTCCTCATGAGGAAGACATCATCACCCCGGGTATGGATACCATCCGCCACATGGTTTCGGAAATGTACTCCGATGTGGCCATGGACCAGCTTTTCACGGATCTCCTTGAAAAGGGTGATCTCACGGAAGAAGGAAAAAAGGCCTCTTCCTAGGATCTGCCACACGGGCAAGGCCCGGGATCACCACTGAAGCCCTGTTAGACGATGTCTGGACGCCTGGTACTCGTTCCCACTCCTATAGGTAATCTGGGAGATATCACCCTTCGTGCGCTGGAGGTACTCAAATCTGCGGACCTGATTCTCGCCGAGGATACCCGCGTGAGTCGAAAGCTCATGGCCCACTACAACATCCCTGCGCCGCTTCAAAGCCATCATGCCCACAACGAACACGATCAGGTGGACGATCTGGTCGTCCGTATTCAGGACGGCTTTGTGGTCGCCCTGATTAGTGACGCAGGGAGTCCCGGCATTTCAGATCCGGGTTTCCTGCTGGTGCGTGCCTGCGTGCGTGCGGGGGTGGACGTCGAGAGCCTGCCGGGAGCCACTGCCCTGATCCCCGCCCTTACCCTAAGTGGCATCCCATGCGATCGTTTCGTATTCGAGGGATTCCTGCCGGTAAAAAAAGGGCGTAAAACCCGACTCGAAGAGCTCAAAGACGAAATCCGGACCATGGTCTTTTACGAATCTCCCTACAGAGTCGTCAAAACACTGATCCAGTTCGAGAAGGTTTTCGGGCCCGGGAGGCAGGCGGCGGCCTGCAGGGAGCTGACCAAACTGCACGAGGAGGTTCGTCGGGGCAGCCTTAAGGAGTTGCGCGAATACTTCGAATCCCTCAATGTTAAAGGAGAATTTGTGCTAGTAGTGGCAGGTGCGGGCGATTAATCCTTGGCTCAGTGGTGTTTTCCTCTGTTCCACCCCCCTTGGGACAGGTAGGTAGCCCCGCTTTCTATAGCACCTTCTTCCAGTCGCGTTCCCATGGAGTCGTTCCAACGGTTCAGGTAGCCAAAAAGCGAGATAACACCGAGCATTTCCACGATTTCCCCTTCATCCCAATGCTGGTATAGGCGTTGCTTGATCGTCTCGTCCACGGCGTTGGGTACCTGGGAGGCCAGCAGGGAGAAATCCAATGCGGCCCGCTCCGCCTCGCTGAAAGCCGGGTGTGTGCGGTACTCCCAGATATTTTCCAGTTTTTCCTGAGTGGCGCCATAGCGTTCGGCAGCTCGTATAGCATGAGCCTGGCAGTAGCGGCAACCCGTGGCATTACTGCTCACCCAGGCGATCATTCGCTTGAGATCGGACGTTACCCTGCCCCGGTTGTCCATTACGGCCTTGTTGAGTTCGATGAAAGCCTGGGAAATACGGGGACGGTGCTGCATGGTGAGCACGGAATTCGGACAGAATCCCAGGGTTTCGTTAAAGAAGTCTGCCAGTTCACGTGTCTGAGGATCGTGATCGGGTGACAGGGGGTCTACCAGAGCCATAATGCGTAATTTTAGGTCTGAATTTACGAACCCGATATGACAAATCACGTAAGTACGGAATGGAAAGGCGGGATGACCTTTACCAGTAACAACCCAACGGGCATGGAATTTACCATCGTACCCAGTGGTGAGGACTCGGATACCCCGGAAGGAGTGAGCCCCAAGGCGCTCATGCTCTCCTCTCTGGCCGGCTGTACCGGACTGGATGTGGCCCACCTGATCCGTAAAATGAAGCTTGAGGTTGAACGCTTCCAAATGGAGGTAATCGGTGACCTGACCGATGAGCACCCGCGTTACTATCATAAGGTGCGTTTGGAATACCACTTCCACGGACCCGCACTCAACGAAGTTCAGCTTCAGAAGGCCGTGGACCTTTCTCTGGACAAATATTGCGGAGTGACTGAAATGTTCAGGAAGTTCGCCGAACTTGACATTCGAGTCGAATTCCACAACGAATAGAAATTTAGCGTGAACTATCATTGGAGACCCTTGCCCGAGCCGGATGCCGAGGCCGTAGAATCCCTGGAGCGGGCCCTGCAGGTCGATGGTGCCGTGGCACGTCTCCTGGTCCAGCGGGGAATCACCACATTTGGTGAGGCCCGTTGGTTTTTCCGGCCTTCTTTTGAGCAGCTGCACGACCCGTTTTTGATGAAGGATATGCATGCAGCAACAGATCGTGTCCATAGGGCCGTGACGGCTGGCGAGCGCATCATGGTTTATGGGGATTACGATGTGGACGGCACCTCTTCTGTCGCCCTAATGGATAGCTTTTTAAGGACTCATACGGATTTCTGCTGTATCTATATCCCGGATCGCTATGCTGAAGGGTATGGGATATCCATGAAGGGGATAGACTATGCAGTGCATAACGAAATCGATCTGATCATCGCACTGGACTGTGGTACCAAGGCTGTAGAGCAGATCGCCTACGCCTGCAGCAAGGGAATCGACGTAATCGTATGCGACCACCACCGTCCGGGAGCGGCACTTCCTGAAGCCGTGGCCATACTCAACCCCAAACGGCCCGATTGCGACTATCCGTACAAGGAACTATGCGGCTGTGGGGTTGGCTTCAAACTGGTGACGGCCTTGGCCCGCAGACTCGGTCAGACCTTCGGTGAAATACGAGAGTACCTGGATCTGGTGGCCCTGGCGATAGCAGCCGACATCGTTCCCATGGATGGGGAAAACCGAACCCTGGCCGCCATGGGGTTGTCGCTGATCAATCGTCAGCCCCGACCGGGTCTTGAACATATCCTGCCCGAGAGATACCGGGGTAACTGGACTGTGGATCACCTGGTATTCCAGGCAGCACCAAGAATAAATGCAGCAGGCAGGATGGGTCATGCCACCCGGGCCGTTTACCTGCTTCAGGCCGAAAAGGAAGAAGATGCAGTCGAGTATGCCCGGGCCGTAGAAAGCTGGAATGAGGATCGCAAGGGGTCACAGGAAGAGATCTTCCAGGAGGCCCTTCGGCAGATTATCGAAAGCGGGCAGCAAGACAGGCTCTCCACTGTGGTTTATGCCCCACATTGGCATAAAGGTGTGATCGGCATAGTGGCCTCCAAGCTTATAGAGAAGTACCACCGGCCTACAGTGGTGCTCTGTGGCGAAGACGATGTGATCGTCGGTTCGGCCCGTTCCATACCGGGCTTTGACCTCTACCACGCGTTGGATGCCTGTGCGGAATTCATGACTAAGTTTGGTGGACACACCTTCGCGGCGGGGATGAGCCTAAGGAAAGATCGGCTGAATGAGTTCAGGGTGGCCTTCGAGCAACAGGTGGCTCAACGGCTGGGGACTGAGCCTCAGGTACCCGAGCTCACTTACGACGCTATCATGGGACTGGAGGAGATTACGCCGCGATTTTATCGCATATTAAAGCAGTTTGCCCCATTCGGGCCCTCCAATCCGAGGCCGGTTTTTCGTTTCAACGGCTTAGCGGACAACGGAAATACCCGTAAGGTCGGGGGTGACCAGACCCACCTGAAGTTTGGGCTAAGGGATACTAAGGGGCATCAGGTAGCCGGCATAGGTTTTGGCATGGCGGATAAGTGGGAATGCGTAATCGGAGGAAAGGTAGATGTACTCGCCGCCCTGGATGAGAACCATTGGAACGGTAATTCCCGAATAGAGCTGTCCGTTCAGGATGTGGCTCCCTCTTGCAGTCGTTTAAGCGCTAATTCCTTGCCATCGAAAACGGCATAAGTCCAATAGGAAATCCAGTCGCCGAGATTGACATAGGTTGAGCCCTTTTCGAGTTCCAGGGTCATGGGCAGGTGGCGATGTCCGAATATAAAGTAGTCGAAAACGTCGTTCTGTAGTTTCCGCTTCGCATACAGGATCAGCCATTCCTTATCTTCTCCCAGAAACCGCGTATCCGCTTCTCCCGATATGATCTTGTTGTTCACCGACAAATGTTGAGCCAGGGGGACCCCGATGTCCGGATGCAGCCAGCGGAACAGCCATTGGGAAACGGGATGGGTGAAGACTTTTTTCATCAGCTTGAAGCCCCGGTCTCCGGGTCCCAGTCCGTCTCCATGAGCCAGGAAGAATCGCTTGCCGGATATGCTGAGTTGTTGAGGCCTTCTAAATACAGGAATTCCGAGTTGCTCTTCGAAGTAACCAAACATCCACAGGTCGTGATTGCCTACGAAATAATACACTGGGATACCCTGATCGGTGATTTCGGCCAGTTTGCCTAACACACGTACGAAACCTTTGGGAACCACGCTCTTGTATTCGAACCAGAAATCGAAGAGATCGCCCATCAGGAAGATGGCGTGGGCATCGCGACGTATTTCTTCCAGCCAGCGCACGAAACGCTTCTCGCGTTCCAGGCTTTGTCGGCCTTCCGGGGCCCCGAGATGGTTGTCACTGGCGAAGTACACCTTTTTCCCCTCGGGCAGCTCTATATCCTCCAGCTGTGCGTTTTTCATCGTTCTCGGGGGAAATTTAAGCAAACATTAGGTTACGAACTATTTCGAGCGTATGGTACCCAGTATAGCCTTAGTGGTCTCGCTCAGGACCAGTTCGGCCGACTGCACGGCACGATCGGTAAGGAGCTGGTCCCAATGACCGTATTCTTCCCAGGTAGCCCGTTTGCAGTAGGACAGGGCCTCGCGAGAATATCCTTCCAGCTCCGACATATACTGGTCGAGGAAGTAATCCAGGTCTCTTTGCGTTTCGAAGACCCGATTAAAGAGTCCGTGGTCTTTTGCCCAGTAAGCGGACTTCCAATCCTTAGGCCGAAATGCGAGTTCGTTAAAGGCCGTGCGTCCGACCTTACGGCTCACGGCGGGTTCTATGACCAGGGGAGCGATGCCGATGGAAACCTCAGAGAGCCGGATTGAAGCCGATTCTACGGCCCAGGCCATATCACAGGCCGAGATCAGCCCGACACCACCACCCACGGTTTTTCCCTGTATCCGCGCAATGACCGGCACCGGACACCTGCGAATGGCATTGATCAGATGTGCAAAACCGCTGAAGAATTCAGTGCCCCTCTCCAGATCCGTAATGCCTAGTAGCTGGTCAAAATTAGCACCCGCACAGAACGCCTTATGCCCCTCGGACTTCAGCTGAATGGCGTGCACCTGCTCTTCGTTTCCCAACCGTTCAATCTCGCGGGTCAGCCTACCCAGCAACTCGAGGGTAAAAGCATTGCTCATGGGATGGCCGAATTCGACATAGGCAATCTTACCCTCTATCTTAGTGAACAGGCTTCCGTTTTGGCGTTCTGTGGACATAAGCATAGGTTTTTAGCAAAATTAGGGGTTTGCCCGGGCTTTGGGGAGGTAGTAATTCCAGAACCTGAGGAATAGCCCGCCGCCCCGGGCTGCCATCCAAACCGAGAGGGCTATCCAGATGCTGTATATGCCCAGATCGAGGTATTTGCCCAGGTAAAGCACAGGCAGGAAGAAGGCCAGTGTGGCCACCAGCAGTACGTTTCTCAGGTACTTCATTTCCCCCATGCCCTTTAATAAGCCGTCCATCACGAAGGTGAGTGCACTGATAGGCAGCTGTATGAGGAGTACGGGGAGGATGAGGCCGAATACGCTGAGGACACATGTTTCACGGGTAAAGATGAGCCCAATGGAGGGCAGGAAGGCAAGCCCGATCACCAACAGAAGCGCCGCCATAACGGAGCCGTAAAGAAGAATCTTCCGGGTCAGGAGCCAGAGCCCCTTAAAGTCCTCAGCACCCAGCAGGCGCCCTCCCATACTGTTCCCAGCCGCGCTATACCCGTCTATGAAAAAGGCCGCAAACAGCCAGAGATTCATGGCAATGGTATGGGCGGCGATATAGGTATCCCCCAGGGAGGTGGCCTCTCGAACCGAAATCAGCAGGGCCGCGTTCAGAGCGAGTGTTCGCACGAACAGGTTGGCCGACATGGTAAAGAGGCGTACGATTTCCTTGTTAAGTGGCCAATGAAGCTTCAGCGAAATATCTTTCCTACTGAGCACCAACAGGAAGACAGCCAGTGCCATTAAGGCCTGAGCGAGCAGGCTGGCATAGGCCGCCCCCTCGAGCTTCATGGCAGGGATCCAGCCTTCAATCCCATATACCAGAGCGAAATCCAGCCCGATGTTGGCGCCCGTGCCCAACAGGGCTATCCACATGGGATGAAAGGTGTTCTGCAGTCCCCGGAATACCCCGAAGAGGGCATAGGTAAACAGGGTGAGGGGCAGTCCCCAGATACGAATGGAGAAATAGGAAAGGCAAAGGTCCAGCAGGAGTCCGTCTGCATCGAATAGTCTGAAGATAAAGGGAGCCACAGGCAGGGTAGTGGCGATCACGAAGAGGCTCAGGAGAAAATTGAAAAAGATGGCCTGCATGGGAAGGTTCCGGACTTCGTCAAGCTTGCCCGCGCCCAGGTATTGCGAAATAATGGCCGATATGCTGCTTCGCGTCTGCCCCAGCACCCAAATGAGCATCGACAGGAACGATCCTACTATGCCTGCGGCCGCGAGGGATTCCAGACCGTTTTCAGGGATTCGTCCGACGATGGCGGTGTCGGTAATGGACAAAAGGGGTTCGGATATACCCGAAATGATGGCGGGTATGGCCAGCCGGTTGATGGTGCGAAAATTAATGGCTTCTTTCAAGGCGCCTCAAAGGTAGGGCTCGTCAAAAGGAGTTCAAAACAATGAAAGGGATGCTCGCTCTGTTTGGGGAAATAGACATCCCCGAGACGAGTGTACCTTCGTTTCTCATAAAACTCGATGTTCCGGGGATTTTGTGAAAAGGTATCCAGCCGGATAGATGCACAACCCTTTTCTCGTGCAAACTGCTCGGCAAAATCCATAAGCTTACGGGCAAATCCTTTGCCCTGATAATCCGGATCGACGCACAATCGATGCGGATACAGGTGGAGCACTTCGGAGCCCAGCCATTCCACATCCCGATACACCTCGTCCTTCTTCAGGCTCAGACTAATCGATCCAATGGGGTAGTCGTGCTGGTCCAGCACATACAGTATCCCATTTCGGTGGTCGTCCTCGAATTGCGACCTGGGTGGATAATGCTCATTCCACTGATGAATTCCCCGTTCACGCATATCGGCAGCACAGGCCCGTGAAATGCGGTACACGTGCTCCACATCGGTTGCCATTGAGGGTCGGATCATGTCGGCTGATTTTTTGCACCGCAAAAATAATCCGTTTACCGACTATCAAGCTATTATCTAAACGGAAAACTCAGCCGAAATACAGGGCTGTTATCCGGTACTCTTCAGACCGCTGGCGAGGCCATTGGTCAGCAGCAGCAATAGCGTGAGTCTCTTGGATTCCTCATTTCCACCATCTTCTTCCCTCCAGCTGCGTATGGCCTCCCGGTGCAGTCGGTTAAGGAGCTCCAGCGATCCCGAACGAAGCCCGATGTTGAATAAGTGCATATCCCGCCGCTCTTCGATGTTTTTACCCAGCAGTTCCAGCAAGTGGCTGCGGGTAAGCTCGTATTCCTCCAGTATGCGCTCCATGATGGCTTCTGAAGAGGGTCCTGCCAGGGATGCGTATAGCTTCATCTCCGTAGGACTCGCATTGAGCAGGTTCGTTTCAGACTGTATGAAGAGATACTTTAGGAAAGGCAGATCGTTCCCGTAGCGCTGGATTTGGGCATACTGATCGGGATGTTCGTTCTTTATCTGCTCCAAAGCCGATCCCATGCCATACCAGCCGGTCAGGTTGAAGCGCGCCTGGTTCCAGCTGAAAACCCAGGGAATGGCCCTGAGGTCGGAAAGGCTCCGCTTCCCGGTCCTTCTGGAAGGGCGAGAGCCGATCTTTCCCTTCTCGATGACATCGATAGGGGTCGCCTTACTAAAGAATTCGATGAAGTCTTCCCGGTCCACGAGCTTTCTGTAGTTGGCTCGTGACAAAGAAGAAAAGAGCTGACAGGCTTCGCCTATTTCCGACATTCCTTCGGTCCAGGGATTATGTGGCAGTTGCTGACGAAACACGCCGGCAACCACCATCTCCAGGTTATAGGTTGCATTGAGCATGTTGGCGAATTGTTGGGCGATGGTTTCTCCCTGTACTGTAAACCGGGCCTGGCCGCTAACGGTGCCTGGTGGTTTGCTATCCCAAAATCGGTGGTATTTTCCGCCTCCCCGGCTGATGGTCCCTCCGGTTCCGTGGAAGAACCTGCAGTGGATGCCGAGTTCGGATGCCGTTTCTGTGAGCCGTTCCTGCGCCCTGTACACATTCCACTTGCTGGCCAGGGTTCCGCCATCCTTGTTGCTATCACTGTATCCGAGCATGACCTCTTGCCAGGAGCCAAAAATTTCTCTTCGCTGATCCGTCACGGGATGAGAAAGGAATTGTTTGAATATTTCGGGTGCCGCTTCGAGGTCTTCGATGGTTTCGAACAGGGGAACCACCATGAACGGCTGTTGAAGCAAGCCGAATTCCTGCAGGAAAAGATATACGATCAGCAGGTCGCTCGTCTGGCGAGTCATGCTTACGATAAAGGAACCTATGCCATCGGGGCCGTAGGCGTCCACATGGTTCCTTACCGCCTCGTAACAGGAAAGCAAGGCCGTTGCCTCTTCCCCATAGACTACTCCCCGCCTGGTAAAGGGTCTTCCGCTACCGAGTTCCTGGCTCAGCCAGGCTATGCGTTCTTCCTCGTTCATCTCTGTGTACGCCTTTTCATGGGCAATGCCCTCGAGGATCTGATCCATGGCCTTCTCGTGAAATGCGCTGTTTTGCCGTATGTCCAGTTTCGCGAGATGGAAGCCAAAAGCCTGTATGAGACGCTGCAAGGGAAAAACCCATTCCTTGTATAGCTGAACGGCTCCGATTTCATTCAGGGTATCGGCGATGACCTCCATGTCTGCTGCATACTCGATCGGGCCGCTGTATGCTATTCCGTCCCTGGATTTCCCAGACTCGGTGGCGACCAGGCGTTGATCCAGGATGCCTGAATACTGCCTCCAGGGCTCCTTGGGGTTTCGTTCCCGAGCCTTGCGGGCGAGTTTAGGAAAGCGCTCTTCCATGGAATCCAGAGCATGAAGCAAAGCGGTCGGTACCGGGTTGAGTTCTTCAGACAGGCTGAGGGCCTCGGTAAGTTTGGCCTGTTCGTTCCTCAGCAAACCGAGGGCTTGGATCCTGTGAATCTCCAGGGTCTCCGCCGTGATCCCGGCGGTTACGAAGGTATGTCCGTCGCGATCGCCACCCACCCAGCTTCCGAATTTCACCGATGGCCAGTTTTCGGGTATTGACAGCAGTTCGGTGTCCCAGCCCATGTCCTTCCAGGCCCTGTACAGGTTGCGATCGAGCCTTCGAATGACGGATGGAAACACCTGAGTCATATAGTGAAGCACATTACTGCGTTCCGACTGCAGGTTGGGCTTTTCCAGATAGATCTCGCCGGATCTCCAGCAGGATTCCAGCAACATGTCCAGTTCTTCCTCGATCATGCCCCTCTCGTCAGGGGTCCACACCGGATTTTCCAGTCGGACCAACAAGAGGTAGATTTTTCGGTGTAGCCTCAGTATGCTGACCCGCTTCGCCTCAGTGGGATGTGCAGTGAGCACGGGGGTTACGACGGTAGACTTCAACCGTTCGATTACCTGCTCAGGCGCTAACCCCTGCTGACTTGCCATGTAAAAACTCTCCTTCCAACTCCCTCTGATTGGTGGCTGTTCCGAATTTCGTTTGAGTTTACGGCGATATTGGGCGGCTACGTTTTCCTCGACGAGGTTGAGCAGTTGAAAGGACAGGCTAAGGGCCTGGGAGACTTTTTCCTGCAGCTCTTCCGGTGGGTCTGGCAGGGTCTTGTTCCCGAACTCGGTGTGCAGATAGGGGGTTACGGCTCCGTCCCCGGTTCGTTGCAAAACAATATCCAGTCGGTCGATTAAGTATTCGAAGTCTTTTTTTACTTTTTCCTTGTAGTTCATCGGCAGGTTTCTTGAGCTCTTAAAATTAAGAGCCGCCCGTGAGAATACCAGAGGCAGAAAGGGTTTATTTAAATCAATCCAGAAATTTTGAGAATATCCCCCTTTTGAAGTATTTTTGCCTCCTACTTCTGGAACCGCCCTGAGGCGATCCGGAAATGGGGGATTAGCTCAGCTGGCTAGAGCGCTTGCATGGCATGCAAGAGGTCACCGGTTCGACTCCGGTATTCTCCACGATCAAGCGGCGCGCATATAGAAAGCGCTTATGCCTAAGAAGATCAAGCCCGAAAGCCGAACGAAGCTTGCTTCAGATCGGATAAGGGCGAAGAGATTCTGCAAAGGCGAAAGCCTTTGAATAAGCGCGATCATTTGCAGTACGGGAAGACAGCCGGAGGGGCGTAAGCCAACCCGTTATTCTCCGCAAACAATAAACCCAGTGTTCATTTAGACACTGGGTTTATTGTTTGCTGTCGGTTTTCAGGGGTAGGCCAGACGTTTTAAAACGAAAAAAATATCAATGTAGAGGGTTTTTGCTGATGTTATTCGGATCGGGTTAATCCGGAAACACGAGTTCGAATGAACTTCCGTTCTGACTTTCCGTATGGGCGATGAACTGTCCCTTGAGGATCTCCATCTGGTAGCGAATCAGATAAAGCCCGATTCCCTGGCTTTCTCCTTTATAGCCGAGGGTCTTATTCAATCCCTCGAAGCTGTCGTTCACTACACTCATGTCCATACCCCGATCGTTAATCTCGATCGTGATTGCCGTCGAGTTCATTCTTCGCTTATGGCCTACACAGATCATGGGATTCCTTCCGTTGGCCGAGTTGAGAATGGCGAAATCGATAAAATGGACGAAGATATTTTCCATGAATGTCGGTATCGCCTTGATCCATAGGCTGTCGGGCAGTTCGTTCACCAGTTTGACCTTGTGCTTTTTTATCTGTGCAGATGCAATGTCCTCGGCCCTGTAAAGCGCTTCACACAAGGAGGTCTGCCGGGGTTTTTGATCGCTGAGGTGGTGAACCGAGACGATTTCCCTCAATCCGCGTATGGCATCCGAGAACTGCTCTGAGGATTCGATCAGTAACTTCATCATCTCCAGGCGCTCTTCCTTACTACCCTCGTCTTTGAGAAAATTCAGTAGTACGGACAGATTGGTAGCATTACCCTTGAGATTGTGAGAGGTGATATGGGCGAAGTTGATCAGTTTATCCACCTGAGAGTAGGATTCGTCCAGTCGCTCCCAGAGCATCTTAATTTTATCCTTGTATTCGGTGATTTCGGTTGCCTCTATCAGTATCATATTGCCCATCGGAAGACGGGTTCCCTGTAGCAGGAGGTGCCGGCTTTGCTGGGTAGGTGTCATGAATTCGAGTTCCAGGTTGCTGAAACTGCCGTTGTCGTCCAGTCGTTTAACCACCTCCGACTTCAGCCTAGGATTCAGATCCTGTATATCGTCGATATTCCTGGAGACCATGTCCCGGGTTTCGATCATGAGCAATTCGCTCAGTGCAGGGTTAACATGGAGGATTTTACCATCGGTACGGTCGATCAGCATCTTGGGGGTCTGACCGGCATTGAAAATAAACGGGTCCGGATTGATGGTGGTTGTGGGATGGTCATCCACCCCTTTTTCCACCCATTCGGTAATATCCTGGAACGTGCCAATCAGTTTGGTTTGCTTTCCCTTGGTGTATTTGGATCTTCCAACGCTTCGTACCCGAATCTGTTTCTGGGTATCCGTAGTCAGATCGAAGGTGCAGGCCCAGTTCGAGCCGTTTTCTCGGGCGAGTTTAATGGCCTCCTCGAACATGACCTTGTCGGATTTTTTGCTAATCCGGCTTACCAGATCTTCGAGTCTGAGGGTGTCGTGATGGTCCATCTCCAGTATCTGGTAGATGGTGGGTGTCCAGAAGGACGATTCGGTTTGCAGATCCAGCTCCCAACTCGCGATTCGGGCCGAGTTCCCTTTTTCATTCAGCAATTGCTTGGTGCGCAACAACTCCAGCTCTAATTTTTCGGCCTTGCTGATTCGCTTGACTTTGGCAACAACACCGATCTGCTGACCGTAGCCGTCCTTCCAGGGATTGAGTTGCCATACTTTCTGATCCTCGTTAGGTTGGTTGCCTTTGACAATGATCTGAACGTTGGAAAGTCCATCGACTACATAGCGGGCTTTCAGACGGAAGTCTTCGGACAGGTTAGGGAAAATCTCAAACAGATGCCGTTCCTGCAGGTCCTCGTATTCACAGGTAGTCTCAGAAGGCAGTAGGCCCGATTGCTCATACCAGGATTCGGATGCATCCACGAAATGAAGTTCGTTGTTGAAGAAGGCGACGGCTGTGGTAATATTTTCCAGCCAGTTGATTTGTGTCTCTTCCGGATATGGCCTCATACCTCTAGTATTTTATTCATATTTAGTCCATTTCAGGGGTAAAGGAGAACAATTTGTTGTAAAAGCCCGGGGTAATGTTGTCATCCCTACCCAGTGGTCGGTATCATCTAAATCAGGTCTACCATTTCGGATAGCCAGTACTCCCGATGTATGCTTCGAATCATGTTCGGAGTTAGGGGTTTAAGCAGGACGTCCTTCAGTATCGGATGATTTTCGGCCACCGCCTGCTCGGTTGGATTCATGGCAATGGTCAGCAGATAAATCTGCAGGTCCGGGTACTTGAGCCAGTATCCTCTGGATACGAATTCCTTGAGGAACTGAAAGGCGTTCATCTCAATCATATTCAGATCGATCAGGAGTATACATGGCCTGGGCGCATCGGTCTCCATGTTTTCCAACAGGTCTCCGGGCCGTTCGAATACCTGAATTTCTTCCACGAGATCGCTGTCTTCCAAGTGTTTTCTGTTGATGTAATTGGTGCTTGCGTTATCATCCAGCAGCGTCACAACGGGAATCTTGTGTTGGGAGTTGGCGGTGCTCATGGTGTATGGATTAAGGAGGGTGGGACAATACTCTGATCGATAAACGGGTGTCAGGCTCTGCAGTACATCGAATAACCTGTTCTTTTAACGTGTGATTTGCCGTTTTCGGATACCCTGTTGTGCATTTCGTCTAAAACCCAGGTGAAGTAAAAACATAAGCAAGGATATCTGAGTTTATAGGGTATGGTCACGTAAAAAAGTCGGTTATGGATTTCAAGAAACTTGCCCCCTTACTCATTGCCATCGCCTTGCTCCTAATTATGCAGTCCTAATCACAGGAGTAGCATTTATAACAATTAACAGAAGAGCCCGGAACCTGCTAATGGGTTGCTTCCGGGTATGCTACCAGCGGAGTCTCCGGGTCCAGTAGCTGGCTTATAGTCTTGGCGAGCAGCTGGCCGAATTCGACGATAAGCTCGGTCGAAATGGCTTCGGGCATTCCTTTCTTCTCCCGGTACACGTAGTGTATTTCACCTCTGTGCTTCACCAGGCTGATAATACCCAGGTAAAATGGCCGATCGCCTAATTCGGGCCGCATAAGCAAAGCGTAATAGAGCAGTTGGAACAGTTCCTTGTAACGTTCGATTTTTTCGAAGATGAGGCTTAGTTTTTCGGGTATTTTAAGGGAGGATTCACTAAATGTACCGGTTTTATAATCTAAGATGCGGATGATCCCCTGGCCTTCCTCCACCCGGTCTATGATCCCTTTCAAGTGGACGTCGCAGGGCAGATCGGGCGCATCTAGGGGAACCTTGCGCTTCTCTTCTAGAGAATGAATGGACAGCTCTTCTTGTTGAACCCGTACTCTCTCCTGTTCCATAAATCGGGTTATGACCTGCTGTATGGCCTTAAAGGCCAGGAGGTGGATGCCCTCCAGTTTATTCAGACCGTTGAGCTTGTTCCGGTAATGCCTTTCGACGATCTCGGGGATAGAGCCGTTCAGGGCGTCGAGCTCCCCAGCACTGATCCTGTTATGGCCGAAGTTCCCGTAGAGTTCCTGCAAGCTATCGTGTATGATGGTACCGAAGAGTCTCGGGGGCAGCTCTCCACGAAATTCCTCGGGCTCTTGCAGCCCGAGTACTCGCTCCATATAAAACGATCTGGGGTCGGAAAGGTAGCGGATCAGAGCGCTGGCCGAAATGCCATTGGTGCATATTTGCCGAAGTCGTTCTATGAGCGAAGGTGTTTTCTCTATGGGGATCTCCCTCGGGGCGCTTAGGGGAGTCTCCTTTTCCGGCGATTGTACCTCCACCTGAAAGCCCGGGGGCGGGTCGTACAATAATTGGGAGATGAACCGGCTCGGTTCGGCACCACGAAGTCCGTCTCCCTGCCGGCAGTAGAGCAGGTGAGCTTCTTTGCAGTGGTTCAGCAGGCGGTAGAAGTGATAGGCGTAGATGGCATCTTTCTCCTTGATTCCGGGCAGATCGAATTCAACTTTGAGCGATAGGGGCACCAGGGATTGCGGGTTATGTGCAAGGGGAAGCACACCCTCGTTTACTGAGGTCAGGATCAAGCGTTCGTAAGTCAGGTTGCGCGTTTCGAGTATACCAGTAATCTGTAGGGGTGCGTCGGCCTTGCTCGGATAGAACAGGCGACTGCTCTGGGAATACAGCAGAAAAAGACGAAGTGCCAATCGGGGTTGAATGATGGATGCATTCTGGCTCGAATCCGAAAAGGTTAAGTTCAGAAAACTCGAAAATTCCTGGGGTATGGCGGAGGGGGTGTTTAGGGAAGACTGAAGCTCCCGTATAAGTGCATACAGGGAGTTCAGATAGGGCTCGCCGGTCCTCTGATTAGGGAACAAAAAATTGATTATCCGACGATCGGCATCCTCAGTGAGGTCTTCCCGTCGGATATGAGTCAGATGAGATTTGCGAGCCAGCCGCTGCATACTTTTCAGGGTCTTGTACAGGGGGCTCCCGTGATTCAGGTTGGGAATTGGGGCCGAACACAGGTGTTTCAAGGACTCCCTGGGCCAGCCATTGGAAATGTCACTGGCATGGAAACTCAGAACCTGTTGAAGGAAGCAGGAAATCGGATGTTGCAGACTGGAAATGCCCGAACTCACGTTAATGATTTCTGCGCTATCGAATTCCCGGTCCGCCTGGGCCAGTAACAGATCCGTATCTCCTTCGTCACTGGGAACAACGGCCGTCGAGATTTTAACGTTTGTCTCGCTCAGGAGTTCCCGGACAACTTCGCTTTGTTCGAGGGGGTGAGCGCAGGGATGTATGCATACCCTCGTCTCTTGCTGGGCATAATCCGAACACAGCCGCACATCATGTTCCTGATAGTAGTCCCAGCTCCGGGTATATCGCCTTATAAAGAACCCCATATCGTGTTCGGTATCCCGGAGGAAAGAACGGTCTATGTCCCAAAAGGCTTCACCTAGTCCCATCTCCAATACCGTTCTGATCAGGAACTCTTCCGACCGGGACAGGGCATTGAAGCCTGCGAACAGATACCGCTGTCTATTTCCCGGGTCCGTCAGATACGATCTAATGCCGTCGCAGGCCCAACGGTACAATACACCTGGATAAGCCAGTTTTTCCTCCTTAAGACGTGTTGTAAGGCCATTATACAGGGGCCTCAGCATGCTGAGGGTTTGGTTCATCCCATCTATGATTTCGGAGTCCGGGCCTTCCGGAGATACTCCCCAGTTTTCCAGGGCACTCCAATCGGACAATCTGTCGAAGAAGGTTGTCATCGGAATCAGATAGCGGTCCAGTTCATCGAAGTCCTTAAGAATCCGATTCCCAAAAAGGGAATACGGTTCGAATCCAGCCCGATCCGCAGGAGCAACTTCTCTGTAAACTTCATAAAGTCTAAGAAAGAGATCGTAATTACTCAGCGTTCGGCAACCCGTTATGTCCTCTACCCAATCTGAAATGGTTAGGATACGAGGAGTGATAATAGTTCTGCCGCTGTGCTTGACTAACTCACTCCTGAACTGATGAATGGCCCTGCTCCCAGGTAGAATAACCGTATGATTACCCAGGTCGGGCAGGTGAGGGGAGAGGTCTTCCCAGATGATATGGAACAGGCTAAATGCAGGCATAAAAAAACTCCGCCCTAAGGCGGAGTTTAATTTACGATTTATGTTCGAGTTTTACTTGACCAGATTGATCTCAACTCGTCGGTTCTGCTTACGTCCGGATCGCGTACTGTTAGTTGCGATAGGCTTCTCTTCACCATATCCAATGGCAGCCAGACGGCTACCGTCGATACCTTTTTCGATCAGGAAGTCACGAACGGCATTCGCACGCTTCTCAGACAGAGACTGGTTCATCTTAGCGCTACCTACGCTGTCGGTGTGACCTTCTACGGTGAATTTAGCGTTAGGATATTCGTTCAGGATCTGGATAATGTCAACCATTACACTAGTAGACGCAGCCTGAATGCTTGAACGTCCTGTGTCGAACAGTATAGTTCGTGCGTATTCATTCAGCTGCTTCTGTACTTCTTCAGTAACTTCTGGGCAACCGTTGTTGGCAACTGTACCGGCAACAGAAGGACACTGATCGTCTTTGTCCAGTACGCTGTCACCGTCAGTGTCAGGCCATGGGCATCCACCGTTGGCGGCAGGACCAGCTTCCTTAACACACTTGTCATCCTTGTCGGCAACACCGTCACCATCAAAGTCGGGGCAACCTCCGAGAGATTCCAGACCAGCAGCATTAGGACAGCTATCATCCTTATCGGCGATACCATCACCATCGGTGTCAGGGCAACCATTCAGTTCCTTCAGACCAGCGGCTGATGGGCAGTCGTCTTTCTTATCTTCTATACCGTCACCGTCAGAATCAGGACATCCGTTGAATTCTTCTAGACCGGGCTCCTGTGGGCAGGCATCGTCCTTGTCGTAGATTCCGTCACCGTCGGTATCAGTTCCACCGAAGCGAACGCTCAGACCAGCCATGTGCTGGAAGTGAGGAGGTGCACCGAAATCTTCGAACACGTGCTTGTAGTTAGACTGCAGGGTTACACCGATGTTTTCGGAGAACCAAACGTTAACACCGAGACCACCATTCATGGTACCGGCACCTTTTTCGTCAATCCAGGTATAACCACCACCGATTTCTACGAAAGGATCGATTACGGTGGACTCCAGAATGTTGTATTTGATCAAACCGTCAGCGCTGTAGTAAGAAAGATCGTTTACAGCTGTGGCACCGAGATTTTCGATGCGGTTGATGGATCCGCGAACACCAAAAACGAAACCGTCACCCAGGTACTTGGAAACGCTTACGTAGGATACAGAAGGAAGGATGTTCCAGTTTTCAACGTTGAAGAATTCTTCTCCGAAGTCTCCGCTCTGGAATCCGAAGTTACGTCCGGTATCCTCAGCGCCGGTTGGGAACGCATCGACGGCATTAACACCAAAGCTGATCTGCCAGGGGTTATTCTCGTCTTGCGCGTGCAAGTTGCCCAACCCTACGAAGAGAAGTCCAGCAACTAAAAGTTTGCTAAGATGTTTCATTTGTTAAATTTTAAGTTTAAGTGTTTATCAGAGGCAAATGTAAACGGTTCGAATATATTAACAAAATCTAAAAACTATTTTTTTTATTCATCCGAAATCGCCTATAAACCCCTTTAAATAAGGCCAATTGACTTTCCAACTTCGACAAAAGCCGACACCGCCTGATCGATTTGTTCCCTGCTGTGTGCGGCTGATAGCTGAACGCGGATTCTCGCTTTTTCTTTTGGAACTACCGGATAAAAGAAGCCGATTACATATATTCCTCGCTTTAGCAGCTCGTCGGCCATGCGCTGGGATAAGGCGGCGTCGTAGACCATGACAGCCACTATGGCGGCTTCGCCACCGATAAGATCGAACCCGGCCTCGCGCATCTTTGCCATGAAATAGGCGGTGTTGTCTTTGACTTTTGCCGGAAGCTCCGGGGAGTTCTTAAGAATCTCAAAGACCTTCAGGCTTCCGCCCAATATAGCCGGGGGAAGCGCATTGGAGAACAGGTAGGGTCTTGAACGCTGTCTCAGCAGTTCGATGATCTCTTTTTTTCCAGTGGTATATCCGCCCATGGCTCCGCCCAGGGATTTCCCAAGGGTGCCTGTAATGATATCGACCCGATCCAGTACTCCTTTTTCCTCTGGGGTACCTATACCGCTGTTTCCGATGAATCCGGTCGCGTGACATTCGTCCACCATCACCATGGCCTCGTATTTCTCGGCCAGTTCACAAATGTGGTCCATGGGCGCAACCAGGCCATCCATAGAGAATACCCCGTCAGTAACTATAATCAGGAAGCGGCAGCCGTCTTCCCGGGCAGCCTTAAGCCGGTTTTCGAGGTCCCCCATGTCGTTATTCGCGTAGCGGTATCTCCTGGCCTTACACAGGCGCACTCCATCTATTATGGATGCATGATTGAGACTGTCCGACACTATACCGTCCTGGGCGGTGAGCAGGGGTTCGAATAGCCCTCCGTTAGCATCGAAGGCCGCGGCGTATAAGATGGTATCTTCCGTGCAGTAGTATTCGCTGATGGCAGCCTCCAGTTGTTTGTGCAGGTCCTGGGTTCCGCAAATGAAGCGCACCGACGACATCCCGAACCCACGCTCGTCCATGGCGTCCTTGGCGGCCTGGATGACTTCGGGATTATTGGACAGCCCGAGGTAGTTGTTGGCACAAAAATTCAATACCCGGCTTCCGTCTTCCAGTTCAATTTCCACTCCCTGGGGCGAGTGTATGATGCGTTCGCGCTTGAAGAGCCCGGCCTTTTCTATTTCCTGCAATTCCTTCTCCAGGTGGGCTTTGATCTGACTATACATATAATTAAATATTTCCGTTAACTCACTTCTTTGAGGACAACCGCTTCGTCCATGTAGACCAGGAGGCTTCTTTGAACCTCAAGGCCCAATTCCTCGAGGGCTTTCCTGTAAGCCCTGATTTGTTCCTCATGTCCGGCCTGTGGGGATCCGGTCTTGTAATCGAGTATGCTAACGCGGTTACCGTCCAAATACACCCGGTCCGGCCGGAGTATCCCTCCGTCAGCCATGAGAATCTCCATTTCGCAGCGAATGGTGTTTTCCTTTGCAAAGAACGGGCTTAATTCTGGGTGATGCACAACGCGGTTAAGCGATTCCCACAGTTCCGGAGGGGTTCCGTCGCCGGGTCGGGATTCATTCTGCAGCCTGCGTAAATCCTCCGGATCACGGATGCGGGCGAGCAGTTCGTGCACCAGGTTCCCCCACTCCCGCTGCTGTCTGCCCTGTTCTTTATCGGTTTCCCCGTCCGGGTCAGAGCTGGCCTGATCCAGGGGACGAGGGAGTTCGTAATCCAGTTTTGTCCCTACAGACAAGGTCCGGCCCGCAGATTGATCACCTGCAGTGGCAATGCCGGGCTGCCCCCATTCGGCCACCCTGCCGGAGCCAATTTCCATGCCCTCATCCCGGGCAAACCCGTAAAGTATTCCCGGCAGAGAGAGCGTTCCCTCTTTTCCCGCCGAGGGCGCCTTATCACCGCTCCCGGACAGCCAGATGTAAACTTCACTCTCGGCCCGTGTCAGGGCCACATACCAGACGTTGAAATGGTCTACCTGTTCGGCCAGGTCTTCGCTGTCCAGGTAGTGGGCGGCCGAAGCCGAGATGCGACGATGATCCTTGTTGAGCCTGAACAGCAACGCGTCCACCGGTTCAATTCCTGGTGTGGGTAACCAGGCAGCCGGTTTGCCATGGTTGCTGGACTCTTCGAAAGGAAGAAAGACCACGGGGTACTGCAGCCCTTTGGATTTGTGAATGGTCAGAATTCGTACCGCCTCCTCTTCCCCTGTCGATTGCACATACCATTCCTCTTTCTTGCGGTTCCATAGTTCTATGAATCCCAGAGGAGTGTTTCCAGGCTTCTTCTCGTATTCTCTGAGCTGATTCATCAAGGCCACGATAGCCTCAGGCTCGGCCATATTTGCCGGGATCAGGCGTACCACTTTTTGGGCGAATACGGTAAGGCCGCGGTCCAGCGAAGCCATTAGATCGAAGTCGTGTTCCTGTTGAAGGTAACCGATTGGATCTTCAAGGGCCGAACTCAGAGCTTGATGCGGGTCGCGAGCTTCTGAACATATGGTCAGCAGGGCTTCTCCAGCTGCGAGGGTATGTTCGGGATTTACCGCATATTGCAATAAGTGGAGAAACAGCCGGACGGCCGGGTAGTCTTGCAGTTTCTGACCCCGTTCCGAAGTGACCGGAATGCCCAGAAGTTTGAGCTCCAGGGTCAGGTTCTCGATATTCCTATTGCTGCGGACGAGTATGCCGACATCGGAGAAGCGATAACCTCTTCGTCTGAGCTCAGCCAGGGTGGTGGCCATTTTTGCCGCATATAACCGGGGTTTATCTTCGACGAATTCACAGGGGTCGATGGCGTCCACCCTTACGTAGCCGGTTTCCTCGCGATGTGCGCGGATACCAAGACCGGGAGCAAACAGTTTATTCAGTCTCGGATGGGCCCCGGAGTCCAGGGCATAGTTGAAAAATCTATTGACGAAACGAACCAACTCTTTCCCGCTCCGGAAGTTGGTGTCGAGTTCGCTTACGCGCGGGGGGTAGGCAAAGGTATTCGGAGTTTCCGCCTCTTTTTGCTCCATAAGTCCCATGAACTGGAAAACATCTCCACCTCTCCAGCGGTAAATCGACTGTTTGACGTCACCAACCAGGAATAGGCCCGAGCCCTCTTCACTTTCGCCCGGATTACTCAGGCTGTAGTCAATCAGGGGTACCAGGTTTTCCCATTGCAGGGTAGAAGTGTCCTGAAATTCGTCTATAAAATAGAACTGGTAACGCTCTCCCAGACGCTCGTATATATATGGCGCAGGCTGATTGCGCACCTGCTCGGATATCCTCCTGTTGAATTCGCTGATGTGAATAAGCTGCCTTTCCTGGTAGAGTTCGCTGACTTCCCGATACAGTTCAATGAGCAGCAGGGTAGGGTACAGGGATCGGATGGCCTGTTGATGAAAGACTTCGGCGAAGAAGGCATCCCTGATTTCAGGATACAGGGAGCCTATGCGTAAGGGAAGATCCGTATCGCAAGCGGGTTTGTTCTTTTTGAAAATTTCCTCTCCCAGAGGCAGGGTCTCATCCCGTTTAGTGGTGAAGTTTTCCGGTTTCAGGTCGTCTCCTCCCATCTTTTTGATGAAGCTCAGGAAACGCTGGTTATAGTCCGAATCGGGGTAGCCTGCCTGCTCTATGAGCCGGAGCACCTCTCTTACACGTTCCTCGCGCAGCTTTCGGAAATGCTGTCTGTTCTTGCCCAGTTGTCGCTTTAATTCCGGCAGATCCAGCTTGCCAAGCACCCCGAGGCGTTTCATATAGGGAAGGTCGACCTCTGAGAATACCCGTTTGCCAAAGGCCTTAAGGGTTTCGCTGATGCTCCAGCTCCTGTCTTCTTCCAGCCGTGTGCTGACATAATCGATCAGAGCTTTGCGCAGGTCGGATTCACTCGAGCTGCGATCAATAACACGCAAGACGGCTGTTTCCAGCAGTTCCGCATCGTCCAGTTCCACCTCGAAGCTGGGCGGAAGCCTGAGGTCATGAGCGAAGGTCTGAATGAGGCGATGGTTGAAGCGGTCTATGGTAACGATGTCCAGATAGGCGTAGTTGTGCAGTATACTGCGGAGCAGAGTATGCGAGCGCTGCTTCAGTGCTTGTTCGGACAGGCCTGTAGACTCGAGGAGCTCACGGAACATGGAGTCCTTTTCACCTCCCTCCCGGGAAAACAGGTGCAATTTCTTAATTACCCGCTCCTTCATCTCTTCGACCGCTTTATTGGTGAAGGTGATTGCCAGGATATGCCTGAAGAACAGGGGGTCCCTGGAACGCAGTAGCAACCCGATAAAGTTTCGGGTCAGCCGATAGGTCTTACCCGTTCCGGCACTGGCACTGAAGATTTCAAATGGGGTATTCAATGAATAGCGTTTGCTTTGGTCTGTACTAATTTACGCGGTCCTTGGACTTTAAGGGGCCTAAACCGTACTTTTGTAATGAACAAAAAATACAAGGAAATGGCATTTGAACTCCCTAATTTACCTTATGCATATGACGCGCTTGAGCCGCACATCGACGCGCGCACCATGGAAATCCACCATCAGAAACACCACAACGGTTACACGACTAAGCTGAATGCCGCCATAGAGGGCACCGAGCTGGAGTCCAAGTCCATAGAGGACATACTTGAAAACCTGGATATGTCCAACATGGCCGTTCGCAACAACGGAGGAGGTTTCTTTAACCACAGCCTGTTCTGGGAAATCCTGTCACCCCAGGGTGGTGGTGTTCCCGGAGGAAGCCTGGGCGAAGCTATCAACGATGCTTTTGGATCTTATGATGCGTTCCGGGAAGCATTCACCAAAGCAGCGACCACCCAGTTCGGTTCGGGTTGGGCCTGGCTGTGTGTACACCCCGGCGGAAAGCTCGAGGTATGTGGAACCCCGAATCAGGACAATCCCCTCATGCCTGAGGTCGGATGCGGAGGCCGGCCGATACTCGGTCTTGACGTATGGGAACACGCCTACTATCTGAACTATCAGAACCGGCGTCCGGACTATGTGGAGGCCTTCTTTAATATCATTAATTGGGATAAGGTCCAGGTACTTTTTGACGCGAACAGCTAGGAAGAAGAAATCTGTATTCCTGATAAGAAAGCCGATGGCGGAAACGCTCTCGGCTTTTTTATTTGGGGTGTAGAGGGTTGTAAATCAGTAAAATAGAAAAGGGCAGTCTCCTGCCCTTTTCGTCCCAAATCTTACCATAAACTTAACCTACTTATGCTATGGCAAATCTAAATTACCAGCTTTAAAAGAAATAACAAAAGAAATTTTAAAATTTTTATCCCTTGAATCGCGGGGGATATCGGATGAAATGCACAAAAAAGGAGGTAACTGAACAGCTACCTCCTTGCCCCAAATCTTACCATGAACTTAAACCTATTTATGCTCTGGTGAATCAAATATATGCCGAGTCCATGCCGGGAAATGCACTAAATGGACGAAAGCGGGTATAAATTAGTCAAACGGCCTGGAGACGCGGGATTGGAAAATAAAAAAGGCGGAATTTCTTCCACCTTTTTTGCCCCAAATCTTACCATGAACTTAACAAATATGCTATGGCGTTCATAAAGTAATCCCACTACTAGAGTGGGCGTTAAATATACGATAAATGTCAAATTTTATCGACTAACTACAAAATTTTAGTACGCCCGTTGGTTTTTACCTTCGTAAAAATTTACGAAAGCTCGGTGAACGACCCTCATGCCTCCTGGCGTAGGGTAGTCTCCGGTGAAATACCAGTCTCCAAGATTTTTCGGACAACACAGGTGAAGATCTTCCACCTCCTGAAAAATGATCTTGATCTCGGCCTTAATGTTTGCCGGACTAAGCATCTCCGCTATTTCAGCTGAAATCTCCTCCGTACTATAGTCTTTATAGATTTGCTGTACCCAGTTCTTCTCAATGGGTTTGCGACTGGCCAGGAGCTCTTTGCTCTTTTCGTATACTTTTTCCACTACGCCTAGCGTGCCCCTTTTCTTATGAAGGGACAGGGCCGCCCGGAAGGCCGCGAAGTCTTCCAGTTTGGCCATATCGATGCCATAACAATCCGGATACCGAATTTGTGGTGCCGAGGACACCACGATGATCCGCTTGGGGCCCAGTCGGTCCAGCATGCGGAGTATGCTCTTTTGAAGGGTGGTTCCCCTGACGATGCTATCGTCCACTATCACCAGAT
This sequence comes from uncultured Flavobacteriaceae bacterium, assembly GCA_964552195.1. Classification (GTDB taxonomy): domain Bacteria; phylum Bacteroidota; class Bacteroidia; order Flavobacteriales; family Flavobacteriaceae; genus CAZKAP01. The sequence continues at coordinate 176,104 of CAZKFM010000001.1, forward strand.
CGTCCTCGGGTTTTACCGAACCGTAGGTTATATCGTAGACATGGGTAACCAGATCATCCCGTCCCTCGTCCTGAGAAATAAAGGTTCGGAGCTTGGCGTCCTTGATGGTCACTTTTTCGATTCGCGGCTGAACTTCGAGTATGCGGTGTATGTCCTCCGAGGCGGGATTGGTTCCCAATTCGCGTATAAGCTCTTCCTTTTTGATGTTCAGGTAGCGATGAGCCTCTCCTATCATGCCGAGGAAGGCCGTCTCAGCTGTATTGGGTATATAAGAGAAAACGGTGTTGGTCAGGTCTTGGCCGACTATCTCCAGGACTCTCTTGAATACTCGTTGTCCGAGTGCCTTGCGTTCGTTGTAGATCTCCAGGTCGCTTCCTCTTGAAAAATAGATGCGCTCGAAAGAACAGGCTTTACGTTCCCTGGGCTCCAGGATCTGACTGACCTTGCTCTCTCCGTTGCGCTTGATCAGTAGGGCATGGGCCGGAGCCAGTTCCTTGACTTCTTCGAAGGGTACGTTGAAGGCTGTCTGAATCACCGGTCTTTCGGAGGCCACGGCTACAACTTCATCGTCCCGGTAGTAGTAGGCGGGACGTATACCGGAGGGGTCGCGCAATACAAAGCTGTCCCCGTGACCGAGTAATCCGGCCATCACATAGCCCCCATCCCAGTTCTTGGCCGACCTTTCCAAAATCTTTTTGAGATTCAATCGCTCTGCAATGAGTGGTGAGGCTTCCTTCTTGGTGTAGCCGTCTTTTTTGATTTCCTTGTAGAGTTTGGCCACCGCATCATCCAGGAAATGGCCGATGCGTTCCATGACCGTAATGGTATCTGCCTTCTCTTTGGGATGCTGTCCGAGTTCGACCAGGTTCTCGAAGAGTTCCTCCACGTTCGTCATATTGAAATTGCCGGCCACAATCAGATTCCGGTGCATCCAGTTATTCTGACGCAGAAAGGGGTGTACGCTCTCGATGCTGTTCTTTCCGAAAGTACCGTAGCGAACGTGCCCGAGGAATAGCTCACCCACATAAGGAGCCATGCGCTTGAGGGCTTCGGAATCCCTGAGCAGTTCGGGATGCTCCGCAAGTACAGGTGCAATGCGTTCGTTGATCTGCCTGAAGACATCTTGTATGGGAGTCTGCGCATTGGAACGAACCCTGCTGATGTAGCGCTGTCCCGGATCCATATCCAGTTTGATGCTGGCGAAGCCCGCTCCATCCTGGCCCCGGTTGTGCTGTTTCTCCATCATCAGGTACATCTTGTTGATGCCATAGAGGGAGGTGCCGTATTTTTCCCGGTAGTAGTCCAGTGGCTTGAGCAGGCGGAGCAGGGAGATCCCGCATTCGTGTTTAATGGATTCGCTCATGTGCGAAAGAGGGTGAAAAAGTGATACGTTGGATTCATCCGTCTAATTCAAACTGGAACTGGGTGAGATCCTTGAACAGCTCTACCCGCATGAGTATTTCCTCCCGGCTGAGGTCCCACATGCGTTCGGTGCCCATGCGCTCCACGCAGAAGGAAGCCAGATTGGATCCGGAAATAACTGCGTTTTTCAGGCTGGGCATGGAAAAGTTAAGGCTTTGAGACAGGTAGCCAGTGAAGCCTCCTGCAAAGGTGTCCCCGGCCCCGGTAGGATCGAATACTTCTTCCAGGGGGAAGGCCGGGGCGAAAAACACATGAGATTTGCTGAAAAGCAGCGCCCCGTGTTCGCCCTTCTTGATCAGCACCACAGAGGGTCCCATTTTCTGTATGCGCTGTGCAGCCCTGACCAGGGAATACTCGCCGGTTAGCTGCCGGGCCTCCTCGTCATTGAGCGCCAGTACATCTACGCGGGAAATGATCTTGAGCAGGGATACGTATGAGTGGTTGATCCAGTAATTCATAGTATCCAGCACAACCAGTTTGGGCCTGCGCTTCATCTGATCGAGTACGCTGAGTTGAATATCCGGATCTAGGTTACCCAGCATGACCACAGGTGCCTCGCGAAGGTGTTCCGGTATAACCGGTTCGAAATCCGCCAGTACATTCAGGTCGGTTACCAGGGTTTCCCTGGTATTGAGATCGTTACCGTATTTTCCGCTCCAGTAGAAGGTTTTACCTCCTTTTATTCGTTTTACGGCACTGAGGTCGATGCCCCGTCCTTCCATTTTCTTTAGTACGTGTTCCGGAAAATCCTCTCCGATCACCGAAACCAGGGCTGGCCGGCATCGGAACATGGAGGCCGAAAGGCCGATATAAGTGGCCGAGCCGGCTACAATGTGGTCTGCTTTGGCGAATGGCGTCTCAACCGAGTCAAAGGCTATGGTCCCGACGATGAGAAGGTGGTTCATGCGTATCCTTTATACGGCAAAGATACAGGTTAGTCGTGGATACCCTCTTTGACTTTATAGCGCGACATGCTGCTCAGACCGAGTCTTCATAACCCTGATCTATGCTGAGCCCGTCGCCAAGTGCGGCTTCAACCGCGAGCTGGTCGCAGCGTTCGTTCTGAGGGTGGTCGTTGTGCCCTTTAATCCAGACGAACCGGGGGTTGTGGTACTCCTGAAGGGGCAGAAACCGCCGCCAAAGGTCCTCGTTCTTCTTCCCTTTGAAACCTTTCCTTACCCAGGATTGCAGCCATTTCTTTTCCACGGCGTCGGAAACGTAACGGGAATCCGTATAGACTATAACTTCGTAGTCGTTATTCTTTAATAGCTCCAAACCGACGATCACAGCCAGGAGTTCCATCCGATTGTTTGTAGTTAAACGAAAGCCCGCCGAGGCTTCCCGTCGGTGTCTTGATCCTTCGAGTTCCAGTATCAGCCCATAACCACCTGGGCCTGGATTGCCCCTGGAGGCGCCATCGGTATAGAGGTTTATCCTACCCTTTTTCATGCAGCAGGGATTCGATGACCCGGGGATAATGATCCATTTCCAGTTGGTGAATGCGACGGGCGATTCCCTCGGCATCGGTTCCTGACGGAATTTCGGTCCGGATCTGCTCTATGATGGCACCCTGATCGTAATTCTCATTTACGTAATGAATGGTAATCCCGGACTCCTGGTCTCCGGCGGCATAAACGGCCTCGTGCACATGCATGCCGTACATACCTTTTCCTCCGTAAAGGGGAAGCAGCGCCGGGTGGATGTTGATAATACGATCGGGAAATGCGCGGATCCAAGTCTTCGGAACCTTCCACAAAAATCCGGCAAGTGCGATCAGGTCTGGACTGTGCTGCCTGAGCATGGCGGGCAGGGTGTCCGGTTCGAGAAAGGCGGGGCGGTTAAAGGTAAAAGCCGGGATGCCCAGGCGATTGCAGCGATCCAGTACTCCTGCCCTCGTGTTGTTGCAATACACAGCAGAAACGGTAACGTCCGGAGAATTCTTGAAATAAGTGGCAATATTCTCTACATTGGATCCTGAGCCTGATGCCAGGAGCACGATTCGTTTAGGAGGTGATTTCATGTGCCAGTATTGAGCCGGATATGGGGTCGAAAGTACACAATCGCTCTGAGAAAGCCGGCTGTATGTCGTGATCCTGTCTGCTTAATTCTTGCCAAAGCAGTGGGATTATAGAGGGGCAAGACGGTCCTAGTTTAAGGACTACTTAACATTCGGCCCCCTTCCGTAGGGTTTATATCCAAAGTTTTATATTTTTGCCTGCATTTAATATCTAAAAGAAATACGTATGTCAGATATCGCATCAAGGGTAAAGGCTATTATCGTGGACAAACTCGGAGTCGATGAAAACGAGGTAGTTGCCGAAGCGAGTTTCACGAACGACCTGGGTGCTGACTCCCTGGATACCGTGGAACTCATCATGGAGTTCGAAAAGGAATTCGATATTCAGATTCCGGATGACCAGGCCGAGAATATCGCTACTGTAGGTCAGGCCATCAGCTACATCGAAGAAGCTAAATAAGACTCCAATAGGGGGCTTATGCAATTATCCATGCGGTTTCCGAACTGCATGGATAATTTTTTTAATTTAACCATAACAAGACACATATGGACACGAGGCAACTGAAACGAGTTGTGGTTACGGGTATGGGTGCCCTCACGCCCATCGGGAATACCCTGGGAGAGTATTGGGAAGGCCTTCGCAGCGGAATGAGCGGTGCCGCGCCCATAACGTATTTCGACACGGAAAAATTTAAGACCAAATTCGCCTGTGAGCTCAAGAACTACAATCCGGCAGATTTCTTCGACCGGAAGGAAGTGCGAAAGCTCGATCGCTTCGCTCAGTATGCTCTAGTGAGCTCGGCGGAGGCCATTACGGATTCAGGCCTCGACCTGGACCAGCTGGATAAGTTCCGCACAGGAGTCATTTGGGGAGCGGGTATCGGTGGACTGGAGACCTTTCAGGACGAGGTTGTGAATTATGCAAAAGGCGACGGAACACCCCGATTCAATCCCTTCTTTATTCCCAAGATGATAGCGGATATTGCCCCGGGTAATATCTCGATCAAATACGGATTCATGGGGCCGAATTACACGACCGTTTCGGCCTGTGCCTCATCGGCCAATGCGCTGATCGACGCCTTGAATTACATCCGACTGGGAAAATGTGATGTGATTGTAACGGGGGGTAGTGAAGCGGCGGTAACGATCGCGGGGATGGGTGGTTTCAATGCCATGCATGCCCTGTCCACCCGAAATGATGATCCGGCTACGGCCTCTCGCCCCTTCGATGCGAATCGGGATGGATTTGTACTCGGAGAGGGATCAGGGGCTCTGATCCTGGAAGAATACGAACATGCCGTAAAGCGCGGAGCCACCATCTATGCCGAAGTGCTGGGAGGTGGTCTCTCGAGCGATGCCTATCATATGACCGCACCGCATCCGGACGGCATAGGGGTGGTCCGGGTCATGGAGAACTGCCTGGAAGATGCGGGACTCAAACCCGGTGATGTCGATGCCATCAATACGCACGGCACGTCGACTCCGCTGGGAGATGTAGCCGAACTCAAGGCCATCAGCCAGGTGTTCGGTGACCACACCACCAGTATCAACATCAACTCGACCAAGTCCATGACGGGGCACCTTTTAGGGGCTGCAGGCGCCATTGAGGCCATAGCCTCCATACTATCTATAAAGTATAACACGGTGCCGCCTACCATTAATCACAGCACGGCAGACGAAAACATCGACCCCAAGCTGAACCTGACACTGAATAAAGCTCAGGAGCGAGAAGTCAGCGTCGCGATGAGCAACACGTTCGGATTCGGAGGACACAACGCCTGCATCATCTTCGGTAAGGTCAGCTGATAGCCCTTTTCATCATGAAATTTGCTTCCAAAATATTTAATTCCCATCCTCCGGAGGATGGGAATTTTTTTTTGGAGATGAAGCGCATATTGGGATTTAAACCCAAATCAATCGATATCTACCGCAAGGTCTTTATTCACCGCTCACTAAATCGAAGGGATTCGGAAGGGAACCCCCTGAACTACGAAAGGCTGGAGTTCCTCGGGGATGCCATGCTCGGGACCATCATATCGAAATACCTGTTCAATTCTGTTCCTGAGGGCGACGAGGGCTACCTGACCAAGATGAGATCGAAGATCGTGAGTCGCAAACATTTGAACCAGCTGGGAAAGGATCTGGGACTCATAGCCTTTGTCGAAAGCCGAATATCCAAGGACCACTTCGGAGACAACATACACGGAAATGTATTTGAGGCTCTGATCGGTGCGATTTACCTGGATCGGGGGTATAAGTACTGCGAGCAATTCATACAGAATAAGGTTATCGAGCCTTATGTGGATATTGAACAGCTGGAGAGCAGGGTTATGAGCTACAAGAGCCTGATTATCGAGTGGTGCCAAAAGGAGAAGAAGCCTTTCCGCTTTGAGGTCTACGAGGATACCGGGAACGACAGTGTGCGCCACTTCAGCGTTAAACTGCATATCGATCGAAGAATACTCGCGAAGGGCAGGGCCACTTCCAAGAAAAAGGCCGAGGAAAAGGCGGCCAAGCGGGCATTTTTTGCCCTGCAACACAAAATGGATGATGTCCGGAATACCGGATCGAGGTGATTCAATTAACTTTGTTCCGAACCTGTAACCCATGGCCGTCCTAAAGTTAGCCGACGATTTCGATGTTCCTTATGCGCTGCTCGGGATCCAGTCCGGGAATGAGGACTACTGGCTCGCTTTTCAGTTGAACAGGAGACTCGGTCTCAGGCTCAGGCGGTTGCGAACCGATTGCAGGGTGGAGGGAATCGGAGACATCCCTAAATTTGAATACGACGACGACCGTAATTATGTCAAGTGGATACTGGTTCCTAATCGCATACACCCATCGCCGGATCAGGAAACCGAGTACGCTTTCGGACTCTTTCAGAATCACCCGTTGAGGTCCACCCGTTACCTGATCGAAGAATTTCCCAATATCGATTATTTCCTGCGGATCGAGTCAGAGGAGGAAAGGATAGACGTCCGGACCAAGTCCAGAATGCAGGGGCTGCAAGGGGTGCGATGGGTAGGATCCATAGACCCCGATAAACTTAAAACCAAAGATGTAATCATATTCTAGCCATGCCAGATTCTAAAAAAACCAAAATAGTTGCCACCCTGGGACCAGCTACCTCCAAGAAGGAGACCCTTAAGGACATGATCCTGGCAGGTGCCAACGTGTTTCGTATCAATTTTTCTCACGCTCAGTACGACGACGTAATAGAACGGATTGCGCTAATACGCGAACTGAATGAGGAGCTAGGGAAGAACATAGCCATCCTGGCCGACCTGCAGGGACCTAAGCTTCGGGTAGGCGTCATGTCGGGAGAAGTTATCGTAGCTAAGGGCGACGAGATCGACTTTGTCACCGGTGAGCCCTTTGAGGGAACACGCGAACAGGTCTACATGAATTACGACAATTTCCCCAGGGATGTAAAGCCTGGAGAGCGCATACTGCTGGACGACGGCAAGCTCATTTTTGAGGTAATAGATTCCAACGGAGAAGATCGGGTCAAAGCCCGGGTGATTCAGGGAGGCCCTCTGAAATCCAAGAAAGGGGTTAACCTGCCCAATACGGCAATTTCCCTGCCAGCCCTTACGGAGAAGGACATTCGAGATGCGATCTTCGCCATCGAGCAGGAGGTGGACTGGATCGCCCTGTCTTTTGTAAGGCATGGAAAGGATCTGCTGGATCTGAAGGCTCTGGTGGATAAGCATGCAACTTATAAAATTCCCATCATTGCCAAGATCGAGAAGCCCGAGGCGGTGGATAACATAGATGAGATCGTTACTAATTGCGACGGCCTGATGGTGGCCCGCGGCGACCTGGGTGTAGAAATTCCGGCAGAGGAAGTTCCACTGATTCAGAAGAAACTGGTAGTACGCGCCAAAATGGCCCGAATTCCTGTGATCATCGCCACCCAGATGATGGAAACCATGATCACCAATCTGACCCCAACCCGTGCCGAGGTAAATGACGTGGCGAATTCCGTTATGGACGGAGCCGACGCCGTTATGCTATCCGGTGAGACCTCAGTGGGGAACTACCCTGTGGAAGTAGTCCAGAAAATGTTCCGCATCCTGAAGACCGTCGAGAATTCGAGCCTGATTACCGTTCCGACCCGTCACCCACATGTAAGGACGAATCGCTACATAACCAAGTCCATTTGCTACCATGCGGCTAACATGGCCAATGAGATCGATGCCAAGGCGATTACTACCCTGACGAATAGCGGATATACGGCCTTTCAGATCTCCGCCTGGCGCCCTAAGGCCAGCATACTGGTATATACATCTAACCGGCACATACTGAACCGTCTCAGCCTTCTTTGGGGAGTCAAGGCGTTTTATTATGACAAATTTGTGTCCACGGACGACACCATCGAAGATGTGAACCGGATCGCCAAAGAAAGTGGTTTCGTTAAGCCCGGTGACATGACCATCAGCCTGGCGGCCATGCCGATCAAGCAGAAGGGCATGGTAAATACCCTGAGGGTGACGCTGGTTGAATAAGACCAGGCATTAAGAAATGCGAAAGGCCCCGGCGGTTCGCAGAACCGCCGGGGCCTTTTTTTCGTTTGGACCTTTCAAAAAATCAGGCGACTTCCCGCTCGTAGGCGATAAAGTTCACTAGTTCACCTTTGGTGTTCCAGATGGGTTCGCCTTTGATCCAGCAGCGGTATTTGCTGCCATCCTTGCGGTAATTCACGATAACCTCTTCGAAAGGCAAGCGTTCCTGTATGGCTCTGGATATGCGCTCCGTAGTCTTCTGACAGGTATCGGGACCCTGGAACATACTCGGTTTTTTGCCGATAAGTTCAGAGGATCGGTAACCATTCATCTGGTATATATTGCCTGAGGCGTATTCTATGTTCAGGTTTGCGTCAGTAATAAGGAGTACATTCCTGTCCGCCAGGAGTGAGTAGCGGAAGTCTATTTCCCGGTCCCATTTGCGGTCCCTGGCCAGTTTGCTGAGTTGCTCAACTTCCGGCAGGGAGTTAAACAAATGATCCAGATGCATGGCGTACAGGTCCCAACTGGCCAGTGGAATGGGTGCCATGTCGGTTCTAATTTTCATGGTTTTGTTAATACGTTTACAACCAAAGAACGTATTTTCCAAATCCCTGCTTATGCATTCCTACTACTTTAACACTTATGTCTAAGTTGATCGGTCAAATGGCGCGATTTCCGGCCACATGGCTGAACACTTTTCTTAATAGTCGGTGTATGTATCCGACGATATCGCGTTACTGGCGGTGTTAAGAGGCGTACAAACCATTGGTTTATTGAGGAATAATGGCGCTGTGTTGGGCCGTGTTTTTGTTTAATCCCGGCTGCCGGATAACCGTGGGTTTTCAGGCGTTTCATTTCGGTGCGATTAAAAGCTCCGGCGAAGGGCAATTTTCATAGCCCACTGGTACTTTCCGGGCGTAATATAGGTCCAGCTGAGGTAGTCGAAAAGCCCGAGGTAAACCGACTCCCAGTAGAAGATGTTGAGAAAGAAGGTAAAGGAAGCCTTTCGGCGAATTTCCCGGAGATCATCTTTGTCAATTCCATTCAGGGATAAGAGATTTTCGGACTGGCGCACCTCTTCCGCTGAGAAGGCAGCGTCCAGGAATGGCCGGCTGATATGGGACCAGATATCGGTGCGGTTGCGCACGGGTATGTCGTTTTCTCTGGCAAACATCTCCAGGTGGTGGGCCAGTATGGGCTTGACAAAAATCACCTCTTTACCCCGATGGATTAACGATGGAGGGAAGGTGTTCAGGTTTACTTCGTCTACCTCTCCGGCTCTTATGACGCGCTCTTTGTGCAGCGGGCTGGTCCTGAAAAAATAGCCTTTGGGAAAATCGATTGAATCCCTGCTGAAAATAATGGACACCTTGCTGAAACTCCTTCTCAAAACTGCGGATTTGGGGAGAAGAAGATACAACCAAAGTATAACAGGCTGATCTTAAATTATGTGAATTTTTCATTCCCTAACCGTTAGGGAATGATGATCTGGATATCAGTATATCCTCTGGAACTGACGCAGGAAGCGCAGGTCGTTCTCGCTGAGCAAACGGATGTCGGGAATCTGATGTAGCAGCAGGGCTATTCGGTCAATACCCATCCCAAAGGCAAAACCGCTGTATTTGTCGGGATCGATTCCACAATTGTTGAGCACATTGGGATCTACCATCCCGCATCCCATTATTTCGAGCCAGCCCGTTCCTTTCGTCATGCGGTAGTCGGTTTCTGTTTCCAGACCCCAGTAGACATCAACTTCTGCCGACGGCTCCGTGAACGGAAAATAGGACGGACGCAGACGAATTCGCGAGGTGCCAAAGAGGGCAGAGGTGAAATACTCCAGGGTCTTTTTCAGGTCGGCGAAGGTCACGTTTTCGTCTATGTACAGCCCTTCCACCTGATGAAAAAAGCAATGCGATCGCGCCGATATGGCCTCATTTCTATATACCCGCCCGGGCGAGATGGTCCTTATGGGAGGCTTATGGGCCTCCATGTAGCGAACCTGAACCGATGAAGTATGGGTGCGAAGCAGTATATCCGGATTGGTCTGCACGAAGAAAGTATCCTGCATGTCGCGGGCAGGGTGGTGGGGCTCGAGATTAAGGGCCGTGAAGTTGTGCCAGTCGTCCTCGATTTCCGGACCTTCGGATATGGTGAACCCGATGGAAGCAAAAATCTCGCATATACGCGCACGTACGACCGAGATCGGATGACGGCTCCCTGTTGGTCGCTGCAGGCCAGGACGCGTCAGATCGATACCCGAGCCACTGTCAGTGGTACTCTTTTTGATTTGAGCCTGAAGTTCATTCAGCTTCTCCTGGGCGGTTTGCTGCAGTCGATTAATAGTCTGCCCATAGGCCTTCTTTTCCTGGGGGTCCACGGTCTTAAAAAAGGCGAACAATTCCTTGAGCAGTCCTTTCTTACCGAGGTACTCGATCCGGAACTTCTCTACCTCGCCTGCATCCGTACTCCGAAAGGCCTCAACCTTGCGGATTTCTTCTTCGATCTTATCAAGGGTCATTCCTCCGATTTAGGGGTCAAAAGTACTTCTTTGTCCTTGTAAATAAAAGTGATCAGCAGGTGTACGGCCACCCCTCCCAACAGATGCCAGATCCAGTGGGTGCCCATGGTCAGTATCTCCTGCCTCTGGTCGACAGTCCGGAAGAAGACCGCCGCGATGAACATGCCAATGGCCCCCGCTACCCAACCTGCATGCCTCCATCCGGTCCGTATCAGGTATATCAGCAGCGGCAGGGCGATTACGAGTGCGGTGATCAGGTAACCCAAGGAGATGCGAAGGCTCCCGGGCATGGGCAGGAATCGAAGTCCAAAGGAAAAGGCCAGTAAAGCAAAGAAGAGTAATGCCCGTTCCCAAGCCTTATGTACGAGTTTGGCAATCATGTAAAAAACGAAGGAAAGGGAGAGTAGCATAATCGGAAGCCAGTCCAGTACCAACCAGAATTCGGCACTACGGGTGCCGTGAAACATCAGACCTCCGACCAGACTCAGAGCGATCACCGGAAGAACCCAGGCCAGGTAGTTGTGTACTCGAACATTTCGATATACCCGCTTGCCCCAGTAGATGAGCATTACGAGAAAAATCAGGTTACTGAAGGTGTTAAAGGGCTCTACCGGAAGCCTTCCTTCGACGGTTTCCTTGTAAATAGGTCCGGAATCATTGGGAAATGGGAGGTCCCGAAGGAATAAAAGAATAAGGTTGAGAAGGGGGAACAGCAAACGCATCATTCAGGGCAGCCAGGTTACTTCTCCGGTTTCTATGCGATAGAAGGCTCCGATCATCCGGATTTCTCCGAGATCCTCCAGGTCCTTGAGTATGGGACTCTTATATCGTATTTCCCCTAAGGTAAGCTCCACGTTCTTAATCGCTACGGCATCCACGAACCGGAGGTTTTTTGAATTCCTTTTCTTCATGTCGCCCGGTTCCTCCACGGCCCGGACGGCCGGTTGAATTTTGTTGAGCAGGCTGGTCAGGTTGCCCATGTATACCCCGTCGCAGGCCCCTTTTACGGCCCCGCAACTGCTGTGACCGAGTACGACCAGCAGCTTGGTCCCGGCTAATTTACACGCAAACTCCAGGCTCCCGAGCAGATCGTCGTTAATCACATTACCGGCGACCCGGGCCGAGAACAGGTCTCCGATCCCCATGTCGAAAATGGTCTCTACGGGAACCCGGGAGTCGATACAACTCAGGACGGTGGCGAACGGATATTGACCCGTGGAGGTCTCCCGTATTTGAGCAGTCAGGTCGCGCTTTACCATTTTCTGGGACAGGAATCGGGCGTTTCCCGCCTTTAGCATGTCAAGGGCACTCTCATGAGTCTGTTTCGACTGTGACTTTGCATTCTGTGCGATCATTCTTTTGGGCTATAGGGCATGTCGGGACTTGCTTCGGAAGAATTCGTGATAGCTTTCCGGATTTTCGATTTCCCCGCTCTCGGCAATCAGTTTGATATCGATGTTCCGGCTGATGGCCTTCTCCGCGAATTCGTCCAGTATTTCGATGATGTCCGAGTCCAGATAACGCGTATTCCGGACGTCGAGTTCCAGATAAGTGTGTTCCGGAAGGTTATCGAGTTCTTTGAGGATGGCTCCCTTGTTAAAGAATGTGACTTCTTCGGCCAGAGTCATTTTGATCCGGTGCTTTCCATTGCTTTTATCCTTGATGTGAAGGAAATGCGAATTCTGGTAGCTCTTAAGGAGGATCACGACGATACCTACCCCGAGCCCGAGCCCGATCCCCTTGAGCAGGTCGGTAAAGACGATACCCAGCACCGTGGCGATAAAGGGGATGAATTGCTTCCAGCCCCTCTCGTACATCTGGGCAAACAGTGAGGGTTTGGAGAGTTTATAGCCGACCACCAGAAGTATGGCAGCCAGCACCGATAGGGGAATCTTGTTGAGCAGCCTCGGGATCAGTAAGACCGATATCAGGAGGAGAAAACCGTGTAGTATGGCCGAAAGCTTGGAGCGATTCCCGGATTGTATGTTAGCCGAACTCCGCACGATTACCTGGGTGATGGGTAGGCCCCCGATCAGTCCGGAAAACGTATTCCCTATTCCCTGGGCAATCAGCTCGCGGTTGGTTGGGGTAACCCTCTTGTAAATATCCAGTTTGTCAGTAGCCTCCACACACAGCAGAGTTTCCAGGCTGGCAACCAGCGCTATGGTAAAGGCCGTGACCCATATTTCGCGGTTACCGATGGCCGCGAAGTTGGGCGTGGTAAACTGGTCGAAGAATTCGCCCAGCGAACCCGGAACGGGTACGTTTACCAGATGAACTCCCGTAATGCCCCAGTACGGGTCGGACTTAGTGATGAGGAAATACAGTATACCCAAGACCACCGCGACCAGAGGTCCCTGTATCACCTTGAAAAAATGGCCGCGTTTTATCAGAAACTGATCCCAGACCAGAATGACGATCAGGCCAATCAGCGCGATCACTGTGGACCCCGGACTCAAGGCTTCGAATACATTTGTGATCTCGCTAAAGGTCGTCTCTCCATCGACCTGCCTGAAGGCGAGGTCTCCTTCCGGGTCCTTGTCGATTCCAAAGAAATGGGGAATCTGCTTAAGGATGATGATGATTCCGATGCCCGATAGCATGCCCTTGATTACAGCCGATGGAAAGTAGTAGCCGATCACCCCTGCCTTGAGCAGGCCCAGTGCCATTTGGAAAACCCCTGCCAGGACTAAAGCGAGTAAGAAATTTTCGAATCCGCCCAGGGCGGTTATGGCGGTGAGTACAATGGCGGTCAGCCCGGCCGCCGGGCCACTGACCCCCACCTCGGAGCCGCTCAGGCTACCCACCAGTATTCCACCCAGGAAACCGGCGATCAAACCCGAAAACAGCGGCGCCCCACTCGCTAGAGCAATTCCCAGGCAAAGCGGCAGGGCTACGAAGAACACGACCACGCTCGCGGGCAAGTCGTACCTCAGATGGCGAAACATAGTTTATCTATTTGTCGGACTCCAGGTTGGGATTTCACTTCCCTTCAGACGCATAATGCTTTCCAGGGGCATCCAGCCTGTTTGTCCATTCTGAAGGCGTACCCGGGTCCATTCGTCCAGTTCGTCCAGGACATAAACCTTGGTGCCCTCATGCAATTCGAAGAGTATCTCGGAGCGATTGTTGGGTGCGCTGGTCAGTGCGACTCTTTCATTGAAGATAATGGCCGGTTGTTCATTCACATATCTCCTGTACCCTCCCACGCTTGCGAGAAGACTCAATACGAACAGAAAGCTGGCCACTACACCCAGGGTAAAAAACAGGCGCTTTTGCCGGCTTTCGCTCGATAGGAAATATACGACATAAAAACCGGACAACAGTGCGGAAAACACAACGGCCAATATGGCCCAGGTGTCGTAGTGAAAAGAGCCCAGCAGTACAGATCCGACTCGTTGGCTAAAGGTTTCGGGCAGGACTTCGATATCGTCGATCTTCATTTGTTCGGCAAATTTCAGATTCTGCTGAATCTCCCGATCTCCGGGTTCCAGTAGGAGGGCCTTTTCGTAGTAAAAAATACTGGGGCCTATATTCCCCATTTTATAGTGCGTATTGCCGAGGTTGAAGTACAAATTGGCGGAATGCCGGCCACTTCGAAGTATGCGCTCGTATATAGCCGCCGACTCCTCGTATTTCTCGAGATTGTAAAGCTTGGCTGCCTCCTCGAAGCGGTCGAGATCCGAAGCGGTAGCATTCTCCCCCTGAAAGGAGTACAGCTGGACTCCCGTCAGGCTGATAACCCAGACTAATATAGCTACGTTCCAATGCTTCATACTACAGGCTTTTATCGATTTTGGGGATCACCTCTGCGGCCTTGTCGTAATCCCGTTTCATCTCTGCCTGTGTCAGCGGACTGTAACGAGCCATCTCACAGGTTTCCAGCAGTCCCAGAAAGGCTTCTCCCAACTTCTCGTCCAGTCCGCGAGACCTGAACTCTTCGCGAATCTGATCCTTGGTAATCTGGGCCGTGTCCAGGTGCAATTTGGCCTTAATGAAGTTGTACAGGGCTTTTTCCAAAGCAATGTAAAAGTCGTCCTCCGAGTCTATGGCCGTCCGGGCTTCACTCAGGTGTCGCTTCACCAGTTTATGAGCCTTTTTGCGCTGTATGCTCAGGTGATCCTTAGCGGCTTCCATACGGTTCTTCTTCCACCAGACCGCAACAGGTATAAACAGCATAGGAACCAACAGCCCGAGATAGAAGCCTAAGGAACCCAGGAAATTCCCGTTCGAGATTTTCTTGAGGTCGGGTCGGATCTTGATAAAGTGAAAATTATCGGCCGTCACCGCCTGTATGCGGTTTCTGCCCACCACGGCCGGTCCCGTTCCCGATGGATCGGCTGCGTTCCCGCTGACCTGTATATTGCTTTCTTTGGAACGCAGGGTTCGATATACTCCTGCCGATGGGTCGAAGTAGCTGAATTCAACCTCCGGTATGGGATACCTGCCCCCGTATTGAGGGATCACTGTGTAGCTCTGGGTAACACTGCCGCTGAGTCCGGAGTGAAGGGTGCGTACATTCTGGTTGAGCTCGGGCTCGTATACCTCCAGGGAGCTGGGAAGCACCAGTTCCGGGAGTTGGAAAAGCTTTAGGTTCCCTTTTCCGCTTACGGTAACATTGATTTGAAGGGACTCGGTTGCCTCCAGGTCTGTCCTGCTGGGAGTCACTTCGAATTCGAAGGATCCAACGGCCCCATTGAAGCTCTCGGTCTGTCCGGCCGTAGGCAGTGGCTTGACGTTAACGGTACGCGCAGGCGCGGTGATGCGTTTGGTGGCCGATACGTACTCCCTGCGACCGAAGAAGTCCCTCCGATTGGTGGGGACCTCGACGAAAACGTCGATGCTCAGTGGCTCGATGACGAGTTTTCCGGCCTTTTGCGGATACAGTACAGCCTTGCTGAGCTCTACGGAAATATAGGGTTCTCCCTTGTAGGTGACATTCTTGAACTCGTATTTGTCAATGGGGAAATTCTGGCTCCAGAAATCCGGATACTTGGGTTGTTCCACGGGGTTAAAGCTATTGGCTTTGGTATTGGAACTGATGTAAAGCCGGTAGGTTACACTCACCGCCTCGTTGAGATAAGGATTGGTAGTGGATAGTTCGGTAACCAGAAAAACTCCTTTTTCGACCAGGTCCTCCGGACTAGGCGGCGCATTCGGATTGTCCACAGCCCGGGTTACCGTAATGGCGACCGGAGAGGTCTTATAGGTCTTCCCATCAATTTCTATGGAGGCCTGACCTATGCTGAAATTACCTTGCTTCTGTGGGCGCAGGGTGTAGGTGTAGGATTTGGAGTAGCTGCGTTTACCATTGATCCAGGACGAACTTATGGATTGCATGGGGCCGATGAGTATGTCAAAACCCTGGAAGTTGGGGGGAACAAAGTTGTCCCCGTCCTTGTTCATAACGAAAGTGACCTTGAGGCGCTCATTGATGCCCAGGGACTTCTTGCTTACATTGGCCGTAAAGGAAACCCCGGTCTCGTCCTGGGCGTAAACGGACGGACTCAGGACAACCAGCCCGATCAGCAGCCAGGCCAGAAAACCCGATATGTATTTGCTGCCGTTCATCACCAATCCTTATCGGTTTTTATGGGTTTGCCCTTTACCTTTTGGGCCTGCACCTTTTCCTGAACCCGTTTTTCTTCGTTCTCCAGAGCTTCCAGCAGATTCAACAGGTTTTGCTTGGAGAGTTCGTCCATTTTGGGGCGAGCCTTCTGCTTGTTGTTGTTTTCCTGCTTGTTGTCTTTTTTGTCGCCGGGCTTTTCGGACGGTTTGTCCTGCGGCTTATCCTGACCCTCCTCAGGGTCGTCCTTGTCTCCTTCGTCTCCCGATTTCTTTTCCTCGTCACCATCCTCTCCGTCTGAGTCTCCCTTGTCCGAGTCACCTTTCTGATCGGAATCCTCACCTTCTCCCTGGTCACCCTTGTCCTTATTGTCCTTGTTCCCTTCCCCGTCTTTATTTTCCTGATCCTGATCCTGGTTTTGATTCTGATCCTGATTCTGGTTTTGGTTCTGCGGAGGGTTCTTCTTGAGCATTTCCTTGGCAAGGGCGTAATTGTAACGCGTCTCGTCGTCGGTTGGATTATTCTTGAGAGCCTCCTTATAGGCTTGTACGGCACCCTGATAGTCTTTTCGCTGCATCAGGACATTCCCCATGTTGTGATAGGCCTGATGCCTTTCCGAGCGTGTTTCGGCTTGTTCTGCCGCCTTCTTGAAGTAGCCGAAAGACTCCCCATAGCTCTCGCTGCGGTACTGGGTAGTTCCCAGGTTGTAGGCAGGGGCTGCCAGGTCGGGCGCCTTGGACTGGGCCTTCCGAAACGTGGCCTCAGCCGCGATTTTGCGGTCCTGCAGGTAGTCTTTGTAGCCGTTAAACGTCATGTTCAGGGCCTCTCTGCGATCGCGATCCGATTCTTCCTGAGCCCATACCCAGGTAGTCGTTAGTGAAACAAAAAGAATATACAGTATATACCTATGCATCCTCCTTGGTTTTCTCGTTAAACAGATTCAGCTTTTCGAACCAGGCCGTTTTTCGTTCCAGAGTAAATATATCCAGCAGCAGGAAAACCAATGCGGCCCCCAGGAACCATTGAAAGAGATCCCTGTATTCGGTTATCTGCTGAGACTCGTATTCAAATTTGTCGATAGTGTCCAAAGATTCTTTCAGAGCCTCTACTGCAGCTTCCGTATTGGACCCATCGATGTAGGTTCCGTCGCCAATTTCGGCTATGCGTATGAGTTCGTCCCGATCGAGTCGGGTAACGACCACTTCGCCCTCGCTATCCTTCTTAAGGACTCTTCCTTGAGGGGTTTCCTCGGGTATGGGTCCCCCTTTGTCCGTGCCTACCCCTACAGTAAAAATCTGGATGCCATTTCTCTTGCTGAGTTCGATGGCGGCGTCCGTGATTTCGTCCACGTGGTTCTCTCCGTCGGAAAGTATAACGAGCACCCGGTTGGTCTGCGAATCGTCATCGAAGTAAGTGGCGGCGAGTTCGATGGCTGAGCCTATGGCCGTACCCTGTGAGGAGAGCATATTGGTATTCATGCCCTGCAGGAACATCCTGCCCGAACCGTAATCCGTGGTTATAGGTAGCTGCGGATAGGCCTGGCCTGCGTAAGCGATAATCCCGATGCGGTCACCCGCCAGTGTTTTGAGGGTTTCGGAAACCAATCGCTTGGCTTTTTCCAAACGGTTGGGCTTGATGTCCTCGGCCAGCATGCTCTTGGAAACATCCACGGCGAAAACGATATCGATCCCCTGCCTGCGTACAGTTTCTACCCGGGTCCCCACGCGGAAATTCGCCAGAGCCATGACCATGGCGGATACGGCTAGCAGGAAGAGGAGCCTTTTTAGTCGGGCTTTGGTTCGCGATACTTCCGGAGCCAGTCGCTGAAGTATTTCGGGGGATGAAAAATTTTTCCGTGTACGGGTTTGCCAACGGCCGTAGAGCAGATAACCGATAACCAGGAAAAACAGGCCAAATAACAGGTACAGCATACCCGGCTTTTCCCAGTTGGTGATTCCCCATATGTGGATATAACAGCTCATTGCCTATACAAATGATCGGAATATCGTTATCCCCAGCAGCCATTCCAGTGCCAGCAGGGCAAGGGCCGCAAAAACCCAGGGACGATACTTTTCCTCATAGGAATAGTAACTAATATCTTCGATTTCCGTTTTCTCCAGCTTGTTAATTTCATTATAAATCTCCTGCAGGGAGGTGTTGTTGGTCGCTCTGAAGTACTTTCCGCCCGTGGTCTTGGCAATCTCCTTGAGCAGTTCTTCGTCCAGCTCCACCTTGCGCAGATCGTAACGGAAGCTGCCATCCCTGTTCAGGGCGACCGGGAACAGGGCATTGCCGTTCGAACCCAAACCGATAGTGTAGGTCTTGATTCCCAGCTCTGCAGCCAGGTCGGCAGCAGTGGTGGGTTCTACGAATCCCGTATTGTTTACGCCGTCGGAAAGGAGTATGATCACTTTGCTCTTGGCCGTACTCTCCTTCAGACGGTTTACAGCAGTAGCTAGACCCATGCCTATGGCCGTTCCGTCTTCCAGTTCGCCATAGGCCAGACCCTGTATGGTTTTCTTGACGATAGCCTTATCGGTAGTGAGTGGTGTCTTGGTAAAGCTCTCTCCCGCATAAGCTACCAGTCCGATCCGGTCGTTAGGCCGATCGTCTATGAAATTGGAGGCTACTTCCTTGAGCGCTTCCAGTCGGTTAGGTCTAAGGTCCCGGGCGTACATACTGGTCGAGACATCTATGGCCATCATGATATCGATTCCGCGCGTGGTTTTGGTGCGGGTAGATACGGATTCAATGCGCGGGCGGGTAATGGCTACTATAATGGCGGACAATGCGAGCAGTCGCAAAATGAGGAGCACAGGACGAAGACGGGTGTAAATACTCCGGATCTCCAGTCCCTTAATGCTGGGCACCCGTAAGGTCGCCTTTTGCCGGTAGTAGCGCAGGTAATACCAGGCCGCAAGAAGCGGGAATATGGCGAAGAGCCAGAACCATTGAGGGTTTGCATGTATGACTTCGTTCATCACAATTCCAGGCTAACTTCGATGGAGTTCATTACACGTTCTGCCACTTTTTGGGACATCGGGTCGTCCAGCCTCCAGGTCAGATGTATCCACTGATAGAATCCGGGTCCTCCAAAGGCGATTATGGCATAACGCCCTTTGACGAAGTCTCCCATATCATCGACCTGAAACTCACCGGATCCGAATACCTTGAGACCGGTTACCCCTCCCTCCTGCGTGGTGAATTCTTCCTGCTTGGTTATCAGGTTACGTGACGACCTGCTGGTTTCCATGGTCCGGAAGCGATCTTCCAGCACCTGATCCAATGGGGGTTCCTTCTTCAGGTCCCGAAGTATAGCGGATTTCACTTCCACGGTGAAAAGACCCCCGCGGAGATGGTACTGAAACTGACTCTGATCGCTGATCAGGGTGTCGGGCTCCTGGGCTATACGTGTCTGGTAGCGCGTCAGTACTTCCGGTGTCTGCACGCTTATGGGAGGAAAACCGTACGTACTGGAGATCCATTCCTTGGCCTGCAGTGTCTGTCCTTCCATTCGCTGCCTGGGCACCAGCCAACCGAGCTGCCAGACAACTACCAAAAGAATGACTGCCAGACCTGTGATGGGAGGGACCCTGTTAAACAGTTGTCTGCGCCTCCTTTCCAAGGTGGCCACTTCGGCATTGATCTGTTCTTCCTCCACATTTTTTTCCGCCAGCAGCTCGTTGAATGCCTCCTCGATTTCGATGATCAGATCGCGGACTTCTTTCAGGTCGCCCTCGGCCACCGAAGTTTCGGGACGGGACTTGGCGAATTTTACCAGGTCTGCGCGGTCCAGAACCTTCTTCAGGCGTTCCCGCTGTGCCTCACTGAAGGTAAATACCTCTTCCTCGCTGACTTCGTTTCGATACAACTCCAACAGGTCCATGAGCTGGGCGGTCGTCAGTTCGGAAGCCGACAGTCCGATCCGCTCTTCCAGGAAATTCCGAGTGATATCCGTCAGGCGGGTGTAATATTCCTTGATGCGGTTTTCGAGCAACAAACGCGACTCTCCCAATTCATTAAGTGATATATCGGCCCGCTCGAAAGGACTCAGCTGCTCCCAGTTACGCCGGAAGCGCTTCAGCACGGAGGACCTGCTGCGAACCAGGTAGTACCAAAGCAGCACGAAAATAGCGAGCAGTACCAGCAGTAGGTAGGGGAACCAGCTCCAGAACCCTGGGCTGCTCCGATTTACCTTTTGTATGTCCTTGATGTCGAAAAGCCCTTGCTTGGTGGTGTCCACAGGAACTTCGCGTACCCGAATACGGAACGAGTCTGTGTAGTATGGCAACCGGTCCACGGTCACCTGCTGACGGGGGATTAGATACGAACCGCTGTCATAGGCGGAAAGTCCGTAGGTCTTCTTCAACAGGGCAATACGGTCGGTAAGACTGGTATCGACGGCCGGGGTATCGATGACCTCTAGTGGGAGAAAGGTCTGACCCGTGGGGAAAATGACCCGGCTTGCCGTGTCGACTTCGACTTCTATGGTCAGGGTTATCTGTTCCCCTATGCGGATGGTATCCCGGTCTATGCCCACCTTCATGGATACCTCCTGGGCAGATATCCACCCACAGGCCGGAAGGACCAGTAACAGGCCCCATAGATTCCGTATGACTTGCATCCTCTCCTTCATCGGTCAGGCCCTGTTTTTGAAATAACCCAAAAGTGTCTTTACGTAGTTCCGATCCGTTCGGCACTCGATCCTTCCCGCCCCGGAGCGCTGAAAGCTCTTATGGAAGTAATCGGCATGGGACAGGTAGTACTGTTCGATTTTCTTTCGCACTTCGCGCGATTGAGTAGGCACGTACTCCACACGTCCGGTCTCGGAATCTTCCATGGCGACCAGTCCTAGGTCGGGGATGTTCTCTTCCAGCGGATCGGTAAGTCGTATCCCTGTTATGTCGTGTCGATTGGCCAGGATCTGAAGGCGCGATACATAGTCCTTGTCCAGGAAATCCGAGATCACAAAGACGATCGACTTCTTTTTCAGCACGTTCGAGGTAAAATACAGGGCTTCGCCGATATCCGTCTTTCGGCTCACCGGACGGAATTCCAGCAACTCCCGTATAATCCGGAGCACGTGGCTGCGCCCTTTCTTAGGCGGGATATACTGTTCGACCCGGTCCGAGAACATGAGCAGGCCCACTTTATCGTTGTTCAGCATGGCGGAAAACGCCAGGGTGGCCGAAATTTCGATCTGCAATTCCTTCTTGAAACGGTCGCCTGAACCAAACATACCCGAACCGCTGACATCGACCAATAACAGCAGGGTGAGTTCGCGTTCTTCCTCGAAAACCTTTACATGGGGCTCGTTATAACGCGCGGTAACATTCCAATCGATGCTCCTCACATCGTCCCCATAGGTGTATTTGCGAACCTCACTGAATGTCATCCCTCGGCCTTTGAACGCAGAATGGTATTCTCCACCGAAGATGTGATCCGACAGTCGCCGGGTCTTAATCTCGATCTTTCTTACCTTCTTTAAAAGCTCTTTCGTATCCATACGGGTGATGGCTGCGATTGGGGGGTAAATGGTCCGGTCCTTTCAGGGAGCGGACTCAGTTAAGGGACTTCGACTTCGTTAACTACCTGAGATATCAGGTCATCTGAAGTTACGTTTTCGGCCTCAGCCTCGTAGGTGATGCCGATACGGTGCCTCAGTACATCGTGCACGACGGCCCTGATGTCCTCGGGGATCACATAACCGCGTCGCTGAATGAATGCATGGCATTTGGCAGCCTTTGCCAGATTAATACTTCCCCTGGGCGAGGCTCCGAAACTGATCAGGGGTTGCAGTTTCCCGAGATTGTACTTGTCGGGAAAACGAGTGGCGAAAACCAGGTCGAGGATGTATTTTTCGATCTTCTCGTCCATATACACCCCGTTTACCACTTCCTGGGCACGGAGTATCTGTTCGATTTCCACTACTGGGTTGACCTCCGGCACCTTTCCTGTCATCTGTTGGCGGATGATAAACTGTTCCTCCTCCATGTTGGGGTAATCGATTACGGCCTTGAGCATGAATCGGTCCATCTGTGCCTCGGGCAGCGGATAGGTTCCTTCCTGCTCCACGGGGTTTTGTGTTGCCATAACCAGGAAAGGAGCTTCCAGGAAGAAGGATTCATCGCCTATGGTTACCTGCCGTTCCTGCATGGCCTCGAGCAGGGCGGACTGAACCTTGGCCGGTGCCCGGTTGATCTCATCGGCAAGCACGAAATTGGCAAAAATCGGACCCTTCTTGATGGAGAAATCGTTTTCCTTAATGTTGTATATGAGTGTCCCGATCACGTCGGCCGGAAGGAGGTCGGGGGTAAACTGTATCCTGCTGAAGTTACCCTTTACCGCACGGGAAAGTGTATTGATGGACAGTGTCTTGGCGAGTCCCGGCACACCTTCCAGCAGTATGTGCCCCTTCCCCAGAAGTCCGATGAGGAGTTTCTGGACCATTTGCTTCTGACCGATGATGACTTTACCCATCTCGGCAGTCAGGATGTCTAAAAACTGACTTTCTTCCTTAATCTTCTGATTGATCCGCTCAATGTCAATGGTAGTTTTTTCGTCCATAAGCTACTGCACTATTCCTTTTCGATAGCCCGGTTGCACATGGCTGCTCTTAGAAGCGGCTTCACAACGGGCTTAACTATTTGATTTTCAAAGGCCCGTTGGCGGAAAGTATGCGACCTGTAAGAGGTTCGCCCTTCGCTATGAAAGAAGGCCGGCTCTTCCGCCGCACGCCAGTCTTTACGCGGGTTTAACGTACCAAGTTTAACGGACGCAAAATGAAGATTAATATTAAAATGCGTTGTTAATCTTAGGTTAAATGTATTTTCGGGCTTAGGAAATTGGCAAGGCTTTAAGTTTGTATTTTCATATTTTCACTTTATGCCGGATGCGATGAAATTTTCCCGCCTGATAGCGGGTTGCATGACCTGGGGAATCTGGGGCAAGGACATGAACCCTGTACAGGCGACAGCGTACCTCGCGGAGCTGGTCGAGATCGGAGTCCACACCTTCGATCATGCCGACATTTACGGAGATTATACTACTGAGACCCTTTTTGGACAGGCGCTTGTACAATCGGGGGTAAAACGGGAATCCATACAGCTCATCAGCAAATGCGGGATACAGATTGCAAAGACCCGGGATAACCGGGTTAAGCATTATCAGTACGACCGGAAGTATATCGTAGAATCTGCTCATCGTTCCCTGCGGGAACTGAGATCCGATTATCTGGACCTGTTTCTGCTCCACCGCCCCAGCCCGCTAATGGAGGCAGAGGAGGTAGCCGAGGCGGTCCATGAGCTGAAGGATACGGGTAAGGTGCTCCATTTCGGGGTATCCAACTTTTCACCAAGCCAGATCGCTTTATTGGAAACGGCGGTGAAGGTCGAAGCGAATCAGTTCGAGTTTTCCCTGAGCCAGACGGAACCGTTTTACAATGGTGTACTTGACGATTGTCAGAGCTCCGGGAGGCTTCCCATGGCCTGGAGCCCTCTTGGCGCCATGCTCAAGAAATCCCGGGAGGATAGAGAGGAGCGCATTTGGAAGGCCATGCAACCACTTCAATCAAAGTATGGAACCGACGAGGCCGGACTGGCCATTATGTGGCTGAAACGACATCCTGCCGGAGTGCTCCCCGTAGTGGGGACCACTCAGTTGGAACGCATGCGTTCCATGTTTAAGGCCAGTGGGTCAGCTATGGAATCACAGGACTGGTTTGCGCTTTGGGAAGCCCATATCGGTAGGAGGGTGCCATAAAAAGGAAAGACTATGAAGAAGACGGTTTGCATCACAGGCAGTACCAGCGGCATCGGTCGCGCTACGGCAGAGCTTCTTGCCGACAGAGGATATCGACTGATCCTATGCGGCCGAAGAGAGGAGCGGCTCCGGGAACTCGAACAGGAGTTGGGATCTAAGACAAAAGTGTTTACGCTCGCTTTTGACGTTCGGGACTCGGAATCCGTAGCCCATTCCCTGATGGGCATACCGGGAGGCTTCCGCCCCGTAGACATACTGATCAACAATGCGGGCAATGCCCACGGCCTGGATACGATTGACAAAGGAAACCTGGAGGATTGGGACGCCATGATCGATGGAAACGTCAAGGGTCTGCTTTATGTAACCCGGGCTTTGATTGAAGATCTCAAGCGATCGCCTTCAGGCCAGATTATCAACCTAGGTTCTATTGCCGGTAAAGAAGTATATCCCAGGGGAAATGTGTATTGCGCAAGTAAATTTGCCGTGGATGCGCTGACACAGGGGATGCGCATAGACCTGAATGAAGCCGGCATACGTGTCGGCGCCATCAATCCGGGCATGGTACACACCGAATTCAGTGAGGTGCGGTTTAAGGGGGATAAAGAGAGGGCAGGGCAGGCGTATGCCTCGTTTGAGCCCTTGTTGGCCAAGGATATAGCCGAAATCATCGAGTTTGCGATAAGCCGGCCACCGCATGTCAACATAGCCGATCTCATGGTCTTACCCACGGCCCAGGCCAATTCGACCACCATACTGCGGAAATGATTAACAAGCGCTTGCTCATCAAGAACCTGCTCGCCCACAATGATGAGAACAGTTTCTACGACAAGAAGCGCTTCATCTCCCTGGGGACCAAAGAAGGCAAGGCGAAATTTGTCAAACACATCTGTGCCCTGGCCAACAGCAATCCCGACAATAATTCATACATCGTCGTCGGAGTAGAAGACGAACACAACAAGATCGTCGGTGTGGATTTCTTCGACGACAGCAAGATTCAGAACCTGGTGAATGCCTATCTGGACCCGGCACCTGTAGTAGCCTACGAGAACATACAGTGGCCCAGCCTGCCCGAGGGTAAAGTAGTCGGACTGGTAACCATACGCTCCTCCGGTAAGGTGTGTTCGTTGCGAAAGAACATCTGGAAGTACTACGGTGGGATGGTATTCTTCCGCGAGGGCAGTATTAGTTATCCCAAGGCGTTCGATATTAAGTTGGAGGACAGGAACTCGGAGACGGTTCGCAATATTGAGATGAATGCCCGAAACAACATCAAGCAGACCCTGGACGGAGTGATGGATTTTATCGTACACCGGCATGCCAATCTGACGACGAATTACCGGGTATTCAAAGAACAGCACGTGGTCTGCTGGGCCGGGAACCTGATCCGCGCCAACGGCAAGGAGTACTACACCCGTGCCGACATCGAGCTGGTAAACGAGCAGCGTAAGCTTTTTTATTCCGCCCTGGATCAGATCGAGATTATCGTGGACGACCACCGGTTTACCATAGTGGAATACGTGAGAATTGGCCTGGCCGGTAATCAGAGGTACTACCCGCTCGAGCGAGTCGATCTGAGATTTTACGAGAACGGTTCGTACAAGATGCAGTCAGAGTTGCTGTTTGAGAAGCCTCAATTCAATCGCCGCCAGCTGCATCACCTGTACAATACCAACAACGAGTTGTTGAAGAGGCTCAGCAGGGGACAGATACTCAGTCCTATGGAATTTGAGGACCTGCAACAGCTGCCTCATACCTACCTGATTTGTTACCTCAACGGATTCGAGGAGGCCCGGGAACGCATGGAGGAATCACGGGAACTGCTGAAGAGGACGGATAAGGTTACCTATCAATCGCTTAAGGAATCGCTCCGCATCATACGCAAAGTGCGCTACAATTAGATTGTTCAGAGGTCCAGTTCTTCCCGGCTGGGCAGGGCATCGATGGCACCGAACTGAGTCGTGGTCAGTGCTCCTGACTTGTTGGCCCTCTTCACCATTTTGATCAGATCCTGATCATCCTTCAGTATGGAGAATGGGTCTTCCAGGCAAGCGATCTGATACAACATGCAGCCGATAAAAGCGTCCCCCGCACCCGTGGTATCTACCGGGGTCACCTTATGGCTCCTCACCAGCTTCTTCTTTCCGTTGAAGCTGACCAGGGATCCTTCTTTGCCCAGGGTGACCATTACAATTCCCGCTCCCATCTGGTGAAAGGTATCGCAGGCTGATTCTATCCGATCGGTACCGGAAATCAAAAGGGCTTCGGATTCACTGAATTTACACAGGTGAGCCCTTTCCACGTAAGGCAGGCATTTGCGAATGAAATCCTCTGTATTTCCCTTCCAGAGGTCCTCGCGGTAATTGGGGTCAAAACTGATAAAGGCGTTACGTGCAATGGCGTCGAAGAAATAATGATTGTACGTTTCCTCCAATGCTCCTCCCAGATGACAGGTAGCTGCACCGAAGTGTACCAGGCTGCCCGGAAAATGAAGCTGCACTCCTTTGTCGTATTTGAGCTCTTTATCCGCACCTCTGCTAAAAACGAAATCCCTTTCTCCATTCCGGGAGATGGAAACAAAGGCCAGGGTGGTAAAGACCTTGCTCCTCTGGGACAGTGAAATATCGACGTCCCGTTCTTCGAGGGTTCTGAGCAGAAAGGTGCCGAGAGGGTCCTTACCCACCGAACCGATAAAACTGCTGCGTCCCCCAAGCCTGGCAATCGCACAGGCAACGTTTGCGGGTGCACCCCCGGCCTTCTTGGTGAATTCACGGGCACGGGAAAGGTCTGACCCCTGGTTTTCGGCTACGAAATCGATGAGGAGTTCACCTATACAAAACACACGATGTATCTTCATACGGTATTGAGTGGCTGTTCCGACATGGTTAGAGAACCTAGGCAGAACACTATTTAAAGGTATGACTAAAAAAGCAGAATCATTATTTAGTTGTATCATTGTCCTGCCCAAAAGACGTACTATGCGCACCCTGGTTATAGGAGACATTCACGGTGGGCTGAAGGCCCTGGAGCAATTACTGCAAAGGGCAGGAGTGAGCCCCGATGATCATCTGATATTTCTGGGAGACTTCGTGGACGGTTGGAGCGATGCTTACGAAACGGTAGAGTTTCTTATGGATCTGGAAAATCGTCAGAGGACCACCTTTATCAAAGGAAACCACGATGAACTTGCCCGCGACTGGATGCTGAGTCGTGAGGCCCATGATAACTGGATACAGCACGGTGGTGGAGTAACCATGGAGTCCTACCTTAAGGCAGGAGAGGAGAACTGGCAGCGGCACATTGAGTGGCTCGGAAAGCTCAGGCCCTATTATCTGGACGACAGCAACCGTCTATACTTACACGCGGGCTTTACCAACCTCAGGGGAATCGAGCACGAGTATTTCGAGAAAATGTTTTACTGGGACCGCACCCTCTGGGAGGTGGCCAATGCCGTAGATGGTTCACTTTCACCGGAAGACGACAACTACCCCAAAAGACTGCTGAATTACGATCAGATATTCATAGGCCATACCCCATTGTCCAAGGTCAAACGGGTGCCACCGCGCAAAGCAGCCAATGTCTGGAACGTGGATACCGGTGCTGCATTTAAGGGCAGCCTGACTATGCTGGATGTAAACAGCGAAGAGTTTTGGCAGAGCGATCCGGTCGAAGGCTTCTATCCCGGTGAATTCGGGCGTAATCCGAAATAAACTAGGTCGGATCGGGCGCTTTAGGTTTGCCGTTTTTATGGGACTCCTGCCAGTTGGCAAGCTCTTCCCACCTCCCTTCGCAGGCCATACGGGCCTGAGCGGGCCAGGTTTCCGGATTATGCATACGGAAGCGGTCTCCTCCTTTCAATAGCAAGTCCCGGCATTTTTCGGTACTGCACTGTGCCAGTTTCTTCCAGGAGTCTATGCCCGCACTTCTGAAGAGTTCTTCGATTTTGGGTCCTATGCCCTCAATAATCTTCAGGTCATTGTCGCGTATGCGTTTGCCGTACTGACGTTGAGCGAAGTCGCTGTCAAAGGGAACCGCCATGATCTTCTGCGGTTCCGTCTGCAGAGGACTTTCTGAAGATGTGGGCTCGGGATCCGAATTCCACTTCCCCATACGGAACAGTTCTTCTTCGAGTTCCTTGGCCTGCAAGCGATAGAGGTCGGCATCCTGCCTCAGGTGAAAGTTTTCCTTTTTCAGCCTCTTGTACTTGTCCGGGTCTATACCCTTGTCGGGCTTATGCAGGGGACGGTTCCCGCGGCCCCAGTAAAAACCGAACAAGGTGCCCAGTGCGCCTGTGGCGAGTAAAAGAGGCCAGAACCAGAGAAAATCATTCATCGTACTTGGAAATAGTGGTCTTCGGGATTGAGGTGAGGTAAAAGAGACCGCGTACAATTCCCCCTACAAAACTACAACTCCAATCGATTCCACGACCGATGACATGTGCACAAATTGG
Source organism: uncultured Flavobacteriaceae bacterium (assembly GCA_964552195.1). Taxonomy (GTDB): domain Bacteria; phylum Bacteroidota; class Bacteroidia; order Flavobacteriales; family Flavobacteriaceae; genus CAZKAP01. The sequence continues at coordinate 204,343 of CAZKFM010000001.1, forward strand.
CCATTTCGGCTTACTTTTTGAACGTTGCACCTATAGAAAAAACGATGAAAACACCTATAGATAATCGGCCCGTGGAGTATTCCAGGTTCACAGCTTAACGGGGCCATTAAACGGTCGAGTAAGAAAGCGACGGTTTATATACCGTGTGGTATATGAGATGCAGAACTCCTAATAATCGGGCTTTTGTCAGGATTATTCCCATAATTGCCTGAGAATTATGGAAAGTCGAATAAATTTTTATAATTTTAAACCAACCTTCTTCTGAATGGGTGCGGAAAAGTTATTAACCTTTTGATCACCAATTTGAAAAAGTCGAAGGACTACAAAAAGAAAAAGACCTTGTTTAAATATTAAGTTTGAGTTAGTTAAGTTGGTTTAAACCGCGAGCCCTAGGTTCGCGGTTTTTTATTAAACAAAAACGACTCCTGGAAAAGGAGCCGTTTTTGTTCAAAAAAGTTTATGAATTCAGATCTTAATACCTAAGAAACTTCCTCCCTTTCCACCTCCCTTTCCACCAAGATCTCTGAGTTGGCTTTCTATTAATCTTTTATAATTCAGACATTTGGATTGCAGGGCCTGTTTATTTTGGCCATTATCAAACATAAATCCAAGCAGATATTCAGCGGTTTTAATCTCTCTAAGGGCAGTTTTAAGACTATGCTGTTTTTTCTGTGAAGTATAGCCATCGACGTCTATGTGCCCCATGCAATTCCTGAAGTGCCTATTTACTTTATGTAAAATATTTTCGTTGTGCGCCTTTTCCCACTTGTCAATTCCGAGATCCTTTTCCTCTCCGTTATTGGACTCAACTATTAAACCTCCGGAACCATTATTTACACTCGACGAGCTTGAAGAGGACCTATTAGCTGATATGTGTTGAACTACAAATCTAAACGCATTTTTTGTCCATTCGAATCTGGAATCTTTTTTGTCTACTACTACGTTCATAACTCCCGTATCCGATTGCAATTCCTTATCTGCTAATGTTAGAAGTAAATCTAGCGTTCTGCCTTCTGACGGAAGGTTATCCAATTGCATCATCAAATCGCCAAGAACTTTTAAGTGCTTTTGAACAAGCTCCGGATACTCCTGTTGGTTCTTGGGGGCCGATGGGGTGTTCTGGTTTCGTAACATCTGAAAAAGTATTTCGAGTACAGGTCCCGTGGAAGGGAGCTGCGGTGCATTTTGGTTCATAACATGTTGTTCTTGCTGGTCCAGCTTGGTTATAAGATAACTGATCTTGTCGACCAGGAACGAATTATTATACCCTCCCCCTCCAAACGAGGTATTTCCGAAGGCTCCCCCGCCGTTCATTCGGAGCAGGCTTAGTAATTCCTGTAGTACCGGGTTGTAGTTTCCCCGGGCATACATGGTCTGGGTCTGGCGGCATTGCATGGAAAAGTCAAGCATGCGTTCCAGCAGCAGCCACATCAGCTCATCGGAGCCGGCAGACTGCACAGTGGTCAGATCAGGCGTGTGCTGCCTGCTTCCTGACATGCCCTCAGTCATGGGCTTGTACATGCCATTGTCGAACTCGCCACGGGTCGTGGGACTGTGCATTTCCATAGTGTTCCTTAGTTAGCGTTTGGTAATTCTCTCCCTATGGTTGATTTTGAGAATGTAATAAATATAGGAAGTAAGTCCAATTTTCAAAGCGGGTAGTCGAAAAAAATGTGTTTTTTAACAAATAAATTTCACCCACCAAACCACGGGCTTCCCCGGTAATATGCGCGTCCGATTTACATAGCGAACTCTATATATTAAACCGGATTCCCTGAGCGAGAGGCAGCTCTTTGGAATAGTTAATGGTATTGGTCTGCCTCCTCATGTAGAACTTCCATGCATCCGAGCCACTTTCACGGCCTCCTCCGGTTTCCTTTTCTCCCCCGAAGGCTCCGCCGATTTCTGCACCCGAGGTACCGATGTTCACGTTGGCGATTCCGCAATCGCTTCCGGCCGCAGACAGGAAGCGTTCGGCTTCCCTGAGCTGGCTGGTGAAGATGGCCGAAGAAAGACCTTGTTTGACTCCGTTTTGAATGGCGATGGCGTCTTCAACCTCACCCTGGTAACGGATCAGATACAGTATGGGAGCGAACGTCTCCTCCTGGACGATGGACATCTCGTTACGGGCCTCAACCAGAGCAGGTTTCACGTAGCAGCCGCTTTCGTAACCCGGACCTTCCAGTTTCCCGCCGGCCACGGCCAGGGTCGCACCTTCCCTGACTGCGGTTTCGAGGGCGGCCGTGTACTGCTCCACGGCCTCGGTATCGATCAGGGGTCCGATATGGTTGGATTCGTCAAGGGGGTTGCCGATGCTCAGCTGTCCATAGGCATGGATCAGTTTTTCCCTGACCTGCTCGTAAATGTCTTCATGCACGATCAGGCGACGTGTACTCGTACAACGCTGACCTGCTGTACCGACCGCTCCGAAGAGCACTCCGGTCAGTGCAATATCCAGATCCGCATTCGGAGTAAGGATCACGGCATTGTTTCCTCCCAGTTCCAGCAGACTCTTTCCGAGCCTGGCACCTACCTTCTGGGCGACCTGTTTGCCCATGCGTATGGATCCCGTTGCGGAAACCATGGGTACGCGAGTATCGGTACTTATCCATTCGCCGGCCTCACGTCCTCCGATTACCAACCCGCTTATGGCCGGGTCATGTCCGCATTTTTTCAGTACTCCGGCCAGGATCTTCTGACAGGCCACCCCGCAGAGAGGTGTTTTTTCGGAGGGCTTCCAAAGGCATACGTCTCCACATACCAGGGCGATAGCCGCATTCCATGCCCAAACGGCGACGGGGAAGTTGAAGGCCGATATGATTCCTACCATTCCCAGGGGGTGATATTGCTCATACATGCGGTGTTGTGGCCTTTCGGAATGCATGGTAAAGCCATGTAGTTGACGGGAAAGCCCTACCGCAAACTCACATATGTCGATCATCTCCTGAACCTCGCCTAGTCCTTCCTGCAGCGACTTGCCCATTTCGTAAGAGACCAGTTTACCCAGGGGTACCTTAAGTTCTCTGAGGCGGTCTCCCAAAACGCGGACCACTTCTCCGCGTTTGGGTGCGGGTATCGTCCTCCAGTGATCGAAGGCCTTGAGGCCGGCTTCTACGGTGGCATCGTAATCCTCCCGGGTGGTTGTGGCTACGTTGGCCAGGTGCTGGCCGTCAACTGGAGAATGGCAGTCTAGTTCAGGCCCCCCCGCCCGAAGATAGCTGCTTCCGTCCGACGAAGGCTCACGGGTTTGCAGGTTGAGATCACTAAAAAGGGTTTCCTTAAAGGTGTCGTTGATGGTGTCCATGTCGATTGCATTTTTTATCGGGTTGGGTCCCGGTGACCGTACTTCAAAGGTACGTCCTTCGCTTGCAAACGACCAATTTCAGGCCCTAATCCATGAACCGGGGATCCGTGGGCATACGGTTACCGCAGTTGCTGCAGGTCCTGAGTTTTTCGGAGGCGTAGAATTCGCGGAAGCGGGGGAGGAAGTCTTTCTCTATGTCCTGCAATTCGAAATAGGTCTCATGCAACAGGGTGTTGCACTGATCGCAGTACCAGAGCAGGCCGTCCCTGGCTCCGCTCCCAGAACGCTTTCGCTCCACTACCAGGCCTATGGAGCCCTCCATCCGTTCAGGACTGTGTGGTATCCGTGCCGGATGCAGATACATATCGCCTGGTCCCAGCTCGAAGGTCTTTTTGACGCCGTCGTCCTGCACGTGCACGCGTATGTTGCCTTCCAGTTGGTAGAAGAGTTCCTCAGTTTCGTTATAGTGATAATCCTTGCGGGCGTTCGGACCGGCTACGATCATTACGATGTAGTCTCCGGATTCTCGGTAGAGGTTGCGGTTGCCGACCGGAGGTTTCAGGCTTTCCCGGTTTTCCTCGAGCCATTGCTGCAGGTTGAATGGAGGGTTCAGGGCCATAGTCGGAAGTTTAGGCCAAGGTACAGAAATAAGTCTGGAAGCCCGGTCTTACTTCTTCATGAAGATTTGCGTGAAGTAGAGGTTTCCTTCAGTATCCGCCTTGATGCTGAGACCGGTATAGTTGTAATTCCCTTCTATGTTTCGACGGTGACCGGAACTGGCGATCCATCCGTTGAGCACGTCCTTGCTATTGGTGTAGTTCCGGGCTACGTTTTCCGCTATTTCGGCTGCCCCGGTCTGCTCGGTGAGTTGACGGGCCCGGCTACTGAAGTTTTCGTGGCTGAGCTTGCCGTCGACAATCATGTATTCGTTGTGCTGGCGGGCAAACAGATATGCCGTTTCGTCATAATTCAGGGGGCTGAGCCCCTGGGCGGATCGGTGTTCGTTGATCATGTCCAGGAGTTCGGACTCCATTTCCTCCATGTTCTCGAAGGTATCCGTCCATGGGTCACTTGGTGTCTGCTCCTGATAAAGCAGGCCGTCTTCCAGAACGATGTCATCCTGGCAGGAAACCATAAGTGCAACTATAGCGAGTAGCAGATACAATCCTTGTTGTCTTTTTACTAAATCGAACGTCTTTTTCATCGGGGCGAATGATTGCGTTGGATTCCAAATGTATGCAGCCACCGAAGAGGTAAGGGAGATTCATCCCTAAGTGCAGCAAATTATCGACGAATCGCACAATACTGCCAAAATGCTCAGAAACAGAGCCTTGTGTCCGATCGATAAAGAGGAAGAAACCCACGACAAAGGGTAGGAATATCGAACGGGGGCCGTAAGGCTATTCTACAGCTTAAGAGGATTTTTCTTCTCCAGTTTACGGTCGAGCTTCCGCGGGTTGTCTTCCTTCATAACCTTGGAAAAGATAAATTCGCCGGTCCTGTAGACAGGTTTGTAGAAGACCGAATTCTCGCGGGTCTTGTCGGTAATAAGATTGAAGGAAGCCGTTACCTTCTCGAAGAAAAAGAGCAGGGCACCGAGAACCACGGCCATTTTTAGCACGCCGAATGCCGCGCCGGCTATCTTATTCATCAGTCCGAGGATTTTCTTACCGTCCACGGCATCGGTAAGAAACTTGCCGGACAGGTTAACGATTACGACTATGATCAAAAAGGTCAGCAGAAAAGCGGCTACCTGGGTATACTTGGCATTCCATTCCAGGGCACCCTCCATAAAGTCAGCAACGATGAATGACAGGTGGATGGCCCCGTATATCCCGACGACGAGTGCGATGATTTCGGCCACCTCGGCAAAGAGGCCATTTTTTATTCCTTTGACGAGCCCCCATACAATGATGAGGCCCATGATGATATCGAGCAGGCTCATGAGTTGGTTGTTTATTTAGTTCGGCGTTCGCTGAGCCTTTGCCCGTTGAACTTCACAAATATATACTTTTGATTCGTACTTTTACATCTGATGTCCAGGGACGAAACACTTCGGCTCCGATGGGAGCAGCTCACCGATCGACTCTCCGCTCAATTTGCTGATGGAGAGCAACTTGATCTGGAGGCCATCATTTATTTGGTGGGTGTGCAGGAGGTCGGAAAGTTCACAGGCCGAACGAAAAAAGACGAGAAAATCCAACTCATGCATGTGGCCATCTGTCGCCTGCTGGAACCCTTTGGCTACTACCGCTTCGACTTCGTAGATCCGGATGGATGGCCGCATTACGAAGTGGTGGAGAAGCTTCCGCCGCTCAAAGCCGGGGAACAATCCCTGCTCATGAAGGAAGCTCTCGTAATGTACTTCCTGGAAAGGGAATACATACAATAAATCCGAAAATGCAATACTCAACATGTTAGAATCCAATCCTCAATTCAGCCAGAAGGAAAGGGCCCAGACCCTTCAAACCCTAAAGGATAATGAATATGACCTCCTGGTCATCGGGGGTGGTATTACCGGAGCAGGCATATTGCTGGATGCCGCGTCCCGAGGGCTCAAGGTGGCCCTGCTGGAAAAGGGTGACTTCGCCTCGGGCACCAGCAGCCGATCCACCAAACTCATACACGGAGGGCTCAGGTACCTCAAGCAGTTCGATTTCTGGCTGGTTCACGAAGTGGGGTCCGAACGCTCCATCGTTCACAATCTGGCTCCGCATCTGGTGGTGCCGGAGAAGATGTTGCTTCCCCTGGTCGAAGGCGGATCCTACGGAAAGTGGCTTACTTCCTTTGGCCTCAAGATATACGATATGCTGGCCCATGTTGAGGGTGACGACCAGCGGGTGATGCTGGAAAAGGAAGATGCGCTCGTCCGGGAACCCCTTTTACCCGTGGATCGGCTGGTGGGGGCCGGCTATTATGCCGAATACCGAACCGATGATGCCCGGCTCACAGTGGAACTCATCAAAAAGGGACGCGAATTTGGCGGAGAGCCCCTTAATTATTGTGAGGTCAGGGGTTTCATAACCAGTGAGGACGGTAAGGTGCGCGGTGTGGAGGCCTACGACAGCCTAACTTCCCAGTCCCTGAATATACGCTCGCGTTTCGTAGTGAACGCAGCGGGCCCCTGGGTAGACGAACTCAGAGGTATGGACGGCTCATTGAGGGGCAAGAGGCTATACCTGACCAAGGGCGTCCATGTGGTGGTGCCTTATGACAAGTGTCCGGTGAAGCAGTCTGTCTATTTCGATATACCCGATGGACGGATGATGTTTGCCATTCCCAGGGGTGAGGTCACCTATTTGGGTACTACGGATACTCCGTACGAATACGACAAGAACGAGGTGTACACCGATCTGGCTGACGCGGCCTATCTGCTAGAGGCCACGAACCAGATGTTCCCGGAGATCGAACTCACTTTCGAAGACATAGAATCGTCCTGGGCAGGCTTGCGCCCGCTGATCTATGAGGAAGGCAAGTCGGCTTCGGAGCTATCCCGCAAGGACGAGATTTTTGTTTCCGGCTCCGGCTTGATCAGTATTGCCGGAGGGAAACTAACCGGCTATCGTAAAATGGCGGAGCGGGTGGTCAATAAAGTGGCCCAGCAGATGAAGTCGGCTACAGGGGTTTCACTACCTCAATGCCGTACAGAACATATACCCCTGGGCGGAAATGATTCCTTTGCGAATTGGGAAGAGGTGAAGGAATTCACCAAGGAATTCGCCAGTCTGCTAGAAGCCGAGGGGCTCCCCGATGGGGAGGTCCCTTACCTGGTTCACAACTATGGCATACAGTGCCTGGAGATCTGGGAACGCTATCGGGCAAACGTCTCCGGAGAGGGGAGTCCTTTGGTGCGGTTACTTATGGCCGAATTGGATTTTTGTCTGGACAACGAGGCCGTGGCTACTCCGGCTGATTTCTTCATTCGTCGGACCGGTCGGCTTTATTTCAGGATTTCTACGGTACGAGAACACCTGAAACGAGTGGCGGACCGTATGGGGGAATACTTCGGTTGGTCCGATCAGCAGAAGGAAGCCTACACAAAAGAGGTAATCGACGAGGTACGGAAGCACTCCGACTTCAGCCCGAATACAGCGAAAGAAAAGGCCCCATCGCAGGATTAGTCGCAAATTTCCTCATCAGTCCAGTTCCGCCTCTAGCTTTCGGAAGGTAGTCTTTGGTGATGCCTTTTTGTACAAAACGCCGTACACGCTATCAATGATGGGGGTCAGGCCCGGGATATTGAAGTCCTGGCTGATTTCGTATGCGCTTTTGGCCGCGTAGTAGCCTTCGGCGATCATATTCATTTCCATGATAGCACTGCGCACGGTATATCCCTTTCCCAGCATGTTTCCGAACATACGGTTCCGGCTAAACGGGGAGTAGGCCGTGACAAGCAGGTCGCCCAAATAGGCGCTGCCATTGATATCGCGGTCTATAGGGTGCACCTGCTCGATAAAGCGCTGGATTTCCCGGATGGCATTGCTGATCAGGACGCTGATGAAATTATCGCCATACCCCAGACCATGGGCGATACCCGCGGCTATGGCATAAATATTCTTGAGCACGGCGGCGTATTCCGTACCGTAGATATCGTCGGAAACATGCGTTTTAATGTAGTCCGAGGCCATGTACTGTGCCAGTGCTCGAGCGCGGCTTACTTCCAAGCAGGCCAGGGTCAGGTAGGATAGCTTTTCCATGGCCACCTCCTCGGCGTGGCAGGGTCCGGTTATAACACCGATCTGTGTATAGGGCAGGTCAAATTCGCGGTGCAGATGTTCACCGACGATCAGTCCGCTTTCTGGGATGATTCCCTTTATGGCAGAGAAGACCATTTTATCGTCCAGGGAGACCTCGAGATCGGCGAGAGTATTGGTCAGAAAGGCGGATGGAACGGCAAGGATTATGATCTCAGCCATTCGAACCGCCTCGTTAATATCGGCATACAGCTCTATGGTGGACGGGTCGAAGTGGACATCAGACAGGTATCGGTGGTTGTGACCTTCTTCCCGTAACGACCGAATAATAGCCTCGTTTTTCAGATACCAGTGTACGGGTCCCAGGTTTTCGGTCAGGATTTTTACCAGGGCAGTGGCCCAGCTCCCGCCGCCTATGACGAGTACGCGAGGGGGTCTAAATGGATCGAAAAACTCTTTTTTCGTCAAGTGCAGAATCTCTTGGCCCCCCGTACAATGAAACCGATAAATGGGGCGTTATGGTATAAATTCCGGTAGCAAACAGTTTTTTAGGACCCGTTAAGACTACCGAATTCAAAATCTTTTTGGTTGGTTATTTAGTTCGAAGCCGCCCTGAGTAGTACTACCGGGGCGGTTTTCTTTTTATAAAGTACGCATGTACTCCGCGACTTCTTTGGCTTGTTGCTCGGTAAGACCCTGAGGGGCCATGATGGCGCCATAATCCTCGTACAGGGCCTTGGCTATGGGGTCTTCATTGATCATCTGCATGGGGTTGAGTATCATGTTCAGCACCCATTCCGGGCTTCTTCGCTCGTAGAGACCTGAGATGGCCGGTCCTATACTGCGTTTTTCGACCATATGACAGGCGATGCACAGACTGTTAAAGGTTTCTTCCCCGGCCGCCGCCATTTCCTGATTGATTTCTTCGCTGAAAGCGTAGGAAGTGATGGGTCCTATGCCCTTGTTTTCCATATCTACAGGAATTTCAGCCTTGGGCGGGGCTTTCTTGGCTTTCTCCTCTTTATTAATCAAGATTTCAGGGCCGCTGTCCTCTTTCTTGGGGTCCTCAGCACAGGAGGCAAGAAACAGAGCGGTCAGGGCGGAAAGAAGGATGTGACGCGAGTTCATAATCAAGAGACTTTACTTTAAGTTGAAATTTAATGAATTGTTGGCGGGCCCGTGTTCTCCGGGTCGCTCTATTGTTGTGAAAAACGTTTGAGCAGTTGTGATTGACGGTTTATGGAATCCGTGAATTCCCGATGTAAGCGGTCGATGAGTTCGGCGGTTGGGAGTACATCGTCTATGCTGCTGACCCCCTGTCCTGCTGACCAGATGGTCTTCCATGCCTTGGCTTCGGTGTCCAGTTCGCTGCCGAAGTCGACCTTATGCGGTTTCTGAAGGTCTTCCTGACTCAGGCCTGCTGCCTCCAGGCTGGCCGCCATGAAATTGGCAGGTACGCCCGAAACCGCTGCCGTATACACGATATCCTGGGCCGCAGAATCTATGATCATCTGTCGATAGGCCTCTGGGGCCTGACTCTCTGTGGTATTGATAAAGCGAGTACCCATATATGCGAAATCTGCCCCCATCTGCATAGCGGTCGCCACGTCCTGCCCCGTGCTGATGCAGCCGGAAAGCACCAGGGTCTTGTCGAAGAATGAACGGACCTCGGATACCAGACTCATGGGGTTGAGCTGGCCGGCATGTCCTCCAGCTCCGGCACTGACGAGTATGAGTCCGTCGACCCCTGCTTCGGCCGCTTTTTCGGCATGTCTTTTCTTGATGATGTCGTGGTAGATGATACCTCCATAGCTGTGGACGGCATTCACCACTTCGCTTACCGCACCCAGCGAAGTGATTACCAGGGGTACCCGGTGCTTTACACAGAGCATCAGGTCTGCCTGAACCCGGGGGTTAGTAGGGTGAACGATCAGGTTCACACCATACGGTGCCGCTTTCCGTCCCGTTTCCTCTTCGAAGGTCCTGAGTTCCTCTTTGATTTGAATCAGCCACTCTTCGAAACCTTCACTCGTTCTCTGGTTGAGCGCGGGAAAGGTGCCCACGATGCCGTTTTTACAGCACTCCACAACCAGCTCAGGCCCTGAGATCAGGAACATGGGCGCCGCAATAATGGGAAGTTTCAGGTTTTCGTGTAAAGGGGATGAAGCCTGCATAGAGGAGTTGATTAAAAAATCCACACTAAAAATACGCGATTTTAGTGGCTTACTTGCGGGAAATGGGCTTGCTGGCCAGATAAACGCCCAGCATGATGGCTACCCCTGCCATTGCGCTGATCCAGCTGATCCTGTCTTTTCCGGCCCCTATGGCAAAGCCGATACCGAGCAAGGGTTGCAGGTAAATGAAGGCACCAACCGTAGAGGCCCTGAGCTGGGTCATGGCGTAAGCATTGAGGATGTATGTTCCGAAGGTCGTCAGCACGATAACAAACAGGATGACCCCATATACCCAAAGGGGCATATGAATCCAGTCGATCTCTGAGAACTCTCCCCATGTTAGGGGAGCACTGATTATGAAGGCAATAAAGAATAGCCATCGAAGCAAAGTGACTGGCGGATATTTGGCAATTAATTGCTTGGCCACAACCAGGTAGGCCCCGTAGGACATAGCATTCAGTACGAAAAGGGCATTGCCTAATGGAATATTCGGAGCGTTCTGACGGGTTTGCTCGCTTAGCAGGACCAATAGTACAGCGCCGACCGCACCCAGGCCTATGCCTGATATTTTATTCCGGTTCAGGGGCTCGCCTAACATCACTATGGAGAGTAAGGCTACGGCTATGGGGCTGATGGTTACCAGTACGGCGCTGTTTATCGGGGTGGACAGTTCCAGGCCTTTGAAGAACGAAAGCATGTTGATCACCATTCCCAGTAGGGCAGCCAATACCAGGCGACCGCGGTCCTTCAGGGCGATAGGCTGATTCCGGCGGAATGCCGATAGTAGCCAGAATAAAGCTCCCGCCCCGAGCAACCTTAGGAATATAAAGCCGAAGGCACCTACGTAATCGGGCATGGCTGTCTTGGCTATCGTGTGGTTGATAGCATAAATGGTTGTAGCTCCAAAGGCAGCCAGCAGGGCTTTTATGCGCGGGTTCATGGCCTTGGTGGATTAGCCTGCTATGGCGCAGCAGGGGGCTCAGGCCGGCAAAAGTACATATAACTCAACCCAGAATCTGCACGAAAAAGAATGGATGGGACTATTTTACCACGAAGACTACGTTGATCAGGGTATTATACCCGGAAGGAACGTCAATCACATTGTACGTCATAACACCACTGGCGCTTACGGAGACGTTTGAGAATATGGAGGTGTCGTAATAGGTTACGTAGTAATAGAGTTCATCGGAGTCATAGGTAGGAATGGCCGAGGGTGCACCCGCACTGGCCACCTGAGGTGTACCAAACTGACTGATGTACTCCGAATACAGATTTTTGCTGCGTCCGTTGCCTGTCGTTGAAACATCTATGGAGATGGACGGAGGATAGAATACACGAGCCGCCTTGGATACGATGGGTACCATGCCCTTCAGGGCATCCTCTACAGTAGTTTCATCGTTACCGTCACCGTTAGCATCCAGCGCACTATCGAGATCTACCTGACTGGCCTTCTGCTCGTCTGTGGCTGCTATGGCCTGCCAGCCTGAGGCCTGATAAACGAAAAGCGCTCCTTCGTCGGTATTGTACAGTAAAGACCCAATGGCCGCTGAACCCAAGCCGCTTAACTCCGCACTGGTCACCTGAGGGATGCCCAGAAGGGAATTCACATCGACCTGTCCCCTGCAGACGAGGGAAAAGGAGCTGGCCAGGGCCAGTAGTGATGCAAATGCTATGCGTTGGAATACAGACATGTAAGGCCTAATTATTGTTTTATGGAAGTACGATGATGGTAAACATGAATTCGATGTCAATATCGTCCTTTTGAGTGGCTCCGTTATCACTATCTCCGATATTGACTTTGAAGCCGCTGTTCGCCTGGTCGTAGTAGGTTATACCCGGGTCGTCGTAGTCGGAACCTCCATTCCCCGGACAATCTCCGCCACAATCCAGTACCGTGAGTTGTATGATATAATTGGTGTCGGACAGGGCAGAGGAGAATGTCACCTGATAGTCACCCTCGTTTAGCCGGCTTACAGTAGCTCCATAAATGGACGCGGCGGTACCATTGGCATTGACTTTTCCCGTAGCGTAGATGGTAGGCATGGTACTGGTTACATTAACATATAAGGCACCGTCCGATCCCGCAACGAGTTGATTATCGGCCTGTGAGCTGATCAGGTTAACGGTCTGATTTGCTTCACCATCATCTTCGAGGGAAATATTCAAATTACCCGAATCCATGCTAAGGGCGTCGATGGTTTGATCGTCCGTATTGTCCAGGAAGGCGCTCAGGTCCACCGAGGTGCCGTCTCCGGTCAGGGAGAGCGTATTCCCGCTGAGTTCCAGGTCCTGTTCGTCCGTATTGTCCAGATAGGCGCTGAGATCTACACCGGTGGCCCCAGCGGCGGCATTGGTCAGGGTCAGCTGATTACCGGTCAGGTCCAGATCGGAGAGTTCGTTGGTGGAATCGGTATCGCCATCGGCGGCATTGCTTGCGGCGAGTTCGGCCAATACGCCTTCCACGTCGGAGGCGGTGAAGTTGTTTGCGGCATCGGCCACGGCGACCTCACTGGCATCCTGATCGTCGGTGTTGTCCAGATAGGCGCTCAGGTCCACGGCAGTGGCATCCCCGGTGAGGGATAGGGTGTTTCCGCTGAGTTCGAGGTCCTGTTCGTCGGTATTGTCCAGGAAGAGGCTAAGGTCTACTGCGGTACCGTCTCCGGTAAGGGAGAGGGTATTTCCGCTGAGTTCCAGGTCCTGTTCGTCTGTATTGTCCAGATAGGCGCTAAGATCGACTCCGGTGGCCCCTGCAGCGGCATTGGTCAGGGTCAGCTGATTACCGGTCAGGTCCAGATCGGAGAGTTCGTTGGTGGAATCGGTATCGCCATCGGCGGCATTGCTTGCGGCGAGTTCGGCCAATACGCCTTCCACGTCGGAGGCGGTGAAGTTGTTTGCGGCATCGGCCACGGCGACCTCACTGGCATCCTGATCGTCGGTGTTGTCCAGATAGGCGCTCAGGTCCACGGCAGTGGCATCCCCGGTGAGGGATAGGGTGTTTCCGCTGAGTTCGAGGTCCTGTTCGTCGGTATTGTCCAGGAAGAGGCTAAGGTCTACTGCGGTACCGTCTCCGGTAAGGGAGAGGGTATTTCCGCTGAGTTCCAGGTCCTGTTCGTCTGTATTGTCCAGATAGGCGCTAAGATCGACTCCGGTGGCCCCTGCAGCGGCATTGGTCAGGGTCAGCTGATTACCGGTCAGGTCCAGATCGGAGAGTTCGTTGGTGGAATCGGTATCGCCATCGGCGGCATTGCTTGCGGCGAGTTCGGCCAATACGCCTTCCACGTCGGAGGCGGTGAAGTTGTTTGCGGCATCGGCCACGGCGACCTCACTGGCATCCTGATCGTCGGTGTTGTCCAGATAGGCGCTCAGGTCCACGGCAGTGGCATCCCCGGTGAGGGATAGGGTGTTTCCGCTGAGTTCCAGGTCCTGTTCGTCCGTATTGTCCAGGAAGGGGCTCAGGTCCACGGCAGTGGCATCCCCGGTGAGGGAGAGCGTATTTCCGCTGAGTTCGAGGTCCTGTTCGTCGGTATTGTCCAGGAAGAGGCTAAGGTCTACTGCGGTACCGTCTCCGGTAAGGGAGAGGGTATTTCCGCTGAGTTCCAGGTCCTGTTCGTCTGTATTGTCCAGATAGGCGCTAAGATCGACTCCGGTGGCCCCTGCAGCGGCATTGGTCAGGGTCAGCTGATTACCGGTCAGGTCCAGATCGGAGAGTTCGTTGGTGGAATCGGTATCGCCATCGGCGGCATTGCTTGCGGCGAGTTCGGCCAATACGCCTTCCACGTCGGAGGCGGTGAAGTTGTTTGCGGCATCGGCCACGGCGACCTCACTGGCATCCTGATCGTCGGTGTTGTCCAGGAAGAGGCTGAGGTCCACCGAGGTACCGTCTCCGGTAAGGGAGAGGGTATTTCCGCTGAGTTCCAGGTCCTGTTCGTCTGTATTGTCCAGATAGGCGCTAAGATCGACTCCGGTGGCCCCTGCAGCGGCATTGGTCAGGGTCAGCTGATTACCGGTCAGGTCCAGATCGGAGAGTTCGTTGGTCGGATCCGTATCTGTATTTGCGGCACTGGCGGTTGCCAGTTCGTCTATGGCGGCCTGAACCGTATTGGACGTTAGCCCGCTCGCCCCATTGTCGTATGGATTACTGCTGGCACGGGTATCCAGAATTACATCGGTACCGTCCCCGTTAGTAAAGGTGTAGGTTCCATCTCCATTTACTGTGATATCCGATAGCACTATATTGACTGCCGTCCCGTCCTGATTGGTAAAGGTTAGCGTCCCGTCCCCGTTATTGGCCAGGGTGCTCAGTGAAATCACTTTCCATCCACTGCTGGTGTAGCGATACAGATGATCATCATCCGTATTGTACAGCAGTGAACCCACATTCGGGGAGGCAATACTATTCATTTCTGCGGTGGTACCGCTGGGTAACCCGAACAGGGAATTGGCATCTATCTGGGCGTGCAGGGTATGGGCTCCTGCAAACAGGATGGCCAGGACCAGAAGTTTTTTAATTGCGTTCATGGGTTGATGATTAATGGTTTAGTTGGGCAGTGTTATTACGGTAAACATGAATTGAAGGTCGATGTCGTCTTTGGGATTAATCCCGTTATCGCTGTCGCCTATATTAACCTTGAATCCGTCCGGACTCTGGTCGTAATAGGTTATTCCCGGATTATCGAAGCTCTCTCCGGTATTTCCCGGACAGTCACCGTCACAATCCAGGACAGATACTTGTATGATGTAGCGGTTATCGGGCAGGGCCCGGTCAAAGGTGATCTGATAGTCACCCTCGTCCAGTCGTTCTACGGTTGCACCGTAAATAACCTGAGCTATGCCTGTACCTTCCACTTTGCCCGTTGCGAATATGCGGGGGAGGGTACCATAGGCCTGTTCGAGTTCTTCGATCGCAGTTTGCACATTGCTTGCATTGAGCGAGCTGTTGGCGTTATCGAATGCGATGTCTTCCGCTTCTACGGCCTCGGGCTCAGGACTCTTTAGTGCACTCAGGTCTGCTTTAAAACTTCTTCCATCATGGGTTTCGAGCAACAGTTCGAAGGTATTCGGGTCTAGCGAAAACGTTTTCAGTGAACGATTCAGAGAGCGGGTGAGCTCCCAGGAATCGCCGTCCCAGAAGAAGAGCTGCCCGCTTTGAGTATTGATGTAGATATCCCCGCTACTTGCTCCCGTTGGTGAAGTAGACCCCGGAGCATTGACATCCGTGCCCGATAAAACCTGACAGTCGCATTGTTCTTCGAGTTGGATGGTTGTCTGCGAAAAGGCGCTGATCACAGAGAACAACAGGATAAGAATAAGCCAAACCCGAAACGGATTCTTTCCATTATCGGGCTGGTATCCCATTCCTGTATGTCCCGTAGTAGGGGTGAATTGAATCATGCTTGGGTCTGACGTACGCTTCACTCAGTACACGAAGTTTGGTCATGACAAGCGGGAATGAAAAATATTGTTGTGAATGCCGGTAAAAGAGGATTTAAAGGGGAGTTATTAGTGGTGAGACTATCCCTAAACTCAGGGCCTGATCGTTGAATACAGGCCTTTCATCGATGAAAAAACGGCGCGGCAAATTCGCTGTCCGTACCGCCTTTTTCCGGATTCAGTCAGTGCCCGTCCTAAAAATAATGTAAAATATTTTGGACAATATGTAAAGTATATTATACATTTGTAAAAAATATTAGACATCATGAATTACTTATTTAAACATCAGTACAAGCGAATCTCGGGTTGGATTTTCTACCTGACCATACCGATAGGGCTCTATCTGCTCTTCACGGATGGCTTCGATGAAATCTGGGTAACCCGTGTGTTTTCACTCTTCCCTTCCGAAATCAAGATCCTGACCCCACAAACCGAAAATGTAGTTGGCTCGAGAGGCTATCAGTGGATTGAGAATGGCATCGTCGATGAGATTCTGACATTCGTGATCATTATCTCAGGATTGGTGAACTCGTTCTCCCGGGAACGGGTAGAGGACGAACTGATCTCCCGGATTCGGATGGAGAGCCTCACCCTTTCTCTTTACATTAACTACGGCATCTTGTTGCTGGCGACCCTTCTCCTCTTCGAGCTGACGTATTTCTACGTTATGGTATTTAATCTGTTTACCGTCTTGTTGCTCTTCAACCTGATATTCAGGTATCGCCTATACCGCCACTACAATTACCAGGATCATGAAGAATAATCTGAGAACGTATCGCGTAAAGTTCGGGCTCACCCAGGAGGACCTGGCCCGAAAGATGGAGGTCTCCCGGCAGACGATTAATTCGATTGAGAACAATAAGTACTTTCCTTCACTGGAACTGGGACTCAAATTGTCCAGAGAACTGGAGTGCAAAGTGGAGGACCTGTTTAGTCTGGACTAGGAGTATGCCCGAAGAATGATCTATTTCGCCTCCCTGAGAGCCTGGGCGTAGGCGTTGGGAAGTATGCTCCCTTCCACGGCGCCTGCGGCCTTTTCGACCTCATATTCGAAGCGGACAAATTCCACCTCGATGCTGTTGTGATCGTTGCGGGTCAGCCTTTCATTCAGTGTCAGGATCACGTAACATCCCCTGGGATCGCCGTCCTTGGGCTTACCCACAGATCCGATATTGATGGCATGCCGATATACCTCCCTTCCGTCTTCCTCGTCGATGAGGATTTTGTGATAGGGCTTGTGGGTATGGCCGAAGCACATAATATCGGCTTCGGCATCCCTCAGTATCCTAAGCATACTGCTGTCGGCCCGGTCCTCGAACAGGTATTCGTTAATTCTCCTGGGGCTTCCGTGAACCAGGAGAAGCTTGGCCTTTTCCTCGTTCAGCTTGTAGTCCAGGTGGATATGTGCGGGCAGGGATCTCAGATAGGCACGTTCGGATTCTCCAATATGTTGGTTGGTATAGGAAATGGACACGCTGCCGTTCTCCTTTTCTATATCGGACTTGTAAGCGCACCCGCAATCATCACTCTTTCGGCCTATGCCATAGTCGTAATTACCCGCTATCGTCGGTATTTGACGCTTGCGGATTTCCTGAATTACTTCATTGGGCCAGATGTTATAGCCTACCAGGTCTCCCAGGCAAAAGATGGCATCGGCTTGTTTGTCCTGGATGTCATCAAAAAACGCGTGGAGTGCGGGCAAATTCGCGTGTATATCGGAAAAGAGAATGATTTTCATAGTTCGGTATTCTTTGTTGACACAGGTTTTAGTCTAGCAGCACCCACTTCCGGGCTCGCATCCCTTTTGCGTACCGTAAGTCAGGTCTGCCAGAGATCGTCTTTGCTTTTCAATTGGGATCCCGCATTTATCCTTGGCGAGGCAGTCTGTTTGCGTGGAAAGTAGCAGGAATTCAGTGCCGTCAAAAGCGAGACGATACCTCTTTATGGTATCTCCCTGGTATTCTACTTCTACCTCGGCATCGGGTAAATTCAGCAGGGATTCGGACAATCCGATAATATCAAGAAGCTTACGAGATTGGAGTCGGTGATCGTAGTCCGAGGCCGTCCAGAGTTGAAAACTCACTGAGGTCTCATGTCTCAGAGTGCCCCCGCAGTCGATATAGTCCTTGACTACCTTTCCGACTTCAGTTATGTGAAAGTGCTCGGGGACCCTTTCACCGGACGGAAGCCTGAATGTAACCGCGTCTATGCTCCCGAGGGCGTCTTTTACCTGAGTTAATTTCATTCTATATAGTTTATGATGCTTAGATAGGAATATTTGAGCTAGCAGCAGTCGCCGTCTGCAGCGACGTCTTTATCCAGGAAGGAATGTAAAGCGTTCCTCATCCGTTCCCAGTTTTCCGAATCGATGCAATAACAAACACTGGTTCCTTCCACGTTGCCCTTGATCAACCCCATGTTTTTAAGCTCTTTGAGGTGTTGGGAAATCGTGGGTTGCGCAAGGCCGACAACTTCAACCAGCCCGCCACAAACGCAGGATTCCACCTTGAATAAATGCTGCAGTATGGCCACACGGGCCGGATTCGACAGTACTTTCCCGAACAGGGCGATTTCGTTTTGAGTGGTAGAGAACAGGTCGGTTTTTGCCAGGCCCATAATGGATTTTATTTTATTGCAATATTACGATTAATATACGAAAAACCTATACTGTTCTTCGAATATAACGGAGTTCCTAAAAAAAATGCGGAATTATTTTATCGTAATATCGCAATATACAAATATTGTAGTAAGAAGATCTGAAGGTTTGAAATATTTCGGACCTATATCATCGTAACATAGCATTAAACAAATACAATGAGATGAAAATGAGAAACACGATCACAACACTAGTGCTTTTAATCGCAGTCAGCGCTTTATTCGAACAAAGGCTGGACAGGCAGGCCAGGAAATCCGTAGAATCCTTGATGGAGTCCTTTGAAAACATGGAGCCTGAAAAAGCGAACCGAATTAACGTTTTGGCCAGAACGATTTATGAGAAGTCAAGAAATGAAGACACAAGAGCGATTCAATTCGTTTCTACGGAGGGAAATCATTACGATTTGCAGGCAGCGGTTTGGTTTCGTGCCGGGCTGCTTTATCGGGGTATGAAATGGGATAACGTGTTTATTACCCAGGCCCTGGAGCCGGAAACGGCCTGGTCCATTAGTAATTTCGATTCTTACGGTTTCCTACCGGATAAAACGGCGAGTGCCGATGGCGGAATTGTAATTGATTACGGATCGGGTACCTGGCACATACCTCTCCGCACATCAGCCGAGAGGAATAAAGAAAAAGTAATAACCGTCCACCTGACAAGCAGCGATCTGGAAGAGGATGGTTGGCAGGGAGAAGCCCTGCGAACCGACGAGCAGCACCTGGCTACGGATGTGCTTTATCTTTCATTCAGGCTAAGCAATCTGCTGCAACTCGAGTAAGTCAAATCCGGTTAGGCTGCGCCCAGAGCCTTCTTGCCTTCTTCTACGACCTTTTTTGCATTGCCGATGAAGATCTGATCATCCACGATCAGAATGGGGCGCTTGAGAAAAGTATAGTGTTCGAATATGTATTTGCGGTAGTCGTCTTCGGTCAGCACCTTATCGTTGAGTCCGTATTTGCGGTAAAGCTGGGAGCGCCGATTAAACAGGCTCTCATAGCTTCCGCTTAGGCGGTGCAAAAGATTCAGCTCTTCCTCGTCGACGGGTCTGCTCTTGAGTTCGCGGACTTCGACTTCTTCGCCCGGGGCCCACTCGGATACTATTCGCTGGCAGGTCTTGCAGGTGGCGAGGTGATAGATACGTTTCATAGGGTCAAAAATACGGTGCCAGTGGGATCAAAAAAAGCCCGGCGCCTTCCAAGGCGCCGGGCTTTTCTGCGCAAAAACCATATCAGGCCTCGTCCTGCACCTCGACCAGATTGCAGGAGAGCACATCCAGCCATTTGAGCAGCTGGCTGAAGAGCGTGAACTCCTGAATAACCCGGATTTGTCCGTTGAATCCCCACTTGTCCCTCTCCTTGGGGTTGTGAAGCATGTTTTTCAGGGTGCTGCTCAGGGCGATGATATCGGTCGGGTCGTAGTTGATTCGGCCGGTTCGGTAATCCTGAACCTGAAACTTGAGTCCGGCGGCACCGGACACTAGTACGGGCTTGCGCTTCCACATGGCCTCGGTGGCTGTCAGACCGAAACCTTCCTGTATCGAATTCTGGACGATTACACTGGAGGCCCGCTGTATGGCGTTGACCATCAGGGCATTTTCCTTAAGACTGTGAAGGGGAAGCAGTAGTATGGCGATGTCTTTCTGCAACTTCTCATCCACACTCTGGTAGATGTCGGTCAACTCCTGGAGTACGGCCTTGCCTTCGGGATCGTCCGATACGAAGGCCGGATCCGGACCGGCCATAATGAGCAGCGACATGGTGATTCTCTTGTATTCGAGGCTCTCAGGGTCTCCGGTTTCCTCGATCTCTTTTTTCATATGGATAAAGGCTTCCATGAGCTCCTTGAATCCCTTGAGGCGATCCCAACGGGATATTTGCGTTACCAGAGGACGGTAAATCATATCCAGGTTTTCCGGTGAGTTTACTTCGCCAAAGCTTCCATCGGCCTGCACCCGCCGGGCCTGATGCTCGTAGGCATCGTACAGAATTCTCTTGTCGTTTTCTATAATGCCCGACTGAAACAGGATGCCGGTAATCTTATGGAGCTGAAGCGAGCGATTTTTATGACTCAGCGGATCAATGGCGGGTGGAACGATACTGGTTTTATCCCGCAGTTCAAGCGGCACGTATTCCGGAAGGCTGAAGACGAAATGATCGTAATCCCTCATGTACTTGTGAAGGAATTCCCAAACCTTTCGTGTAATCGGGGTCTCGCGGTCTAGGCCAATGTGGCAGCGCCAGATCAGACCGACGTTTCGTTCAGCCTTGATCATGGGTCCGAGGGGCATGGGCTGGGGGTCGTGGATCACCACCAGGTCTCCATCCTTGATGCGCTCGAGGGCGCCGGGAAGGTTTTCCAGGTTCACGTTTTCATATGCGGTGCGCTCCTCCTCTGTGAAATCCCCATTACCGCTTCCATGTATGGCATTGTGGACGCGTTTGGTAATGTCGAAAAAGGCAGGGTCATGGGCCTCGATCACCAGCCATTCGATGCGTATCCCGAGTTCGCGGAGTATGCGCATCTGGCTGGGTAGCATCTCAGCCACCCCACCGCCTACCGCTGTAGAGTTTACCATCCACAGGGTGCGCCCTTCGAGTTTGTCCAGAGGCTTCTGCACCTGGTCCATGAAGTTCAACACGGAATTGTAGAGGGAGGCATAGGCCTTGTAATCGTCTATGCGCGCCCCCATTTTAATGTCGATTTGTTGCATGATTATGTCTTAGAAAGGAAAGAGAAGTTAACAAAAAGACATGAAAAACTTTATGACATCGTACAGAAACCTCTGGCGTGTTAGAGCTAAGGCGGGCAGCGTTGTCTTGATAAACAGACGTCTCCGCGTGTTAGCCCATGGGAAGTGGGATTATTCGTAATACCCGAACGAATCCCTGTACTTTTATGGCAAATCGAAGCGACATGGATTTTCATAACCTCATTTGCCTGCAGAATCGAAAGATCTTCTACAGTTTTCTCAAAGAGCTTCCCAGAGATCAGCTGGTGGCTATTCCGAAGGGCTTTAACAATTCCATTTGGTGGAATGTGGGGCATGTCATGGTAACCCAGCAGCGCCTGGTATATGGACTCAGCGGGTTGGAAATTGAGCTGGACGAGTCATGGTTGGCGGAATTTGGCAAGGGAAGTCGTCCCGATGGAAAAGATCCGGGGGACCAGCGGGTGGCCGAACTTCAGGCCTTGTTGTTTTCCACTGTGGAAAAGACACAGGCCGACCTCGAGGCGGGACGTTTCTCGGGCTTTACGGAGTACATGACTACGCCCAAGGTTCCCCTGAGGAGCGTGGAGGATGCACTCGCCTTCAATTGTTATCACGAGGGATTACACCTGGGTTCCATACTCGCGCTCAGGCGGGCTTTAGGGATCGCCTAAAAGGCCCCCCGATAGGAATCTTTAAGGAAGCGGGCAGCCTCGGAATAGGGTATTATGGCCGTTACGGGACCATCCATGGCCGATGAGATTTCGCCCTGCTGATAGAACAGCACTACACCCCGGCTGCCTAAACCAATGGTTTCAGGCAGTACAAAACGATTTCCCAGGAAGATAAAACCCGACTCAACCAGGCTGTCGGAGGGGTCCAGGTCCTGGTCGTTCCGGAAATACTTTTCGGCTGTGCTCACGAATTCCTCATTGATGTAGAGCACCTCGTCTATATCTACTTCACGTCCACGCTGCACATCAAAAGTGAGCAGGTGATGGTAATCATTGCCATGGGCACCTCCCGTATTGATGTTAAAGGCCATATGGAGACCGATCAGTTTCGAGCTCTTGTGCAGAACGGTACCTTCGATATCCGCCACCCACTTGACCTGTTCATCGCTGAAACGGCGATTCATCTTCCTGTTCTGGGCATCGAATGAGGCTATGGCCTCTTCCACCGTGCTCGCCAATCCGCTTTCCTGCAGGGTAAGGGCCTCGATGATCTCTTCCCGTATGCTCCGATCCATGGCCTGTTGGAGAGGGGATTCTTCCAAAAGCTGGGGATAGCGAACAGTAATATGTGCGCAGTCCGGGCAGATTTCGCCGGATAAGACGATGGTTTCGAAACCTTCCTGTCGGTTATCTTCCTCGCAGCCGATTAGGCTCAGGGCAATAATCAGGACAAGTTGTATCACCCCCGACCTCAAGAATTTACGGTATGTGGTGCTGCCTGCTTTCATGGTTCGGTTTTGTCCTGTAAATGTAGCATTTTATAGCCTGGGATTACTTCCGGATGAAGTACCTTTGGCAAATTGACAAATCCAAGTTTCTTATGTCGGACGAATCAAAACTGCACTTCAATTCCCTGACCATCCACGGGGGTCAGGAGCCGGATGCGGCCTATGGTGCAGTGATGCCGCCCGTTTATTTTACCTCGACCTATGCCCAGTCCTCTCCCGGGCAGCATAAGGGGTATGAGTATTCCCGTTCGGCCAATCCTACCCGGACTGCTCTGGAACGCAGTCTGGCCAGTATCGAAGGGGGAGCTCACGGACTGGCATTTGCCAGCGGACTTGCTGCCATAGATGCGGTAATGAAGCTGCTGAAGCCCGGAGACGAGATTATATCGACCAACGATCTTTACGGAGGTAGCTATCGCATCTTCAAGCAGCAGTTTGAAGATTTCGGGCTGGTCTTTCACTTCGTGCCTATGTCGGATTTGGAGGCTGTGCGCGAGAAGATCAACGAAAAGACCAAACTCTTGTGGGTGGAGACCCCGACCAACCCGCTCATGCGGGTTATCGACATAGAGGGCATGGCGGCGATAGCCCGACAGCACGATCTGTTGCTCGCGGTAGATAATACCTTTGCCACTCCCTACATACAGCGTCCGCTCGAGCTTGGGGCAGATATAGTGATGCACTCGGCAACCAAATACCTGGCAGGCCACAGCGATGTTGTCGCAGGTGCCCTGGTCGTCAGGGACAGCCAGCTGGCGGAGAAGCTATATTTCATACAAAATGCCTCGGGAGCGGTACTCGGCCCCATGGACAGTTTTCTGACCTTAAGGGGCATCAAGACCCTTCATGTACGTATGCAGCGACACTGCGAGAATGCGGCACAAATCGCCCAGTTCCTGAAGTCTCACTCCATGGTAAGTGAGGTCTATTACCCCGGCTTTCCCGATTCCGCTGGTTACGAAACGGCTCGCAGGCAGATGAAGCATTTCGGAGGAATGATCTCCTTTATACCCGCCGGGAGGACCTTCTCCCTGGCCAGGAAGATCGTGGAAAACCTTAGCGTATTCACCCTGGCGGAGTCTCTGGGCGGAGTGGAGTCCCTCGCGGGACATCCTGCCAGCATGACCCACGCGAGCATTCCGAAGGAAGAACGCGAAAAGAACGGGCTGCACGATGCACTGATCCGCTTGTCTGTCGGCATAGAGGATGTGGTAGACCTGAAGTCCGATCTCAACCGGGCCCTTAGTCAATAAACTAAACTTCAATCGATATGAGTCAGGATACGGATAGTAATATTCGAGAATTCATGGCCGAGGTCAACAGCCGAAATGGACATGAACCGGAATTTATTCAGGCCGTGCAGGAGGTTGCCGAGACGGTAATTCCCTATGTCGTTCAGCACGACATTTATTACGGTAAGAA
This sequence comes from uncultured Flavobacteriaceae bacterium, assembly GCA_964552195.1. Classification (GTDB taxonomy): domain Bacteria; phylum Bacteroidota; class Bacteroidia; order Flavobacteriales; family Flavobacteriaceae; genus CAZKAP01. Next base: position 228,192 of record CAZKFM010000001.1, read on the forward strand.
CATTTTGCTTCGGATGGTCGAGCCCGAGAGGCTGATCTCTTTCCGGGTAGCCTGGGTGGACGACAGGGGTGAGATACACGTAAACCGCGGCTATCGGGTACAAATGAATTCGGCTATTGGACCCTACAAAGGTGGGCTCCGATTTCATCCAACGGTTAACGCCAGCATTCTGAAGTTCCTGGCCTTCGAGCAGGTTTTTAAAAACAGCCTGACCACCCTTCCCATGGGCGGAGCGAAGGGGGGATCCGACTTTGACCCAAAAGGGAAATCAGACGACGAGGTGATGCGATTCTGCCATGCCTTTATGACGGAGCTCTGCCGGCATATAGGCCCGAATACCGATGTGCCCGCAGGAGATATCGGAGTGGGAGCCAGGGAAATTGGTTTCCTTTTCGGCCAATACCGCAAGATTCGTAATGAGTTTACCGGAGTCCTTACGGGTAAGGGCCTGTCCTGGGGTGGTTCTGAGATTCGCCCTGAAGCCACTGGCTACGGCACGGTCTACTTTGCCGAGAATATGCTGAATACCAAATCGGAGTCCATAGCCGGGAAGAATGTAGTGATTTCAGGCTCGGGTAATGTGGCCCAGTACGCTGCCGAGAAGGTGCTGCAGCTGGGCGGTAAGGTTCTTACCCTTTCCGATTCGGGCGGACACATCTTCGACAAGGACGGCATCGACAAGGAAAAGCTGGCCTTTGTGATGGAGCTGAAGAACGTCAAGCGGGGCCGCATCAAGGAGTACGCAGACAAGTACCCGGGAGCCCAATACTTTCCCGGCAAGAGTCCCTGGAGCATACCTTGCCAGGTGGCCCTGCCCTGTGCCACCCAGAACGAATTGACGGGTGAAGATGCGCGCATGTTGGTGGAAAATGGCTGTATGGCCGTTTCGGAAGGCGCCAATATGCCCTCGACTCCGGAAGCCATCCATATCTTCCACGAAGCCAGGATACTGTTTGCTCCGGGCAAGGCCTCCAATGCCGGAGGAGTAGCTACTTCGGGACTGGAGATGTCACAGAATTCCCTGAGAATCAGCTGGACGAGGGACGAGGTCGATCAGCGTCTTCAGGGCATCATGAAGGACATACACGATTCCTGCATACAATTCGGCCAGGAAGACGAGGGTTACTGCAACTACGTCAGAGGAGCCAACATCGCCGGCTTTGTCAAGGTAGCCGATGCCATGCTGGCGCAGGGTGTAATTTAGACTAACCGGGGAGTCCGGGTCGGGATCATGACCGTTACCACGCCAGCCGTTGTCCTTTCGGGCATCAAATACGGTGAGAGCAGTCTGATTGTAAAGGCGCTGACCCGTGAATCGGGTTTAAAGTCCTACTGGGTTCCGGGCGTATACGGGAAGAGCAAGTCCCGTATACGCTCGTCCTTCTTCCAGCCCCTTTCCATACTGGAAATCAACGGATACCACAAGAACAAGGGTACTCTCGAACGGATGCGTGAGGCTCGCCCGCTTCACCAAAGCCACAGTTTTTCAACCGATATGCGGAAGGTCGCCTGTGCTCTGTTTATCTCGGAAGTATTGCTGTCGTGTCTGGAGCAGGATCAGCAGGATGAGGCCCTGTACGAGTATGTGGAACGGTCCGTTCGCTGGATGGATACTGCAGACTTTTCTCCCTTGTTTCCGGCGTACTTCCTTTGGAACCTGACGGCCTATCTGGGTTTTTATCCGGACACCTCCGGGTGTGAATTACCTGCATTTCACCTCGGTGAGGGAACCTTCGTATCCACGGCGCCCCCTACCCAGTGCCTGGAAGGCGAAGGCCTGAAACTTTTCATAAGTTTGACCGAGTGCGGCCTGGACCAACTGGATGGCCTTTCTTTCGGAAAGGGGCAGCCTAAGGAACAGCTTTTGTGGTGTATTCGATATTATGAACAGCAGGTACAGGGCTTCAGGAGCCCCAGGTCACTGTCTGTGCTAAAGGATGTTTTTGCATGAAGAAGTGGTGGATCGGTACGTTATTGTTTTTTGCCTTTCCGGCTGTTTACGGTCAGTTGGTATATTTCGTGGACGCCGAAAACGGTAACCCCGTTCAGGATGTGGTTGTCTATACCGCCGATTTTGGTAAATCTGCCCTGAGCAGGGCCGATGGAAGTTGTGATCTCAGGGGTTTTGAAGATGGGGATCGTTTAATCATCAAGCACCTGGGCTATGCTCCGGTAACCGGAACCAAGGCGCAGTTGGTCCGCAGGGGTAACCGCATTTACCTGGAACCATCCCGTGAACTACTTGAAGAAGTGGTGATGACAGCCTCTCCCTTTCAGCAGAAAAAACAGAATGTTCCGCAGAAGGTGGTGGGTATCACCCGGGACCGGGTAGTGCTGGGACAACCGCAGACCAGTGCCGATCTGCTCGAGCAAACCGGACAGGTGTACGTACAGAAGAGCCAGTTAGGTGGAGGAAGTCCCATGATACGAGGTTTTTCAACGAACCGGCTGCTGATCACTGTGGACGGGGTCCGGATGAACAATGCGATCTTCAGGGGAGGAAACATACAGAACATCATATCCATCGATCCCCTGAATGTCGCTAGTGTCGAGGTGATCTTCGGGCCGGCATCGGTGATTTATGGCAGCGACGCCCTGGGAGGTGCCCAGAACTTCATTACGCGCGCCCCGCGCCTTTCTCAGACCGACAGTCTCTATACGGAGGCTTCTGCCCAGTTCCGGACTTCTTCGGCCAACAACGAGCGTACCCTTCATGCCGATTTTAACCTAGGAAAAAGAAGGTGGGCCTGGTACAGTGGAGCTACCTATCAGGAATTCGGTGATCTCAGAATGGGTCGCAATGGTTCCGACGAACTGCTTCGTCCGAGCCTGGTCAGGCGAATCAATGGACGAGACAGCCTGATTAGTAATCCGGATCCGCTGTCGCAGACGCCCACCGGCTTCGGGATGTACCATTTCCTGAATAAATTACACTGGATTCCTACCGACCGGCTGAAGGCCGATTTCGCGTTGCACTATTCCACGACCACGGACTACGATCGCTTCGACCGGTTAACCCGTCCTGGCCGTCAGGCAGGCACACTTCGCAGCGCTGAGTGGTACTACGGACCCCAGACCTGGCTCATGGGAATGGGCAAGTTGACCTATATTCCACGCCGGGGTAATCTCGATCGGATACGGCTCACCACGGCATATCAGAATTTTGGCGAAAGCAGGCACAACAGAGATTTTGGCGAAGCCGTAAGGAATTCCAACGATGAGAGGGTTCAGGCGTACTCCGTTAACCTCGATACCGAATGGGACCGCCGAACTCCGGTGAGCTATTTTGCCGGACTGGAGTTCCTGCACAACAGGGTTTCTTCCACCGGAAGCTCCCTGAATATAGACAACGGCCTCAAAGCCCCCATTGCCACCCGGTATCCGGACGGTTCCACCTGGAATTCCCTCTCGGCCTATGCACAGCTGGAATACGAGCGCAGTCCGGGAATTACCTGGCTGGCTGGGCTAAGGTATTCTCATTTCTGGCTGAATTCGGAGTTCAGCAACGAATTCTATGAGTTCCCTTTCCGAGAGGCGGATATCTCCAATGGGGCACTCACGGGCAATCTGGGGTTCAGCTGGAGGGTTACCCCCGGCTTCCGACTGAAGAGTCATCTCTCCACGGGCTTTCGGGCTCCCAACGTGGACGACATTGGGAAGATATTCGACCCTGAGCCCGGCTTCGTAATCGTACCCAATCCCGATTTGGGACCCGAATACGTTTACAATGGGGAGGTGAGCGCCGGAATCGATTTGTTCAGAGGTTTGACCTGGGAGGGTACATTGTTTTATTCATACCTGGAAGACGCCATAGTACGGGGCCCGGGTCGACTAGGTGACCAAACCACTCTGGAATTCAATGGGGAAGAAAACGAGATCATCAGCTTGCAGAATGCGGCTAATGCTCGCATTTATGGCTTCGAAACCTCGCTAAAGGCTCAATTTACCGAACAATGGAGGGCTTGGTTTAACCTCTCGAGCGCAAGAGGGACGGAGACCGATCAGGAAGGTTTTCGTATCCCGGTTCGTCATGTTCCGCCCCTATTCGGTGATTTCCACCTGATTCGGAAGACCGATCGCTCCGAATTCGACTTTTTCGTCAATTTCAATGGTCCCATACCTTTTGATCGTCTGGCTGAGTCTGAGAGGAATAAGGCATACCTCTATCAGACCGATGAGAATGGAAATCCACACGCACCAGGCTGGTATACTCTGAATGCCAGAGTCTCCATCGATCTGGGAGGGGGTTTTACCACCACACTGGCCGCGGAAAATCTTCTCGATGTCCGTTATCGAAGGTATTCATCGGGTATTGCCGCACCCGGGCTCAATCTGATTGGCAGCCTGACGTGGAGGCTCTGATCACGGCATTTTAATTCACGCCTTCAGTAGACCTCTATTCTCTGTAATCTGGCCACTTTTGGTTACTTTTGCGCATCCTAAAATCGCTGTAAGCCACAGGCTTTCATGACGGAGGCTCTTGCCAGATCTGAGGTGAGGGTTTTTTTTGAATCGTTCAGCTAAGGCACTCAGCGGGCAAAGGCCATTGAGAATGACAAAATTCAGGGAATACAAGGGACTGGACTTGCCCGCTCTGGCGGATGAGGTCCTGGCTTTCTGGAAAGAGCATCGGGTATTCGAGAGAAGTGTGGAAGAGCGGGAAGGAAACCCCTCATTCATTTTTTTCGAAGGTCCTCCTTCTGCCAACGGGAAGCCCGGTATTCACCACGTGATGTCCCGGACCATCAAGGATACCTTCCCCCGGTATAAGACCATGAAGGGATTTCAGGTTAAGAGAAAGGCCGGCTGGGATACTCATGGTCTGCCCGTGGAGATCGGCGTAGAGAAGGAACTGGGCATCACCAAGGAAGATATCGGTAAGACGATCAGCATAAAAGACTACAATCGGGCATGCCGGGATGCGGTAATGCGCTATACTGACATCTGGAATGACCTGACCGAAAAGATGGGGTATTGGGTGGACATGGATGACCCTTATGTCACCTTCCATTCCAAGTACATGGAATCGGTTTGGTGGTTGCTGGCAGAAATCTACAATAAGGGCTTGCTGTACAAAGGGTATACCATCCAGCCGTATTCCCCTAAAGCAGGAACAGGGTTGAGTTCGCATGAACTCAACATGCCGGGCACCTATCAGGATGTGACCGATACCACCGTGACTGCCCAATTCGAGATAAAAAAGGACAGCGCACCGGAATTCCTGCGACAACTGGAGGGAGAGGTCTTTATACTGGCGTGGACCACCACCCCCTGGACCCTTCCATCCAACACCGCCCTGACCGTGGGCAAGGATATAGAATATGCGTGGGTTCATACCTACAATATGTACACCTTCGAGCCCGTCACGGTTATACTTGCCAGGGACTTGATCGGTAAGCAATTCGATCGCAAGTACTACGAGGTTAAAGATGCAAAGGAATTGTCGGCCTACCAGAAGGGGGCCAAGAAGACCCCCTACATGGTCGGCGGACACTGCAGGGGTTCGGAGCTGGTCGGTATTCGCTATCATCAGCTCATCGATAAGGTGCAGCCTTACGAACATACGGAGAATGCCTTCCGTGTGATTGCCGGGGATTTTGTTACGACCGAGGATGGAACGGGAGTGGTCCACACGGCCCCTACCTTCGGTGCAGACGATGCCCGGGTAGCCCAGGAGGCGCAACCGCCTATACCGCCCATGCTCATCAAAGACGAGCACGGTTCGCTGGTACCTCTGGTTGACTTGCAGGGCCGGTTCAGGCCCGAACTGGGAGAATGGGGCAATAAATATGTTAAGAACGAGTACTACTCCGAAGGCGAGGCTCCCGACCGATCCATCGACGTAGAGATTGCCATCCACCTCAAGGAGCAAAACCGGGCTTTCAAGGTGGAAAAGTACGTCCACAGCTACCCGAACTGCTGGAGGACCGATAAGCCCATACTGTATTACCCGCTGGATTCCTGGTTTATCAAGGTAACAGAGGTCCGGGATCGCATGGTCGAGCTCAATCAGACCATCAACTGGAAACCCAGATCTACGGGTGAAGGTCGTTTTGGTAACTGGCTGGCCAGCGCCAATGACTGGAATCTCTCGCGTTCCCGCTACTGGGGGATTCCCCTTCCCATATGGAGGACGGAGGACAAATCCGAAGTACGTGTTATCGGGTCGGTAGCCGAGCTCAAGGCAGCCATAGATCACAGTATAGAAAGAGGCTACATGTCGATCAACCCCTTTGCTGGCTTTGTAGAAGGTGACATGTCCGAGGAGAATTACGGTCGGGTGGATTTGCATAAGAACGTGGTAGACCGGGTCGTACTGGTCTCGGAATCCGGCCGTCCCATGCATCGCGAGTCCGATCTGATCGACGTATGGTTCGACAGCGGCTCCATGCCCTATGCCCAATGGCACTATCCGTTCGAGAACAAGGAGTTCATCGATGACAACCAGGCATTCCCAGCCGATTTTATCGCAGAGGGCGTGGACCAGACCCGGGGCTGGTTCTACACGCTCCATGCCATATCTACCATGGTGTTCGACCAGGTAGCGTATAAAAATGTCCTCTCCAATGGGCTCGTGCTGGACAAGGAGGGAAAGAAGATGTCGAAAAGACTCGGAAATGCGGTGGATCCCTTCGAGACTCTCAAGGAATTCGGGCCCGATGCGACCCGCTGGTATCTGATGTCGAATGCCAATCCGTGGGATAATCTGAAGTTCGACCTGGAGGGAATAGTCGAAGTCAAGAATAAGTTTTTCGGGACCCTGTACAATACCTATGCCTTCTTTGCTCTATATGCCAATATCGACGGCTTTACTCATGAGGAACCCGAGGTCCCTTTGACGGAGCGAACCGAGATGGACCGATGGATACTCTCGGAGCTGCATTCGCTGATCGAACGCGTGGACAGGGCCTACGAAGATTATGATGCCACGCGGGCGACGCGTTCGATTTCCGATTTCGTTCAGGATTATCTGAGCAATTGGTATGTCCGGCTGGGTCGAAGGCGATTCTGGAAGGGGGATTATGGTTCGGACAAGGTGGCCGCCTATCAGACCCTGTACGAGTGTCTGCAGGTGGTTGCCAAGCTGGTGGCTCCCGTGGCCCCTTTCTTCGCCGAGCGGCTGTATCGAGATCTGAATCAGGTTACGGGCAGGGACAAAGAGGACAGTGTACACCTGACCCCATTTCCAGAATCGCGAACGGAATGGATTGATCAGGAACTGGAGAACCGTATCGAGACGGCCCAGAGGATCGCTTCCTTAGTGTTCTCCATACGGCAGAAGGAAAAGATCAAAGTGCGCCAGCCGCTTCAGCGTATGCTCATTCCAGTGCTGAACCAAGAACGCAGGCGACAGATCGAATCGGTACAGCACCTGATACTACCCGAGGTGAATGTCAAGGAGCTGGAGTTCATGGACGATACGTCCGGTATTCTGGTCAAGAGCATAAAGCCGAATTTCAAGGTTCTCGGTCCCAAATACGGGCGGGATATGAAAGAAATCGGTCTCAAAGTCGCAGGCTTCGATCAGCAGGATATCATCGAAATCGAACAAAAAGGCGAAATCGAGATCAAACTGGAAAATAAATCCGTAAAATTAAAGTTGACAGATGTGGAGATCACCTCACAGGATGTCGACGGTTGGAATGTGGCTAATTCAGCAGATATAACGGTAGCGCTGGACACCACGGTGACTGAAGACCTGAAGAAGGAAGGCATCGCCCGGGAACTGGTCAACCGCATTCAGAACCTTCGCAAGGAATCGGGGTACAATGTAACGGATCGGATTGTCCTGAAATTTCAGAAAGACCCCTGGCTGAACCGCGCCGTACAGAGCAACACGGATTATATCAAACAGGAGACCCTGGCCGACGAACTATCTCTGGAGGATGCCCTGGGAGAAGGGGTGGAAATATCCTTTGACGATGTAACGACCAAAATGTGGATTGAAAAAGTTTAAAGCTATGGCAGAGGAAAAAGTACGCTATTCAGATGCCGAACTCGAAGAGTTCCGGGTACTGATCGAGGCGAAGATCGAAAATGCGAAGAAGCACCTGGAACTCCTGAGGAGTTCTTATATGAACGACGGTAATAACGGCACGGACGACACGGCGCCGACTTTCAAGGCCTTTGAGGAAGGTTCGGAAACCATGAGCAAGGAGGCAAACACTCAACTGGCCATACGTCAGGAGAAGTTCATTAGGGACCTCAAGAATGCCTTGCTGCGGATCGAGAACAAGACTTACGGAATCTGCCGGGTTACCGGTAAGCTGATCCGAAAGGAACGCCTGAAGCTTGTTCCTCATGCCACCCTCAGCATAGAGGCCAAGAACATGAATAAAAATTAATCCCTTGTGCGCCTATTCTGGCTCCTGGCGGGCTTATGCATCATCGGACCCCTCTGCGGCCAGAAAGCCGCGGACTACCGTCTGGATGCCTCTGATATACGGAAAGTACGTGTGGATGCCAGTCTGTTCGGGGAGGTAACGGTATACAATTCTCCCGATCAGTCGATACGGATCGAATTCACGTCCAGGGGACCCTATCAGGACGATGCCCTGGTGACTTTCGAGCAGGTACCTGGAGAGCTCTTAGTCGGGCATGCGCTGGCACCTGACCACTTTCTGGAGAACGATAAGATTACCGCCCTCAAGACTTTCGATATTTCCATCTCACTGGGACTTCCAGCCGGCAGATCGCTTCTCATCGAGGGGGAGTCCTGTAGGGTGGAATGCCGGGGCCGTTATGGAACCCTGGATATCAAGACCACCTCAGGGGACACCTTCCTCAACGTACACAGTAGCTATACTCATGTGGATTCCCTGAGTGGAGAAATCCAGCTGAAGGTGCAGGATGGGCTTATAGATGCCAGCAGCACTTTTGGACTCGTGAGCATGGATTCGATACCCGAGTCGGGATCGTATTACAAACTGAATAGCGTGAGGGGAAACGTAGTTGTGGAACACCTTAAATAGCCCTATTTTACGGCACTCAAGAACCCGCCCATGACCCTCAAAAAATCCCTGATACTCATCTTAGTAGTCCTGTTCGTGGACCAGGCCTCCAAGATCTACATCAAAACGAATTTCTTTTATCAGGAAAAGGTGGAGGTTTTCTCCTGGTTTTACCTGCTCTTTATCGAGAATGACGGAGCCGCCTGGGGCACCAAACTCACCGACCTCATCCCTGCCCTGTCTCCGGAACTGGGCAAGCTGATGCTCACCGTATTTCGCCTCCTGGCCATTGGAGCCATCGGGTACTGGCTGTGGGGAATCATCAAGAAAGGCCTTAACGACAAGCTGATCATATCCGTATCCTTGATATTTGCCGGGGCAATGGGAAACATTATCGACTCCATGTTCTACGGGCTAATATTCGAACAGAGCACACCCAGGCATGTCGCCTCCATGTTTACAGATAATCCCTACGGCGGACTGTTTTATGGACGGGTGGTGGACATGTTCTACTTTCCCATCATCGACACCCAATGGCCCGACTGGATGCCGATAGTCGGGGGCAGGCCCTTTCGTTTTTTCGAGGCCATATTCAACGTGGCCGATGCTTCCATAAGCGTAGGGGTTGGAATCTGGATTGTATTCTACAGGTCAATCTTCGGAGAAATGCATGCCGAAGAAAAAGAAGTTGTGGAGGAGGACTAGAACCGGTGTGCCTGTGTGGGGGTAAGCGCGTAGTTCAGTTTCAGGTCATGAGCTTCCGAGGGCAGGTTTTGGCCTGCAGCTTCCATCAGGGAAAGACCCACCCAAAGGGTTTCAGAGTTAGAGGCCTCCCAAAGCCGGTCGTAGAATCCCCCTCCATAGCCCAGGCGGTTGCCCTGCAGGTCGAAGGCCAGCAGAGGAACGAATACGACTTCAATCCGTTTTTCGTCCATTCGGGCCGTTTGATCCGTAGGTTCGGGGATACCGTACTTGTTGTCAATGAGAAGGGTGTCCTGTTGCCATATACGGGCACTCATGATGCCTTTACCCTCAATTCGGGGCACGCATACCTCTTTACGCCGGTTGATTAAGGATTGGAGTATGCAGGTGGTGTTTACTTCGTCCCCCTGATGGCGGGAAAGAAAACAGTGATAGACCCTGTAATCCCATATGGGAAGTGTCTCTGAGATCAGGCAGATCGAATGACTATACGACTTGATTGTGGATGGGGACAACCTGCTCCTGAGTGTCGAGAAATGCGCCCGCAATTCTTGTTTAATCGTCAATAGTGAGCTAGGTTGGGGTTTGACGTTATTAAGAAATGCAGCGGGTTACTTTCGCGACGATATGGTATATATTCTGAAGAGAACCATCAAAACGATGTAGCCCCCCAGAGCGATCAAATAATTATCCATTTCTTAACTTTTGGCATTTGCAATATACAAAATCGAAGAATTCAATCTGTGAAAGGTATGATAAAATTGATGATTTGCACATTGCGGGAAGGATTCCTGCAAATTATTCAACGTCAATTTAAACTTAATGTTAAGCTATCCGGGTTATCCTTAGGGATACTCTGACCACCTTGTTAATTTTAACGGGTGAATAGTTGCGGCCGTATTCGCCGTCCCGAAAAGAACAGCAAGAATCAAATATGGACACCAGCCTCGTGCTCCAGAGCCTACCTGAAAAACCCGGCGTTTATCAGTTTTTCGATAAAGCAGGAGAGCTTATCTATGTGGGTAAGGCCAAGAAGATCAAGAAGCGCGTGGCCTCTTACTTCAATAAGAACTATCAGAATGCCAAGACCCGGGTATTGGTTTCCCGTATCGACCGGGTGGAACACATCGTGGTTCGCTCCGAGTCAGAGGCTTTACTGCTGGAAAACAACCTGATCAAGGAACACCAGCCGCGTTACAATGTACTGCTCAAGGACGACAAGACCTATCCCTGGATATGCATCAAGAATGAACGCTTCCCGCGCATCTTCCCTACCCGTAAGCGCATTCGGGATGGCTCCCAGTATTTCGGACCCTACACCAGCATGAAGACGGTTCGAACCCTCATGGATCTCATCCGGGGGGTATATCCGCTCAGGACCTGCAATTACGATCTCAGTGAGGAAAAAATAGCCGCCGACAAATACCGATTATGCCTGGAGTATCACATTGGAAACTGTCTGGGTCCTTGCAGGGGCTATCAGGATGCGGATTCCTATGACCGGCAGATTGAGGACGTCCGCCAGATCCTGAAGGGAAATTTCGGTTCCGCGCTGCGGTATTTTCGCCATCAGATGGCCGCCTATGCCGAAGAAATGGAATTCGAGAAGGCCCAGCTGGTCAAGGAAAAAATCCGGGTACTTGAGAATTATCAGTCCCGCTCTACGGTGGTCAACCCGAGTTGGAAGGATCTTCAGGTGTACAGCATATTGTCTGAGCCCCAACTGGCTTATGTGAATTTCCTTCAGGTGTCTCACGGTGCAGTGATTGGAGCGCATACGCTGGAGATCAAGAAGAAGATGGATGAATCCGAGGAAGAACTGCTCGTGCTCGGCATCACGGAGATCAGAAAGCGCTTCAGTCCGGAGGGAAGCGAAATCATAGTGCCCATGGAACTCGAATTGGGAGAGGGGGTGCGCATAACCGTACCTAAAGCCGGTGAAAAGCGTAAACTGCTCGAGCTCTCCCTGCAGAACGCCAGGGCGTATCGTATGGAACGCTTCAAACAGATCAGGTTCACGGATCCGGACCGGCACACCAACCGCATACTCGAACAGATGAAGGCCGATTTAAGGCTACCCGAACTTCCCCGGCATATTGAGTGTTTCGACAATTCCAACATACAGGGCAGATATCCGGTTTCGGCCTGTGTAGTGTTCCGGGATGCAAAGCCCGCCAAGAAGGATTACCGTCACTACCACATCAAGACCGTGGAGGGCCCAAACGATTTTGCATCTATGGAAGAGGTAGTCCACAGGAGATACCGCAGGCTTATGGACGAGGAAGAACCCCTTCCCCAGCTGATTGTAATCGACGGCGGTAAAGGACAGCTCAGTTCCGCACTCCGGAGTCTGGAGGTGCTCGGACTGCGAGGAAGGATCACAGTCATAGGCATTGCAAAAAAACTCGAGGAAATATTTTATCCCGATGATCCCATCCCGCTGTATTTGGACAAGAAGTCGGAAACCCTCAGGATCGTACAGCAACTGCGCAACGAGGCCCACCGCTTCGGGATTACCTTTCACCGCAAGGCGAGAAGTAAGGGCCTGGTGGTAAACGAACTGGAGCAAATAAACGGCATAGGAGAGAAGACCGCTACCCAGTTGTTGCGTACCTTTAAATCGATGAAGCGAATCCGGGAGGCCGACCCGGGCGAACTGGAGAAAGTGGTGGGATCGGCCAAGGCAAAACTGATCTACCATGCCCTGCATACCAATAAGAAATAAAGGTTTTATACTGCTCTGCGGCCTGCTGCTTCTGGCACAGATCTCCCTTGCCCAATGGACACCGGAAGGCCAACGGAGACCCAGAGTAGGGCTGGTACTCAGCGGAGGAGGCGCAAAGGGACTCGCTCATATCGGGGCCCTGAAGGTCATCGAAGAGGCCGGGGTGGAAATCGATTATATCGGTGGCAGTAGCATGGGGGCCATAGTGGGTGCCCTGTACGCCTCCGGGTATTCGGCCCATGAGCTCGATTCCATTTTCAACCAAATGAATCTGGCGGACCTCATACAGGACGAGGCTCCCCGAAGCGCCCGTTCGTTTTACGAGAAGGAGAACTCAGAACGATACGTGCTTTCCCTCCCTTTCGACGGTTTTAGGGTAAGCTTTCCCAAGGCCTTCTCTCGCGGGCAACAGGTCTATAACCTCCTGGTCCGTCTGTTGTATCACGTGCGGGATGTGGACGACTTTTCCCAGCTTCCCATTCCCTTCCTCTGTACGGCTACGGATGTGGAACGAGGTGAGGTCGTCCTGCTGGATAAGGGGTATCTGCCTGAAGCGATTACGGCCAGCGGTACCTTCCCCTCGCTTTTTGAGCCCATGGAGATCGATGGAAAGCTGCTGATCGACGGTGGGGTGGTCAACAATTACCCCATAGATGAGATCTGGTCCAAAGGGATGGATTACGTTATTGGTGTTGATGTCCAACATGGCCTGTTGATAAGGGATTCATTGGCTACCGCAACGGATATACTCCTTCAGATCAATAACTATAGAACGGTCAGGGACATGGAGGCCAAAAGGCCGAAGACAACGGTATATATCAAACCGGACATCGATGAATTCTCAGTAATCGATTTTGAGCAGGGCTCCCGCATACTGAAACTCGGTGAGGCGGCGGCCCGCAGGCAGCTTCCTGCACTGAAAAGCCTTGCCCGCAGTCAACGAAGACAGTCGTCCGTGGGAATCAGGAAAGGAGTGGACACCCTAGTAATCGCCAGTCTTAATGTGGAAGGCAACAACCAGTTTACCCGGGGCTATCTGAAAGGGAAGATGCGGTTTACCCCGGGGGACACCATTACCTTCGATCAGTTTACCGAGGGCCTGGGAAACTTATCCGCCACCGATAACTTTCAGGGAATTCGCTACACCCTGAAAAGCAGTAAGGACAATCCTGGAGACAGTCTGGTGCTAAAGCTCAGTGAGGACCCGACCCGCTGGTTCATCAAGATGGCCGCGCATTACGACGCCCTGTTCAACAGCTCGGCCCTGATAAACCTGACCCGCAAGAACCTCCTGGCCAGGGACGACAGAGCCTCCTTCGATCTGATTCTGGGGGATTTCGTACGCTACCGGCTTCAGTATTATCTCGACAAGGGGAGTTACTGGTCCTTCGGATTCAATTCTGAACTCAATGATTTTACAGAGCCCGTGAGGACCAGCGTATTGCAGCAGAATTTCAGCGCTCCCCTGGATCCCGGCCTGCAGGAATTTACGATCACCGCGGTAGATCTTTCGAATCAGCTCTATTTTCAGACGGTATCCCGTGAGGAGCTCGCCCTGAGACTCGGACTGCAGCACCAGTTCCTCAATCTCAGTACCAACACCTTCGTTTCGGATATTCCCAACGATCCGGACGACCCCGAATTGGGGGAAACCCGGCAGACGGTATTCGATAACAGCCATTATTTTGGCCCATACGGTTCCCTGACACTGGATACTTATGACGATCGGTACTTCCCTACCCGGGGGGTTTTCTTCGATGGTAATTTCGAACTCTACCTCTTTTCTTCCGACTTTAACGATAATTTCAGCGAATTCTCCATTGCTCAGGCACGGCTGGGATTTGCTTTTGAGCCCATAAGGGATTTAGCGGTCACCCTCGAAGTCGAGGGCGGCTTTAAACTGGGGATATCCTCGGTGACCTCCTTTGACTTTGCCGTGGGGGGTTATGGCAATGAGCGATTGCTGAACATTATCCCCTTCTACGGTATGAATCACTTCTCTGTACTGGGGAATTCTTTTCTCAAGAATTCGGCTAGAATTGACTGGTCTTTCGCGGAGAACAATCATCTGCTCGGCGTATTCAACATGGCCAATGTCGAGGACGATTTGTTCCGCTCCGGGCGCTGGTGGAGCGGTCCCCAGTTTACCGGTTACGGCCTGGGCTATGGCCTGGAATCCTTTCTGGGTCCTGTTGAAGTCTATTACACCTGGTCCCCGGAAATGCGGGAAGGGCAGTTGTTGTTCTCGGTGGGCTACTGGTTCTAGTTTTAGTTAAATTCCGTTAAAGTCATTGACCCCTAAAAACTTTACATTAATTTTACAAATGAGGGTGGTTCCCTCGATACTTTAAGTATTGGTTTTTCATAATTTAAAGTTTGGTTGGTTATTTAGAAAAAGCTCCGACGCCCGTCGGGGCTTTTTTTATTCTCCCTGTTGAGCCCTTTTTTTTGGCCTGTTTTTTTGAAGTTTTCCGTATTTAACGACCTCTTAAGCCGTGAATTCCAATCGATTTCTCAATTTTGGTATACCATTTGGTCTCAACAATTCAGGATGAATTGCGTTTTAACTATCGTGAAGGCGATTAAAACGAAGATTATGCGAACACTTTTACTCTTAATACCGCTGCTTAGTTTCGGACTCACACCGGCTCAGGCACCTTCCTCTTTACTACCTGGGGAAGTGCCCGGGAGTATTGAAGACGAAAAACCCCCTGTGGAGTACAGGGCTTTCAAGCCGGGCGAATGGCTTAAATTCCGCATACACTATGGTATTTTCAATGCGAGTTTTGCCACGCTTCACCTGAAGAGCTATACGCTGCATGGTGAACAAGTGTACCATGCCGTGGGCGAGGGAAGGACCACGGGTCTTGCCCGGGCCTTCTTCAAGGTAGACGATCTGTACGAGAGCTATTTTAGTATGGACAGCATTCAGCCGCTTAGATTTATTCGAAAAATAGATGAGGGGGGATATACCAAGGATGTGGCCATCGATTTCGATTACGATCAGAAAAAAGCGGTGGTGCTGGACAAGAAGACACAGCAAACGACACGAATCGATATACACAAGGACATACAGGACCTGGTTTCAGCGTCGTATTATCTCAGGAATAACTACAAGCCGGAGGATTATGAACCCGGGGAATACCTGGATATGGATATGCTCTTCGACAACAACGTGTACAAGTTCCGGCTCAAATACCTCGGAAAAGAGGTGATCCGCACCAAGTTCGGAAAAGTCGAGTGCCTGAAGTTTCGGCCTTACGTGCAGGCTGGGAGGATTTTCAAGGAGCGGGAGAGCTTGACCCTCTGGGTAAGCAATGACCTGAATCGCATCCCCATTCGCATAAAGGCAGATCTGGCCGTTGGTTCCCTGAAAGCCGATCTGGATGCATTCAATGGGCTGCAGAATCAGTTCAAGATCATCATGAGAAGGAGATAGGCATGTCGGAACAAGATCCCCTGTGGTCCCGTATCCACAAACTCGAGGAGAAATTCAGATATAGCGGCCAGGACTTACTGGACTATCTGGATGGTCTCTTATACCAGAGGTACCTCACCTACTGGGATTACATACACTTGGATACCCTGCTCAGCCTACAGACCCCGAGGACCCACCTGCCGGACGAAGAAATCTTTATCGTTTATCACCAGATTACCGAATTATACTTTAAGCTCATACTTCATGAACTTAAGCAGCTTACGGAGCGTCCATTCGGTGAGGGTACCCGGGTGAAGGAGCGGATAGACCGGATCAATGCCTACTACAAAGCCCTGATTTCTTCCTTCAGTATTATGGTCAGGGGAATGGATAAGTCCGAATTCCTTTCGTACCGCATGGCCCTTTTGCCGTCTAGTGGTTTCCAATCGGTGCAGTACCGTATGATAGAGCTCTACTCGACTCCCCTCGAGAACTTGCTGCGCCCTGGCCGGGAAGAAAAAAATGCGGCCCCTTTGGAATCCCTGGATGAAATGCTGGAGCAGTTGTACTGGAAGTCCGGGGCGACCGATAAGAAATCCGGTGAGAAGACCCTTACACTAAAGCAATTTGAGCACCGTTATAATCCTAGATTAAAGCGAATAGCCGGGGAACTCAGGGGCAAGACCCTTTACGACCGATACCTGGAGTCCGACGAGGAAATCCGTAAGGACCAATCGCTGCAGCGGAGTCTGCAGTTGATGGATTACCGCGCCAATGTGGAATGGCCGCTGATGCATCTGGGCTCTGCGAATCGCTACCTGGACCGGTCGGAAGGAGCTGCGAGCTCTACCGGGGGGACAAATTGGAAAACTTATTTGCCTCCCCAGTTCCAGAGAATCATATTTTTCCCAACTTTGCACGCGAGAGAATCGCTGGAAGAATGGGGAAAACTCAAGGACATCGAGGAGACCGGCGGAAACTAATTGACATATGACCAAGCGTTCCTTACTGATCGCCCTTGTATTGTTGCTATATACAGCCTGCAAGGAACAACCCTCCCCCTCCCTGGCTCAACCCCTGGCCCAAGTACAGATAAAGCCCATCGTCAAGAAGTTTGGTTTTAACTTCGATAACTTCGATGTCGTCATGGATACTATCCGCAGGGGCGAAGTCTTTGGAGAGCTCATGATGAAGTACAAGGCGGATTACGAGAAGGTAATCCATGTGGCGAACGCCTATAAGGACAGTTTCAATGTCCGTAAGATCAAGGTGGGTAAACCCTATGTGATACTGAAATCCAAGGACAGCCTGAACAAGGCCGAGGTGTTTATCTACGAGGACGACCTGATCAACTATACCGTGGTGGACCTGCGGGATAGTGCCGTGGCCTATCGCGGAAAGAAAAAGGTAACCTACCGGGAACGGGAGATATCGGGGGTGATCGACAACAGCCTTTACGTGACCCTAGACGAGCAGGGTATCGATCAGCAGATCAGCTATCACCTGGCCAACATTTACGCCTGGAACATCGACTTCTTCCGCCTGTATCCGGGTGACCGTTTCAAGGCCATCTACAAGGAACGTTACATCAACGACAGTATTTATGCGGGTGCCGAAGAGATTCAATCCGCCGTATTTGAACACAAAAGCAAGCCCTACTACGCCTTCCAATATGGGCTGGATAGTTTGGTAGGGGCCCCGGAGTACTACGACGAACAGGCGGGTAACCTCCGCAGGACCTTCCTCAAGGCACCCGTAAAGTTCCGGAATTACCGAATCTCCTCCCGTTATAACCTGAAGCGCAGAATCCGTTATTACGGCAACCGCATACGCCCGCACAAGGGTACGGACTATGCTGCGCCCTATGGGACTCCAATTATCGCCACGGCAGACGGGGTGGTTACCGAGTCCGACCGAAGGGGGGGGAATGGAAAATACGTGAAGATCCGGCATAACGGTACCTACAGCACCCAATATCTCCACATGAAGGCCCAGAAGGTCAGGAAGGGCGATCGGGTCCGTCAGGGAGACGTTATTGGCTGGATCGGAATGACAGGGAATACCAGTGGTCCCCATGTGTGCTACCGGTTCTGGAAGAATGGCGAGCAGGTCGATCCCCTACGGGAAAAGCTGCCCGCTGCCGATCCTCTGGCAGACAGCCTGAGGCCAGCCTATTTCGAACACATCGCCACTCTAATGGAGCGGCTCGAATCCATTCCGTACACCCTGTCCGGGGAAGAGGCTTCCATGGCTGAACAGGAAATTGATACCTTACCTCCGGCTTTATAAATCCTATCCATGTCGTTACCCACTACCAACCCGACTACTACCCAGGCGTGGGGTCGGTTAACGAACGCCTATGCGCGCATCGCTCAGACCCCCATACTGACCTTTTTTGAACAGGAACCCGGCCGGGCATCCGATTTTTCGGTATCCATACCGGGACTAGTTTTGGATTACTCCAAGAACCGGCTCGATCGGCAGACGCGTGATGAACTGATCGCGCTCGCTCATGAACTGGGTTTGGACCGGGGAATCGAGCAATACTTTAGCGGGGAGCCCATCAATCAAACCGAAGGAAGGGCCGTGCTGCACACCGCGCTGCGCGCTTCCGAGGATGCTGAAGTACGGGTCGATGGCGAAAATGTTATCCCGGGAGTGTATGCCGTCCGCAGTCAGATACAGGCTTTTACTGAAGGTGTACTGAACGGGGAACTAAAGGGGGCTACCGGCAAGAAATTTACCGATGTGGTGAATATAGGAATTGGCGGTTCGGACCTGGGCCCCGTTATGGTTAGCGAGGCGCTGGCCGCGTATCGAACCGATCTGAACCTTCACTTTGTCAACAACGTGGATGGGGATCATGTCATCGAAGTGCTGAAAGCACTCGATCGGGAAACCACCCTGTTCATTATTGTATCCAAGAGCTTTGGCACTCAGGAGACGCTCACCAATGCCCAGACCATTCGAAAATGGTTCCTGAAGGAAAGGGAGGAACAGGACGTTGCCGACCATTTCGTCGCCGTATCCACCAATGCCGCACGAATCGCCGATTTCGGGATTAAGCAGGATTTCGTTTTTCCCATGAGCGACTGGGTCGGTGGCCGATTCTCCCTGTGGAGTGCGGTGGGCCTGTCGATTTCCCTGGGGGTCGGCTACGACAATTTTGAACGGCTTTTAGAAGGGGCCAGAACAGCGGATGAGCATTTCCGTCGGTCTCCTTTCCAAGAGAATATACCCGTCTTACTGGGCCTGATCGGATGCTGGTACACCAACTTCTTTGGAAGCGAGACCGAGGCCGTTGTGCCGTATTCCCAGTATTTGCACCGCCTGCCGGCCTATCTTCAGCAGGGCGTGATGGAGAGTAACGGCAAGAGCACTGGGAGGGACGGAAGGCGGGTGAACTATCCTACCTGCGGCATCATCTGGGGAGAGCCGGGGACCAACTCCCAGCATGCCTTCTTCCAGCTCATCCACCAGGGAACCCCGCTGATACCGGCAGATTTCATCGGATTTAAAGAGTCTGTCCACGGGAACCAGGAGCACCACGACAAGCTGATGGCCAACTTCTTCGCCCAAACCGAAGCCCTGATGAAGGGTAAGAATACTGAAAAAGCCGTGTCCGAGCTTATGGAAAAGGGCAAGTCCGAACAGGAAGCCAGGGCACTGGCTCCCTTTAAGACCTTCGAAGGCAATAAACCCACGAATACTTTGCTATTCGACAAGCTGACCCCGTTTAGCTTGGGCCAGTTGATCGCGCTATACGAACACAAGATTTTCGTGCAGGGGTTTATCTGGAACATTTACAGCTACGATCAATGGGGCGTCGAACTCGGGAAGGAACTCGCTACGAATATTCTGGGCGAAATCCATAACGGGAGCATAGGACCGGATCACGACCCTTCTACAGCTAATTTGTTGAAATTCTACACCTTGTAATTTTGTTTACCTTAAAGTAACGTTTGGCTAAACATAACCTTTAGTTTCGCCGCTGTTTTCCCTAAATATCTTAACACTCCGGTTAATTTTTTGGGGGTTTAGTTAATGTTATCATAAGAACAAGGCCGCCCGTAAGCCGCACTTTTGTAGAGCTAAAATTAAAACTCTGCAAAATGAAAAAACTACTTACGTTTTTGGTCCTGGCACTGTCTGCGGCAACGCTGTGGTCCCAGGGTGTAACGACCGCCTCCATGGGTGGTCAGATTACAGATGCATCCGGTGAGCCTCTTCCCGGTGCGAGTGTAGTCGTAACCCACTTACCTTCCGGTACCGTATATGGTGCCGCGGCGGATTTTGACGGATACTACCGTGTATCAGGTCTGCGACCCGGTGGTCCCTACAAAGTCGCTATTACCTACCTGGGCTACACAGACTTCATGCGCGAAGGCATCTTTATTCAGTTGGGGGAAAACTTCCGGGTAAGCCCCAAGCTCCAGGAAAATGCCACTGCCTTGGAAGAGGTTGTGCTGACTGGTGAAGGCGGGACGGGTATATTTTCAGTCGATAAGACGGGTTCTGAAACACTGATCAACCTCCGAACCATCCAAACAGTACCTGCGGCTTCCCGCTCTGTTGCTGATTTCGTTCGATTGACTCCTCAAGCACGTTTGACTGAGGGAACTGATGGATTTTCTATTTCCCTTGGTGGTGCTAACAATCGATACAATGCGATTTACATCGACGGTGCAGTAAACAATGATGTGTTTGGTCTCGCTGGTTCGGGTACTAACGGAGGTCAAACGGGTGTTAATCCGTTCTCAGTGGATGCCATCGAATCTTTCCAGGTACAGCTCTCCCCCTATGATGTTAAAATCGGTGGTTTCGCGGGTGGTGCGATTAACGCGATTACCCGTTCCGGAACCAACGAATGGGAAGGTTCCGCTTACTACTTCCTGCGCAACCAGGACCTGGCAGGTAAGACGCCTGTTAACCTGTCCGGAAACGATGAGCGCGAGAAACTTGACGAATTTACGGCTGAAACCTACGGTGTTCGCATCGGTGGACCCATCATCAAGGACAAGCTGTTTTTCTTTGTGAATTACGAGCGTCAGGACGATGAGATTCCGCTTCCTTTTAACACCGATGAGTACAACGGTGACTCCCGTACTCGACTGGGCGAGCTCTCCAGCTTCCTGCAGTCCAATTACAACTACAACCCAGGAGCAGCTGGAAGCCAGATTAGAACGCTGGAGTCCGACAAGCTGACCTGGAAGCTGGACTGGAACCTATCGGATCGCAACAAGGTCTCCCTTCGCCACAGTTATGTGGGTGCCGAGAACCTGGAGTCCAGAGGTAGTAGTCAGGGTTTCATTGGGTTTGAAAACGGTTCCGAGTTCTTCGAGACTACCACCAACTCCTTCGCCCTGGAATGGAACTACAACGGTAACAAGACCGCGAATAGTATGATTATCGGTTATACCCGAGTTCGCGACGACCGTGATCCTTTCGGAGATCCCTTCCCAACCGTTCAGATTCAGGATGGTAACGGAAACATACAGTTCGGAGCCGAGCGATTCTCTACGGCCAACCTGCTGGACCAGGATATCTTTACGTTCACCAACAATTTCGAGATATACTCCGGTAAGCACACCATCACCCTGGGTACGCACAACGAATACTCACAGGTAAAGAACCTGTTCTTCGCCTCTAACTTTGGATACTATGTATTCGATAGCCTGGATTCCTTTCTGGCTTCAGGTCCTAACAACATCGTAGGACTGGAAGACTACCAGAAGGGCTATTCTCTGGTCGGCGATGGAACCGTAGGTGACGAGTCTGCCGGTGCCGCAGAATTCGACATCCTGCAGCTCGGTTTCTACGTACAGGACGAAGTTCAATTTTCCGATAAGTTCAAGTTAAACGCAGGTATCCGTGTAGACTTCCCGATCTGGTCTGACGGTCCAGTCAATAACGACTTTAACAACCGTACTATTCCTCTGCTGGAAGCGGCTGGTAAGGACCTGCAGGGAGCCCTCGTAGGCCAGGGACCACGCACACAGGCTCACGTTTCTCCCCGTGTTGGTTTCAACTGGGACGTATTCGGTGACCGTTCTACACAGATACGTGGTGGTTTTGGTATCTTCACCTCCCGCATGCCTCTAGTATGGCCAGGTGGTACCTACAACAACAACGGTATTACTGGTGGATTCGCCGCCGACTTCAACACTACCATAACCGGTTTTACCGGAGATATTAATGATTCTCCTGTGAATGTTGAGCCCGGCACCGGGGGTACTGGTGGTAATATCGATATCATCTCTAAGGATTTCAAACTGCCACAAATCTTCAAGTACAGCCTGGGTATCGACCAGAGGCTGCCACTTTGGGACTTGATTCTTACCAGTGACATCGAATTCGGAGATTGGATCCAGAATATTTTTTACGAACAGCTGAATATCCGCGATGCGGAGCGCAATCTGGTAGGAGCCGATAACCGACCTGTATACAACCGTTTCGAGCGCATCGATCCCGATTACAGTGCTGTTTATCTGCTGTCCAATACTGGAGAGGGCCGTACATTCAGCTCTACAGTAACACTGACTAAGCCGTTCTCTAATGGATTCACAGGGTTCGTTTCCTGGAACTTCAACAGTGCTTACGACGTTTTCCCGGGAACTTCTTCTCAAAACAGTTCGCAGTGGAGAAACCTGAATACTGTTAATGGAAAGAACGCCAATCCCGGCCTTACTCGATCCGATTTCTACGGTGGTCACCGCTGGCTGGCTAATGCTTCATACCAGTTTAAGTGGAGTGAAAACGTTAAGACCACAATTGGTTTAACGTACGAAGGCGCTCAATCTAGTAGGGTTTCTTATAACTACCGTGAGGGAACAGATCTGCTAAACGACGACTCTCGTGACAATGCCCTGATCTACATTCCAAGGAATGAATCGGAGATTAATCTGGTGGATCGTGAAATCCGAGGTGAGCTGGTTACCGCTGCCGAGCAGTGGTCCGCCTTGGATGCCTATATCGAGAGTAACGATTACCTCAGCGGACGACGCGGAGATTACGCCGAGCGTAATGGAGATCGTGGTGCCTGGAGCCATGTGGTGGACTTCAAGCTGCTACAGGATTTCAGCATCAACGTAGGAGGTAAGAAGAATACCCTGCAGCTTTCTGCGGATATCTTCAACTTCACCAACCTGCTGAATAAGGAATGGGGACAGCGCAACTTCATCCCCTCTGAGGTAGGTCTTATTCAGACCGTATCACGAGGAAATGCCACTACACCTCCATCCTTCTTCTTTGACCCCAACACGCCCAGTACCATTCGTCGAATCGACGACAACGGTATTCAGAGCTCGCGTTGGCAAGCTCAGATAGGTGTAAGGTACATCTTCAACTAAGATTAATTAGTCACACTACCTATAGAACCCCGGTCGCCTTCAGGCGACCGGGGTTTTCTTTTTTTATCAGGCGATTCTGTCCGGTCCATACTGGCCTCGGGCCTAAGGGAATTGTATCTTTAGGGCCTAAAAAAAATGAATATGGATTTGGTTAAGACCCTGCAGACCGTGCACTCCACCCTGGCCTATGTCGCCCTGTTCGTACTGGTGATTGCCGTAATCAATGCATTTATCGGCTGGTTGGGTAAACGGGAGTACACGCTCCACAAGGATTTGCGAATCAGTTTGTTTGCCCTCATTTTCGCTCATTTGCAGCTGGTAATCGGGCTGATCGTTTACTTCGTATCTCCCAACGGCTTCAGTGCCCTACAGAGTATGTCCATAGGAGACATGAGTCCTGTGGTTCGTCAACTGGCACTCGAACACCCCACCACTAACATACTGGCAATCGCATTTATCACCCTGGGCTGGTCCCGACATAAGCGAATGACCGTGGATGCGATGAAGTTTCGCTCCCTGGCCCTGCTCTACGGCTCCGGTCTGTTGCTGATCCTATCCCGCATACCCTGGGATCGCTGGTTCTCCTGAGCATAAGTCCATTGTAGTAGTATGTACACCGGAAAGTGGTCGCTGTAGCCTCCCCGGTAACTGCCGTACGAATAGGTGCGCTTCGGACTACCCTCTAAAGGGCCTTCCCGCTCCTTGAGGAAGGGCGGGGCATATATGCCCGCACCCTGGTAGGTCCATCCCTGCTCTGCTTCTTTCAGGTCCATGCTGATGAGAATCTGATCGTATAACTGCCATTGGCTATTGTGGGCAAGGGTACCCCGTCCCATTTGGTAAGCCCTGCGGTAGGGGTTGTACAACCGTTCCTCTTCGGGGGCTGAACGTGCCCTGCGTTTGTCTTTACACAAGCTCGACAGCGCAAGCAATGAAGGGTCATTCGGGTTGTCGTTGAGGTCCCCCATGACCGCTATCTTAGCACTGGCATCTACTTCCTGTATGGAATCCACTATTTCACATACCCGTTCAGCGGCCTGCATTCTATGATTCCGGCTCCTGCGGATACCTCCGCTTCGCGATGGCCAATGGTTAACCACTACATACATGGGATCTCCCTGGAGTATGCCATGGACAACGAGGATATCACGAGTATATTTTCGGTATCCTTCAGCGGTTCGAAGCAACAGCCGGTGTGCATTCCAGTGCAGAGGCCTGAAGTCCTTTTTTAAGTAGAGGACTGCGACATCTATGCCCCGCCTGTCCGGAGAATCGTGATGGATAATGCCGAACCGGTATTTTCTCAATTGTGTCTTGGAAAGCAGGTCCCTCAGTACACGGTGGTTTTCGACTTCGCAAACGCCTATTACAGAAGGAAACTTTCCGAGATCAGCGGCAAGCCTACCTAAGGCATGACTTAGGTTACGGAGTTTGCGATCGTACCGAATCCGGGTCCAAGACTGCCGACCATCCGGGGTCCAATCCCCATCCCAGATGGTGCTATCTCTCCTTGTATCGAAAAGGTTCTCCAGATTGTAAAACGCCAGTATGCTTTGATCCTGACCAAATAGCGGGCAGCAGAGGAGAAGGGTAAGCAGGGCAGGGAAGAGTGCTTTCATATACCTGCGAAGCTATGTGGGTAGTCTGCATGGAACAGGCAGGATGCGGTAATAGTTTAGCGGCACTAAATCCACAATCATTATGGGCCGAGTCCTGCTTCTTTGCTGGATGATACTGTTCGCTTTCCGGGTCAGCCCTCAAACCGAAGATGAAGGATTATTTGACTGGGAGGTGCAGGAAGAACTCAGGAATACGGATGGCCTGGGGGGAAACTGGCAACCGCTGTTACAACCCTCAGCCGATCGCTTTACGCAGACCTCGAGATTTGAGTTCAGTCAGCTGTATTTCAACAATCGCGGCCTGGACCGTCGATTAGTGTCCTCCTACTTTAACGGATTCCCGATGAACGATCCCTTTCAGGGTGGGGCGCGCTGGCAACTTTGGTCATCACTTTACGACTGGAATCGCGACGGCCGTGCATATAGCGGTCCAAGGCCTGATAAATGGGGCGCATCTGGAGCAGGAGGCTCCGAGTGGGTGGAAGCCAGCCTGGATCGACAACGCTCGGGTACGCACCTCAGGGCATCCGTCTCCAATCTCAATGTGCAGGGCAGTGTCCGTTACCGACGCATCGGCTATTCCGAGAAACGCAAGTATTTATATGGAGTACAGGCGGGGGTAGGGGCGGCCCGGAGCGGATACCGGGAAGGTACTCCACGTCGGGACACCCGGATCTTCCTGGGGGTAAGACCAGGCGGCGATACGGTGCGTACCTGGGAGGCCGTATTCATTCATCAGCATTCCTTCCGCAGCGGCACTTCTCCCCTCACCGAGGAGACCGCGAGGCTGGCTGGAGCGACCTATAATCCGAATTGGGGACTGGACGAGGGCCGAATGCGATCGGCTGCTCCCCGGAGTAGTCGAATCAGTTTCGGCTCTTTCCGGCTACAGGGATCCCGGGCCAGCTGCAACTGGGAACTGGGCTGGGCAGGCTTGATGGAATCGAATCGAAGGGGCCGCCTGGGATATCGGAATGCCCCGAGTCCCCGGCCGGATTATTACCGCTACCTGCCTTCTTACTATATGCAGCGGTCGTTTTACCCCATCGCGGGTATCCCTGCCCTGGAGGGAGCCTTTCTCCAGGACCGACAGATCGACTGGAAACGCCTGAGATTTATAAATTCCCTGGGCGGACCCGCCTCTCCCGCCTCGTATTTCCTATATGATCAGGTAGTTCGTACCCGCGAAGGCCAATTCTCCGCGAGAATTTCTTCCCGTGAGGAAGGCACGAATTCGGATTGGAGTTTAGGGCTGAACAGCAGCTGGACCACTCAGAGTCACTTCGGTGAACTCATCGATACCCTGGGCGCCCCATACGTGCTGAATAGCGATTCCTTTTCGGGCCGATCCTATGACCTCTACGGTGAAGAAAGGAGACGGGCAGGCGACCGATTCCAGCACGACCTGAAAATGAACTTCGCGCAATTGGGCCTTTCCGCCTATCTCCAGAAGCGGTTCGGAGGACTTGTAGTGAAGCTAGCCGGACGTATGCAAGCCGCTCTGACCCGGAGGGACGAAGGCCTGAACAATGCATTATTCCCGGAATCTTCCGGACTGCCATCCCAAACATTCCGTCAGTGGGGAGCGCAGCTGATATCCACGCTGAGCTGGAGAATGAACCACAGAAATTATCTGGATTTAACCCTGCATACAGAAAAGATGCTGCTCCCTGGCAGGCAGCTCTTCCCTTTTCCGGAGTACAGCAGTCGTAGTTATCCGATCCTCAATACCCCCTTTACCCATGCACTGGACCTGACTTATCATATCCGCTGGCCCGAACTGAATGGGCGCATAAGCGGATTTGGAGCCCTGTTGAGCGATGAAAGATCCACGAGGATACAGTATGTAAGAACCGTGGAAGGCGCTGCCCTGGTGAATGAATTCATATACGGACTAGGTCAGGTTCATGTGGGTCTGGAAGGAGGGGTGGATTGGGAAGTGATTCCGGATGTCACCCTGTATACGGCCTTTTCCCTGGGGGACTACCGGTATTCCGGTTCTGCGCGGGGATGGCTGTATCCACTCCCGGGTATCGAAACAACCAACCAGGCGGATTGGAATCTGGGGACAATTCCCATGGAGGGGATCAAGGTAGCCGGAAGCCCCCAACGGGCCTGGTCCATGGGAGTATACCTCAGGCATTTCGGCGAGTGGAGGGTTGGCCTATCCATGAATCATTTCTCCGGGAATTACCTCAGTCCATCCCTGATCCGCAGAAGTGAACTATTTGTGCGGGAATGGCAGCCCCTCACCAAAACCGATGCTGCATTGGAACGGTCCCGTTTTCATCAGGAGTTGCTGCCTTCGGCATTTCTCATCCGTGCCTCAATCGGCAGGTCGTTTAGAAGCGAATCGGGTTATTACAGCCTTTACTTTTCGGTTTCGAATCTACTGAATGAGAGTTTCCGCACTGGAGGATTCGAACAGGGCCGGCTCGGCTCCCTGGCCGAATGGGCAGAGGACCGATATAGCGGTCATCCGGTTTTCGGACCCCGGTTTTGGTA
This sequence comes from uncultured Flavobacteriaceae bacterium, assembly GCA_964552195.1. Lineage (GTDB taxonomy): Bacteria > Bacteroidota > Bacteroidia > Flavobacteriales > Flavobacteriaceae > CAZKAP01. Next base: position 255,461 of record CAZKFM010000001.1, read on the forward strand.
CGGACCGGGACGAACGTTTTCAATTTCTCTCAGATATAGTCATCCATAAATACTACATATGCCTACAAAACCCTTGTTACCGTTTCAACTACTTAGTGCGTTAATGCTTTTAATGATTGCCTGCTCCTGCACTTCCGACGGATCCGCTGTACTATCAGGCTGTGGTGAAGCCAACGTGCAGTTGGTAAGCAGTTCGATACTGGCCGACCAGCTTACCGCGGGAACCACGATTTTCGAACAAGCCTGGCATGTCGAGGGCCGGGTCATTTCTTCCGACGAGTGGGGTAACTTCTACCGGGAAATCTACCTGCAGGATCCCGAGGGAGTGGGTCCTGTCCTCGTTCTACATACGGACCTGCTCGAATCCCATAAAGCCTATCCGGTGGGTTCACTGCTCAGGCTATCGTTACAGGGAGCCTGTGTTCGGAAAAGTGATGGCCTGCTGCACATTGGTGCTGTCGAGGAAGTCTTTGGCAATCCGGTTCTCGGACCCATACCCGCGCCCCTGCTGGGAGAATACATACCGGAAGGATGCGTACAACCGGGTGATCCCGTGGTTGAAAGCCTCAATGTATCTGAACTAACCCAGGTAAAACCGGGTAAACTGGTACGACTGGACAGTGTGCAGTTTTCTCCCGATGCAGTCGGCTTGCCCTTCGCGACAACCGGAGTGGACAGTCGCCTTCAACTCGAGGATTGTAACGGAGCCGTTGCGAGCTTTTTTACCAGTGGTTACGCCGATTTCAGAGACCAGTTGGTGCCCTCCGAATCGCTGAGCATCACGGGGGTACTCCTGCCCGGGGACGATGCCGCGCAGATCGCTGTTCGAAGCTGGGAGGACATCGGCATCCTGGACGGCCGTTGCGATCCGGGGCCCAATCTGGAAGTGGCGAATGAGCTCCTGATCACCGAAGTCGCTGATCCCGAAAACCTGCCTGCGGCGCGTTTTGTGGAGTTGCAGAATCCTACCGATCAGAGGGTGCGTTTGGACGGCTGGAGCCTCGAGCGCTACACCAATGACGCACTTGAACCGGGATCCATATACGAACTGGATGGGTTCGTCCTGGAGCCTTTGGCCTTGTTGGTCATCGCAAGGGATAGTAGCGTTTTCAGGCAGACCTATGGGTTTGCGCCGGAGGATGAGGCCGGTCGGAATAGCGTAGCAGACTCCAACGGGGACGACAACCTGCTACTGCGGAAGCCGGATGGCAGCATAGCCGATCTTCTGGGTCGTATAGGGGAAGACGGGAGTGGGACCGACCACGAATTCGAAGATGGACGCGCATACCGCAAGGTGGAGATCAACAGCGGAAATGGAGTTTTCGATGCATCAGAATGGATATTCTGGAACGATACCGGGGCCTCGGGTACACTCAATCTGCCGCAGCAAGCCCCACAGGATTACGATCCCGGAGAGCGAAACTAAAACTATTTGCGGACGGAGATGTGAATATGACCTTCGTGCCCCCCTACCTGGTGATAGTAAGACCATTTCTGGTCTTCCAGGGTGTATTTGTACTTGAGGAAGGGCCCGAAATTTTCCCGGATGTAGGGAAATTTATTGAAGGCCTGCTGTAGCTCAAAAATGAGACGGCGGTTGGCTCCCTGTGTAAAATACATCCGGGTTCCGTTGATACGGCTAATATCGACGGCCATTCCGCTGTAGTGGTTACTGTTGGGGCCGTGGAGGCCATTGGTTGTGGAACTGATGTGAACCGTGTTTATTCGTTCCGGGAATTCAAGTTCCTCCAAAACCGTATTGGCCTCTCCTATGGCAAATTGTATGGCCTCGATGAGGATGGGGTTCACAGGCTGGTCCGAGGATAGCTGATCGCTGTCGGTTATTCCGAAGCTGAGTTCGATTTCCGAGCAATCCTCGAGAAAAAGAGGAGCCTGTATATTCATGAATCCTTCGGGATTTTCGGATTCCTCCATGGGTAGGTCTGGAGCAGCTACGGCCAGGTAACGGTCGCTCAGATTAACTTCCAGGTTATTGGCCAGGTTACTGACTGCTGCCTTAACGAAAGCATTATCCATGCTGGCATCGAATTCCATGGCCGCCATCAGGCGTATGGCCGAACTGCGGTTTTCCGACAGGAAGTCCACTTCCGACTGGCTCAGGTTGAGGTTTTGTTGCATCCCGCTGAGTTCTCGCTGAAACCTGCGGTTGTTATTCAACAGTCTGCTGCTGAATTGGGCCTCTTCGGCGCTCAGGTTACTGGCCTGACTCAGCCTGGCCCTGAGTCGTGCGGGTTCCTGTGAATGAACCGGCATAACGGACAGGGCTGCAATCACTAACAGTATAAAATGAAAGGGTTTCGGTCTGGGAAGTGGGTTTTTCATAGCGGTTATCTGGCAAATAAGAAACCCTAAAATATTATAAATAAGGAAACTATCCTTAGTATATCCGAGGAATTTGATCGGTATGGCAGCACGTACAGGGCGCCCCGATCGTTTCGGGAGGCATAGGTCGTCTTCCCACTAACCCTATTTGCGAGATGCCAAAGGCTTCGATAGCTTTATGGTAGAATTTAGGGCTTCAGAAACCTGATCTGCCCATACGAAGCCAAAACCGCACAGTTATGAACAGTGAATTGCGAATTGCCCTTTGCCAGATGGAACTCAGCTGGGAGGATGCGGAAAAGAATTTCGAAAGGGTTGAGGAGCTGGCAGAAGCATCCGGGGAATCCTGGGACCTTCTGATCCTGCCTGAGATGTTCAGTACCGGTTTTACCATGAGGCCCGAGAGCCTGCCCCACCGGATTGGCGAGAAGACCCTGAACTGGATGACGGGTTTTGCCCGAAGCAGCGGCGCCGCAGTTACGGGGAGTACTGTGTACAGAACGGCGGATGGATTTGTCAATAGGTTATTATTCGTTGATCCGGACGACGATCAGGCCCGCGCATATGATAAGCGGCATCTGTTTACCCTGGCGGGTGAACAGCATCACTACGTTCCCGGAGAGGAACTGTTAATACTGGATTATAAGGGCTTCAGACTCTGTCCGCTGATTTGCTATGATCTGCGTTTTCCAGTCTGGTCGAGGAATGTGTCCGACTATGATTTGCTGTTCTATGTGGCCAACTGGCCGGTGCCACGGATTCAGGCCTGGGACATACTGCTTAAGGCCAGGGCCATAGAAAATATGGCCTATTGCGCCGGGGTAAACCGAATCGGTTCGGACGAGGGCGGACATCAGTACTCGGGTCACAGCGTGATGGTCGATCCCCTGGGGAATGTCATCCGGGAGCTGGAAGGCGAGGAGATCAGGGCATTTACTCTGGAGAGGAAGGTGCTTAACGACCTGCGTTCCCGACTTAGGTTTCTTGACGATCGGGATCATTTCACCCTGCTGGCCTAGGCCTAGTCTTCCCTGCCTGGAACGGAAAGCGTCCTTCGTTCTGGTTCTTCCGGAGGCTGCTCTCCGGTCGGGTCGAGTATAAACGTCTCATTTTGCTCCCAATTGGCCCGAAGTTCGATATAGCCTGGGTAGTATTTGACCATTTCAGGTTGGATTCCCTTCAGGAAATCTCCCGGGTCCCACTCCTGGTTTCCATTGGTGTCATAGACGATTCGCACTCCGTACTGCCCGGGTGGCATGTTGGGAAAGTCGAAGCGGGTCTCACCGGTGGAGTATCTTGTCAAAATGGGTCTATCCTCTTTGTTAGTCAGTTCCAGTATAAGCGGAAACTCGGGCGAGCCTTCCAGATTGAGCATCAGGTTCCCCACTTCGGCAAATCCCGGGGTTTTTATGGAGAATTGCAGGGTGTCGTTCACCGCACTGAAGAAATCCGTTATGGCTCCAGGCAGTGCGGCAATGCGGTAAGAGGTCGCTGGGGCTCTTTCGAAATCAAAATCCACCCGGTTTTTCATCGAGTCCAGAGTGATTTGAGCTTGAATCGGAATACTGTCACTTTGCAATACCAGGAATTTGGAAACATCCAGGCTGTCGATCGGGGTGTTGGCCGTAATTCGGAAGTTGTCGTAATAGGGGAGTGCGGAGGGGTAGTTGGGGGCTAATTGCAAGCTGTCATTGGGAACATCCCGTCTTCGCACTACAAAGGTGTCTATCTGCTGAATGCCAGGATTCCTGACCAGGAACTGAATGGTGTCCCAATCGAAGGTGGTCATGTAGAAACGGAGGCTGTCGGCTTCCGCCTCAGGCATTATTCGGGTCCTGACACTGTCGGGTAGTGCCGGGCTGGGTTCTACGATCAATGAATCTACCCTGCCCAGATACCCGAAAAGTACCTGGTTCTGGGATACCAGGGAGGGTGTGTTGGCCCTGTAATCCGGTATCTGCTTCGATAACTTCAGGAAGAGCGGCTCCTTATAAGGAACCTCGATAGTATCACTCAGGAAGCCTATGCGGTCCTGCAAGGGATCGAACAGGTTGTTGTCGTTGTCGTCTCGAAGGGCCACTACCCGATACTTGCCCGCTCGTATGTTCCCTATGCGGAAGGTGGACGTACTGTCGGAGGTGCTGCCGATATAGTTGGGCAACTCCTTGTAAATAATGGAATCGGTATAGGTGGAATCCACCCGGTACAGCATGATGCTGATCAGCGGATCTACCTTCCGTTTGTAGGCATCGGAAACGATACCTTTTATTTCCAGGGAATCCAGAACTTCTCCTGTGCTGAAAACGAAGGTGTAAAAGGGAAAGGGGTTACCTTCATTATTGTCCACTATGCTCTGTCCGAAGTTGATGGAGTAGGTTGTATTCTCAGCCAGCGTGTCCATCAGGGTTATTTCTACCGACCGGGATGCCGTACCCTGGGGTTTGATGATGGGCTTGTACTTTTGGGGAGGAGAAATCACAAGTTGTTTGTCGATGTCGTTGAGCTTGACGAATTCGTCGAAGTCCAGCACAATCTCATTACCCTTGAAATTTCGGGTGTAATTGGCAGGATCGGCCTTCAGCAGCACAGGTGGCTCCTCGTCCACCGGTCCCCCGGTAGGAGTACCCCGACGTGCGCACTGTACCGTCAGGAATACAAGCACTACGCTCCATATGAGAGGAATAATGACCGGGCACCTTTTTTTCATGCCGTAAAGTAACGGATTATTGGGCTTTCCTTCGATGGGAATCCCGGCCTAACGATCGGAGACTACAGCCATGCATAGCATGTGAATCGAACGCGCCCCGGCCTCCTCAAGTAGGCGCGCACAAGTGTGCAGGGTAGCCCCCGTAGTGGTTACATCATCTATGAGCAGCAGGGATTTCCCCCTGATGTCCACTTCTGGATTCCATCGGTATTCGGTGAGGCCCTTCTTCCAGCGTTCCGACTTGACTCGTCTGGACTGAGTCTTGGCTTTTTCGCTGCGCAACAGGGCATAGGGCAGGTAGGCCACGCTCAAGAGGAGTGCCAGCTCGCGGCCGAACCGGCTCAGTTGATTGTATCCTCGTTTTCGCAGAGTAGTCTTGGAAACAGGCACGGGGACGACCGCTTCCAGTTCGCCTGATAACAGCTCAATGCCCGAAGACTCCCAGGCCCACTGGGCAAAGAAGGTACCCAGTTCGGGGTGGTTGTGGTATTTAAGCGCATGCAGCAGCTTACGTGCCATTCCACTGTCAGAAAAATGCATCAGGGCCACACATTTTCGCACAACCGGAATATGGCAGTATTCGATGTCCAGTGCATTTTCTTCGATGAAGGTTTGACGGGTCAGGGGCAGTTGGTGGCGGCACCGGGTGCATAAATGTACCTCTCCTCCGGATAAAATCGCATTACATCCAAAACAGGCCGGGGGTAAAAGGAGGTTGTAGAAGGGGTTTAGTATCTTTGATCGAAGGGTCAAATGGTGTTTGTTTAAGCCAGACAGGCCTGGTATTCAGATGAGTGTAACCCAAGACAGACTAAAGTTTCAGATCACGATCGCCGTACTGATGGGGGCGATACTCGCGTTGCTGATCGGCTTCTACTACCGCTATTCCACGGACAAGAACCAGATCCGCTACCTGGAGGACGAGAAATCACGAGTGGTTCAGGAACTCGCCAAGATCAAGGCGGATGTGGATCGCTACGCTGGGCTGAACGAGGTCTATAAGCTTGAGCTTGAGGATTCAAAGGAAGAGGTGTCAAAACTCCTGGATTCGGTTGGCAAATTAAACTTCACCATTGCAGGTTTAAGGCGGGATCTGAGATATTTTAACCGCTTACGGAAGCGGGTGGACAGCTTGCAGCTGGCCAATCAGGTGCTGATGGACAGGTTAGGCGATGTGGTGGTCGATTTCAAGGAACTCGAGCAGGAAAACAATACATACCGCAGACGTCTTGGCCTGGACAGCCGCTCGGGCAGACTGGGCAATATTCCCCTGGAATTGGGAATAACCGAGGGTGAGCTTACCGCGCTCGACTTTTCGGGAGCAGAAATCTCCGCCTACAAATTGAATCTGGGCAGGCCCGTTTCCACCGATCGGGCGTCAGATACCCGTAAGCTCAGGGCCTGCGTGAGCATCAGCGAAAATTCCCGGGTGCGTAACCGAATCCAACGATCCCTGTTCATTCAGTTCATGGCTCCGGACTCGACGGTTATCATCGAGGACGGCAGGGGAATCCAGATGGGAACGCATACCTTTAGCCGAAAAGTGGACATCACCTATACCGGTGACAAGATCGATGTATGCGACGCCATTGACATACCGGAAGCTACCCTGGCCGAGGGAACCTATACCCTTCACATATACGAAAACGGCCTGCGCCGGGTAAGCACCGAAATCCAGCTTAAATAGGGGGCAGTTAGGGGCATTAATTCTATTTTTGCCCCATGAAAAATTCCGAAGACACCTTCAAAAAGGTAATCTCTCATGCCAAGGAGTACGGCTTCATCTTTCAGTCCAGCGAGATCTACGACGGATTGAGTGCCGTGTACGATTACGGGCAGATGGGAGCCCTGCTCAAAAACAACATACGGGAGTATTGGTGGAAGGCCATGGTACAGCTGAACGAAGAGATCGTCGGCATAGACGCGGCGATTTTCATGCACCCCACCACCTGGAAGGCTTCCGGCCATGTGGATGCCTTCAACGACCCCCTTATCGATAACAAGGATTCCAAAAAAAGGTACCGGGCCGATGTGCTGGTAGAAGACTATGTGGCCAAGATCGAAGGCAAGATCGAAAAGGAGATTGGTAAGGCTGCCAAACGCTTCGGTGATGACTTCGACCGCGGGCAATTCCTCAGTACAAACAAACGCGTACTGGAATACAGGGAAAGAGCCGAGGGCATACTCAAGCGACTCGGGCAATCTCTGGAGAAGGGTGACCTGGAAGATGTAGGCGATCTGATCGAAGAACTGGAGATCGTCTGTCCCGTTTCCGGATCCCGAAACTGGACCGATGTCAAACAGTTTAACCTGATGTTCGGAACCCGGCTGGGAGCTACTGCGGATACGGCCATGGACCTGTATCTAAGGCCAGAGACGGCTCAGGGAATATTCGTCAATTTCCTGAACGTCCAGAAGACCGGTCGCATGAAAATACCGTTCGGTATAGCTCAGACCGGTAAGGCGTTCAGAAATGAGATTGTGGCGCGACAATTCATTTTTCGCATGCGGGAATTCGAGCAGATGGAGATGCAGTATTTCGTTAAACCTGGGAGTCAGAAGCAGTGGTACGATAAGTGGAAAGAGCAGCGCCTTCGCTGGCATCTCTCGCTGGGAATGGGCGAGGAGAATTACCGGTTTCACGATCACGAAAACCTCGCTCATTACGCCGATGCCGCTGCGGATATCGAGTTCCGGTTCCCATTCGGATTTAAAGAACTCGAGGGGATCCATTCGCGTACCGATTTCGACCTGAGCAGCCATGAGGAATATTCCGGAAAGAAGCTGCAGTATTTCGATCCCGAGGAGAACGAAAGCTATGTGCCCTACGTGGTGGAGACCTCTATTGGCCTGGATCGAATGTTCCTGGCGATTTTCTCCAATTCCCTGCAGGAGGAAGAACTCGATAATAACACGAGCCGTGTGGTACTGAGATTACCCTCTGTACTTGCGCCTTACAAGGCTGCTGTGCTCCCTCTGCTCAAGAAGGACGGACTGCCCGAGATAAGCCGGGAGATCGTCGAAAGCCTGAGGTGGGAATTCCCCGTGCTCTACGACGACAAGGACACCGTGGGCCGTCGCTACCGCCGTATGGATGCCATCGGCACCCCGTATTGTGTAACCGTCGACCACCAGACCCTGGAGGACCGTACCGTTACCCTGAGGGAACGGGATAGCATGGAACAAGTGCGTATTCCAATAGACGAGATATCCAAGAGGCTACAGGAATCGGTTTCTCTTAAGAGCTGGCTGGGCAGGATGAAGGAAGTTAGTCATCCCGAATTAGCGAATGGATAGTCAGCTCTGGTCCTTACGAATAAGCCCCAGGATCTGGTCGATTCCCTGAATGGCACGCTTTACATTCACGTTACCGGAACCGTAGTTGTCTCGATTTAGTATCAGGATTCGAACGGCATTGGTTTTTTCAAAAAACTCGTCCTGGTCCTTCAGGTATAAGTGCTTCTTGAATCTAAAATCAGCGACATGCTCGTACATGAGCGGTAACCACTCCGCATTAAAGGAGTATTCTATGTCCTCCAGACCCTCGATAAGCAGGTCCGCCTCGTCGTCGTAGTACTCGCCCAGCAGCCGTCTGAGCTTTTTGTCTTTCAGGTTTTCGAGTCCCCGGGATTTCAGGGCCTCATAGGAATTGGTAATCGGCCTGAAGCGTTCGAACTTGACCACATCTCCCAGCCAGAGGGGAACGCTGTCCGGATTGGAAAGCCTCATGTCCCGATTGCTCAACTTTTCGGAAGAAGTCACCGCCCTGTCAAAACTCTCCGAAATGGCCAGAAGCGAGGCCCTATCCTCACTGAGGTTTTCCTGGATCTGCTGGAGGATTTCCCTCTCGAAGGCTCGGTTTTTTCGATTTTCATTAAGATTGTTGAGCTGAAGCGCGATCAGGATTCCGATTACCACCAGGATGATTTCGCCTATGGCGTAGGCCGCGTATTCGCGGGCTTTACCGGATTCTATCAGCCGCTTTCGGATAAGACGAAGAAAGTGGAGCATAAAAGGTTTTTTAGGATTAATCCAGTATCAGGATCTCGTAGGGCTCTAGTACCAGGCTCGCCTCAATGGTGCGTTCACCCGCGTTGAGGACATCGGTCCATATTCCCTGCAGGCCGACGGGTATATTAAGGGTTTCCTGCCGGTTGCGAATGTTGGCGATGAGCAGGACCCGATCTCCATCCTTTTCTTTTTCTAGGCAAACCACATCGGCATCGCGATACAGTGCGTTCTCACCTGTACGTGCTACCTCCGGAGCATTGTAAAAGGTCAGCATATCCTGATAATCCTGTTTCATGTCTTGATTGGCGTCCCAATCGATCACCGAATTTGAAAAGAAGGGTATGTTAGTTGATGCACCCACTTCTTGGCTCCCATAAATGAGGGGAGCCCCTCCGGTAAAGATGGCAATTCCCGATGCCGTGGTTGCTCCGGCCGTACCACCGAAGAAGGAGACCGGAGTGGCATCCCATGCGGACTCATCGTGATTGGTAGTGAAGCGGATCCAGTTCTTGCCCTGAGGGATGCCCGTATACTCTCTATCATGTGCGGCATACAATTCTTCCACGGACTGTCCTGCAAAACTTCGCTTCAGGGCATCGTAAAAATCCCAACCAAAGGCCAGATCGAAACCGGAGCTAAAGTGATCATTTCGGGCTCCTTCGGCAAAAAGTATGAAATCGCGGCCTTCAATGGATCGGATCTCCGAAGCCACATTGCTCCAGAAATCTGCGGGGACTCCATCGGCATAATCGCAGCGAAAACCGTCCACATTGGCGGTATACAGCCAGTAGAGCATGGCATCCAGCATGGCTTCGCGCATGTCCTGATTACCGTAATTGAGATCCGCCACGTCCAGCCAGTTGGTGCCGGGGGGATGAACAATATTTCCATTGGAGTCGGTGGTATACCAGCCCTCGTTCTCTATCCAGTCTGTGTCCCAGGCGGTGTGATTCGCCACCCAGTCCATGATCACCGCCATGCCTCGGGCATGGGCCTCGTCGGTTAGCCTTCTGAGGTCTGAAAGCGTGCCGAATTCCGGGTTTACGGCCTTAAAATCCCTCACACAGTAGGGCGAATTCACCGTCTTTTCTAACCCTATGGGATGTATCGGCATTAACCATATAACGTTTACACCCAGTGCTCTGATCTCATCCAGCCTGTCAATTACGCCCTGAAGGTCCCCCCCTGGGCTGAACGCCCTGAGGTTCACTTCGTACATGACTACATCCTCGGGGTCTGGGACTCCGTTAAAGGGGGTGCCGCATTGGGCATAGGTAGTCTGCTCCGTTTTGACTTCTCCCGTGCTGTCAGTGGTGTCCTGACAAGATAGAATAAGGAGCAGCAGCAAGCCGGACAGGGCATGGATGTATCCTTTGTGAATCATCTTTTCAAGGGATTTTATTCATTCTCAAATTAGGTAAATTACCCTTACCAACGGATACCCGCGGTCAGTGAGCCCCAAAAGTTCAGGGGTTCTCCCGGGTAAAAGTAGCGCGGAGCACTTCCTCCGAATCCAACCGCATTGACGACGAAGGACCGGGCATAGGTTACATCGAACAGGTTATTTGCGCCTAAATCAATCCCGAATGTCCAACCGTTGGGCAGTGTCCTCCGGTAGGCGAAACGAATCCGGTCCAAATGGTAGGCCTCCGTATAATCGGTATTGGCATCGTTAAGGGCAATCGGGTCATTGTATTCGTGGGTCCAGGTGAGGCTGTAGCCGTTTGGATGTTCCCAGCGGATGGCTCCGTTCAGATAGTGTTTGGGCACACCGGGCAGGGTATTGGTACTGTAGTCGATTTCCCCATCGACGAAATCCCGAAATCTAAAATCGCTGAAGGTATAAGATACGCGTGGGTACCACTGCGAACTGCCGGTCTTGCCAAGCTGACCACTCAGGCTGGCTTCCAGTCCCCGGTGTCGTGTCTCCCCGGCATTGATGCCAATGAACTGATCTTCGTTGAAGCGACGTGCCACCAGCAAATCCCGAACATCCATCTGGAAAACGTTTAAGCTGAATTGCCATTGCTTCAGGCTTCGCTGGTAACCCAACTCGTAGCTCAGTCCTTTTTCCTGTTGTATGTCGGGATTAAGTACCCCCTCCGGTGTCAGTGCCTCCTCGAGGCCCGGATTGGAAAATCCCTGACCCACCCGGACATAGGCGAGACCCCGATCCCACTGCTTGAGAACTTCCAATTTGGGAAGCAGCACAGGGTTGAAGTCCCTTCGGATAGTCCCGTCCGTGGCATTTTCGCCTGAGAAATTCCGGAACTGATACCGACTGAGATTGGCTGTGAGTCCCCCCGAAACCATCCAGCCCGCTACCAGATTCCACTGGAGGCGGGCAAAACCGAAATGCACATTTCTGTATTCGCGGTTCCTGCTGAGGAGTTCCCCCTGCAGGCTTCCTTCTACGCCCGAAGGATCTTCAAGGGTCTCGAAGGTATTCCAGCGATACAGGTCGTTGTAGGACTCCAAGCCCACGGAGTATTCCCAATCTTCTGATTTGCGGCTGAGTTCAAGACGCGCCCCGTACGACTGGGTAATATCGGTGAGCGTATTGAAGGGGCGCACTTCGTAATGATCTAGATAGGAGTAAAATAACGCGCTCTTCAGCAGGTAATACCCTCCCAGGTACCACTTGTGATAAATTCCGGCCAGCAGGTATTGATTCTGTTCAAATCCCCGTACGGCCAGCCAGTTCGCTGCGGCCTGTTCCGGATTTTGAAGGAAATCCTGCTGATTCAGTGAACTGGGTATCTGTGCAAAGTAGTCGATGTAGTTGACCAGGAAGCCCAGGCGTGAACGCTCCCCGGTCAGGTGTTCTCCCTGTGCAAAGAGCCCGGTTCGATCGAATTGACTGTTTTCCCTGTAACCCAGGGACTGGAGGCTGTTGAAACTCAGGGCCAGCTGACTGCGATCGTCCAGGTAACGGTAGCGGCTGTGGTTCTTGAACAGGCTATAGGATCCCAGGGTGGTTTTCGATGTAAACTGCCTGCCTGGTTCCGTAACGGGCATGCTCTCCAAGAGCAGCACGCCTCCAAGGGGACTCCCGAAACGGTTGCCGTAAGGGCCCTTGATCACCTCTATACTGGCGAGATTATCGAGGTCGAAGGCTTCGATCACGGAAACGCCGGTGCCATTGGTAACTGGGATACCGTTGTAGTACATTCTGAGTTTATCCGTACCAAAAGGGGTCCGGGCTCCGATTCCCCGTATGCTGATCCGGTTGGTGTTGTAAGCCCCGCTTTGAAGGAAAAGCCCGGGTACCGTATTGAGTACCCCGGAGTAGTCTACGGGCGAAAATTCTGCTATGGCCTGCGCACTCGCCACTTCCGTCGGGGTTATGCCCCCATATGAAGTCCTGGGACGTCTTTCCAGAATAACCACTTCCGCTAGCTGTATGCTGTCCGGAGGGGTTGTGGTCTGAGCCGAAGCCGGAAGCAGCCAAAACAGCCCGAGGAGCAGGGGTATTCGTATCTGCAAACTTGGGGTGCGCGGCATTTTCAGAACCGATAGCCGAGAGAAAGACCCACTCGGAACATGAAGGTGTCCTGATTCCGTTTTGGGTTGAGGTTTCGTCCTACGCCTCCGAATCCTTCAATGACAAAGCGTCCGCTGGGATTCACGTATTTAACCCCTCCGCTTCCACCGAGTGCAAACGAGGTGTACTTCTGGTCTACCGTTGGTATTTCCTCATCTTCTCCGGTGTAGTAGAGGCCGAATACCTCGACAAAGGGGCCATTCCTGCGCTGACCGAAGTAAGCTCTTCCCAGTCCCCCGATTCCGAATCCGCCGTTAAAATCGGTTTTATCATTGTCAAAATACCCGGTGAGACCTATACTCATATCGCGGGAAATGTAGTACTCATAGGCGGCTTCTACAGTTCCGGTAGCTAGGAACAGACCCATATTGAATCGGAGTTCCTGTCCGCTGTCGCCGGGTCCGTACTGGGCATGCAGCTCAGTCATGCTGCCAGAGAGCAGGCAAAACAGGCCTAGGGTCAGAATTCCGCGAATCAGCTTGGGAAATTTCATCATCGACTTTTTTGGGTTGTCCGATCGCAGATCTTTCCAAATGGGGTCTGCGATCAATCAATTTCAAAAGTAACCAATACTGCCTACAGAATTTTCCTTATGGGTATTTTTGCCAAAAAATTGAGATGGTCGTCATATCCTATAACGTAAATGGCATACGCGCCGCTGCCAAAAAAGGGTTCGCGGATTGGTTGCGCGCCGCTAATCCGGACGTGCTCTGCCTGCAGGAGATCAAAGCCCTGGAATCGCAAGCACCGGTGGAGGATCTTAAAGCCCTGGGATATGAACACCAGTACTGGTTCCCCGCTGAGAAAAAAGGATATAGCGGTGTTGCCCTGCTGAGTAAGACCGAGCCGGACGAAGTCGTCTACGGAACCGGCATTTCATATATGGATCAGGAGGGGCGAAACCTGCGAGCCGATTTCGGAGACTTGTCCGTAATGAGCCTGTATCTGCCTTCGGGAACGCATACCGATCGCCTTTCGCTTAAATTCCAGTACATGGATGACTTTCTGGATTATGTTACGGAACTGCGCAAGTGCCTGGAGGGACTGGTGATCTGTGGCGACTACAACATATGCCACCGGCCCATTGACATACACGATCCGGTACGCAACAAGAAGGTCTCCGGCTTCCTTCCCGAGGAAAGGGAATGGCTGGGGCGCTTTGTCGATTCCGGTTTTATCGACAGTTACCGTCATTTTTACCCGGAGGAACCGCACCAATATACCTGGTGGAGCTACCGGGCTAATGCACGCGCCAACAACAAGGGATGGAGGATTGATTATGCGATGGCGGATGAGCGTCTGGGTGGACGACTGCAGCGGGCACAGATATTACCAGAGGCGCATCACAGTGACCATTGCCCCATTTTATTGGAAATCGAATAGTCAGATGAGGTACAATTTTTTGCCCCATACGAACATCAGGGTAAGCAAGATATGTCTGGGAACTATGACCTGGGGCCGTCAAAACACGGAACAGGACGCCTTTGAACAGATGGATTACGCCTTGGATCAGGGCGTGAATTTCTTCGATACGGCCGAGCTCTATCCGGTCCCGGCCGTTAGAGAACTCTACGGGGTAACCGAGGAGATCATCGGAAAGTGGTTGGCCGACCGGGGAAAGCGGGATTCTGTAGTGCTGGCCTCGAAAATAGCAGGTCCGGCACCATTTACCCGCCATATCCGCACCACGGGTTACCGGCCGGACTCCATAAGAGAGGCCGTAGAATGCAGCCTTCGCCGTTTGCGAACTGATTACATAGATCTGTACCAGCTCCACTGGCCCGAGCGAAATACCAACTATTTCGGGAAGCGGGGCTTCGAATGGGACCGGGACGAAGAATGGAAGGACAACTTTCACGAAATCCTGCTTACCCTGTCCGAGTTGATCGCAGAAGGCAGGATTCGCTATGTGGGGGTATCCAATGAAACGCCCTGGGGGCTCATGCGTTTCCTGGAAGAGCACAAGGCGCATCCCCAACTGCCCCGCGTACTGACCATTCAGAATCCGTACAGCCTGCTCAACCGCCTGTACGAGGTGGGACTCTCTGAAATTGGGATGAGATCTCAGGTTTCGTTGCTCCCCTATTCCCCACTCGGATTTGGGGTACTAAGCGGCAAATATCTCGGAGGCAAAGCTCCTCAGAAGGCACGGATTACCCTGTTCCCCAATTACAACCGCTACAGCGGGACGCGTGCGGTAGAGGCCACCCAGAGGTATTACGATTTGGCGAAAAAACACGGGCTGTCTCTGGCTGAGATGAGCCTGGCCTTTGTCAATACGCGACCATTCGTCTGCAGTAATATCATCGGTGCGACCAGCATGGAACAGCTCCGGGAGAATATCGGAAGCATTAACCTGAAGCTCGCACCCGAGGTTCTCAAGGGAATAGAGGATATCCATCAGGGAGTCCCCAATCCCGCTCCCTGACCCGAACATGGCGTCATCGTTGTGGAAACAGGGAAGTGACCAGATCTGAGACGGTGCGCAAGGGGATGACTTCGATGGATTTGTGATTGCCTTGTATACGAGCCGAGGCCGAGAGATAGAACCGCTGAAATCCCAGTTTTTCCGCCTCAGATATACGGGCATCCAGGCGCTGGACTTCACGAATCTCTCCGGCCAGTCCTACTTCTGCGGCAAAGCAACTTCCTGGGGGAAGGCTGATATCCGCATAACTGCTGAGTATGGCGGCGATCACTGCCAGATCCATAGCCGGATCATTGAGCTGAATCCCGCCGGTAATGTTCATGAAAACGTCCTTGGCCCCCAAAGCGAACCCTGCCCGCTTCTCCAGCACGGCTAGCAGCATTTGAAGGCGCTTAACTGGAAATCCTGTTGAGGAACGCTGAGGGGTTCCATACACGGCTGTGCTGACCAGGGACTGCAGTTCGGCGAATAGGGGCCGGACGCCTTCCAGGGTCGAGGCCACGGCGGTTCCACTGAGCTGTTGGGCTTGTCTGGAGAGGAGCAGTTCTGATGGATTTTGAACTTCCCTCAGGCCGCTGCCCTGCATTTCAAAGATGCCCAGTTCCGAAGTACTGCCGAAACGGTTTTTCAGCGATCGCAATACCCGGAATCCATACTGCGCGTCACCCTCGAATTGCAGAACGGTATCGACCATGTGTTCCAGGAGTTTGGGACCTGCTAATCCCCCTTCTTTGGTGATATGTCCCACCAGGATAACCGCCGTATGCGTTTCTTTGGCGAACCGGATCAATTCGGCCGAGCACTGCCGGATCTGGGAGACGCTGCCAGGAGGAGCCTCAATCAGATCGGAGTACAGCGTCTGTATGGAATCGACGATTACCAGGCGGGTATCCAATTCCTCGATTTCCCTGAGTATGTCCTGTGTACGGGTCTCGGCGAGTATGTAGCACTCCTCGCTTCGATATTTTAACCGATCTGCCCGCAACTTGATCTGTCGCTGACTTTCCTCACCCGAAACGTAGAGAGTACGAGCGCCGAACTGCACCGCGAGTTGCAATAGCAGGGTGCTCTTGCCGACTCCCGGTGCTCCACCCAACAGGGTTACGGATCCGGGAACCAGTCCGCCTCCGAGTATGCGGTCGAATTCGTCTATTCCCAGTGCGATTCGTTCTGTGCTGTCTCCCTTGATCTCATTCAGCGGCAGGGTTCCGGCCTTTTCCGATGACTTGCGGGATACCGGATGCATATGGGCAGCCGGACTCCTCAGCACCTCCTCGACTATGGTGTTCCAGGATTTACATGAACTGCACTGTCCCATCCATTTGGGGAACTGTGTGCCACAACTCTGACAGTAGAAAACGGATTTGGCTTTGCTCAAGGATCAGGGGTTTGGTAAGGGATCTCCGCTAAAAAAAAAGCGTTCATTCCGGTGGATCCGAAAGTAAAAGTACGACGCAAAACCGAAGTGCAGAAGCGGACTATTCCTCCTGATTTTTAAGCGCTGCAATTTTGAGATAAGCCTGCTCCCTGGTAAATACTGAGATTTCGTTTTCAGTATAGGCCCTTCCATAGGCCTTGAGGGCCTTGCGATGGTCGCCATCCCTTTCGTAGATTTCACCCTGCAGGAAATGGGGCATCATGGTGTCCGGAAATAGTCTGCGGGCCTCCTTGAGCAGGAACTTCAGGGATTCCAGATCCCCCTTTTCCCGGCTGGCATGGTATACGGCCATCAGGTCACTCAGTTCGTAGTCCTTTTCATAACCGAGTAATTCTTCAAGCGTGCTGTATTTTTCCAGCAGATAGGTATAGACGGGTTCTTCCAGCGAAAGCATTTCCTCCTCGTATTCGCGAGGGGTTATGGGACGGAAACGGCGGAATACGTTGTCGAAGGCCTTGCCCATGGCATGAGCGGAAATGGAAGTGTGGTCCGGGGACTCGTACTGATCGAAGAAATAGGTAAGCTGTTCGCGCTCCAGGGACGAGACGGCACGGTCCAGCTGCAGTATTCGATTGCGGTCTTCGGTCGGCGCTTTTTCCAGAACCAGATTGTAGATGAGTTTCTGATCCAGGGCGTTCAGTCGTGAGGGTACCCGGATTTCCATATCTTCAGCCAGCACCGGCGAGATGAGCAGGTAGGAAGTGAAGAGCGAACGATCCTCGAATAAGAAGTAGTTTCCAAAGTTTGCTGTGATGTCGTAACCGATGAACATTCGAAACGGAGCCGTACTGAACCGGTCCTCGAATGAAGGGAGGAGTTCACTGACGATGAAATTGTAAAACTTCATCGAACGTTCGGTGGGGAGGCCGGTGGACGGCTCGGAATCACAATCATACCAGCGAAGGTCGAATTCACCTTGCTTGATTCCGACTATAATGGACTCGGGCACGCGGTAAAATCTGGAGTAGAAGCGTGCGTTAGACACGACCAGATCGAAGAGGTATTCCGCGTCCAGCACCAGTATCAGCGAGTACTTTCGGGATGAATCGTAATCCTCCGGCAGGTAATACACCAGGTCGCGCTGCTGTTGCAACTGGAAAGAATCGAAGGATTCTTCCTTGACCTGAGCCTGAAAAGCACTGGCGGTAAGCAAAAAAATCAGGGTGTAAAATTTCCTCATAAGCCCGGCAGGCTACCTGAGCTGCCTGCGGTAAAGGAACGGCAACAAGGCAAAGGATATTGTTCCAAGTGACACAACCATAATGGTTTGGCTAATCCAAATGATCCAACCCAGGGCGGAACCCGAATTCGAGTCCACTCCGAATAGAGCCAGTGCATATCCAACGGCAACCGGATAGAGACCGATTCCACCGTTGGTAGTCGTCATGGCGAATGCACCCGCAATGAAGCCGGTCAGTATGGCGGGGACGGATATGCCGGAAGTCTCAGGCAGTGCGAATTGCAGCACCCAGAACATGCCTATGTAACAGGTCCATATGAACAGGGTATGCCCCAGGAATTCCCAACGTTTCTCCATTTTCATGATGCTTCCTATGCCCTGCACTAGACCGTCCAGAAAGCCCAGAAATTTCTTTGCCAGGGGGTGTTTACTGCCCCGAAGAAAGCGAATCGTTAGAATCAGTCCTGCTATGCCGGCCAGACCCATGATAAGCAGGAGTAAAAGGCCCCAGCTCTGTTCCCGGAAGTAGTCGTAGAGCAGACCGGTCTGAAGGACCACAGCGATGACCACCACGACCAGCAGCAGAAACAGATCGATGATGCGTTCGGTAACTATGGTTCCGAATCCTTTTTCGAACGGAACACCTTCGTAATTGCTCAGGGCCGTTGCCCGGAGCACTTCACCGGACCGGGGAATGCCGAGATTGGCGAAATAGGCAATCATGACCATGAGGAAATTACCGGTAATCCTGGGGCGGTAACCCAGGGGTTCCAGTAGATAATTCCAGCGTATGGCCCGGGAAACATGACTGAGTATCCCCAGTAACACAGATACCGCAACCCAACCCGCCGGGGCATGGGTGATGTGGTACCAGATCTGAATGCGGTCTTCCTCGGTAGTGGAGCGGTACCAGAGCAGAAGCACGGCTATCCCTATGGCAATAGGAACGAGTATTTTTGCGACCTTCTTCAGTTCGGGAGTATTAGGCCAGTCGGTTGTCTTCTTCCCTGGGAAAGACCATGCTCGGCTTGAACGTCTTTGCCTCTTCTGTGGTCATCCAGGCGTAGGCAATAATGATCAGCACATCGCCTACGGCTACCTTTCGGGCTGCAGCACCGTTTAGGGTTATTTCACCTGAATTTCTGGGACCCGGGATCACATAGGTTTCCAGTCGTTCGCCGTTGTTGTTGTTCACGATCTGTACCTTTTCGCCGTCCATGAGGTTAGCGGCATCCATCAAATCCTCGTCTATGGTAACACTACCAATATAGTTGAGGTCTGCGCCTGTTACGCGGACCCTGTGCAACTTGGATTTAACTACATTTATCAACATATCGCCTGGGCAATTAATTTAAAGCAATGTTGTCTATCAGCCGAACTCCTTCGAGCCTAACGGCGATAAACGCTCTGTATTTCAGTGTTTTCTGTTTCTTTAACGCCGGGGTAAGGGTTTCTGTATCGGCGATCTCGAAGTATTCCAGTTCCATCCCGTCCTCACCACTGAGCTGGCTTTCCACCCACTGGCGAATCCAGCCCGGCTCCTTACTGCCAAATTTGAGTTTGGCTCCTTTGAGCAATTCGAAAATCGAACCTGCCTTATCCCTTCCTCGTTCACTTAGTCGCTGATTTCGCGAACTCCTTGCCAATCCGTTGGCTTCTCGTTCAATGGGGCATCCTACAATATCTATACCCAATTTCTTCTGCTGCACCATTTTACGCACAATCATCAGCTGCTGGTAGTCTTTTTCACCGAAATAGGCCCTGTTGGGTCGAACCAACCGGAATAACTTCTCAACCACCGTAGCTACCCCATCGAAATGCCCTGGCCGGTGCACCCCTTCCATGGATTTCTCCAGGCCGTCGAAGTGGTACGCGTCCGATCGTGGTCCTTCCGGATAGAGTTCCTCCTGAACGGGCGCAAATACCACTATGTCCTCCGAGAGTTCCGACAAAAGACCGATGTCGGCCTCCAGCGTTTCCGGATACGCTTCGAAATCCCCGGGATCGTTAAACTGAGTGGGATTAACATATATGCTAACCACCGTAACGCGGTTCTCGAAGAGCGAACGACGTACCAGGGAAAGATGTCCGAGATGCAGGGCGCCCATGGTAGGAACCATGCCAACGGAAGCTCTCCTGCCCCGTCGTTCATTCAACATTTCTTCCAGTTCTTTTTTGGAACCGATAGCCTTCATTGTCAGTTGTAAGGGCTCGCAAAAATAGCACAAATACTGGTAAACCGTGAATTTTTTGTACTTTTGCCGCTATGTTTCGGCACAGGTAAAACCTCTACTTATGAATGGCAAAAGGATATTGTTTGTTTCCTCTGAACTGGTTCCCTACTTACCCGAGAATCAGGTTTCGCTCATGTCTTACGAGGCCCCTCGTATGGTTAACAGCAGCGGAGGGCAAATTCGCATCTTTATGCCCCGGTACGGGAACATTAACGAGCGCAGGCACCAGCTGCACGAGGTTATCCGCCTTTCAGGTATGAATTTGGTAATCAACGACATGGATATGCCTTTGATTATTAAGGTGGCCTCTATTCCCAGAGAACGCATACAGGTATACTTCATTGATAATGAGGAATACTTCAAAAGAAAGGGAACCTTGCGGGACCCTAAGGGCGAACTCTATCCGGATAATGATGAGAGGGCTATATTCTTTGCCAAAGGTGTGGTCGAAACGGTAAAGAAACTCAACTGGTCTCCGGATATCATTCACGTACATGGCTGGTTATCCTCCCTACTGCCGTTATACCTGAAAGAATTCTATGCCAACGAGCCACTTTTCGTTCAGAGCAAGATCGTCACTTCGGTTTATGGACCGGGATTCGAAGGAACCCTGGACGAAGGGATGATGGACAAAATACTGTTCGATGGCATCGATAAGGACAAAGTAAGTGTGCTCGAAACTCCAGACTATAATAATCTGTTAAAGGTCGCAGTCGACTTCTCAGATGCCGTTATTTTAGCCTCAGAAGATGTTCCGGAGGATTTGAAGAACTACGTCGAGGGTATGGATAAGCCGGCCCTGTCGTATGTTCCCTTCCAGGAAACGGAAGAGGCCTATTCAGAATTCTATAAGACGGAGGTTTTAACCAGCATATGAGGGCTAAAAATGGGTTCGGAATCCTGATGGGATTCCTGATACTGGCAGGTACAATTATGTCCTGTGAAGAAGAAGAAATAACCCTGGGTCAGGGGGTAATAGCAGGAGACCCGTTCAGTACAGGCCAACAGGCCTATGAGGTGAAGGCGTACAACCGATCTCTGCAGGCGGTACAGACCAATAAACTGCCCCTATATCAGTTGGGGACTTACCCCGACGCGGCATTCGGTGACTTGCAATCCCGCATCATTACTCAGGTCCAATTGGTAAACGTGAATCCCTTTTTCGGGACACGCCGGCAGGATTTCGAAGAGCTGACCGATACTACAGAGCCCAGGGATACCATAAACGAGAATGAGACGGTAAAGGAGGTCTTTCTTTACATTCCATTCCTTCAACCTACGGGTTCACAAAGAGATACCGATAACGACGGGGTCAGTAATGACCTGGATGCAGAGCCTGATAATCCAGAGAATGACAGCGATGGAGATGGCCTGACCAATGCAGAAGAGCGCATAGCGGGGTCCGATCCGCTCAATCCGGATACCGACGGGGATGGAATCACTGACGATGAGGACGACGATACCCAGGTAAACAATTTTGCCCGGAGGCTTGAGATTGACAGCATATATGGAAACCGGGAAGTGACCGCACAACTTCGGGTCGAAAAATCGACGTATTTCCTCAGGGATCTCGATCCGACCAATAATTTTGAGACTGCCCAGGACTACTATTCCAATCAGGATATATCCGGGTTTGTTGAACCTACACCACTGTACGACGGCCCCATTACGATCAGCGATGAGCAAATCGTCTTCTTTCAGGAGGACGACCCGGAGACCGAAGAAGATGAATCTCTGATCATTGACGCCGCCCGAACCCTGAATCCCGGGATACGAGTTCCACTAAACAACGAGGTTTTTCAGCGTGACATACTTGATATGGAGGGGAGTTCGGAACTGCTAAGTCGGTCAAATTTCCTGAACTGGTTCAGGGGCTTACAGATTTCACTGGATTCACCGGAACCGCTGTATATGCTGCTCGATCTGACCCAGGCCGTTATCAGCATATCCTACGAATACGACGTCTTCAACAGCAATGACACCTCAGACGATTTTACCGATGACTT
Organism: uncultured Flavobacteriaceae bacterium; assembly: GCA_964552195.1. Taxonomy (GTDB): domain Bacteria; phylum Bacteroidota; class Bacteroidia; order Flavobacteriales; family Flavobacteriaceae; genus CAZKAP01. The sequence continues at coordinate 277,352 of CAZKFM010000001.1, forward strand.
TATAGATAAGGATGAACGTTCCTTCAATCTCAGGTTGCTAACGGGTTCACAGGCCTCAATAACCGGTAACGCTACGAATACCTACGTTCAAACCCCTGCTTCGGCCGAGGTACTTACTGCGGCAGGCAGCCAGGAGGAGGCCAGTCGTTTGTACATCAAGGGAAGTACCGGGAACTTAGGACAACTCAGGCTTTTTGGGGAGGACGGTACCGACGAGGACATCATCGAGGAGATCCGGTCCAACAATTGGATTATTAATGAGGCCCGACTGCGGGTGCCTGTGGACAAGCAGGCACTTAGCGCTTATGGCATCACCCGGGTTCCCCCCAGGTTATACCTGTATAATGCGCGAACGAATCAGCCACTTTACAATCCCATAACCGAGCTGTCCTCTTCCAATTCCCCTCTTGGGATATTCCTGAATTACGACGGACTTCTAGACGAAGACGATGGAGTACAGGACGCTATTTACGAATTTCGAATAACCGATTTTATCAACGACATCATAATTCGCGACTCGATTAATGATCCCATCGGGATAACCGCTACGGCGGATATCGGCATCATCGCTACCGATAAGGCACTCACCAGCGACCCTTCCGTGACGGAGGATTATCCCGTTATGGCGGCGATAACCCCCTTGAGTACGGTGTTGTTTGGTTCGGCGGTGGAGGAGGAATACCGCGATAAGCGAATACAACTGATATTGTACTATACCGAATCGGAATAGTGGTGCGCCGATTGCTGAATTTCTGACTCCAATGCAACCTTAATGCCGCTTAGATTATGTGCTACAGGGTGGTGTCGCATACCATTCCCATGAATTCTTCGTTATTTTTTCAGATTGCGTACAGCAGTGTGTTGTACTATGCATATTTTTGGGGATTGATCGGGTTTTAATTCCTTGATTTTTAACTGCTAACTAACTCGGGCCAGTATGTGTGGAATAGTTGGATATATCGGACACAGGGATGCCTATCCCATTTTGATTAAGGGCTTGCAACGCCTGGAATACAGGGGCTATGACAGTGCCGGAATCATGCTTTTTGAGGATAGTGAAATCGCCCTGACCAAGACAAAGGGAAAGGTGGAGGATTTGAAGAAGTTGTCCGATGAAAAGGGACATGTACATGGCACCCTGGGGATCGGTCATACGCGCTGGGCAACCCACGGAGCGCCTAACGACATCAACGCGCATCCCCATATTTCCAATTCGGGTGACCTGGTCATGATTCACAACGGAATCATTGAAAACTATGGGTCCATTCGACAGGCACTAACCAATCGCGGCTATACCTTTCAGTCCGAAACCGATACGGAGGTTTTGGTGAACCTGATCGAGGAGATCAAAAACAAGGAGGGGGTCAAGCTCGGCAAGGCCGTTCAGATTGCCCTTAACGAGGTGTACGGTGCCTATGCCATAGTGGTTTTCGACCGAAACAAGCCCGACGAACTGGTAGTGGCCAAATTGGGTAGTCCGTTGGCCATCGGAATAGGAGAGGAAGAGTACTTTGTGGCTTCCGATGCCTCTCCCTTTATCGAATACACCAACAATGCGGTTTATCTGGAAGACGGTGAAGTGGCCATTATCCGCCCGGGCAAAGAGATTAAGCTGCGCAAGGTGGAGAACGACGAGATCGCCTATCCCGATATCCTGGAACTCAAGATGAGCCTGGAGGAAATCGAAAAGGGAGGCTACGATCACTTCATGCTCAAGGAGATTTATGAACAACCACGAGCCATACAGGATACCTATAGGGGACGTCTGCAGGCCGATAAGGGTCTGATCAAGATGTCCGGGATAGACCAGAATTCTGAACGTTTTCTGGCCGCACCCCGTATACTGATAGTGGCCTGCGGGACTTCCTGGCATGCCGGCCTGGTGGCCGAGTACATATTCGAGGATCTGGCGCGTATACCGGTTGAGGTGGAATACGCCTCTGAGTTCCGGTACCGGAATCCCGTGATAAATATAGACGACCTGGTGATTGCCATTTCCCAATCCGGAGAGACTGCAGATACTCTGGCCGCCATTAAACTGGCCAAGGAACGCGGAGCCTTCGTATTCGGGGTCTGTAATGTGGTGGGCTCTTCCATAGCACGGGAGACGCATGCGGGGGCCTATACCCATGCCGGACCCGAGATCGGAGTTGCCTCGACCAAGGCATTCACCACACAAATCACTGTGCTGCTCATGATGGCTCTTAAGCTCGCTAAAGAAAAGGGGGTCTTTTCCGATTCCCGCTTCCATGAAATTCTTACCGAATTGGAGGGTATACCGGAGAAGGTCGAAAAAACCCTGGAATCCAACGATTTGGTTAGGGAAATCGCCGAAGTTTACAAGGACTCGGCCAATTGCCTGTATCTCGGAAGGGGCTACAACTTTCCTGTTGCCCTGGAGGGTGCTCTTAAACTAAAGGAAATCAGCTACATCCACGCCGAAGGCTATCCCGCCGCAGAGATGAAGCACGGGCCTATCGCCCTAATAGATGAGCAGATGCCCGTAGTGGTGATCGCCACCCGTAGGGGTCATTACGATAAAGTTGTTAGCAACATACAGGAGATCAAATCCCGTAAGGGTAAGATCATTGCCATCGTCACCGAAGGTGATATCACGGTCCGCGACCTGGCGGATCACGTTATCGAGATTCCGGAGGCCTCCGAATGCCTGACGCCCCTGCTCACGACCATTCCCCTTCAGCTCTTATCTTACCATATCGCACTGATGCGTGGCTGTAATGTGGATCAGCCCAGGAACCTGGCCAAATCGGTTACGGTGGAGTAGACGGTTGTTTCGACCAACCTTCTCGAAATCGAGGGCTCACTTCTGAGTATAACTGTGGGGATATGGCCGTGTTTGGAAAGAATTCACTCTCCTGAAACGGGCACGAAAACGGAATCGCTAACGTTTTGTTAGAGAATTCTTTCGTAAGCGGTTTGCATTTTACGAAAACGTTATTTTCCTTCGTGTAGAAATACAGATTTACAGTATATTGCCCGATAAGCTAACTTAAACTAGTTCAACAATGAAAAAACTAATTTTCAGTATGCTGGCCCTGCTCGCGACCATGGGCCTTTTTGCGCAAACCCAGATACAGGGTAAGGTAGTGGACCAGAATGGTCAGCCCGTTCCGGGAGCTAATCTTGCCGTAGTCGGGCTGGCCGAAGGAGCGGTGGCCGATTTCGATGGAAATTACGCCCTGAATACCAGTGCCGATCTGCCTTTCGACCTGATAGTTACCAGTATCGGTTATAAGGAGGTTCGGGTAACCATCACTTCCGCAGGAAGGCAGTCCGATATCGTCATGGAGGCGGCGAGCACCCAATTGGATGAAATCGTTATTTCGGCCTCCCGTACACCGGAACGTATATTTGAATCTCCGGTTTCCGTGGAGCGCTTTGGAATCAAGGACATACAAAACACCTCCGCAGCCACATTTTACGACGGGCTGCAGAATCTGAAAGGGGTAGATATCAACACCAACTCCCTGACCTTCCAGTCGATCAATACCCGTGGATTCGCCACCTTCGCCAACGTGCGCTTCATGCAGCTGGTGGATGGAATGGACAACTCCGCGCCCGGTCTGAACTTCGTACTGGGTAACCTGGTCGGTGTTTCCCCTCTGGACCTGCAAAGCATCGAGATCCTTCCCGGTGCCTCTTCCGCCCTTTACGGAGCGGGGGCCTTTAACGGTATCCTGTTTATGCAGAGCAAGAATCCTTTCGAAACCCCTGGTATCAGTGCTTACTACAAACGCGGCATAACCGAGCAGGAGGCCGCCGGTGTAAATGACTATTGGGACTTCGGTGTTCGTGCTGCCTATAAGTTCACCCCCTGGCTGGCCGCCAAGGCAAACATTTCGGTACTCAGGGGTGAGGACTGGCATGCCAATAATTTCATAGACGTGAATAATCCCGGAGCCGACCGCAGTAATCCGGCTTATGATGGATTGAATATATATGGGGATGAGGTAGCCACCTTGCTGAACTTCGACCAGTTGGCAGGTCTTCCCAGCGGGACCCTGGGATCGGCAGTGGTCTCCCGTACCGGATATACCGAGCAGGAACTGGCGGATTACGGTGCACAGAGTCTGAAATCTGATTTTGCCGTGCACATCCGTCCCTTCGAGGACGATCTGGAGGTGATCTGGAACAGCCGCATCGGAAGCGGTACCACCATCTACCAGGGTGCGAACCGTTACTCTGTTACCGGGTTTACCCTGCAGCAACACAAGCTCGAAGTGCGCAACGACAACTTCTTTATACGCGGATATGTGGTTTCTGAGGATTCCGGAGATTCATACGACACGCGTTTCGCAGCGATCAATACCAACCGCCAGTGGAAAGGCGATGAGCAGTGGTTTACTCAGTATGCAGAGACTTATATCGGTGCCCGTCTGGGAATCGGATCCGGAGTCCTGGCCTCGGATGAACAGGCTCATGCCGCAGCCCGTGCGGTAGCAGACCAAGGGCGTCTCATACCAGGAACCCCCGAGTTCCAGCGTGCCTTTGACCGGGTGATTCAGGATGGTGACCTGACAACCGGAGCGAGGTTTATCGATAACACCAAGTTCCGGCACGTAAACGGAAATTACAATCTGGCTCACCTCATTGACGACTGGGCCGACATACAGGTTGGAGGATCGTTCCGGGAGTATGTATTGAATTCTCAGGGCACCATATTTACTGATTTTGATGGCCCTATTACCTACAATGAATACGGAGCCTATGTACAGGGGCAGAAGAAGTTTGCCGACGATCGCGTGAAGCTTACCGCCTCCGTTCGCTACGACAAGAACCAGTTCTTTGACGGCTTTCTTTCCCCGCGTTTCGCCCTGGGTGTGACCCTGGGTGAAAACCGTAACCACAACCTCCGTATCTCTGCTCAGCAGGGATTCAGAAACCCTACTACTCAGGACCTCTTTATCGGTCTGGATGTAGGAGCCGGTATCCTGGTAGGATCCGCACCGGATAACCTCGACAGGGACATCCGTAATTTTGGTCTTAATCCTACGGGTACAGGTTCCCTGCTTAATGGTGGAGCAACCAGCGTCGAGATTCGTGGTCGAGCCGCTTACGAGAACTCCTTTACAGCGGCTTCGGCTCAGGCATTTGCCGCCCAGGCTGCTCAGGGTAATTTCAATCTCGCCCTGTTGGAAATTGCCAATCCTGACCTGATTCAGCCTGAGGAGATTACCACTTTTGAAGGGGGATACAGAGCCCAGCTGGGTGCCTTTACCATAGATGCGAGCGCCTACTATAATATCTATAACAGCTTTGTTGTACTGGAAGATGTAGTAGTTCCTCTTTACGGAGACGTAAACCTGACTCAGACCATCCCAGGAACCCAGACCCCTTTGGCTGTAGCGGCATTGGGCAACGGCGACTTCCAGGGCTATCAGACCTACACCAATTTCGGTGAGGAGATCAAGTCTTACGGAGCCGTGGTTGGGGTAGATGTGGCCCTGCCGCATAATTTTAATTTCGGTGTGAATTACACATTCAATGAGTTGGATTTCGACCGGGCACGTTTCCCAGATTTCCAGACCAACTTCAACACTCCCGAGCACCGTGTTAAGGTGTCTCTGGGTAATGAGGAAATTGTGAAGAATGTCGGATTCCAGGTGAACTACCGATGGAGTGACGAATACCTGTGGGAAGCCAGTTTTGCCACTGGTCGTATTCCATCCTTCTCGGTGCTGGACGCTCAGGCGAACTTCCGCATACCCAAGTACAAGGCAGCCCTTAAGGTGGGTGCCTCCAACCTGCTGAACGAAGAGTATGTAACCGCCTTCGGAACGGGTAATATTGGAAGGATTGTTTACGCCTCCCTGACCTTTAATTAGGCTTTATTTCAATAGTGATATATCAGCGGCCGCCATGAGCGGCCGCTTTCTTTTTGCCTTTTGAGACAAAAGTCAGAGCTAACCCTTTTCAATTTTGGTCGAAGTGTTTTTCCTATGGGGGGAACTTTCTATCTTTGCTGCCAATTTAGAGGGGTGTACGCCCCGAGCGATTCAATAACATACTGTACGGAATAATGACCCAAGTAAAAGGTAAAGTAGCTCAGATTATCGGACCCGTTATCGACGTTTCTTTCGAGGCCGATGTTAAAATCCCAAAGATTTACGATTCCCTCGAAATCAACCGCAAAGACGGGAGTATACTGGTGCTTGAGGTGCAGTCCCACATCGGGGAAAACATGGTGCGGACCATTTCTATGGATTCCACCGACGGACTCAGCCGGGGTGAAGAGGTTACTGCCACGGGCAATCCTATTAAAATGCCAATAGGTGAAAACATCTACGGTCGTCTGTTTAATGTAGTGGGGGATGCCATTGATGGTATGGAGAACCTGCCCAGGGATGGCGAGAATGGCCTTCCCATTCACCGTCAGGCTCCTAAGTTTGAGGATCTGTCCACGTCTACCGAAGTTCTCTTTACCGGGATCAAGGTAATCGACCTGATCGAGCCTTATGCCAAAGGGGGTAAGATTGGACTCTTCGGCGGAGCCGGGGTCGGTAAAACCGTACTGATACAGGAACTGATTAATAACATTGCCAAGGGACACGGTGGTCTGTCGGTGTTCGCCGGAGTGGGTGAACGTACCCGGGAAGGGAACGACTTGCTTCGCGAGATGCTGGAGTCCGGCATCATCAAATACGGAGACGACTTCCTGCATTCTATGGAAGAAGGCGGATGGGATTTGACCAAGGTGGACAAGGCAGCGATGAAGGAGTCCAAGGCGACCTTCGTATTCGGTCAGATGAACGAGCCTCCGGGAGCACGTGCCCGGGTAGCCCTCTCAGGATTGACCATAGCCGAATTCTTCCGAGATGGTTCAGGCGAAGGCCAGGGTAAGGACGTACTCTTCTTTATAGATAACATTTTCCGATTCACCCAGGCAGGTTCAGAGGTTTCGGCCCTGCTCGGACGTATGCCCTCAGCGGTGGGATACCAACCTACTCTGGCCACGGAGATGGGGGCCATGCAGGAACGCATCACCTCGACCAAGCGCGGTTCCATTACTTCTGTTCAGGCCGTTTACGTACCTGCGGATGACTTGACTGACCCCGCACCTGCAACCACATTTGCGCACCTGGATGCCACGACGGTACTCTCCCGTAAGATTGCCGAACTGGGTATTTATCCCGCAGTGGATCCGCTGGATTCGACTTCTCGTATCCTCACCCCGGAGATTCTGGGTAAGGACCATTACGACTGTGCACAGCGGGTAAAAGAGCTGCTGCAGCGCTATAAGGAGTTGCAGGACATTATCGCCATCCTGGGGATGGAAGAACTGTCGGAAGAAGATAAATTGGCCGTAGGCCGTGCCCGACGGGTGCAGCGCTTCCTGTCTCAGCCCTTCCATGTAGCCGAGCAGTTTACTGGTATTCCCGGTACTCTGGTAGATATACAGGATACCATCAAAGGGTTTAATATGATCATGGACGGAGAGCTCGATCACCTGCCGGAGTCTGCGTTTAACCTGAAGGGAACCATAGAGGAGGCCATAGAGGCCGGCGAGAAGATGCTGGCCGAAGTAGAATAAGGCCCCTGAAAGCACAGCTATGTACTTAGAAATTGTCAGCCCTGAGGCGACCCTGTTCAAAGGAGAAGTAGAGGCAGTAACCGTGCCCGGGGTACTGGGTGAGTTCCAGATCCTCAACAACCACGCGCCTATTATTTCCCTGTTGACCGAAGGTGGAGTAAGAATCAAGGGCAGCGTAGAGCCCAGCGCGGAATTTCAGGATCGCTTTCGCAAGGATGCCTCTGGAAAATTTGTGCTGGATATCCGAAGCGGAACGCTGGAATTCAAGGATAACCGCTTGGTGATACTGGCGGATTAGAACGATGGATTTCGGATCCTGCTAAACAGGGCCATCGCGCCCGAATACCTGGCGTATGGATCTTCCGGATAATCTCAGAAATTTACTTCAGAAGCGAAAGGAAGAAGGAACCCTGCGAAAGCTAGAGTCCCCGGGGTCGTGGATAGCTGATTTTTCTACCAACGACTACCTGGGCCTGGCACGCCACCCGGTGAGAATTCTGCCATCTACCCCCCATTCGGGTTCTGGTGGATCGCGACTCCTCGGTGGAAACAGCAGGGAAATCGAACTTTTGGAACGTGAGCTCGCCCAGTATTATGAGGCCCAGGCGAGTCTGGTCTTTAACTCGGGCTACGACGCTAATCTGGGCTGTCTTTCGAGCATTCCCCAGCGGGGAGATCTGGTCTTTTTCGATGAGCTGTCACACGCTAGTATACGGGATGGTCTTTCGCTTTCCCGCGCCAAAACGGTCAAATTCGCACACAACAATCTGGACGATCTCAGGCAACGAATACGCCGTACCCGGGATAAGGGCACTTTCGATCAGGTTTATGTGGTAACAGAATCGGTTTTCTCCATGGACGGTGATCGGCCCGACCTGAAAAGACTGTTGGAACTCTGTACGGAACAGAATGCCCTTCTGATCCTGGACGAAGCTCACCGCTGGGACCTCCACGACCGGGCCGCTGAGCGTTTGGATTACCCCGGGCATCCCAATCTGTTCCTTCGACTGGTGACCTTCGGCAAGGCCCTTGGACTTCACGGTGCGGCAGTACTGTGCGGAAGGGATCTCAGGGAATACCTGATAAATTTTGCGCGCAGTTTTATCTACACTACGGCCTTACCCCCGGGCCTGTCAACCCAACTGAGTCAAATTCACCGGCTAGCCCGGGAAGGACAGCTTCAGCCTAGAATTGAATCGCTGAGACGGGTTATTGCATTTTTTGGAGAGCAGGCCCGAAGGCGCGGACTGAGCGATCGAATTATCGAATCCCAATCGGCTATTCAAGGCCTGATTATTGGCGATCTATCGCGTACCAGGGAACTCGCCGAACTCCTGAAGGAAAGGGGATATTTCCTTAAGCCGATCTACTCGCCTACCGTACCCGCAGGAACCGAGCGCCTGCGCATTTGTTTGAATTCCTTGCATACTTTTGCAGAGTTGGAACGGCTGTTGGACATCACGGCCGAATACCTGTCGAAATGAAGCTTTTTGTTACGGGCATTTCCACCGAGGTGGGAAAGACGGTCTGCAGTGCCATCCTTACGGAGGCTCTTTTTGCGGATTATTGGAAGCCGGTGCAGGCCGGGGATGTAGATTATGGAGATAAGGACCGAGTATCCGGCTGGATTTCGAACAACGCGAGCACCATTCATCCGAATTCCATTGCCCTGCGTTTTCCCATCAGCCCCCATGCCTCGGCCGGCTTGCAGGGAGTCGAATGTCATCTCGGCCTGATTCGGGAGCCCGATGCCGCTAACCACCTGGTAATCGAAGGAGCCGGAGGCCTGCTCGTTCCGCTTAATGAACGCGAGACGATAGCGGATCTGATCCGTCCGGATTATCAGGTAGTATTGGTTTCCCGGCACTACCTGGGGAGCATTAATCATACCCTGCTCAGCATTAACCACCTGAAGGCATTGGGACATACTCCCTGGCTGGTCTATAGCGGTAACGAACATCCCTCTACCGAAGGAATCATAGCGGTGCATACAGGAGTAACCGTTCTGGGAAGGATTGATGAGGAAATCGTTATCGACCGGGAAGTCGTCAAGAACTACGCGGAGCGGTGGAGGCCGCGACTGGAGGAGTTGATGTCCACGCGATAATCGGCAAGGAACCGCACATGAAAGAAACGCTGTTAAACAGGGACAGGGAGGTGCTCTGGCACCCGCTTACACAACATAAGACTCACAAGGGGTTCGTCGCGCTGGAACGAGCCCAAGGTGCCCGGATGTGGGATACGGACGGGCGTATGTTTATCGATGGAATCTCTTCGTGGTATTGCGCGGTATACGGTCACTGCCACCCTCGAATTCAGGAAGCTGTCCAGAAGCAGTCAAGTCAACTCGACCAGGTCGTATTCAGCAGTTTTACCCATGAGCCAGCGGTGCGCCTGGCCGAAGCGCTGATCGAGCTGCTGCCTGAAAATCAGGCCAAGGTTTTCTTCTCGGATAATGGCTCTACGGCAACCGAAGTCGCTATTAAACTCAGTCTGCAGTATCACTTCAATCAGGGGAGACGCAAATCTGTGCTCCTGGCCTTCGAGGACGGCTTTCACGGCGATACCTTCGGAGCCATGTCGGTCTCGGGCCTCTCGGTATACAACGGCCCCTTCGAAGACTTCTTCCTGAGGGTGGAACGCATTCCACTGCCTACTCCTGAAAACATAAATGATGTCCTTAGCACGCTCGAGGAAATACTGTCGACCGGAGAAGTTGCCGCATTCATTTACGAACCCGTTGTACAGGGTGCTGCCGGCATGAAAATGTATCAGGCCTCCCTGCTCGACCGCATTCTTAAAAAGGTTCATGCCCACGGTGCCCTGGCCATAGCCGACGAGGTCATGACGGGCTTTGGTAAGACGGGCGAACTCTTCGCCTCGAATTACCCCATGGAGCAGCCCGACCTGATTTGCCTGTCCAAGGCTCTGTCTGCCGGTATGCTACCCCTGGCAGCTACTAGCTGTACTTCCGAAGTGTTTGCCGCATTTTACGATGATTCCTTGTCGAGGGGTTTCTTCCACGGTCATACCTATACGGCCAATCCCGTTGCCTGTGCCGCCGCCCTTGCCGGTCTGGAACTTCTTGGATCCGGTGAGATACAGGAGGGCATCAGAAGAATAAGCCGGTCTCATGCCGAATTTCACCTGGAAATGGAGGAACATCCCCTGGTCCGTAACTCCCGCCATTTGGGTGTGATTTACGCCATGGAGTGCGCGGTGGACATGGAGCGCTATGGCCCCGTACGCGATAAGTTATATCAATACTTCATGGATAACGGGGCTTTTTTACGACCCCTGGGGCCTACAGTCTACCTGCTGCCGCCTTATGTCACCACACCCGATGAGCTCGAAACACTCTACGGGGTAGTACGAGGTGCTCTCCAAATGCTACAGGACGATGAGCTCTGAGCCCATAGTTATCACGGGATTCGCTTCCATATCCCCCTTAGGGGAAGGGCTGGATGAAGCCTGGGAATCCTATGCTCTGGACCGTCACTTCCTCAGGAACCAGCCGTACGGTGGTCAGCGCTACTGGGTGGGATCCCTTCCGGCTCATGTGCATTCCGCAGTGCAGTCCATAAGGGAGCGCGAACCGGATTACGCTGGCCTGGACGACACTGTACTGATGGCCATTTATACGGGCAGGAAGTTGCTCCCTGAACTCAGTGGATTTCGTCCCGGACGGGTGGGGATTAATCTGGGTTCTTCCCGAGGTGCCACGCGCCTCTTCGAGCAGTATCACACCGATTTTCTGGCGGGAGCACAACTATCCCCACAGGTGTCACCGGTCACTACTCTGGGAAACTTAAGCAGTTGGCTTGCCCACGATCTGGGTCTTCAGGGCCCCGCCATGAGTCACTCCATCACCTGTTCGACCGGATTGCACGCCGTACTTAATGCCGTTGCATGGATACGGTCGGGCCTTTCGGATGCCGTACTGGCCGGAGCCAGCGAGTCCCCGCTCACCGCTTTTACCCTGGCGCAGATGAAGGCATTGAAAATCTATACCTCCCTGGAGGGGGACTACCCCTGCCAGTCCCTGAACCTGGATAAAGACAGAAACACCATGGTGTTAGGCGAAGCCGCCTCCCTGGCACTGCTAACGAAAAGCAGAAGTCGGGATGCACTCGCGCGTATCGACGGACTGGGCTTTGCGACTGAGCCCCTTCAGCACGCGGTATCTCTTTCGTTGGATGCCATTTGTTTTCAACGCTCCATGGAAATGGCCCTGCAGGACGCGGGAATTGGTTCGGGGGAGATCGACGTGTTGGTGATGCACGCCCCGGGTACCCGGCTCGGCGATCGGTCTGAGCACCAGGCGGCCAGGGAAGTATTTCGTAACAAGTTGCCGTTCCTGACTACTCATAAGTGGAAACTCGGTCACACCTTCGCAACTTCGGGTCTGCTTGGGATGGAGATGGCCCTGCTTATGCTCAGGCACCAGAAAACGATCCCGGTTCCCTTCACTCCCGAACAGCGACCTCCGGCCGGCATTCGAAGGGTCATGGTCAACGCGGTAGGATTCGGTGGAAATGCAGTGAGTCTTGTACTGAGTACACCGGATTTATAGTAATTTTCAATAAAAATTATGGACGGCTTCTTGGATTTGACATTGATCGAGCAGATCTACTGGACTGCTGCCATTGCCGGCACCCTCTTGCTCGGGATATTGCTGGTGATGACGTTGCTGGGAGGCGACATTGCCGATCCGGGAGATACGGACGCCACCATAGCCGCCGATACCGGCATAGATTTCCAGTTTCTTTCCTTTAAAAACCTGGTAGGGTTCTTTACCATATTCGGATGGTCGGGACTGGCCTGTCTGGATTCCGGCATGTCTACCGGTCTTACCGTGCTGATATCCGGGGTCTGCGGTGCCCTCATGATGCTGGTAATGGCATCATTGTTCTATTACCTGAGCCGGATGCAAAGCAGTGGCACCCTGAAATACCGCAATGCAGTGGGCCAGATCGGGGAGGTATATCTGACCATAGGGGAGCAGCGCAGCAGCATAGGTAAGATCAGCATAGTGGTACAGGGCCGCCTTTTGGAGCTCGACGCCATTACGGATGAAATCGCGCCTCTGGTGCGCGGAAATATCATCAAGGTCAAGGAAGTGACCGAAAACGGCATTTTCATCGTTGAAAAATTAAAGCAGGAATAATGGAATACATACCCTGGCAGTTAGGCGGCGGAGCTGGCGTCTTCGGAATCGTTACGGCGGTGCTCTTCATCTTCGTGATTATCATATACTTTATCCGTCGCTATAAGCGCTGTCCTTCCGATCGGATACTGGTCGTTTACGGTAAGGTGGGATCAGGCAGCTCGGCCAAGTGCATACACGGCGGGGCTTCGTTTATTTGGCCGGTATTCCAGGACTACGAATTCCTGGATCTGACTCCCATGTCCATAGAGGTAGACCTGGTCAATGCGCTGAGTAAGCAGAATATCCGGGTCAGTGTCCCCTCTCGCTTTACCATAGGGATATCCACTGAGCCGGGTATCATGCAGAATGCCGCGGAGCGTCTTCTAGGGCTGGGCCTGTCCGAGATACAGGACCTGGCCAAAGAGATTATCTTCGGTCAGTTGAGATTGGTGGTGGCATCCATGGATATCGAGGAGATCAACTCTGACAGGGACAAGTTTCTGGCCAATATCTCTCAGAGTGTGGAGTCGGAACTGAAGAAGGTGGGGCTCAAGCTAATCAACGTAAACATAACCGATATAGTCGATGAGTCCGGGTATATCGAGGCTCTGGGTAAGGAGGCGGCCGCACACGCCATCAACGCCGCGCGTAAATCGGTCGCCGAGAAAAACCGAGACGGTTCCATAGGGGAAGCCAATGCGGTCCAGGACGAACGTACCCAGGTCGCCGCGGCCAATGCCCGCGCGGTAGAAGGGGAGAACCTCGCCAAGATCGACGTGGCCCAGTCCGATTCGCTCCGAAGGCAACGCGAGGCGGAAGCCGAGCGTGCGGCCATTGCCAGCGAAAAAGTCCAGACCGCCCGAGCCCTGGAAGAATCCTACGCGGCAGAGCAAAGCGCAGAGGAGGCCCGGGCAGATCGGGAGCGGAGTTCACAAATGGCCGATGTAGTTGTTCCCGCGGAAATTGACAAGAAGAAAGTGGAGATCGAAGCCGAGGCGGAAGCCGAGAAGATCCGGCGCAGGGCAAAGGGAGAGGCGGATGCCATACTCTTTAAGGCCGAGGCCGAGGCCAAAGGAATTTTTGAGGTATTGACCAAGCAGGCTGAGGGCCTTGACCGCATCGTTAAGGCGGCCGGAGACAGCCCTAAGGATGCTGTACTGCTCCTTATAGCCGAGAAGTTGCCCGAGCTGGTAGAAAAGCAGGCCGAGGCCATTAAGAATATTAAGATCGACAAGATCACCGTCTGGGATTCTGGGGAGGGAAAGGATGGAAAGGGTTCCACTGCGGGCTTCATTTCCGGACTCTACAAGTCTATTCCACCGTTAGAGGATATGTTTAACCTGGCCGGAATGGAACTTCCGGAATACTTGAAAGGAAAAGAGCGTGTTACTGAGCAGCCCGGTACCGACGGGGAATCATCGGATCCGGAGGGCCCCACCTCGGACGACAAGCCTTCTCGCCCTGATTAACTTTTGGCTTTATGAGATCTGTGCTGGCCTATATGGGTGATTCTGCCTAATTTTAAATTCTAATTTAACCGGATGAACCACACACCTGACCCGCTCTCTAAAGAGCAGATCATAGAGATCTATAATACTCCCCTGATGGAATTGGTGTACCGCGCTGCTACCGTGCACCGCGAACATCACGATCCCAATAAGATTCAAAAATCCACCCTGGTATCCATCAAGACCGGGGGCTGTCCGGAGGACTGCGGGTACTGCCCTCAGGCCGCCCGCTACCACACCGACATCGAGGGCAACGGCCTGATGACGGTTGAACAGGTGAAGGACCGGGCATTGAAGGCTAAAGAAACCGGCAGTTCCCGCATATGCATGGGGGCCGCCTGGAGAAATGTCAAGGACGGGCCCGAATTCGAACAGGTACTCGATATGGTGCGTACAATCAACAAGCTGGATATGGAAGTGTGCTGTACCCTCGGGATGCTGACCCAGCGTCAGGCAGAGCGTTTGGAAGAAGCCGGTCTGTACGCCTATAACCACAATCTCGATACCTCAGAGGAGTATTACGAAGAGGTGATATCGACTCGGGGCTATCAGGATCGTATCGATACTATCAACAATGTCCGAAAAACCAATATAACGGTCTGTAGCGGTGGCATCATTGGAATGGGGGAATCCCTGGAAGACCGTGCCGCGATGCTTCATACCCTTTCCTCGTTTAATCCGCCGCCGGAATCGGTACCCATCAATGCTCTCGTAGCGGTAGAGGGTACGCCCATGGAAGACCAAAAGCCCCTGGATATTTGGGAGATGGTCCGCATGGTGGCAACTGCACGCATTGTCCTTCCCAGGACGCAGGTACGGCTTTCGGCCGGCAGGAACGAGATGAGCCACGAGGGACAGGCATTATGTTTCCTGGCAGGGGCCAATTCCATTTTTGCCGGAGAGAAGCTGCTGACCACGCCAAACCCGGAAGAGGATTCGGACATGAAACTTATACGTGCCCTGGGACTGGGACTCCAACAGCCGTTCGAACAGCACCCTCAGCGCCCATCCGTGGAAGCCGAGGATTCCCGTCTCGAGCCACTGAATGAGAAGCCGAGGTGGACCCGCCCCGATCACAAGATCGAGAGGAACGAAAAGGCCCGGTTAAAAAGGTAAATTGCGTACCTTGTTTTCTCTTTTTCATTAGAGTTATGGCTGGTTTATCGCTCCAAGACGTACCCAGGGTAGGAATGCTGTCCAGGGAGGAATTCCTAGAGGGCTACTTCAAGCCACAAAAGCCAGTGGTGCTGACCCGACAGTTCGGTCACTGGAAGGCCGTGCAGAACTGGAGCCTGGACTACTTCAAGAAGATAGCCGGGGATATCATGGTGCCTCTGTATGACGACCGACCGGTCTCTGCGGATGAGAAATTCAACGAGCCCCATGCCCGCATGCGCATGGACGAGTATGTCGACCTGCTGAAGTCCGAACCTACGAAGTACCGTATTTTCCTCTGGAACCTGCTCCGCGAAGTCCCTGAACTCCAGAACGATTTCGATTATCCTGACCTGGGATTGAAGCTCCTTAAGGGGCTACCCATGCTGTTCTTCGGTGGCATGGACTCCTTTACCTTCATGCACCACGACATCGACCTGGCCAATATCTTCCATTTCCACTTCGATGGGGAGAAGGAGTGCATACTCTATCCTTTGGAGGAGGGCAAGTATCTGTACAGAGTCCCTCATTCCCTGATAACACGGGAGGATATTCAGTTCGATAAGCCCGACCTTAAGACCTGGCCCGCATTAAAAAATGCCAAGGGATATCGCGCCCGGCTTAAGCATGGAGAAATGCTGTACATGCCCGAGGGGTACTGGCATTACATGAAATACCTGACCCCCGGCTTTTCGATGAGCCTCAGGGCACTGCCCCGGAAACCCAATCACCTGGCCCAGGCGGTGTACAATGTATTTGTTATGCGCCATTACGACAACGCTATGAGGCGATGGAAGGGACAGCAGTGGCTGGACTGGAAAAACGAAGAGGCGATCAAACGAACCCGTCCTTACGAGAGGAACCGGAAGATTGTCTGACGAATTCCTGTATGAGATCAGGCTCCCAGCCCCGGTATGTCAGGTAGTTCCAGAATTTCTTTTTAGATTGAATTTCGGAGTCCGGTTGGAAGGAGTCCCATGCCCTTGAGGCTACTTCCCGGAATCGCATACGGTACTCTTCCTCCACTAATTCCTTGAGGCCACTGCGAATAGTATAATCGCTCAGACCGCGGGCTTTGAGTTCCATTTTTATGCGTAATCGACCCCAGTTTTTCTGACTGAATTTTCCCCTCACGAAGGCTTTACTGAAGCGCTCCTCGTTTAGGAAGTTCTCCGAGATCAGCTTTGCTATGATGTGGGCCCGAGCATCGCCGTGCATGCCCATTTCCCGGAGTTTCCGCTCTACTTCCTGATGACAACGCTCCTGAAAGCTACAATAGCGCTGTAGTCGTTCCAGCGCCTCCTGAACCGTAAAGTGCTTCTTTGCTCTCAAAAAAACTTTTGCGCCAAAGGTAAAGCGGTTATTCGGCAGTTCTCCTGCGGTAAACAAAAAACCCCGCATCCTTTCGGTGGCGGGGTTTCAGACCGGTTGTTTAGGCCGGACGTACGGTTTTGCCTTGCTTATCTTTAAAACGGTATTCTAAAAACTTATAGGCATCCCTCGGCAGGATGCGGATCCAACGCTTGTATCGGAAGAACCACTGTATCTGGATGGAAGGCAGGCCGCTTTTGAGATAGGCGGCTATAAAGGGATGAATGTTAAGCGTTAATCCCTTGCTTTGTTTACCTTTTTTAGCATCTATGATGCGTTCCAGATCGTGATGAATCTGATCGATGATCGCGATGGGAGCCTCTATTTCGGCCCCGGGACCATCCGGATTAGCCTCGCTGGTTTTAATATTCATCTCCGGTCTCACACGCTGCCGGGTGATCTGAACCAGGCCGAATTTACTGGGGGGAAGTATCTTGTGCTTGGCGCGGTCATCTTCCATCTCCTTACCGAGGTGATCGAATAATTTGCGTCTGTGTTCACCCTTCACCATGTCGATGAAGTCGATTACGATAATCCCTCCCATGTCCCTGAGGCGTAATTGTCGTGCGATCTCGGTAGCCGCAAGCATATTGACTTCCAGTGCGGTGTCCTCCTGGTTCTTGGCCCGGTTGGATCGGTTTCCACTGTTTACGTCAATGACGTGCAGCGCCTCAGTATGCTCGATAACGAGATAGGCGCCCCGGCTCATGGAGGCGGTTTTGCCGAATGAGGTTTTGATCTGTCGTTCAATTCCGAATTTTTCGAAAATGGGGGTGGCTCCTTGATAGTGTTTTACTATGGTTTCCTTACCCGGCGCAATTTCCATCAGGTACTCGCGTATGTTGTCACACAATACTTCGTTGTCTGAATGAATGCCGGTGAAACTGTCGTTGAATACATCGCGGAGAATGCTTGAAGCCCTGTTCACTTCGACCAGGACTTTCGACGGCGGTTTTGCTTTCACAAGTAAATCGCACATCTCTTTCCATTTTTCGAATAGACTGGACAGGTCTTTGTCGAGTTCGGCCACCTTCTGACCCTCGGCAACGGTTCGGATAATCACACCGAATCCCTTGGGTTTAATGCTGGTTACCAATCTCTTAAGGCGTTCTTTTTCTCCCCTGTTTGAAATCTTCTGCGAAACGGAAACCCGGTCCGAAAAGGGAACCATCACCAGATATCTGCCCGCGATGGACAATTCCGAACTGATGCGTGGGCCCTTGGTGGAAATGGGTTCCTTAACAATTTGAACGAGTATGGATTGGTTAGCTTTGAGTACCTCTGTAATACCTCCGTTCTTGTTAATGTCTTTCTCGTTGGGGAAATTTTCCAGGGAATAATCCTTAATCTTTCCCGATCGTACTCCCCTTATAAACGTCAAAAGGCTCCTGAGCTGCGGGCCCAGGTCGTGATAATGAAGGAAGGCGTCTTTTTCGTATCCGACGTTGACGAACGCTGCGTTCAGGCCGGATACCGGTTTACGGATCTTCGCGAGGAAAATGTCTCCCACGGAGAATGCGTTCTGCCCTTCTTCCTTGTGTAATTCTATAAGTTTTCCGTCTTTAAGTAAGGCAAAATCGACCGTATCTTCCTTGGTTCGAATTATTAATTCACTACTCACTACGAATCGATTATATACCTAAAGGAACGAATCCCTCAAGTGTTTAGTTAAACAATAAGGCAATGCAGTAACACGGAGACTATTCTCCTGTGTTAATGCGGGTCAACATGTCAAAGAACTTATGTATAAACGAAAGAATGTTACTTCTTCTTGTGTCGGTTAGCTCTCCTCCTCTTTTTTCTTTTGTGAGTCGCTACCTTATGTCTTTTACGCTTCTTACCACTCGGCATATTTCACTTCTTTAAATAAATATTCAGCTCTCTTACTCGCTACCGTTAACCTGAACGTTGGTCTTTACGCCTTCGACAAACACCTTGGCGGGCTTGAAAGCAGGGATGTTATGTGCGGGTATCTTTATGGTAGTATTCTTGGAGATGTTCCTTCCGGTTTTTTCGGCCCGGGTCTTGATGATGAAGCTGCCGAAGCCTCTCAGATACACGTTGTCTCCGTTCTCGAGAGAGGTTTTTACTTCTTCCATGAATGATTCCACAGTTGCCTGGACATCACCTTTCTCGATGCCTAATTTTTCTGATATTTTTGATACAATATCCGCTTTAGTCATTGTGATTTGATTTTTAGGGATGCAAATATAGACATTAAAACGGTAGTTATTGCTAACCACCTTACATTAAGATACATAAAGAGCCCGCTTTAGCATGCAAAATGAGGACTTCGCCACCGTTGTGGTGGACTGGTACCTGAGGAATAAAAGAGAACTGCCCTGGAGACATACCACAGATCCCTACAAGGTCTGGTTGTCCGAAATCATGTTGCAGCAGACGCGAGTCGCCCAGGGACTGCCGTATTACGAGCGATTCCTGAAGGCGTATCCCACCGTCTCCGATCTGGCGTCTGCGACTGAAGAAGAAGTTCTTAAAGTCTGGCAGGGCCTGGGCTATTACAGCAGGGCGCGTAACCTGCATGCCACCGCCCGGTATGTAGCCGGAGAGCTCGGGGGCATTTTCCCCGGGAACTACCAAGGCCTGCTAAGGCTCAAGGGCGTGGGTCCTTATACAGCTTCCGCTATAGCTTCCTTCTGCTACGGGGAAGTGGTCCCTGTTTTTGATGGTAATGTTTACCGGGTGCTCAGCCGGTATTTCGGGCTCAGAGAGCCGATAAACGGCACAGCCGGCCGGAAGGCTTTGGAGAGTTTAGGACGCAAGCTATGTCCCCAGGAGGATATAGCAAACTACAATCAGGGGATTATGGAATTCGGTGCCCTTCAGTGCAAACCTAAATCACCCGATTGCGGTAACTGCCCGCTATCTAACGGCTGTCAGGCCCTGAAACAGGACATGGTAGCCGAGCTTCCAACGAAACTCCGAAAATCTCCGGTGAAGAGGCTTGTTTACAATTATTTGGTATTCAGAGACAGCAGGGGATTCACCCGACTGGAGCAGCGCAGAACCGATGGGATCTGGCCTGGCCTTTATCAGTTTCCGCTCTGGGAAACCGAGATGAGAAAGAAACCGGAGGATGTTGCTCACCACCTGGCTGAATCACAGGGTCTGCAGGCGGGATACATAGATCTGCTGGATTCAGTGGTACATAAACTCTCACACAGGCACATAGAGGCAGACTTCTGGTTGGTCTCTTTTCCGGGTTACCTGAACGGTGAGGAATGCCTGGCCTGGGAGGATCTCGAACGGTTCCCTGTGCCTGTGCTTATCGAGCGTTTCCTGGCGAAGGCTGATTTTGATTAAATTTGTCTAATTGCTAATTATGACTGGAACACTAAATAAGGTAATGCTCATAGGGCATCTCGGGGACGATGTCAAGATGCACTACTTTGACGATAAGAACTGTATTGGGCGATTTCCCATAGCTACCAACGAATCGTATACCAACCGGCAGACCGGGGAGCGGATCGATCAGACCGAATGGCACAATATTGTCGTGCGAAACAAGGCCGCAGAGACCTGCGAACGCTACCTGAAGAAGGGCGACAAGGTGTATGTAGAAGGCAGGCTTAAAACCCGTCAATGGCAGGGAGAAGACGGCCAAACCCGATATACGACGGAGATACACGTACAGGACTTCACCTTCCTTACCCCCAAGAATACGGAAGGTTTAGGGAATTCCGGTGAGTCTGTCGGCCGAAACAGCGAGTCCCGGATGGAAAGTCCGAGACAACCTGCGCAAACTGAGGAGAGCTCCCCTGAGGATGACCTTCCGTTTTAAGCACTAACGTAAAGCACCCGGATTGAAACCTCCCCCTTTAGCGGCAGTTTGGGCATCCCTGACGGATGTGGGGCCACTGATGGCAGAGTCTGTCGTACTTGTAATAATGCTGGCCTGTTCGGCACTGATCTCCGGGGCTGAGGTGGCATTTTTCGGATTGGGTTCTACTGAAATCAAAGCTCTCGAAGAAGAGGAGTCGACACGGGGGAAGCTGATCGTTCAGCTCTTGGCCCGGCCCAAGAAATTGCTGGCGACTATCCTCATCGCCAATAATGCGGTGAACATCGGAATCGTGTTACTGTACAGCCGTGTGGGATCTGTATTACATGTGAGTGACACCTATCGATTCCTCGACCTGGTCAAGTACAATACCCTGATCGATATCACCGTTGCCACCGTATTGATACTAACTTTCGGAGAGATATTGCCTAAGGTATATGCCAATCGCAACCGACTGGCTTTTAGCACTTTTATGAGCGTGCCGGTCTTCGTGCTGGACTGGTTGTTTTCGCCACTGACCCTGCCATTGAGAAAGAGTATGATCTTCATTCAGAACCGACTGGGACGTAGGCCCATTCAATTTGGGGTAGATCACCTTTCGCATGCGCTGGAATTAACCTCAGAAGGCGACACTACCCACGAGGAAAAGAAGCTGCTCGAAGGAATCGTGACATTTGGGAATACCGATACCAAACAGGTAATGCGCCCCAGAATCGACATCTTCGCGCTGGAAGAGGACATGCCGTATTCGCAGGTGCTCAAGGAAATCGTCGAACAGGGATATTCCCGTATACCCGTATATTCTGACAATATAGATCATATAAAAGGAGTGTTGTACGTCAAGGATTTATTACCCCATATCGAAAGAAAGGACTTTGATTGGGTCTCTTTGATACACGAACCGTACTTTGTGCCCGAGAACAAGAAGCTGGACGACCTGCTGCTGGAGTTTCAGGAACAGAAAAAGCACCTGGCAGTGGTCGTGGACGAATACGGAGGAACCTCGGGCATAGTAACCTTGGAGGATGTGATCGAAGAGATAGTAGGGGATATCAGCGACGAATTTGATGACGAGGAGCTGCACTTCTCCAAACTGGACGATTACAACTACGTATTTGAAGGCAAGACTACCCTGAAGGATTTCTACAGGGTTACCGGTTTGGAGGATGCCGAGTCCCTGTTTGAACAAAAAAAGGGGGAATCGGAGACCATAGCCGGCTTTGTACTCGAACTGGCCCAGGGATTTCCCAAGCGGGGAGAGACGATACAATTCGAATCGTACCGTTTCGTGGTGGAAAGCCTGGACCGAAAGCGACTTAAACAGATAAAGGTCACCCTGCCCCATGAAAAGAAATAGCTGGTTGCTGCTGATCCTGCCCTTACTGATGATAACTGTGTCTTGTAATGACGATCGTCCCGTCCCTAAGCCCCGGGCTTTACTCCGCTTGGATTTTCCTGAACCGGCTTATGAGGCCTTTGAAAACATGAAGGGATGCGGCTTCGCCTTTTTGAAAAACTCGCTGGCCGCCGTGCGGACAGAAGAGAATTGCAGCATGGAGATTTCCTATCGCGGGATGAAGGGGACTATCTTTCTGACCTATAAACCTGTAGAGGGCAACCTGCAGAGCCTGCTCAGGGATGCCCAGAAACTCTCCTACGAGCATATGTCCAAGGCCGATCGGATAACCGAACAGCCTTATGTTAATCCCGAAACCGGCGTTTACGGTATGTATTACGAGGTTAGTGGGAATGCCGCCTCCCAGTCGCAGTTTTACGTCACCGACAGCAGCTCGCACTTTTTGGCGGGAGCTCTCTATTTCGAGTCGGTGCCCAATTACGACTCCATACTACCCGCTGCCCAATACCTGAGGGACGATATACGCGTGTTAATGGAGAGTATACAATGGAATCCTTAGACGGATTTATTCGGCAAGCAGGGAATCGGCCCTCCTGAAACTTTCTTCGTACAGGCTCCTCAGCCCAACCACTTTTTCCAGTTGAGGATCGACCTGATCCAGCTGCTCTGGTGTTAATGGGTCAGTGCTGGTCAGGGTACCCGCATACCAGTCGCTGTATTCGGTCATCCAATCCATCATGCCATTATACGCGCTGTCCAGTTCCCGTATCGATTCCAGATAGGCCTTGTTCTGTTCCGTAGAATCTGCCCGGGCCTGTAGGGCCTCTATCTTTTTGGAGATGACCGTGGTCTTTGGCATGATCTCGTCGTGTACGTCCATCATTTCTGCCAGCTTTTCACGGGCCTCTTTCTGTTCCTGGTCTACCTGACCACAAGAGGCAACCAGAGCCAGGCTAATAGCAGATATCAATAGTCTCATTTCGCTAGTTTGATGCAAATTTAGGGAACAAAAAAGCCGGGTCGAAAGACCCGGCTTAAATTGTTTGGTGAGGACGGTTTATTTGAAGTCGGCCTCGCTTACCCCTTCGTTGATCTTAATCTCGGAAACGCTGAAGTCTATGGCCTGCGGACCGGCAACCTGCGTCAGTACATAAGGAAATTTCACCCCCTCGACTTCTTTGTAGTCCTTGTACTTGATGGTCACCTTTACTTTCTGGCCCATGGCTTCCTGCTCTTCTACGGTCTGAACCTTGTAGCCCGTTTCCACATCGTAATAATACTCCTTACCCTCGTACTTGATCAGGTAAGCGTTGTTGCCGTCAACTTTGGCAATCTTCTCTAGGGTAGCACCACCATTGGCGACCCACTCAGTTTCAGGGAAAATAGTGGACTCGGCTTTCATGGAAGCCAGCTGATCCTCGTTGAGTTCCATCTTACGGCCCTGAACCAGCATATATCCGCCTTGACCATCGAATACCTGCTTAGTATAGGGAGTGCCCTGCAGTTTTACCTCCTGCATGAACTGGCTGTCGCTCCCCTTTTTCATTTCCATATCCAGGGTCATCCCCTGAACACTGGCCTGTGCATAAACGGCATAAGTATCCACCGCAGCCAGTTTCTCGGCACCGCCGATGGCATTAATGTAGCTGTTCAGCACGGTTTCTGCGGTGACTCCTTCTGGGATAGCAATTTCAAACTCGGGCTTATCGATTCGGTTGGCGTACTTGTCAAAGTAAAGCACAGGAACCTTCTTCCCTTTGTACTCCATCATTTCGAGTTTATCGGCCACATCGGCGCCTTTACCCACCACTACAATGCGCAGCTTATCGGTGTCGAAATATTTCTTGGCAGCCGCGGTTACCTCCTCAACGGTTACCGCGTCCAGCCTGGAGAGGTAGGTTCGGTAGTAGTCCTCCGGCAGGTTTTCGGTAATGATGTTCAGTGCATAGTTGGCCACCGTTTGCGGTTGCTCCAGGGAGTTAATAAACTGTCCCTTAAGCTCCGTCTTGGCCTCCTGCAATTCTTCTGCTGTTACGGGCTCCGATGTAATACGGTCGATCTCTTGAACGATCTGCACGACGGCACTGTCGGTTACCGCATTTCTTACCTGAGCCGTAGCCGTGAAAATACCGGGGGTGTACTTATTCGAAGAGATGTTCGAGTAGGAGCCATAAGTGTAACCCTTGTCTTCGCGCAGGTTCTTGAAGAGGCGGGCATTGGCTCCTCCTCCGAGGATTTTGTTGGCCAGTCGGGCTGCCAGATAGTCGGGATCGTTTCGCTTGAGTTCCATCAGTCCCTGAACGGTAATTACGGACTGAACGGCGTCGGGCATATCAACGAAATTCGTCTGATTGTACTGAACCTCCTTGGGCATCGCGAAAGACTCAACCAGGGGTGCCGCCTTGGTCCAGGGAGTGAAGTACTTTTTGACCAACTTGCGCGCATCCTTAAACTCGATATCTCCGACGATCACCAGGTAGGCGTTGGCGGGTACGAAATAGTCGCGATAAAACTTCTGAACATCTGCCAGGGTAACGGAATTCACGGATTCTTCGGTCAGGTATTCGCCGAAGGGGTGCTCCACGCCGTAACCGAGGGCTGAGTTCACCCGACTCGATACCGCGCTGGGATCCTTTTCCTGAGACTTGAGTCCCGTAATCAGCTTCTCCCTTTCCTTCTCCAGTTCTTCTTCCGAGAATATGGGATTGATTGCCGCATCCGCCAGCAGCTCCATGATGCGCTCGGTATACTTCGACAAACTGGAAGCAAAAGCGCTCTGCGAACTGATGTTCAGGCTAGCCCCCAGGAAATCAACTTCTTCGTTGAAGTCGTCCTTGGGTATATTGGTGGAACCGTTGCCCAAAAGCGAGGACAGCAAGCTGGAAACACCGGCCTTTTCTCCCTCTACTATGGGTGCATTGTCTAGTGAAAGTTGAATGGTCACCCTGGGAAGCTTGTTGTTTTGCACAACCAGCACCTTAAGTCCATTCTTCAACTCAAAGGTTTGAGGTTGCGTAAGGTTAATAGTGGGTTCAGGCCCGGCTTCCGGCACCTTTGAACGATCGATCTGGCTCCAGCCCAGCAGGGGGAGTAGCGCAATGGCTATATAAAGAAATTGTTTTTTCATGACTTACTTGGATTCAGCGGATTTTGGAAGGTATTCGAGTTCGAGTCTTTGGTTGTTGTTCAGGTATTCACGTGCGACCCTCTGCAGGTCCTCCCGGGTAATGGACCGATAGATATCGATCTCCGTGTTAATCAGGTTGGTATCACCGTAGAACATCCAGTAATCGGCCAGGGACAAGGCGATACCCTGTACGCTGGAGTTAGAAGTAACGAAGTCGTTCTCGAAGATGTTCTGCAGCTTTTGGAAGTCACGCTCTGAGATCAGTTCATTCTGTACCTTAACGATCTCTGCATCGATCTCCTTCTGCAGGTCTTCCAGTGAAGTTTCGCCTACCGGCAGTGCGAAAATAGCGAAGACGGAATAGTCTTCCTGCGCCTGGTTAAAGGCCGCTACCTGCAAGGCCATCTTCTTCTCATCGACCAGCTTCTTGTAAAGTACTGAACTCTTCCCATCACTTAGGTAGGTGGAAAGCATCTGTAGCGCATAAGCGTCGCGCTCCTTTTCACCGGGCGTGCGATACGCCAGTACCATAGCAGGGATCTGAATGTTGGGATCGTAAAAAGTGTCATTAATCGTTTCGGTGATGGGGTTCTCTACGATCTTCTGTCGGGTAATGGGTTCTCCTTTGGGGATTTCCGCAAAGTAGTCCTCGACCAGCTTCTTGGTCTTTTCGATATCGATGTCTCCCGCTATAACCAGGGCCGCGTTATTGGGCACGTAGTAGGTGTCCCTAAAGAACTGAAAGTCTTCCAGTTGACCACTGGCCAGATCTTCCAGCAGTCCTATGGTGGTGATCTTGTAGGGGTGTTTTTCGAACATATTGTCGGCCACCTCTGAGAAAAGCTGGCCATAGGCACTGTTGTCGTAGCGAAGACGCTTTTCCTCCTGAACCACCTCACGCTGGGTGTTTACACCAATGGTGTCGATCACAGGATGGAGCATGCGCTCCGATTCCAGCCAAAGGCCAATTTCCAGTTTGTTGGAAGGTACCTGTATGTAGTAGTTGGTTACATCGGAGGTAGTAAATGCGTTCCAGTTGCCTCCTATGGCGCTGGCGATCTTCATGAATTCACCGCGTCCGATATTCTTGGAGCCTTCGAAAAGCAGGTGCTCGAAGAAGTGGGCATAGCCACGCTTACCGGCTTTCTCGTCTTTACCACCGACGTGGTACATCACATTAACCATTACCGTGGGTACACGGTTGTCCTGATGCAGGATTACGTGGAGTCCGTTGTCTAAGTCGTACTCCTCAAACGAAACCTGCTGGGCGCTCAGTGTGGCCACCGCCAGACAGGTTAGCATTGCGAAATAAAAAGATTTCATAATTGAATTTTGGAATGAAAATTATGGATAAATCCCTACTTCCTTACTATTAAGGGAGTAAAGAAAACGTTGCGAATATACGATGAGAACCCATGGAAAGCACTAATTTAAAAACGCTGGTCGAGTTCCTGCTCAATCAGCCGTCGACGACTTTTTGTCTCCGCCATCTGGGTGACCGTAAAATATCCGCCCAGGGTTATGAAGAGCATGGAGATTTCCGGTTGGTCAGGTTTGGACCAGGCCACTATCAGGATGGCAGCCACCCAGCACAGGGCCGGTATCAGGGTGTATTTCCAGAGATTTTGCTTGGCGCGTAAGAGCTGCTCCCGCTCCAGCTGGGCGTAATGGGATTTGTAATTCCGCCTGCCCAGGGCACATTTCAAGTAGTTGGCAAGTTTCTGCATGTGTGGTTTTTAGAATTAGCCAATTAATGAGTAGCACAATCTGCATTTTTGTTACAGTCTCCGATGTGATTTTTTATTTTGGATAATTGCCAAAGGGTTATGGAGCAGTGTTTCTTCCAGCTGTCCGAATTTCAAGGACTTAGGTTTGTTCGGGGTCTCCATTTTTATGCCCTGAATTTTAGGGTGAATTCGATTAAATGAAGTATATTTGCCCCCGCTAAGAGCGAAAACGTTCCAAATAGTTTTTTATGTACGCAATTGTAGAGATGGCAGGGCAGCAGTTTAAAGTTGCTAAAGACCAAAAAGTGTACGTTCACCGTCTGGACAGTGAAGAGGGCAAAAAAGTTACCTTCAACAAGGTACTCCTCCTCGACGACCAGGGTAGCGTCACTGTAGGCGCCCCGGTCATAGAAGGTGCAGCCGTGGAGGCAAAAGTCGTCAAGCACCTGAAGGGAGATAAAGTGCTCGTCTTCAAGAAAAAACGACGCAAAGGATATCGCAAGAAGAACGGACACCGTCAGGCACTGACTGAGATCGTGATTGAAGGAATCGTTGCCAAGGGAGCGAAGCCCCAGAAGGCGGAAGTTAAAAAGGCCGTTGCTAAGAAAGAAGAGCCCGCCTCAGCCCCTAAGAATGAGGCCCCTGTCGCAGCAGAACAGGCTTCTATTGCCTCAACGGATTACGAATCCATGACCGTGGCTCAGCTCAAAGAAGTGGCCAAGGAAAAGGGGATTAGCGGAATCTCTTCCATGAAGAAGGCCGAGTTGATAGAAGCGATTAAAAATAGTTAAAAAGTACTCTAGAAATGGCACACAAAAAAGGAGTTGGTAGCTCCAAGAACGGTAGAGAATCGGAGTCGAAACGGCTCGGAGTCAAGATATTCGGTGGACAGATGGCCACTGCAGGCAACATTATTGTACGCCAGCGCGGAACGGCGCACCATCCAGGAGATAACGTGTATGCGAGCAAGGATCACACCCTGCACGCCCAAATCGACGGAGTTGTACGATTCCAGAAGAAAGCAGGTGGGAAGTCTTACGTTTCCGTAGATCCCGTCGAATAAGATTTAGAGAATTAGAAGTTGAAAAAGGAGTGGTTTTAGGACCACTCCTTTTTTATTGTGGTTTTTCTTAACAGGACTCAAAACTGGAAACGGTACCCGAAATCCGGAAAGAAACCGATCTGATTGACCTCGTTGACTTCGTTGGTGAGACGGTTGTACCGGCGTACGAATACGTTTTCATTGGCAGTTACGTTCTGCAGGTCGAAGTAGAACTGGTGAGAACGCTTCTTGTTGGGGCTGTTCAGGCGGATTCCGAATTTGAGGTCCCATCGGAAGTAGTCGTCGATCTGATCGGAGAAGGCCAGGTCCTCGCGAAGGATTTCGAAGCCAGCCTGTTGAGAGGCTTCCAGATCTATGGGGGTGAAGAACCTCCCTCCCGCACTGGAAATACGGGTATCTACAAAGAAGACGTTGCGACCTCCTCTGCCGAAAGGGAACTCCCGCCCCAGTAGCACATTCACTACCCTCTGGTTGTTGAAGGGGGTGTTGCGCTCGATTCCATCGCTGCCTTCATAGGTACTTTCAAAGAAGGAACCGGTAAGCAGGGCATAGAATCCATTGCTGAAGAATTTTTCCACGGTGAGTTCGATTCCCCGATTCTGACCCGTACCTCCATTGATCAGCGATACACGGTCGTTCTGAAAGCCAAAGTCGGCTCCCTCGATCAGGCTGGAGTAGCTGGAGGGGAAGGATTCCACCGCGGCCCCCTCGATTTCCTGCAGATAACCCTCGAGCTTGACCCTCCAGTTGCGACCGATCTTCCAGTCGTACCCCAGTACCCAGTGTGTGCTCTGAACCATATCGAGGTTCCGATTAGTCTGTACGGGCTGTCCACCCACATCCTCAATTAAAAAGAGCAATGGCAGGGGCACCGATTGGTGGTGGACGCCATAGCCCAGGTTTAGGGCCTTTGTGTCACCTAATTCCCACTTTACGGCCGCACGGGGCTCCCAGGCGAACTCCTCATTAACGCTTTGGTAGATGCCATTGACTCCTGCATTAAGGGTAAGTCCCCGGGCGATTCGATACTGACCCTGTACGAAGCCCTGTATCACCGATAGTCCTTCGTCTATGTCCCGGAAGGTGGTCAGGTCCGGATCTCCGTCTCCGTCCCGGTCGGGTTGTTCGTTCCGGTCTGCGAAGAAACCCTGAAGTCGGGTCTGTTCGTAGAGCAATCCTGTCCTCAGGGTAATTCGTCGGCTTAGCTTGGAGTTGATGAGGGTGGAAAAGCTGATGCGGCTCTCGGAGTCGTCACCTTCGGTGTACTTGAGCATGCGTTCGTCCGGGCTGTCCTTGTCGATATAGCGGTCGGCCAGTACCTGGTTTCCGCTGAATGAGTATCCGGCGATGGTTCTCCAATAGGTACTGCGGCCTAAAGCGATGCGGTGCTTGAGCCCTATAACTCCAAAGCGTGAATCCACGAAGAAATTTTCATCCTCCGCGGCGAACAGGTCGTCTTCGTCGATCTCGTCCCCGAGGAATTCGATATCGGAGGTGCCCAATATGCCGAAAAGGGACAGGCTTCCGGCCTGGAAATCACCAAAATGAACATTGAAAGATAAGTCGCTGTAATTAGGCACGGCTGCCGTACCTCCGGCGCCTGCTCCCAGTAAACCGACCAGGGAGTAGCGTCCCGCAACCAGGAAAGATCCGTTGTGTTTACCCAGGGGCCCCTCGGCCATGGCCTCCACTCCGGTAAACACCCCGGTTTGCAGGGTGAATTCATAATCACCGGTATTACCCCGGCGGAAGCCCAGGTCGAAAACCCCACCCAGAGCATTACCGTACTCGGCCGGGAAGGCCGAAGTGATGAAGTCCGAGTTCTTGAGCAGATTGGGGTTCAGTGCGGAGACCGGTCCCCCGGTGGTTCCCAGAGTAGAGAAGTGGTTCGGGCTGGGAATAGGGATACCTTCCAGTCTCCACAGCAGTCCGGTAGGGGAATTTCCGCGGACCACGATGTCGTTACGGCTGTCGTCCGGTGCCGAGACTCCGGCGAAATTGGCCGCCAAACGCCCCACATCGCTTCGGCCACCGGAGAACCGGGTCACTTCTTCTACACCAAACTGACGGGCCGATACCGTGGCCAGCTTGTTGTTGGGGACATCCTTGTTGGTATCCGGTGTGACCACTACCTCCCGGAGTTGGGTCAGGGACTCAATCAGTGCGACGTTTACCGCTACATCCTTTCCCGCCGTGACATTGAGTTCGGGCAGAGTCGAGGTCTCGTAACCGATAAAGCTCACACGGATGCTCTGTCTGCCCAGGGGTACTTTCTCGAGCACAAAGCGGCCGTCCAGGTCGGTGATGACTCCGGTTGCCTCGGTGGTGTTGAGGAGCTCGACCGTTGCCCCGGCCAGGGGGTATTCGGATTGTTTGTCGATAACTACGCCCCGTATGGTTCCGGTCTGCGCCTGCAGGGGCCCCAGGAGCCCGATGAGGATTATCATAATTAAGTTGCGTTCTAGATCTTTCATCTCGATGGTTTTTGACGGCAAGTAAAGGAGGGTATAGCTTGCAGCCGAGGCGAATCCTTTCAAACCGCATTAGGATAACACGAAGTGGCAAATCCGGGTTTAATCCGAAAAACCCGGATGTTTTAAGGCCCATTACGGTTTAGGGTGGAATTTGGACAATTTAGCCGGGAGTTCGACGGGTCGGGCCCAGGGGTGCTGCCGAACTTTGGGGTTTTTGCGTAATTTGTCGGATACGCCATGAAGGTATTCGCTGACATCACATCTTATCTGACCCGGCGCTGGAAGGCCCTGTTGTTTCGCTTCCTGCTGGCCAATGTGGTTTTCCTGGCCGTAAAGCTGACCATGGACCATCAAGGCGATGTCTGGGAGGAATTCTGGAGCAGTACAGCGGCCTTCTACTACTTTTCGGCCAACTTCCTTTTCCTGGTTTGCTGGGAAATCAACGATGTCTACCTGCGAAGGCAAACCATAAGGGGCGAGATGACGACCCGTTCCAGTCTTGAAATCGCAGGGAAGACCATGGCCTGGATTACCCTCTTCACCCTGGCGATCTACTACCTGGGGTTATTCCCTCTAAGGGATATGCTGGGCATTGAATGCCGGACGGTGAGTTATCGCGCTCAGTTCTTTACCGATGTCTTCCGCGCGCTATTACTGGGGTCAACGGTTACCTTCTTTAATATGTTCTACTATTCGCTGCGGCAGCGCGAGGAGCTCAAACGGCAAATGGAAGATCTGAGAAAGGAAATGGTGGCCTCGCAATATGCCTCATTGAAGAGTCAGATTAGTCCCCACTTCCTGTTTAACAGCCTGAATACACTGACTTCCCTGATGTATGAGGATAGGGATATGGCCTCGGATTTCGTGTCCCGCCTGGCCTCCTCGTACCGCTACATCCTGGATAATCGGGAGTCCGACCTGGTAAGTCTGGAAAAGGAGCTGGGTTTCCTCGAGAACTACACCTTCATGATGGAGGTGCGTCACGCTGACTCCGTTCGTATAGTCACCGATATGAACCTGGATACAGGCGAAGTGTTCCTGCCCACGCTATCACTGCAAATGCTGGTGGAAAACGCACTTAAGCACAACTACTATTCGCGGCAGCATCCTCTGACCATCGAGATACGCAATTCCAGTAATAGTACCTTGCAAGTAACCAACAACCTGAATCCGAGGGTAGGGGAAGAGGTGGAGAGCACGGGACTGGGGCTGGACAACATCCGAAAACGCTATTCCGTCTATACCCGCCAGGCGGTACAGGTGTATACCGATAACCGTCAGTACAAGGTTCAGATTCCACTGCTGAACCGGAATAACGAATCCATAAAACACCTGTTGCCTAAACCGAAAACCCATGTCCACAAAAGCCATAGTCATTGAGGATGAGGCTTTCGCTGCAAAAAGGCTGATCAAGCTTATCGCCGACCTCTGCCCGGAAATCAAGGTGCTCGCCCATCTGGATTCGGTAGAGAGCAGTCGCAGCTGGCTGGAAGGCAACCCGATACCGGACCTTATCTTCCTCGATATACAGCTCAACGACGGTTACGGTTTCGACGTCCTGGATGCGCTTGAACGCCATCCTCCGGTGATCTTTACCACCGCTTATAACGAGTACGCCCTCAGGGGGTTCAAATACAACGGACTCGATTACCTGCTCAAGCCCATTGTAGCCGAAGAACTGCGGAAGGCCTGTGAAAAATTCAGCAGGCAGCGCGGCGAGCAGGGAACGGTAACCTACGAGATGGCCTCGGTGGAAGACATGAAGAAAATCTTTCAGAAGGAATACAAGCGCCGCTTCATGGTCAAGGTGGGCCAGCAGTTTAAATCCTTTCAGACTTCGAGCATATCCTACTTTAAATCCGATGAGGGCGTGATATCCCTGGTGCTGCCTTCCGGCAAGGAATACCCCATAGAGTACAGCCTGGACCAGCTGGAGGAAATTCTCAATCCGCTGGATTTTTTCCGCGTAAACCGGGGCTGTATCCTGAGCATAGACAGCGTTCAGGAGGTCCATTCCTACTTCAACAGCCGCCTGCTCGTCAAGATCGATCCGCCCAGGGAGGAACCGGTAATCGTAGCCCGGGAGCGGGCCTCCAGGTTCAAGAAGTGGCTGGACACCTAATAAAATACCCCTTAACTGCCACCGCAGTTAAGGGGTATTTCAGTTTTTACTCTTCGGGAATCCCTAGTAGCGGTAGTACTCCGGCTTATAGGGCCCTTCGACCTTCACGCCTATGTACTCGGCCTGATCGGGCTTCATCTCGGTGAGCTCCACACCCAGGCGTTCCAGGTGCAGGCGGGCTACCTTTTCGTCCAGGTGCTTCGGCAGGGTATACACCTCCTTGCCGTAGCGGTCGCTGTTGTTCCAGAGCTCGATCTGAGCCAGGGTCTGATTGGTGAAGGAGTTGCTCATCACGAAGCTAGGGTGGCCTGTGGCACAGCCCAGATTCACCAGGCGGCCTTCGGCCAGCACGATGATATCCTTGCCGTCTATGGTAAACTTGTCCACCTGGGGCTTGATCTCATCCCGGGTATCTCCGTAATTTGCCTTAAGCCAGGCCATGTCGATCTCATTGTCGAAGTGGCCGATATTACAGAGTATGGCCTTGTCCTTCATGGCTCGGAAGTGGCGCTCCTGTATGATGTCCTTGTTACCGGTAGCGGTGATCACGATGTCGGCATCCGAAATTACCGTTTCCATACGCTTGACTTCGTACCCATCCATGGCAGCCTGCAGGGCGCAGATGGGGTCGATTTCGGTTACGGTGACGATGGCGCCTGCCCCGCGAAAGGAGGCTGCGGTGCCTTTACCGACATCCCCGTAACCCGCAACGACTACGCGCTTACCAGCCAGCATGGTGTCCGTGGCACGGCGTACAGCGTCCACCGCACTTTCCTTGCAACCGTACTTATTGTCGAATTTGGACTTGGTAACGGAATCGTTGACGTTTATGGCTGGGATAGGCAGGGTGCCGTTCTTCATGCGCTCGTAGAGGCGGTGAACCCCGGTAGTAGTCTCCTCGGACAGCCCTCGTATACCTGCGGCCAGTTCGGGGAAACGGTCGAAAACCATATTGGTTAGGTCGCCCCCGTCGTCCAGGATCATGTTCAGGGGCTGCCGATCTTCCCCGAAAAACAGGGTCTGCTCGATGCACCAGTCGAATTCCTCTTCCGTCATGCCCTTCCAGGCGTAGACGGGTATGCCTCGGGCGGCTATGGCCGCCGCGGCATGGTCCTGAGTGCTAAAGATGTTACAGGAACTCCAGGTGACATCTGCGCCCAACTCAACCAGGGTTTCGATCAGTACGGCGGTCTGTATGGTCATGTGGAGGCAACCCGCTATACGCGCACCTGCCAGGGGCTTCTCGCTACCGTATTCCTCTCGGAGCGCCATCAGCCCGGGCATTTCGGCCTCGGCCAGTTCGATTTCCTTCCGGCCCCAGTCGGCGAGTTGGAGGTCTTTTACTTTAAAGGGTACATAAGGTACAGTGGTGTTGCTCATTGACTTTTTATTCTTTGTAGCTTCGCAATTACTTTGAACTCCAGACCTTAGTGGGTCGTTTGAGTTCCGGCAAAATTACAAATTCCATAAGGTTAGCCCGTGCCGGTATACAAAGATTTAACCATAGACGATCACAGTCGAGTCCTGATATGGAGGGTGGAGGAGAGCGAGGAGGAGCTGATCCGAAACATGCACTTCTGCCAGCATAGCCTGGAACGCCTAAAGGGAATGAAGTCGGGTGTTCACCGCAGGGCGTTTGCCAGCATCCGTTATCTGTTCAGAGAATTGGGATACGACGACAACGACGTCGTTTACAACGGGTATGGCAAACCGCAACCCAGGGATGGGTCGTATATTTCGATCACCCATTCCGGCATGTATACGGGCCTGATACATTCCACTGTCCGGCCGGTGGGTATAGACATCGAGCTCAAAAGAGACAAAATCTTACGGATCGCCAATAAATTCACCCGCTTCCATCACGGCATGGTCCCCGGCGGAGATGCTGAGGATTTCGAGCAAAGGCAAGTCCGGACGCTCACTGCCATCTGGGCAGTCAAGGAGTCCATATATAAGTTGTATGGAAAAAAGGGACTGAGCTTCCTGGACCATATTACAGCGGAAGAGGTGGTATTTGAGAATGGAATGGCCCGGGCGTCGGTGAATTTTGGTAATCGGAGAAGGGAGTTTGGCGCACGGGTGCTGGAGTTCGACGGTTATACCTGCGTCTGGGTGCTGGAGCCTGAAAAAGAATAGACTATGGAAGTATCGGTAGAGATTTCGCTATATCCCCTTAAGGAGGACTATGAGCCCCCTATTCAGGACTTTATCAAAGCCCTGCGGGAGTCGGGTCTGCGAATGATGGAGACCCCTCTCAGCACGCAGGTGTTCGGTCCTTATGATGAGGTGATGCGGGTGGTTACGCGGGAGATGCGGGAGACTCTAGGCCATCTGCCGGATGGAGTATTTCAGCTTAAAGTGGTGAGCGGTAACCGATCGGACTATGAGCCCGATTTTTGATTTCTTCCTGGATGCCTATGAAGGCCGCTCCGCCGACCTGGTTGTCCTGGAAGCCCTGGCCTTCGTATTCGGTATCTGGAGCGTCTGGCTGGCGCGGTCGGAACACATCTGGGTGTATCCGACGGGTCTGATTTCCACGGTGATCGTCACCTACCTTTTCTGGGTCGACCGGTTTATCGGCGATATGATGATCAATGCCTACTACAGCATCATGAGCATCTACGGCTGGTGGAACTGGCTTCGCGCCCGGGACGGGGTCCGGGTCTCCACCATCGGCATCAGCAGCAACAAGGAGCGATTTTGGGGAACCGGCCTTTTTGTACTGACCATGGTATTTACCTATATGGTGTACCAGGGATTCGGCGTGCAACTCGACTGGACCAATTACGTGGATATCTTTACCTCGGGTATCTTTTTCACGGCCATGTGGTTCATGGCGCGCAAGCGGATCGCGAACTGGACCCTGTGGATAGTAGGTGACCTAATTACCGTACCTTTATACGCCTACCGCGGCTTTGGGATGCTTTCCCTGCAGTACGCCATCTTTACCGTACTGGCCATATACGGTTTAATGGAATGGAGAAAACGCTACTACAGCAACCTTCAGACATCGTAAAAGTGGTCCTATTCGGACCGGAATCCACGGGCAAGACCACGCTGGCCCGAGAGCTCAGCGAACACTACGACGAACCCTGGGTGCCGGAATACGCCCGGGATTTCCTACAGCGAAAATGGGATGCCGAAAAGGAAATCTGCAGCAAGGAGGATCTCATGGATATCGCACAGGGACAGATCCGGCACGAGAATGAACTCGCCGCGCGAAGCCGGCGACTGCTGGTATGCGATACCGATCTGTTGGAGACCCTGGTGTATTCCGAACTCTACTTCGATGGATACGCCCATCCGGTCTTGCGGGAAGCGGCCCTTAGCAACACCTACGACCTCTATTTCCTTACCGATATAGACGTGCCCTGGGAGGAGGACGACCTCCGCGACCGGCCGGATGATAGGGAGGAATTCTTCCTGGCTTTCCGGGGGGCATTGGAGCAAAGCGGTAGGAAATTTGTTACTTTGAGCGGGGGACGCGAACAGCGCCTTCAAACTGCCATTTCAACAATTGATCATCTACTCAATACGACCTATGGAACTCACGGATAACGACAAGAAACTCCTCAGTGAAAAGGGCATAACCGAACAGCAACTGGCCCGGCAGGTGGAAATGTTTGAAAAAGGGGTGCCCTTTGTAAACCTGGCCGAAGCCGCGACAGTGGGCAACGGCATTTTCCAATTCGATGAGCAGCAACAATCTGCTTTAAGGGAGCAATTCGACAAACTCAGGGAGGGCAAGTCCCTGCTTAAGTTTGTTCCCGCTTCCGGGGCCGCTTCACGTATGTTCAAGGCGCTGTTCTCCTTTCTCGATGCCTATGAGCCCGAAGAAGAGGAGCTGGATGCCTATTTCGAAAGAACCGGAGATAAGGCGCTGAAGCAGTTTAAGGAGGGCTTGGAGAAGTTTGCGTTTTACAGCGATGTACAGGAGCGTATCGCAGGCAGCTACCAGACGGAAGGGGAACACCTGCATCGATTCGTAGCCGAAATCCTCGGGGAGACGGGCCTGAATTACGGTTTCTATCCCAAGGGGATGCTGGCCTTTCACCGATACGGAGACCGCAATGTGACCCCCTTCGAAGAACACCTCAAGGAGGCTGCCCGCTATGCTGAGGCCAATGGTACGGCCCGGGTACATTTCACCATTTCGCCCCAGCACCAGGAGCTCTTCACGGCCGAGCAGGAACGCATACAAGATCGCCTGAGCGAGGAAACCGGCAAGACCTTCGAGATTTCCTTTTCGTATCAGAAGCCCTCTACGGATACGGTAGCGGTGAACATGGACAACACCTTCTTCCGGCAGGAGGACGGCAGCCTGCTCTTCCGGCCCGGTGGACACGGCGCCCTGATCGAGAATCTGAACGAGGTCAATGCCGATATGGTTTTTATAAAGAATATCGACAATGTGGTTACGGAAAGGGACTTTCCCGACACGGTGGACAACAAGAAGATGTTAGGAGGACTGCTGCTCAGCATACAGGAGCGTGCCTTCGAACACGCCCGCTGGCTGGATGAGGGTTCCGGTGGAGAGGATCACCTGGAGGAGTGCCGGTTGTTTATGGAAACGGAGCTTAATGTCCGCATACCCGGCGAATACAGCACTCTGGACGAGGCGGGCAAGCGAGGACTTCTGAAAATCCTTATCGATCGCCCCATCCGGGTCTGTGGCATGGTAAGAAACGAGGGAGAACCCGGCGGGGGCCCCTTCTTTATTCACGGAACGGACGGCTCGGTTTCCCTGCAGATCATCGAATCTGCCCAGATCGATACCGACAATCCTGCCCAGAATCAGATCCTGCAGGGGGCTACCCATTTCAACCCGGTGGACCTGGTCTGCGGGATGAAGAATTACAAGGGTGAGCCCTACCACCTGATGGATTATGTGGATATGGGCCAGGCCTTTATCGCCTACAAGACCAAGGACGGCAAGGATCTCAAGGCACTGGAACTCCCCGGCCTATGGAACGGGGCCATGGCGAAGTGGAACACCATCTTCGTTGAGGTTCCCCTGAGCACCTTTAACCCCGTTAAGACCGTCAACGATTTATTGAAGCCGGCGCATCAGGCGTAGGCGAAAAATCGTGATTTGAGCTCCCGGCGGGCCTAAGCAAGGGTTTTCCGGGAGGTTTTTTCATGGAGTGACGTTTGCCTTGCCGGGCCATTTGAAGTCTTTTTAAGTGCGTATATTTGCAGCTTGAACACAGGGGTGCTTGCTCACGGCAGGCTGAGATTATACCCGAAGAACCTGGGCGGATAATGCCGCCAAGGGAGTTGTTACCGACGTCTTCTTCAGGTCAGGATTCCTTCCTTCCACGCTTATCGCCCCGCTAATCTTAGGAAAATGAAGTATGCACTCGCTGCCGGCTTGCTGCTAGGTACCCTGGCATTTACTCTGGCTCAGGAGCAGAAAGTGACTAAAGACACCTTAGAGCCCTTACGCGTAAACCTGAACGAAGTGATCCTGTTCGCGACCCGGGCCAGTCAGCGTACCCCGGTTACGTTTACCACCATACGGGCCAAAGAGATTCAGCCCCTCAATCTGGGCCAGGACCTTCCCCAGCTATTGAATTACTACCCATCCGTAGTAGCCACCAGTTTCGACGGTACCGGTGTGGGGTACACGGATATACGGGTAAGGGGATCGGATAATTCCCGCATCAATGTTACCATTAACGGCATTCCCTACAACGATGCGGACAGCCAGACGACCTTTTTTGTCAACCTGCAGGATTTTGCCTCTTCCATAGGCTCTATACAGTTGCAAAGGGGAGTGGGTACTTCGACCAATGGTGCGGGGGCCTTCGGAGCAAGCCTGAATATAGAAACCCAGCCGCTGTCCGTGGTGCCCTTCGCCGAACTGGCGACCAGTGCGGGCAGTTTCGGTACCCAGAAATACACCCTTCAGGCAGGAACCGGCGTACTAAACGATCACTGGAATGTCAATGCCCGGCTTTCCCGTATTCGTTCCAACGGCTTTGTGGATCGCGCCTTCGCTGATCTTCGATCGTATTTCGTGCAGGGGACCTACCGGGATAAGAATACCCTGGTCAAGGGACTGGTATTCGGCGGATCGGAACGCACCGGCCTGTCGTTTATCGGCCAGGACCGGGCAGGGCTCGATCGGGACCGGCGGTTTAACCCCGACGGACTGTTCGTCAATGCCGACGGGGAGACCCGCTTCTATGAGGACCAGACCGACAACTACTGGCAGGACCATTATCAGCTGCATTTTACTCAGGGCTTCAATACGCGCTGGAACGCCACCCTTTCCCTGCATTACACCAACAGCCGCGGCTACTTCGAACAAATGAACGACGATGCCTCCCTGGACTTCTACCGGCTGGGGACTGCCGACCTGCCCGGGCAGACTGCGGCTACCGCCGACCTTGCCAGCCGTCTTCATCTGAATTCGGAGTTCTACGGCTTGGTCCATCAGATCAACTACCGGAGCGATGAGGTGACGGCCACATTCGGGGGGAGTTACCAGCGCTACGATGGGAATCAGTTCGGAGAGGTTATCTCCCTCGACCAGGGTATTCTGCCTGAGCGACCCTTTACGTTTTACCGCAATACCAGCCGCAAGCGCGACTGGAATAATTTCCTGAAGGCCACCTGGGACAGGGACGACTGGTCCCTGTTCGGGGACTTGCAATTTCGCCGGATTACCTACCGGGCGGAAGGATCTCTCTTCGATCCGGCTTCCGTACTCGAGGTGGACGAGGTATATAATTTCTTCAATCCCAAGGCCGGGCTGAGCTATAATCCCGATCCGGACACCAGTTTTTATCTGTCCGTGGCCCGGGCTCAGCGGGAACCCGCCCGTGTGGACTTCGAAAACGGAAATCCCGAGCCCGAAAAGCTCTGGGATTGGGAACTGGGGACCCGACTTCGCAG
This sequence comes from uncultured Flavobacteriaceae bacterium, assembly GCA_964552195.1. Lineage (GTDB taxonomy): Bacteria > Bacteroidota > Bacteroidia > Flavobacteriales > Flavobacteriaceae > CAZKAP01. The sequence goes on from CAZKFM010000001.1 coordinate 316,659, forward strand.
GGAAAAGATTCAGTTGCAGGCTAACCTGTTTTTCATGGACTATTCCAATCAGCTGGTCCTTACCGGTGAGCGCGATCAGGGTGGGTTTCCTTTGCGCACCAACGTAGGAGAAAGCTACCGCTTTGGCCTGGAGGCCGACCTGACCTGGAAGCCAACGCAGGATCTGGTCATTCAACCCAACCTCACCTGGAGCCGCAATCGCAACCGCGATTTCGTGGTCTCCCGAAACGGGGAGCTTGTCAATCTCGGAAATACGGCCATTTCCTTTTCGCCCGAGTGGATAGCCGGAAATCGGATAACCTGGACCCCTTTTCGGTACTGGTCGTTTACCTTCCTGAGCAAATTCGTCGGGGAGCAGTTCATGTCCAATACGGAAGAAGCCAACGCCCGCCTGGAAAGCTATTTCGTGAACGACCTTAACGTGCAATGGAGGGTGCCTCAGCGGATGTTTACCGCCCTGGAGATCACCCTGCAGCTAAACAATCTGTTCGACGTGCAATACGAGAACAACGGTTACTTCTTCACCTTTGATGTACCGAACGAAGGGGGCAATGGGGTCACCACACTGGATGGTAATGCCTTTTACCCACAGGCAGGAATAAATTTCCTGGCCGGACTGCGCATTCGGATGTAAGGTTGAGGTTTTACCGGGCTTCGTAATTTTAACCGGAACGCAAAGTCGAATTCATGATGGAGATCTATCCGGCACTGAAGGCCGAAAAGCCCCTGTTTGACAAAACGCCCATTCGTTGGGGCATGATTGGTATAGGAGCGGTAACCGAACTCAAAAGCGCACCGGCCTATTATAAGAATCCGGGCTTCGAATTGGCCATGGTCATGGGAAGAGATGCCCGTAAGGCGGCAGACTACGCAGCCCGGCACGGTATCTCCCGTTGGACCACCGATGCTGCGGAATTGGTCAACGACCCTGAGATCGATGCCGTGTATATCGCTACCCCTCCGGATTCCCACCTGCATTACGCCCGTATGGTCGCCGAAGCCGGAAAGCCCTGCTGCGTCGAAAAACCCATGGCCCCCACCTACCGGGAAAGCCAGGAAATGTATGGCCTGTTTAAAGAACGCAACCTCCCCCTTTTCGTCTCCTACTACCGACGCTCCCTGCCGCGCTTCAATAAAATAAGAGAAACTCTGGAATCGGGAGGCATAGGAACGCCGAGGCACATCCACTGGGTCAAGACCAAGCCTCCGAGCGAAGTGGATCTGAATCGCACATATACCTGGAGGACCGATCCCGAGATAGCGCCGGGGGGTTACTTCGACGACCTGGCCTGCCACGGTCTGGACTTGTTTGCTTACCTGCTGGGGAATTTTGTCCAGGTAAGCGGACAGGTATGCAACCAACAGGGCTATTATCAGGCCCCCGATGCCATAACCGCCAGTTGGGTGCACCAGGGGGGAGCTACGGGCAGCGGGTTCTGGAATTTCGCTTCCGACGATTACCGTGATGAAGTAAAGATCTACGGTGAGCGGGGCACCCTGTCATTTTCGGTTCTCTATGAGGCCGCCGTCTGTCTGGAGTCCGGAGGAAAAACAGAAGAGTGGGAAATCGAAAACCCACATCACATACAGATGCCCCATGCCGAGAACCTGAGACGTCACCTCATGGGGGAAGCTGCACACCCCTCGACCGCATACAGTGCGCTGCACTGCGGCTGGGTCATGGAAGAGATACTTCAGGACTGAGAAAGCGTATTCAGTTCGTGACTATGAGGGTATTGCCACTGGGAATCACATTGTAACGCAGCAGATCGTAGAATACCGAGCCGGTCTGGGGTCGGTTTGACATCTGCCCCGTGAACAGATTATATCGGTAGCCCTCACAGTTACACTCGACTTCTATGCCATTGATTCTCATGGTCGAACAATCGTTGGGCACATGGTTGGGGCAACTCGCTTCGTAAGCTTGGTAGAGATCGATCGAGGTCTGCATGACAAATACCCCGCGCGTACCCACTCCATTGAGCCCTACATAGACGGGATTACCTATGGTGTTGAGCCCGTTATACAGGGGGAGGTTCAGGTCCAGGTCGATGCGAAAACTGATTTCCTGAAGGAAAGGGTTGCGGTTGGTTCGCTCGGTGGAACAGGCCGAAAGGCCTACTGCGAATAGGAGTATCAGGATCAGGAACTTTCTCATACTGTGAAGTTAAGTCGCAAATTTATCCTATCTTTGGTGGAAATCCTCGCGATAGATCATTATTGATGATACTGCGAGGATTTTTGTATTATCTAATGCAGAGATCCGCCCCAACAATTCTGCAATCGGGCGGAACCCATTTAAACCGAGGTTGGAGTATGAGTAAAGTGGCTTATTACACACAGGAAGGATTGAAGAAACTCAGGGAGGAACTCAACCAGCTTAAAGATGTGGAGCGTCCCAGGGCATCTCAGGCTATAGCCGACGCCCGGGATAAAGGTGACCTCTCGGAAAATGCCGAATACGATGCAGCCAAGGAGGCTCAGGGCCTGTTGGAGATGAAGATATCCAAGTTGGAGGAACTGCTGGCCAATGCGCGGCTTATAGACGAGTCCCAGTTGGATACCTCCAAGGCGCTCGTTCTATCCACAGTCAGGTTAAAGAATACGGCCAATGGACAGGAGATGAAATACACCCTGGTGGCCGAAAGTGAGGCCGATCTCAAGACCGGGAAGATCTCCGTGACTTCGCCCATAGGAAAAGGGTTACTGGGAAAATCCGTGGGGGACATCGCCGAAATCCAGGTGCCTAACGGAACGCTCAAGTTCGAGGTTATCGAGATTACCCGAGTATAAACAACCGTATACCACTCAAGATGTCAAGTATCTTCAGCAAAATTGTACAAGGCGAGCTGCCCAGTTATAAGATAGTCGAGGACGACCGATTCCTGGCCTTTCTGGATATAAATCCCAATTCGCCGGGACATACACTCTGTATCACCAAGACGGAGGTGGACAAAATCTGGGATCTGGATGAGGAAACCTATACAGGCCTCATGCAGTTTTCACGTAAGGTTGCCCTGGTACTCGAATCTCAGATTGCCTGCGAACGAGTGGGTATGTCGGTTATAGGCCTGGAGGTGCCTCACGTTCATGTCCATCTTATTCCACTGCGCAATATGGACGATGCCAGGTTTACCACCAAGGCCAAGTTTACTGAGGAGGCTTTCGAAGATCTGGCCTCACGCCTTCAGCATGCCTACAAACAGCGCTACGGAACAGCCTAGGTTTCAGGCACCTTTTCAAAGGGCAGTGATATCTGCATGGTCGTGCCGGACTCTCCGGTTTGCAGTACCCGTATCCTGCCGCCATGATATTCCTCAACTATTCTCCGAACCAGGGAGAGTCCGAGTCCCCAGCCCCTTTCCTTGGTGGTGACTCCGGGATGGAAGATGCGTTTGACTATATCCTTTGGAATTCCGGAACCCGTGTCCCTAACGGTTATATGCGCCAGGGTGCCATTGACCTTGATATCCAGAAAGATGTCTCCCTTGCCTTTCATGGCATCGATACCATTTTTTACCAGGTTTTCGATACTCCAGCTATACAGGGAAGGATTGAGCGGGAGCATCAGATCCATAGGTTGGGCCTGCCAGTGAAACCTGACGAGCTTGGAGTGACGTTTTTCCAGATATGTCCAGGTTCTACGGGTCTCTTCAACGAGGTCACAGGTATGGAGCTTGGGAACGGAACCAATCTTGGAGAAGCGATCGGTTATGACCTGAAGGCGTTCGATGTCCTTATTGATTTCTGCCGGAATCTCCGGGGATATGTCTTCGTTTTTCAGGAGTTCCGACCAGCCCACCAGAGAAGTCAGCGGGGTTCCGATCTGATGTGCCGTCTCCTTGGCCATGCCTGTCCAGAGCCGGTTCTGCTCCGACATCTTGTTGGTCATGAAGAAGAAATACAGGACGGCACCGAAGAGGAAAACGATCAGTAACAGGGCAATGGGGTAATACCGGAGTTGAGTAAGAACATCGGAGTTTCCGTAGTAGAGGGTAGCCAGGTATTCTCCTTTATAACTGAGTTCGAGGGGTTTATTCTGGTCGGCGTAGGTCTTCATTTTCCTGATCAGTCGAAGGGAATCCCCGGCGATCTTATCGGGCAGGTTGTGGGAGCGGATACTTCCGTCTTTATTCTGAAGGATCATGGGGGTGGAGCTATTTTTTCGCAACACCTGTATGGGAAGGTCCCCCAGGTCCTGTTCCAGGGTTGATTGCATGAGCTCGGACTGTGCGGTGGCCCAGATTTCCATTTTCAACCGCTCCTCTTCCTTGAACTTCACGAAGAATTCGTTAGTGTTCCAAAGGATGAATACGACGATGGCAAAGGCAAAAAGGAGTAGCCAAAGCGTAGTGTTTCGATTGAGGAACCTCCACTTCATCCTAACGATAAATTAAGGATATGGCCATGGTTGTTAAAGATACCTAAAAAGCCATTTTTCCAGAAATTACTTAGGTTGATGTTGTTAATTTGCATTTAAGAATGAAAGTGATAAGATGGAAATTCAAGGCGTAGTCAAGCTGATAGAAGAGACAAAGACCTATGGAAGCAATGGCTTCCGTAAGCGGGAAATGGTGCTGACCACGGAGGAGACCTATCCCCAGCACATCCTAATCGAGTTCGTTCAGGACCGCACCGATTTACTGGACCCTTTACGCCCGGGAGACAAGGTGAATGTCAGTATCAATCTCAGGGGGAGGGAATGGACCAGTCCCCAGGGAGAAGTCAAGTACTTCAATTCGATACAGGGATGGCGGATCGAGAAGGTGCAGAACGATGTTCCCGGACCTGAGGCTGCTCCACCTGCCCCGCCCATGAATACTTACGAATCCACCGATAACGGAAACGACGAAGACTACGACGATTTACCTTTTTAACCCCCGCAGCCTTTAGCCGACGGCAGGTTGTGGGAAATCATAAGACGATCAAACCCATGCGTGCAAAAGGTGAGAACATACGGATTCCATTCCTGGACGCTTTCACGGACTTTCCACCCGTCCATCAGGCCAACGAAATGGGCCTGCTTGCCATGGGAGGAGACCTGTCTCCCAAACGATTAATGGAGGCCTATCACAAGGGAATTTTTCCCTGGTTCAACCAGGACGAACTAATCTTATGGTGGAGCCCTGACCCTCGTATGGTTTTGTTTCCTGACCGGATCAAGGTCTCCAAGAGTATGCGCAGGGTGATCCGTTCCGGACGATTCAGGCTTACTGAAAATAGCTGCTTCGATCAGGTGATCGAACGTTGTTCGGGGATTCCGCGGCATGGACAGGATGGCACCTGGATTACTGACAAAATGAAGGAGGCCTTTATTCGGCTGCATGAATTAGGCAAAGCCCATTCCTATGAAGTATGGGAAGGGGATGAACTGGTGGGAGGGTTGTATGGAGTCGATTTGGGACGTGTTTTCTGTGGAGAGAGCATGTTTTCCGAAGTGTCCAATGCCTCCAAGTTTGCCCTGATACAGTTGGCCAGGAAACTCAGTGATAAAGGGTATATGCTGATCGACTGCCAAAGTTATACGTCCCATCTGGAGGGCATGGGTGGCGAATTGATCCCGAGGGCGGAATTCATCGATTTCCTCAGTCGCAATCAGGATCCTGAGAAATAGGTAGCGATCTGCATATACAGGGGCATCCCCAGGGTAATATTGAATGGAAAGGTCACGGCCAGCGCCATGGGCACATACAGGCTGGGATTTGCTTTGGGAGCCGCGAGCTTCATGGCCGCGGGTACAGCGATGTACGAAGCACTCGCGGCGAGGATGGCGAACAAGAAGCGGTTTCCCAGATCGTCGGTCACCCATTGGCTGACATAGGCAGTCAGACAGCCATTAATCAGTGGCAGTATAATGGCGAAGAACAATGCGAATTTGCCCTTCTTCACGAAATCAGCTAATCGACGTCCGCTATTGATGCCCATATCCAAAAGAAAAACGGCCAGAAATCCTTTGAATATATCGGTGGTAAACGGCTTGATCCCTTCGGCCTGCTGATCACTGGCTACGAAACCAATGATCAGACTCCCGATGATCAGGAATACACTCCCATTGGTCAGTGAGTGGTGGAGAATTTTGCCCATCGGCTGTTTCTCTTCCTGGTCTTTCCTGTACAGGGACATCAGTAATACCCCCACCATGATGGCCGGAGCCTCCATCAGGGCCATAACGGCTACCATATGACCCCCGTAGTGAATCTGCTTGAGTTCCAGAAAGGAAATCGCCGTTACGAAGGTTACTGCGCTCACCGAACCGTAGGCCGCGGCTATACTCCCGGCATTGGGTATGCTGAAGCGCGTCTTCAGAACGAAAAAGGCGGCTATGGGTACTACTGACGCCAGGAACAAACCGAAGAAAAGCGAACCTATGATTTCACCGTCCAGGGTGCTGTGAGCCAGTTCTACCCCTCCTTTAAAGCCAATGGAGAAGAGCAGGTACAGGGAAATGAAGCGCGAGGAATTCGATGGGATTTCCAGATCGCTCTTTAGCCGGACCGCCAGAATTCCCAGGAAGAAAAAGAGCAGGGCGGGATTAGTGAGGTTCTCCCACAACAGCGAAAAGTCCATACCAGTCCGGCTATTCTTCTTCTATGCGCTGAATCTCCAGATTGCCGACAATCCGGTATTTAATGCCCTGTGCCTTATGCGTCATCAGGAACTCACGAGCCAGTTCCTTATCACGCATCAGTTCGGATATCCGCCCATCGGGAAATTCAGTATTGGCATGGACATTTCCCTCGTACCAGGAAAGGCGTTGCAATTTGTGAAAGTTGATCTTCTGATCGAACAGGGCCTGTACTATGTCCATGGCTTCCGATGCGGTGAACTGGCCCTTAACCAGTTCGTAATGTGCTTTTTCAGACATTTTTTTGGGTGTTATATTCTCCGGTCTGGTGTTGCGCTCTTCCGCAGCGGACGAGTGCATTCAAACCGGATGCAAAAGTGAAATTAATTATTTATTTAGAATAATATATATTTATGATAATAGACATTAGAAGTATTTATGAATTATACGCTCCACCAGCTCCGTTTATTCTACAAGGTTTATCAAAATCAGAGTATTACAAAAACCGCGGAGGAGATGCTGTTGTCCCAGCCGGCTGTCTCCATTCAGCTCAAGAAATTCCAGGACCAGTTTCCCATGCCTCTGACCGAGATTGTGGGCAGGAGGCTGTACCTGACCGATTTTGGAAAGAAAATCGCAGACATGGCTCGGGTTATAATTGAAGAGGTGGAGCTGCTCGACCAACATACACAGGCCCTGGACGATAAACTGGTGGGTACACTTAAACTCACGGTGGTCTCCACGGCCAAGTACGTGATACCTTACTACCTCAGTGGTTTTTACAAGGCGAATCCAGGTGTGGACATTCAGATGGATGTGACCAATAAGAGCACGGTTCTGAGCAATATGGAGGTCAATGCGGCTGACCTTGCGCTGGTATCCTTACTCCCTGGTGGATATAAGGTTCATAACTTGGAACTCCTGCCCAATGTCCTTTGCCTGATAGGTAAAAAGGGCCTGTACGAACCCGATCATTTCATCAGAGAAGGTACCCTGGAGCAATCGCCCCTAATTTTTCGGGAGCAGGGATCGGCAACCCGTCTGGCCATGGAAACCTTCCTTTCCGAGCGTCAGATCCGACTCCGCAAGAAAATGGAACTGACCTCCAACGAAGCGGTCAAGCAGTCCGTGTTGGCGGGCCTTGGATTATCGGTCATGCCCCTGATTGGACTCCGTAATGAACTTCAGAACGGAGAGCTGCAGGTTTACCCGACACCGGGACTGCCGATCACCACGCACTGGAATCTGATTTGGATGTCCGGGAAGAAATTTTCTCCGGTATTACGCGCATTTATCGACTATGTCCGCTCTAATACGGATGACATAGTTAGGGAACACTTCTCTTGGTCGGAGGAATATATCAGCCATTCTTCAATTGAAAGTATAACTTTTGGTAAATAAAAGTTAAACATTTAGAAAATGATAGTATTACTATTATTTTCGCGTCCGTTTCTATAAGTCATGGACAGACTAATACCCAGTATCCGCATTGAAATCGACTCGCGTCTGTACGTCAAGGATCCGGAGTCTTCTGATTTGGGCCGGCGTATGGTCTCCCGCGGCATTGAACTCATAGATGAACTGGGCTTCGAGCAGTTCAACTTCCGGAAACTAGGCTTGAGTATAGGCTCCAATGAAAGCTCCGTGTATCGCTACTTCGAGAATAAACACAAGTTTCTCCTGTATTTAATATCCTGGTATTGGGCCTGGACCGAGTATAAACTCGTATTTTCCATACAGAATCTGAGCGATCCTATGCGGAGGATCGATGTTGCGATTCGTATACTCACCGAGGAGATCGAGGGGGACGAGGCCTTCGGTCACATAGACGAGGCCCTGCTAAAGAAGATAGTAGTTAACGAGTATTCAAAGTCGTACGTAAGCAAAGAAGTGGATCGGGAAAACAAGGAAGGGTATTTCGCTATCTACAAGAGGCTCACCGGGCGTATAAAGGATATGTTGATAGAGGCAGCGCCTGAGTACCCCTATCCCTCCAGTCTGGCCAGTACCCTGGTGGAAAACTCCCTGCATCAATATTTTCTGATCGAGCATTTTCCTCAGTTAACCGATTGTGCACCGGGTGCCGGGCCAGGGAATTTCCTGACGGATATGACACAACAAATCATCCAAAACTACTCGAATGGCCGTTGAAAAAATGACACCCTGGCAACGCCTGATAGGGCTGATTCAAATCGATAAGCGGGATGTCCTGCAGGTGCTGTATTACGCAGTATTTGCCGGTTTGGTAAACCTATCCCTGCCCCTGGGTATACAGGCGATTATCAACCTTATTCAAGGGGCCCAGGTCAGTACTTCATGGGTAATACTGGTGGTGCTGGTTACCCTTGGTGTGGGGTTCGTGGGTATACTTCAGCTGATGCAGATGAGGATTATAGAAAACATACAACAGAAAATATTCACCCGATCCTCCTTCGAGTTCGCCTACAGATTTCCCAAGATCAAACTGAGCGAGCTTCGCGATGTGTATCCGCCGGAACTGGCCAACCGTTTCTTCGATACCCTGACCATACAGAAGAGTCTTTCCAAGGTACTGCTCGATTTCCCGGCGGCCATACTGCAGGTGGTTCTGGGCCTTATGCTGCTGTCTTTCTATCACCCGTTCTTTATTTTCTATGGGTTACTCCTGGTGGCCTTGATTTATACCCTGTTCCGTTTCACGGTTAAGCGGGGCCTGGAAACCAGTCTGCTCGAATCCAAGAATAAATACAAGGTGGCCCACTGGCTGCAGGAGATTGCCCGTTCCGTCATCAGCTTTAAGTTGGCGGGTAAGACTTCCCATGCTCTGAACAAGAACGATGCCTTGGTGGACAAGTACCTGGTGGCCCGGGAGAGCCATTTCCGAGTCCTGATTACCCAATTTCTGCAAATGACGGGATTCAAGGTCCTGGTGACGGCCGGATTACTGCTGATCGGTGGACTACTGGTTTTGAATCAGGAAATGAACATTGGACAGTTCGTAGCTGCGGAAATCATTATACTCCTGGTCATTAGTTCGGTGGAAAAGTTGATTATGGGCCTGGAAACCATCTACGACCTGCTCACCTCTCTGGAGAAGCTGGGCAATGTGGTCGACAAGGAGCTGGAGCCTCAGGAGGGGCAGCAGCCTTTCAGCAGTGATGAGGGCCTGAACGTGGAACTGGAAAACGTCACCTATCGGGTTCCTGAACACAACGGAAAAATACTGGACAGTGTATCCTTAAGTATCTCCCCTATCTGTACCATACTCCTTTACGGACCCAGTGGCTCCGGTAAATCGACCCTGCTCCGTATGATAGCCGGTCTGATCGAACCTAGTGAGGGCCAGGTTTATGTGAACAACATTGCCTTACAGGGAATTTACCTGAACGAATACAGGCGATATGTAGGGCAATCTCTGGCCGAGGACACTCCGTTCGAGGGTACGCTCAGGGATAATATAACCTTCGGGGATCCGGATATTAGTGAAGAAGATGTGTACTGGGCCCTGGAAAAGACCAAGCTCACGGAATTTGTTCGCAGGCAGCCGGACGGGATATACACCTTCCTCTATCCGGAAGGCCAGCAAATTCCTTCTACGGTGGCCAGGAAGATAGTCCTTGCCCGAAGTATCGTTAAAAAACCCAAACTCCTCATTCTGAAAGATCCCCTATTCCACTTCCCGGAAGACGAAGCCAGGGAGATCATAGACTTCCTGGTGGATTCCTCGAATGGTTGGGCCTTGCTGGTAGTCAGCGAGAACCCCAGCTGGGCGGGTCGTTGCGGTCGACTGGTGTATATGGAAAAAGGGAAACTCACTGAAAAGTAATGCCTTATGCTGAACATCACTAGAAATCCACTGAACGCCAAGGTAGACCTGGGGAATTTCAAGGCGGGCCAACGGGTATTTCCGCGCAGGCACTACCAGTACTTTAACCGATTATTGTTCGCTTTTTTCGTCATGGTCCTGCTCATCATGTTCTTGCCCTGGACGCAGAACATACAAGGCGAGGGCTTCCTGACAACGCTTGCTCCGGATCATCGTCCTCAAACCATTCAATCTCCCATACCGGGCAGGATCGAAAAGTGGTTCGTTCGTGAAGGTGACCGGGTAGCCAAGGGAGATACCATTCTCTTTATTTCGGAAATCAAGAATGAGTATTTCGATCCCAATCTGGTCGAGCGAACGGGTATGCAGGTAGAGGCCAAGTCCCTCTCGGTACGCTCATATAAGGAAAAGGTGAAGGCCCTGGAAGCACAGATCGAGGCGCTTATACAAGAGCGGGCACTCAAGCTGGAGATGGCCGAAAACAAACTGTTGCAGGCCAAGTATAAGGTACAGGCCGATAGTATTGAGCTGGTTGCTGCCCGGACCAACCTCAGTATCGCAGAGCGACAGTTTCAGCGCTCCGAGACGTTGAATTCCGAAGGCCTTAAACCGGTAACGGATCTGGAGGCCAAGAGTCTGAAACTGCAGGAGACTCAGGCCAAGCTTATCTCGCAGGAGAACAAGCTGCTCGGCAGTCGAAATGAAGTGATCAATGCCCGGGTGGAAATCGGACGAATCAAGGCGGAATACGTGGATAAGATTTCCAAGGCGCGTAGTGAGAAGTTTACGGCCGAATCTTCCCAGTTCGATTCTGAAGCCATGGTAACCAAGCTCGAGAACGAACTCACCAACTACGAAATGCGCCGAAGACTCTATTATATTACGGCCCCTCAGGACGGTTTTGTAAATCGCGCCTTACAGGCCGGTATAGGGGAGACCTTTAAGGAAGGCGATAAGCTGGTGAATATCATGCCCACGAATTATGAGATGGCGGTTGAGACCTTTGTGGATCCCATCGACCTGCCTCTGATCCACCTGGGTGAGAAGGTGCGCATACAGTTTGACGGTTGGCCGGCCATCGTGTTCAGCGGCTGGCCCAATGTCTCGTACGGAACCTACGGGGGAGAAGTGGTAGCCATAGAGACCTTTATCAGTGAAAACGGCAAATACCGAATACTCTTATCTCCGGACCCGGACGACCACGAGTGGCCGGTGGATATACGGATAGGATCGGGTGCCCGAACCATCGCCTTACTCAACGATGTGCCCATCTGGTACGAACTCTGGAGGCAGCTCAACGGCTTCCCTCCCGACTATTATCAGCCCAGGGGCAAGCAAGAAAAACTCCCGAAAATCAAAATCAAGGTATGAGGGGACGGCGTCTCTTATGGGTACTGTTCTGGGCAGTTCCGCTCTTTCCCCTTTGCCTGAGGGCCCAGGTGTCTTCGCCGGCTACAGTTCCTTCGGTTCAAGATTCCCCTGTCGACAGTACACTGACCGAATTCGGCTTTCAGGAATACATGGGCTATGTGCTCAAGTACCATCCGCTGGTCAGGCAGGCCGGCCTTACCCTGGACCGGGGTACGGCAGAACTCCTGAAATCCCGGGGGGTATTTGACCCCAAGATCGAACTCGATCTGGATCGCAAGAAGTTCAAGAATACCGAATATTGGGACCGTCTCAATGCTTCGTTTAAGATACCTACCTGGTATGGGATCTCTCTGAAAGCGGCGTACAAGCAATGGGAGGGCGCTTTCCTGAATCCGGATGAGACCCTGCCCGACGAAGGTCTGTACGAAGTAGGAGTAACCCTTTCTCTGGCGGATGGTTTGTGGATTAACGAACGGATGGCCACGCTCAAGAAGGCACGGTTTTTCCGGGAGCAGACGGAATTCGACCAGCAGATAGAGATCAACGAGGTGCTCACCATGGCCGCCAAGGCCTACTTTGAGTGGATGCAGGCTTACCGAGATCTCGAAATCTTCACCAACTTCGAGAAGAATGCCCAGCTCAGGCTGGATGGTATCAAAAGACGGGCCGTGGAAGGAGATCTGGCCATTATCGATACGGTAGAGGCGGCCATAGCCGTCCAGAATCGAGTGCTTGGCCGTCAGCAGGCCCAGCTGAACTTTCGCCAGAGAACGCTCGAACTCTCCAATTTTTTGTGGATCGAGGATGTGCCGGTTGAGGTATCGGACGATCTCTATCCGCAGATGGAGCCGGAATTCGCTGTGGATGCCTTCCTGAGTCTGAATCAACTGGATACCCTTCAGCTTCAATTGGAAAACCATCCGAAGATTCGGTCTCTGTCCCTGAAAGTGCAAGGCCTTCAGGTGGATAAGCGGCTCAGGGTAAACCAACTTCTACCGACCCTCGACCTGGAATACAACTTCCTGACCACCGACCCCAGGCAGGCCAATACCTTCGATACCCAGCAATATACCGGTGGCATAACCTTTAAAACACCCCTGTTTCTGAGGAAGGAGCGAGGGGCCGTAAAGCTGGCCGACATCAAGTTGCAGGATGCCCGCCTGGAGCTTGAGAACCAATTCGTCGTACTGCAAAACAAGATCGATGCCGTGTACACAGAGCTGGCAAACCTCGAGAGTCAGCGCCGGACCGCCAGTCTGGTAAGGCAGAATTATCAGACCCTGCTCAGCGCGGAAGAACGGAAATTTAGTTTCGGGGAGAGCTCCATTTTCCTGCTGAACAGTCGGGAGCAATCGCTGATCAACGCCTCACTGAAACTCAACGAGGTGAATGTGAAATGGCTTAAGGCCAAGGCCAAATTGTTCAATACCTTGGTGCTGCCTCCCGGCTCCTGATATTCTTATGTGACTTAAGTCATTTAACGGCAGACAGGATTGGACTAATTTTCCGACTCATTCAACCTAATTGAGCGGTATGATTCAAACCGAAACACCCTATCCCTGGTACCCGCTGTTCGAAGAGGCCAGGGAAAACGCCTTCACCTACGAGGCCTTCGATGCCATGATGAAGGAGCATTTCGAAACCGGTAAGACCACCGGGAATGATCAATCCGAGGCCCTGATCGAATATTCCAAACTCAACTACCGCAGGATGAAGCGTTGGCACAAGACCCTTCAGCTTCCCCTAGAGGTGGAGATTTCACTTTCCCATCTGGAGAGACCGGTTACCTGGCTGGTTATCACCGAAGGCTGGTGCGGCGATGCGGCTCATGTGCTGCCCGTGCTGAATGCCATGGCCGGGCAGCAGCCCCTGATTGACCTTCGTGTGGTCTTGAGGGACGAGAATCCCGAGCTCATGGATCAGTTCATGTACAATGGAACCCGATCCATACCCATCGTGGTCTCGATGAGCACGGATGACCAAATTTTCATGGGAAGCTGGGGGCCAAGGCCGGCCGTTTTGTCTCAACGGGTAATTGACGAGAAGGCCGCTAAAGGAACCCTGAGTCCGGAGTTCAAACAGGAACTACAGGCCTGGTACAACACGAACAAAGGTGAGGATATCGCCAGGGAGCTGTTGGATTTACTTCCCTTCGAATAAAAAGGTAATCGTTCCGATCTGCTCAACAGATGAGCCCTTGCTAAAGCGGGCCTTGCGGGCATATTCGATGGCATTGTCCACCAGGCAGCCATTGTTGGTGTTGGAGGCTCTGGAATTGAATGCGGCCTCGGTAACATAACCTTCGTTATCCACCTTGATGTTGATCACGACCTCACCTCCTTGTATACAGGTGTACACAGGCAGGGGTATGTAGAGGGCATCTCTGTCTTTGAGGGAAAAGTATGCCGAAGTATTACGGTTGCTGGTGTATGCGGTCCTGGCCGGTTTTTCCTCCTCTTTTTTGTTTTTCTCCTCCAGTATTCGGGCTTTCTCCATGCGCTTCTTTCTGAGTTCCTCCAGGTAGTTGCTGTAGTCGTCGCTTATTCCTTCGTTTTCGGAGTCTTCCGACTCCTGTTCGTTCTCGTCTTCTCGGAGTTCATTGAGGATTTCTTCCGCAGGACGAATGGGTTCCGGTTCTTCGATTCGCGCATCCTGATTAAAGATTCGGTGACTGCGAATGCGTTCCCTGGGTTCGGCCTCCCGGGCCTCGATCAGTTCCTCCACCAGTTCGTCTTCCTCCAGGGTAAGTTCATAGGTGAATTCGTCCAGCTGCTTGCCCCGTAATTTAATGATAAACAGGGAAGTCACCAGTATGCCCATACTGCAGAGGGTGATGATAAAGGATAGCTGTCTACTGTTCATTCCTATTACTATTAACGCCCGGAAGGAAAAAATAGTTTCTTGTAGAATTCCGGGGTCTCTGCTTTATCTACGTGATAATCCCCAATTTGGATTCTACGCAGTTCGCTAAGATAGGCACCGCTTCCCAGATACCGACCGAAATCGTGTGCCAGTGATCGGATGTAGGTCCCCTTGCTGCACCGGATCAGAAAGCGGATTTCGGGCCCGTCTATACCGGTCAGGGAAAACTCCTCCACCAATACGGGACGCGGTTCAACTTCGATCGATTTACCCTGACGGGCGAGTTCGTAAAGTCGCTTTCCCTCTTTTCGGATGGCAGAATACACCGGGGGCTTCTGCATGATTGGCCCGGTGAGCGATTCGGCCGCCTTTTGAAAGTCGGATTCACTGAGGTGCCGGTATTCATAGGTGGCATCGACTTCGGTTTCCCTGTCATAAGATGGGCGAGTGGCTCCCATATGGATGACACCCGTATAGGTCTTTTCTCCCAGTTGTAGTTCCGGAATTCGCTTAGTGGCTTTTCCGGTGCAGACCAACAGCAGGCCTGTAGCCAGGGGGTCCAGGGTACCGGCATGACCTATTTTTATCTTGGGTAGGTCAAAACCCTTGCGCAGCGACCATTTAAGGGCATTTACCGCCTGGAATGAGGTCCAGGTCAGCGGTTTATCCACCAGCAATACCTGTCCGTCAAGGATATCATCTCGAGTATACTCCATGGCTTAGCCCCAGAGGCTGACTCCGATCGCCGTCAGTCCCACCAGGGTACAATAAACGGCGAAGTAGGTGAGTTTGCTTCGGCGCACCAGCTGTATCATCCAGGTACAGGCGAATAGCCCGGAGATGAAAGCGGCCAGGAAGCCGGCACCCATGATCAGGCTTTTGTCGGCGGTGAAATCGATCTCACCGCCGGCGATATCCTTTCCGATCTTTCCAATGATCAGAGGAACCACCATCAGGAAGGAAAAGCGGGCCGAACGGGTCTTATCGATACCCAGTAAAACGGATGTAGAAATGGTGGCCCCACTGCGCGAGATACCCGGTAACATGGCAATGGCCTGGGAGACACCAATGACAAAGGCGTTGGGGTAACTGACCGATTTGGACGTATCCTTAGCCCGGTCTGCCAGGAATAACAATGCGGCGGTAACCAGCAGCATAAAACCGACAAGAAGAATGTTCCCACTGAAAAAGGCCTCCAGCTGTTCCTCGAACATCAGCCCTACCGCGGTAGCCGGAATCATGGAAATGATAATCTTTATTGAAAAGGCCTTTTCCTCGTTGAACGTCTTGCTGAACAGGCCTTTTAGTATGTCGGCAACCTCCTTGCGATAGACCACAAGGGTACTTAGTGCGGTTGCGAAATGTAGGACTACCGTAAACAACAGGCTTTCTTCGGGGACCGAATTGTCGCCCAGTATGGCCTTGCCCAATTCGAGGTGCCCGCTGGACGACACGGGTAAAAATTCCGTTAGCCCCTGAATGATGCCGAGTAATATAGAGTCGAGGAGGTCCATGAGGCCTTATTCCTTATTGGGGTTGAGCAGTATGGCATAGACCTGAATTCCCAAGCCCAGCAGGACCAGCATGGGCGCCAGGCGTATGCGTCGAAAGCTGTAAATATTAGGATTAAAAACGTTGGGGTCCTCACTGCCGCCCCCACTCATCAATATAAAACCCAGGGCTATGCAGGCTATGCCAATGCCCATGAAGATGTAATTCTTCCTTCCCATAAGGAAGGGGTCTGGTTGGCTGCCGTTTCTCTTGCCTCTCATGCGTTGTACATTAGGTGTGAAATCTTAGATATACAGCCGGTCCGTCCTCAGGTTCAGAAACCGCTGTGTTGCGTAATGGGTGCTGATGTACGAGATCAGGACTCCGAAGGTGAAAATAAAGACCACCAGGGCTACCAGTACCAGGGGGTTATCGAAAAGGCTGTTTTCGGTTATGGTCTGATCGACGTAGTACAGCAACACCCCCAGAGCGATCGTCGCGAGCAGGGCACCCAGTAGTCCCAACTTCACATTGGTCCAAACGAACGGGGCGCGTATAAATTGCTTGGTAGCCCCTACCATTTGCATGGTCTTGATGATGAAACGATTGGAATAAATCGAGAGGCGGATAGAGCTGTTGATCAGCAATACGGACACTACCATGAAGAGGATGCTGGCAAAAAGTACCCAGTAGCTGAGTCGGTTCTCGTTTTCGGTAACCAGCCGGATTAGTGTTTTGTCGTAGTTGACCTCGTCCACGTAAATCCGGTCGGATATGCTGCCCGCAATTTCCTCTATGCGCTCCGGACTGACGTATTCGGCCTTGAGATTGAGGTCGATCGCATTCTTCAGGGGATTGTACCCCAGTACTTCGATAAAGTTCTCTCCGATCTCCTCACTGTACTCCTCGGCGGCCTCTTCCTTGGGGATATAGCGCGTGGATTTCACGTAATCGGCCATGGCAAAGCTCTTACGGAGCTGATCGATTTCGATGGCCCTGGCATCGTCCTTCAGAAAGATATTGAGGGTAATTTCTTCTTTGAAGTGGTCGGCTATTCTCTTGGCATTAAAAACCAGTATCCCGAATATACCCAGCAGAAACAATACCAGGGAAATACTCAGGACAACCGAGAAGTAGGAAGTTATCAGCCTTCGGCGCTGATACCTTTCAATATATTCACTCATAGCCACGCCAAATTACCCTGTAAAAATAGCAAAGTAGTCGGTAGGCCGGTTGTCCGTTAACCCGAATTAAACAGTTAGCGTCTTCTTCTCCGTCCAATGCCACGCCGGATGACCCATTATTCCTAACTTTATGTAAAACTCCCCGATCATGGAACAACGACTCACCGTAGTATCTCTCGGAGTGTCCGACCTGGTGGAATCCACCCGGTTTTACGAAGAGTGTTTCGGCTGGAAGAGGAACAAGGCCAGCAATGAGTTTATCACGTTTTTTACCCTTAACGGGATTATGCTCGGTCTCTATGAACGGGTCGCACTGGCCATGGATGCCAAAGTATCTCCAGAGGGTCAGGGCTTCCGAGGCCAGACCCTTGCCCATAACACCCGGACCCGTGAAGAGGTGGACCGCTGCATCGAGCAGCTGCGCAGTAAGGGTGTGCGCATCGTCAAGGAACCCCAGGATGTACATTGGGGCGGATACAGCAGCTACGTATCCGATCCGGACGGACACCTTTGGGAGATCGCGTACAACCCCTTCCTCCTGCTGGACGAGAGGGGAAATGTGCCGCAGGGAATCTGATTCTGCCATTCTGAAGTTTCGCCCGGCCCTTAAACTCCCGGACTCCTTCTTTACAACAAAGCGGAATACGTGTACATTTGCCAGTATCAGAACGCAGTATTTACACGAAAAAAGTATGACATCCAGCCGCACCCAGGAAATGAAGTACGATTTCAGAAGCATAGAAGCCAAATGGCAGAAATACTGGTCAGACAACCACGTGTTTAAGGCGGAAAACGGATCGAATAAACCCAAGTACTATGTACTGGATATGTTCCCGTATCCGTCCGGGGCGGGCTTGCATGTGGGTCACCCCCTGGGGTACATCGCCAGTGATATCTATGCCCGCTATAAGAGGCACAAGGGATACGAGGTGCTTCATCCCATGGGCTACGACAGTTTTGGCCTCCCCGCTGAGCAGTACGCTATACAGACAGGTCAGCATCCGGCCCGGACCACGGAACAAAATATAGAGAAGTACCGCAGCCAGCTGGACAGGCTGGGTTTGTCTTACGATTGGAGCCGCGAGGTCCGGACCTCGGACCCGGCTTATTATCATTGGACACAGTGGGTGTTTATCCAGTTGTTTCATTCCTGGTACGACCAACAGGCCGGTAGGGCCAGGCCCATCGAAGAACTCATAAGACAATTCGAAGTGCGGGGGACCGAGGGCTTGAAGGCGGCCCGAGATGAGGACGCCGAAGATTTTACGGCTTCGGACTGGAACGCTATGGATGAGCAATCCCGGCAGCAGATATTGCTGCAATACCGGCTTACCTACCTGGCCGACACGGAAGTGAACTGGTGTCCGGCACTGGGGACCGTTCTGGCCAATGATGAGGTCGTGAACGGCGTATCCGAGCGCGGAGGCCACCCGGTGGTCCGCAAGAAGATGACCCAGTGGTCTATGCGAATCACAGCCTATGCCCAGCGCCTGCTGGACGGGCTCGACCTTATAGACTGGCCAATGCCTCTCAAGGATTCCCAAAGGCACTGGATAGGCCGATCGGAGGGTGCCGATGTCGCTTTCGAAATCGAGGGCCATGATAAGCGCATACACGTCTTTACCACCCGGCCCGATACACTTTTCGGGGTAAGTTTTATGACGCTGGCCCCCGAGCACGAGTGGGTTAAGGAGATTTGTTCCGATCAGCAACGAAAAGAAGTCGAGGACTATGTGGAGGCCAGTTCGCGTCGATCCGAACGCGACCGCCTCTCCGATGTTAAGACCATTAGCGGCGTATTTACCGGGGCATATGCCCTGCACCCGCTAAGCGGAAAACGCATACCCATCTGGATCGGCGATTACGTCCTGGCCAGCTATGGCACCGGAGCCGTCATGGCTGTGCCCTGTGGCGATCAGAGGGATTATCTGTTTGCCCGTCACTTTAATCTGGAAATTCCGAACATATTCGAAGGGGTCGATATCAGCGAGGAGGCCTATATGGAAAAATCGGATGCCCCCCTCAAGAATTCGGGCTTCCTCGATGGAATGGCCTATCAGCAGGCCTTTGAAGCCATAATCGACCGGCTGGAATCGGAAGGCAAGGGGATGCGTACGGTAAACTACCGCCTGCGGGATGCGGTTTTCAGCCGTCAGCGGTATTGGGGAGAACCATTTCCGATCTACTACAAGAACGGACTGCCTTATACCCTGCCCGAGGAGTGCCTGCCACTGACCCTGCCCGAAGTTCAGAAGTACCTGCCGACGGAGGACGGAGATCCGCCTCTCGGCAACGCTGAGGTATGGGCCTGGGACGAGAAGAAGCGTAAGGTAGTGGATACCGACCGAATCGATCATCAGGAAGTTTTTCCCTTAGAACTGAATACCATGCCCGGTTGGGCAGGGAGTTCCCAGTATTTTAACCGTTACATGGATCCGCGTAACGGGGAACGGATATTCGGGGAGGACGCCATAGCGTACTGGAAGGAAGTTGATTTGTATATAGGGGGAAGTGAGCACGCCACCGGGCACCTTCTGTATTCCCGGTTTTGGCAGCATTTTCTATACGACCTGGGTGTTGTACCCCAACCCGAATACGCGAAGAAACTGATCAACCAGGGAATGATCACGGGCACCTCTGCCCTCGCATACCGGGTGCGTGGTACACGGAAGTATGTATCGCGCGGACTCAAGGACCGTTATCCCGAGGTCGATCCCATACATGTGGATGTGAATCTGGTGAACGCCTCCGACGAACTGGACCTGGAAGCCGTTCGGCAATGGCAACCGGAGTTCGCGGATGCGGAATTCGAAATGGAGGAGGGGGCATTCCTCGTAGGTCGTGAGATCGAAAAGATGTCCAAGCGCTGGTACAACGTAGTGAGTCCCGATTCCATCTGCGATGAATACGGGGCGGACTCGCTGCGTTTGTTTGAAATGTTCCTAGGACCACTGGATCAGTCTAAGCCCTGGAATACGGCCGGGATTACCGGAGTGTTTAGTTTTCTGAAAAAGATGTGGAAGCTCTATCAGAATCCGTCGGATCAGGAACCCACGGCTGAAAATCTTCGTACCCTGCATAAGACCATACAGAAAGTGGAGGAGGACCTGGCCAGTTTCTCCTTCAATACATCCGTTTCCAACTTTATGATCTGTGTTAACGAGCTGACCAGTCAGAAATGTACCTCCCTCAAGATACTGGAGTCTCTGGTGATCCTGGTCTCTCCTTATGCGCCCCATATAGCGGAGGAACTCTGGTCGCAGCTGGGGCATACGGGAACTGTGGCCTATGAGCCATTTCCGGAGTTCGAGCCGAAGTATGTGGAGGTCAGCGAAAAGGAATATCCCATTTCGTTCAATGGGAAGATGCGATTCACCCTAACTTTTCCGTTAGATATGAATCCCGGTGAAATAGAAGGCCAGGTTCTCGCTCATGAAAAGACCCAGGAGTATCTGGGGGGGCGGGAACCCAAAAAAGTTATAGTAGTTCCCGGTAAAATAGTAAACATAGTAGGATGATTATAGGCGTACCCAAGGAAATCAAATCCAATGAGAGCCGGGTTGGCATGACCCCGGTGGGAGTAAACGAATTAACCCGCAGGGGCCACGAAGTATGGGTTCAGTCCGATGCGGGCACTGGAAGTGGCTTTACAGACGAGGATTATATCGGGGTAGGAGCGAAAATAGCGGACTCCCTGGAAGAGATATACGAAAAGGGGGAGATGATCGTCAAGGTCAAGGAGCCCATAAAACAGGAATACAAACTGGTGCGTTCCGACCAGATACTCTTTACCTACTTTCACTTTGCGTCCAGCCAGGCATTAACTGAAGCCATGGTCAAGAGCAATAGCATCTGTATTGCCTACGAGACCGTTGAGAATCCCGACGGATCGCTTCCGCTACTGACGCCTATGTCGGAAGTGGCTGGTCGCATGGCGGTACAGCAGGGCGCCAAATATTTGGAGAAGCCCAAAAAGGGACGAGGGGTACTCCTGGGCGGTGTGCCTGGTGTAGCTCCGGGACGGGTACTGATTTTAGGTGCCGGTGTGGTCGGGGTGCAGGCAGCCAAGATGGCCGCAGGTCTGGGGGCCCATGTGACCGTCCTGGACATCAACATGGACAGACTCAGGTATGTAAACGATGTTATGCCTCCTCATGTGGTCACGGAGTTTTCCAGTGAGATAACCATTCGTAACCATATCAGAAACAGTGACCTTATAATCGGCGGAGTACTCGTGAAAGGGGCGAAGGCGCCCAAGTTGATCACACGTGATATGCTCAAGGAAATGACTCCGGGTACCGTACTGGTAGACGTGGCCGTTGATCAGGGAGGCTGCATGGAAACCACGCGACCGACCACGCACGAGGATCCTGTTTATATCATAGACGACGTAGTCCACTATTGTGTGGCCAACATGCCTGGTGCGGTTCCGCATACCTCTACCGTTGCGTTGACCAATGTCACCTTACCGTATGTGATTCGCCTGGCCGAACAGGGATGGGAAAAGGCCTGTGCTGAAGATCCTGGGCTCCAAAAAGGATTGAATATCGTACATTCCGAGATCGTCTATAAGGAAATCGGAGAGGCGTTCAGCCTTACCTAAGAACACCTTTCCCTTTGGGAGGTGTTTAATCATGAGGCTTGCAAGTAGTTATTGCGTGCATATGAAGGTATCACCCCTATCGGTATTACTGCTGTGGTTTATGTTTGGTTTTACTATGGCACGGGCGCAGTTCCTGTTTGAAGGGACCGTTCCCTCGACATGGGAGGGCCATGACCTCAACCTTTCTTTGTTAACGACCTATCGGGGAGTGGAAAGGATTCATCCCGATCAGTTCCTTTTACAGGTTAAAGTCGGGGAATCAGGAGCCTTTTCATTCCATGGAGATTTCCTGCCTGAGGGTAATCGAATGTACAGATTGCACATCGATCAGTGCAGCTCTGAAGACATCCATCCCGAAGCCGTCTGTCCCCCTCCCCTTCAGCGCCTTTTCATCGCCTCTAACCGCGATACACTGTACTTTCCCCTGGGCAACGAACTCGAGTTCCTGTGTGAGTTGCGTTCTTCCAACCCGTCCTCAAGTCTTCTGATCGACGGGGCCGATCTTAGGGATGACCTTCTGTACCGCATGCACGGACTCGTATCTGCATCGGCCCGAGACCTTCAATTCGAGCGTTGGATGAGTAGGGTGGATTCGTTATATACCCAGAGCGGTGAGCCCCTGTTGGCCCTGTATCTGCTTTCGGAGCCTTCTCAGCCTTCCGGGAATTATCATGCCGAGTACCTGCGCTATATGGAGAAAACTTCCTGGTATCGATGGCTCAGATCTGATCTCAAAGAGATTTATCCCGGGACGGATTATACCAGACATTTTGAAGCCGATCTGAGCAGAGATGGATTCATAGAGGATGAGGCTTCTCAATCGGGGGATAATCCCCGTGCTGACCTGACTTGGGTCTTATTGTTCGCCTCGCTGGGCCTAAATGTTTTTCTACTGTTCCGGGTATTTCGGAGTAATGAGCAATCGAATCGGAATACGTACGACCCACTGAAGGGATTGACCCCGAGGGAAAAGGAACTCGCCAGCCTTATTGTTGAGGGTAAAAGCAATAAGGAAATCGCAACAGCACAGTATATCAGTGTAAGTACGGTCAAGACCCATATAAACAACATATACCGTAAACTGGACGTACAGGACAGGAATGGGCTGAAGTTGCTGCTTAACGGCAAGGATTCACGCGAAGGCTAGTTTTTTCCACCGGGGTACTAGTACCCAATTCCACTCCCCTCTTAGCCCGAAGGAGTGAAACTTAGTGGCATTTTACGGCAAAAAACCGTGAACGCATCCCTTACTTACCCCGTACTCTATTTACTCTTACTCGGTACTAATTCCTTGTGTTGTCTGGCACAGGGGGTAGAAATACATGAAAAGGGCAGGCAAGCCTTCCTGCTGGGCCCCATAGATACAGCAGATCTCCGATCCGGATCTTATGCCCATTGGTTCGACCCAGCATATGCAGCGTATGAACCGGATTCCACCCTTATTGATGCTGCCAAAATGCGATTGGATGGTGTTCATTTCCTCCTCTTCCTGGGCACTTGGTGCGGAGATAGCAAGAGGCAGGTCCCGCGAATGATAAAGGTTTTGGATCAATATGGCCTCGAACCGGATCGATTGAAATTACACGCCTTGGATATGCGACCGGGACGTTACAAGACGAGCCCATCTGGCCTGGAAAAAGAACATGGGATACGCTTTGTTCCTACACTCATTGTGCTAAAGGGCAAGCGCGAACTGGGTCGGATAACGGAGAATCCGGTCAGTTCCGTGGAGGATGATCTGCTTCGGTTTCTCCTTTTGGCCTCCCATTAGTTTCCATTTACTGCCAGAATTCGAAGGCTGCTCTGTAATTTTGGCAGTAATGTGCTCAAAGGTGAACGTCTTAATTCTGAAATCGTAATGGATAACATGCTACGCCTGGCTTTAGTCGGTTTTATAGCTGTGATCATAGGCAGCTGTGGCGAACGTCGGCAGGCCCCGGTAGAAATAAATGCCGAGGGCTACGATCCGTTCCTCCTCGGGCCCATCGAGGTTGCCGACCTGGAAAAACCTCCCTATGCAGACTGGTACGTCCCGTCGTATAAGTCCTATAAGCCGGATGTCGAACTTATGGACCAGCTTCGTAAACAGGCGGATGGGACAGATTATGTACTGTTTCTAGGCACCTGGTGCGAAGACAGCCAGCGCGAAGTGCCGGGTATGATCAGAATACTGGATGATTTGGGCGTATCCCGGGACCGACTCGAACTCATCGCGGTGGATGAACGGGAGGAACACTATAAGAAAAGTCCGGGAGGAGAAACCGATGCCTTCAAGGTGGATCTGGTGCCCACACTAATCGTACTGAGGGACGACCGCGAACTGGGCCGTATAGTCGAATTTCCCTGGGGCACCCTGGAAGAGGACCTGGTGGACATCTTCGAGAAGAAATAGGCTCATTCTCCATGATGTTCTCAAAACGAAAGTAGACTCAGGCGAAACCCAGAGTTTGCCACTAAACTGTAATATTGTCGGATGAAATTCCAATTGGTTTGATTTTTGCTGATTCAGTGCTAAATTCATAACAGAAATACTCTTCATGTACACGTATTATATACTCTTAGGTGGGATTGCCCTGATAAGCTTCCTGGTAAGTAATCAGCTCAAAGCCAAGTTTCGCAAATACTCCCGTTTGAGCCTGCGCAATGGGATGAGTGGAGCCGAAATCGCACAGAAAATGCTGCACGACCACGGAATCACCGATGTCAAGGTTATCTCGACCCCGGGCATGCTTACGGATCACTATAATCCACAGAACAAGACCGTAAACCTCAGTGAGGGGGTCTATAGTCAGCGGAATGCTGCAGCCGCAGCTGTTGCAGCCCACGAAGTAGGCCATGCCGTTCAGCATGCACAAGCCTATGAGTGGCTAACCATGCGATCCATGCTGGTCCCCGTGGTCAGTGTAACCTCAGGCATGTCAACCTGGATCGTATTCGGCGGCCTGATGTTGATGGCCACCGGTGCGTTGGGTGGCGGGATTGGCTTCTATGTGGCCGTTGCTGGACTGATCATGATGGGCCTCGCCACCCTGTTTAGCTTTATTACCCTCCCTGTGGAATACGATGCCAGTCACCGCGCTCTGGCCTGGATGGAAAAACGCAATATGGTGAGCCGGGAGGAGTATGCCGGTGCTAAGGATGCCCTGACCTGGGCGGCCCGCACTTACCTGGTTGCAGCCTTGGGAGCCCTGGCCTCCTTGGTGTACTGGGCCTTTCAGGTCTTCGGGGCCAGGGATTAGAACGAATACCCATAGGAGAACCCCATGTACTTATGCGACAGATTGCCTCGAACACGGGGGCTGTCGTAAGTAAATTCGACCCGGTAGTTGTGAGGCCCGTAGCGATTGACGAACTGAAAGCCAATCGAGTGAACGATGGGGGTGGGATTGAGGTACAATTCGGATCCCGGCCCGCCGACAGCACCCTGTAAGGAGCCGTCCCTCCAGACCGACCTCAGGTGGTAGGAGAGGGTAAAGAAGACCTCCCGTTGCAGCGATCCGAGCCGATAATAGGCCTGGCTCTGTTCGGCGGACTGCTTACGGCCAAGGTGGAACAGCGTTCCTGCTTCCGCATATTGATCCCAGGTACCTATGGTCATGCGCAGTTCCGGAGCCCAATCGATTCCGAAATCGCCCTGAATCAGGGCCCATTCCCTCAGTATATGTCCGGCCACATTGAGGTACATCGTATTGGGCAGCTCGAATGCCCACAGCGGGGCCTTATAGCGGACTATGTTGTTGTGATACCACCGCTGGAATCCGCCTGTACCCGATCTCCGGCCGGCCAGCCCCCATTCCAGGTTCAGCCCCCAAAGAAAACGATTTTTGGCGGCCTCATATTCCCCGCGAACATATGCGATGCCCACATAGGGACGATCGAAGTCGGACGGGTTTCTGCTTTCGATATCTCGGGGTGTGTAGGCCTTTTGATGAAGACCAACCCTCCATTGGCGGGCAAATCCCCTGGGTCCCCTCTCCATCAGGCGGTGGTAGCTAAGGCTAAGGCCGAAGGAATAGTAGCGGTCGGTGAGCAGGAAGAAGTCGTTGTCGTGATGCAGGGTTAGCATCGATCGGGTAGGCTGGGGTTGCTGAGCGGTTGCACTGCAGGCCAGCAGGATCATCAAAATCGTTCCGAGCTTCACGGGTCACAGGCTGATTTGCCTGTCGATTTGCTGGTTGAGCGAGATAAAGGTCTCGGTACGGGACACTCCGTCTATGGTTTGAATATCCTTATTCAGTAGAAGCATGAGGTGTTCGTTATCCTGGCAGATCACCTTGATCAGTATGGACCAGTCTCCGGTAGTATAGTGGCACTCCAGTACTTCCGGTATTTTTTCGAGTGCTTTAACGGCTTTCTGGTTCTCCATGGCCCGTTCCAGATAGATGCCAATATACGCCATGGTCGTATACCCCATGGCCCGGGGATTAATCTGAAGCCGGGATCCCAGAAGGAGACCGGAGTTTTCCAGTTTCCTCAGGCGCTGGTGTATGGCCGCGCCCGATATACCGATTTTACGGGCAATCTCTAATATGGGCCTGCGGGCGTCCTCCATGAGCTCTCTTAAAATCTTTTTGTCAATACCATCGATTTTAACAGAGTTGTAAGCTAATTTCATGGCTTTGTGTCAATATCTCGTAAATCTAACGAATTGTTCGAATGGTTCGAAGGTCGTTTATCGAGTATATGGACAGCTGGTCCGAATGGAGCGGGTATACAGGCGACAGGGTCAGGTTCCTACATTCTGCGGGTTGTAACCGAGATAAGGAACCTCAATCTCGTGAAAACGAATGCCGAAATCCTCCAGCCTGGGGACTATGGGTTCATACAATTCCGGTGTAGTCGGTATATGTATGCCCTTGAGGGGGATGGAATTCTGAAGCATTCGTTCGGCTGTAAGCGCAACGGGTAAACCAACGGTCAGTGCCATGGCCGTATGGGAATGATCCCTGCCTTCCACCACCATGTAGGAGTCGATTTGGCGCTTTAACCCAGCCTTTTCGAATCCGAATTTGTGATACATGACGATCATGTCTGTTTCGTCTTTCCCCAGTGCCCAGACCTGTTTGAGGATGTGGAGGAGAAGCTCGGCAGGGGTTCCCGATTTCATGGGGAAGTACCGTTTAGGGTCGAAGAGGCCCAGTTCCACCAGCTTTTCCCAGGTACTATCGTCCTGGTCGATCTTGAGGTAATGCCGAACCTTGAGTTCGACCGAGTCGTTAGGAGAGTAGGGGAGAAACAGGTTTAGGTATTCCCTGAAACTCAGCTTATCTGCGTTTTCGATGGTGAAGCTGTTATCCGTCAGGCCCAACTGAATCAGCATGTTCCAGGCCTTGGAAAATCCCACCCGGCGGATCGTCCCCCGAAACAGGGTAAGGGTGTCCTCGAGTCCATAGACCTCCCGATACTTGATGGAATCCCGGTTAGCATAGGCCTCAAACTTTCCGTAGCCCGGAATGTCGAGGAATTCGGTTCGCCTGAAGAGTTTGTGGTACGGAATGTATTTGTTGCGTCCTTCCTGTAAGAATCTCGCCGTCCCTCCCTGACCGGCCATAACCACATTCCACGGGTTCCAGGTAAACTTGTAGTGCCAAAGGTTGTTTGCGGCACTTGGTGCGGCAAGGCCACCGGTAAACGATTCGAACAGAATAATTCGGTTGCCCTCCTTGCGCAGGCCATCCATGATGCGCATCGCCGTCATATGGTCTATACCCGGGTCGAGGCCCATCTCTTTTACAAAGAGCAGTCCCTTGCGGCGAACCGCTTCATCGAGCTGCCTGACATCGTCTGCCACATAGGATGCGGTTACCATATTCCGGTTGTACTCCATGCAGATAAGGCCTACCGCTTTGTGCAGCTGGGCCGGAAGCATGGAAATGACCAGGTCGGACTTTTCAATCAGTTTTACGAGTGCTTCGGTGTTGTTCAAATCTATGGCCACAAACTCCAGCAGATCCGGATTCACATCACCAAAGGGCTGCCGGTCCGGATCGCGATCCACTACGATCAGGCGTATGCCCTGCTGGGTCAGGTATTCCATGATATAAATTGAAGACTTGCCCGCTCCGAGCAACAGCACCGTCTTGTTCATTAGGACGAAAGGTTGTATGTTACAAAGGTATTTATTCGATCCTTCATGAAGACACTATCCATACAGTTAGGTGCCCTGTTCGGACTCATAGCCGTCCTGCTCGGAGCCTTCGGCGCCCACGGGCTCCGGGAAACCCTGAGCGCCGAACAGCTCCGATCTTTTGAGACGGGTGTTCGGTATCAGCTGGCCCATGCCATAGTGCTGCTGGTCCTGCATGTGCTTCCTTTCCGGACGGATGCTCCGGTTCGTGGATTTACCTGGCTTATTACGGCGGGTATTATCTTGTTTTCAGGGTCGATTTACTTGTTGAGTACCCGGGAACTGACGGGAATTGATATACGTCCCGTGGCCTGGATTACACCTGTCGGTGGCTTCCTGCTGATACTCTTTTGGGCCCTCCTTGCGATTTATTTTTTCTGGCAGAAATCCTGAGTGCCCGTTGAAAGAACCGGAAACTATTTGTTTACGGAAGAAATATACTTTTGAAGCGCCATGGTCATCGATGGAGTCTCGGGCGTGGGCGCCTTGATGTCAATCCTTAATCCGGCCTCTGTCGCGGCCTGTACTGTGCTGTTGCCAAAAACGGCTATGCGGGTATCCTTTTGCTCGAAGTTGGGAAAGTTCTTGAGGAGGGATTCTATACCGGCCGGGCTGAAGAATACCAATACGTCGTAATACACATTTCTCAGGTCTGACAAATCCGAAATAACGGTCTTATAGAAGATCCCCCGGGTCCAGTCTAACTTGAGCTCGTCCAGGGTCTTGGGGATGTCTGGGTGCAGGGTGTCGGACGAAGGAAGTAGAAAAATCTCGTTCTTGTATTTCTTGAACATGGGTACCAGATCTCCGAAAACCCGTTTGCCTACGTAAATTTTGCGCTTGCGGTAAACCACATACTTCTGCAGGTAAAACGCCACGGCTTCCGATTGGCAGAAATACTTCATCGTATCGGGAACGGTAAAGCGCATCTCTTCAGCTATTCGAAAGAAATGGTCCACGGAGTTCCTGCTGGTAAGAATTATGGCGGTAAACTTATTGAGATCTATTTTTTGCTGACGCACGTTTCGCGCCTCCATGCCCTCCACATGTATAAAGGGGCGGAAGTCGACCTTGACATTCTCTTTTTCGATTAACCTCGAGTATGGAGAGTTGTCCATCTTAGGTTCCGGTTGAGATACCAAAATCGTTTTTACTTTCATGAGGGTCAAGTGTTTAGGTAACCTCCGACTAGTACTAAGGGGGCGATTTCAAGTGTGCAAATGTACAAAATAAAATACATAAAGTGGACGTAGATCCGTTGCCAGTACTGCCGTATCAGGGTCATCATTCCCAGCACATTAACCACCAGCGCTACCAGTGCAAACGCAATAGTTAAAACGGAGGAATCGGGTCTAACGTATGCGAGCAACAGGTTGCCGGCGAAAAAGATCATGCCGGAATAGTTGAAGTAGGCGGTCTTCGAGAAAATCAGGTTAGTTGTAAAGCTATGGATATCAAACACATAACCCTGAGTCCATTGAAGAAGGATTTTCAATGACAGCCAGCCACCAACACCCAGGAAAAACTTCAGGTAACTGCCCCCGGAGTCGATGGGAAACAGGTGCAACCCGACTTGCCTGCTGAAGAAATACAGGAAAAGGGCGGTGTTGATGAGCTGAAAAATACTGATCAGTACATGAAAACCGGACAAGGGTGCCTCCGCCTGGGTCAACGCCAGGTACTTATTGTTGAAGGGCAAGGCGACGAAACTGAGGAAGCGATTGGTGAAGTAATGCCGGGCAAGGGCTAGTATCAACAGGCTGACCAGAAGGAGTACCGTTATCCAGTCCGGTGTGATTGCAGTGCGGAAATCAGGGTTCATCACTCAGTTTGAATATATGGCTATTAAGCCCGGGAGGCAGGTTGTCTTCACTGATACCCAGGCGGATATAACTCGGTTTTTCGATGCCTGCCGGTGGACCTAAAGGTACCACCATATTAAGGCTGTCACCGGGGTTGAGATATCGGCTTCCCACCAGCGCGGAAAGTGAACCATTGGGACGTGTGCCCCGCATCTGCTTGGCCCGATTACAATATCCGGTAAACAACCGCATGGATTGCAGGTCGATTCTCTCGGGGTATGTATTGATCAGTAGGGCCTTCAGCGTATCTCCCAGCTGTAGCCTCTGTTTCTGGTCGATATCGATCTGCAGCTTCCTGTAGGTAATTAACGAATCGATAATGCGTATCGCAAGCGAATCCTTCCGCTTGTAAAGAATCCGGTAATCGGCTTCGTTGAGGTAAGGAGAAACATAGTGTACCTCTCGGCCCCTGAGTGAGTCCTCTATGGGGTCGAAGGAGTACTCGCTTTTTCGGTAGAACAGGTTATTAATGCTGAGGCTGGGCCGCCCGGAATAGAAGTGGAACTTGGCCGCCCGCATGTAAGAATTCTCAAAGACAACAGGAGTGTTGCCGGCCCGGGCAGTAAGTTCGTTCACCCACTCCCGATTGTAGTGGGTCTCGAAGACAATGGGTGAAAGATCCGGAACAGCCAGTGCCATTCTGGCGTAGATCAGCAGGACAAACTGTACCCACAACAATCTGGATATCCAGGATTTGCGATACCCTATCTCCAGAAAATGTCTGAACAGGAACAGGGCACCGGGCAGGCAGATCGCAATGGCCCATTGTGCCTGTACCCTTCGGTTGAAGCTGGACAGGAAGAAGAAAGCGATTATGCCCCAGAAAACCCACCGCAGAGCCCGCTGAAAAGAATCCTTCCTATCCCTTTTAAGGCTCTCCAGAAAGACCCATGGGGCTAGGAGTCCGAATAAGGCAATCAGGTTCAGGAGGTAGCCCAGGGTGTAATCGCTGAATTTGTAAATACCATTCGGTCTTTCGAACAAGTGGAACTTTACAGGAATCCAGTGGTTCGTGTTTAGCCATAACAGATGTGGCAGGAAAAGCAGTATGCCGGTGGCCACTGCCATCCAGGCATGGCGCTGGGCAATCAGTCTCCAGTTGCTTCCGATGACCAGCAGGGGGATCAGGATGCCGTGATACTTGCTATACATCATCAGGGCCAGCGATACTCCCAGGGGGAACCAATATCTGCCGGGGTCCTGGAGAAAGAGCTTATATATCCAGAGAAACAGCAAGGCAGAGAAGAGCAGGGGGCTGTCGGGCAGAGCAAGGAAACCGAAGGCATTCCAAAGGGGCATGGACCACAATACCAGGAAAAACTCCTTGACGTACAGGTTTTTCCTCGGCGAGTCAATCAGATCCCAGAAGAGCACCACGCTCATCGCAGATAACAGTGCAGACCCCAGGCGCAGCCCGAATTCGCTTGTCGTAATCAGGTCGCCCAGGGCGACCAGCCAGGCGACCATGGGAGGATGGTCGAAGTATCCCCAGGACAAGTGCTGGGCATAGTACCAGTAGTAGGCTTCATCATTGAATAATTCGGTGAGCCCAGACTGAAGCAGGTTGATCGCAAAGAATCCCGATAACAAGTACCAGAAGAGCCGGGGAGCCTTCAGCATAAGGGGTTTTTACTTTTCGCGAGGCAAGTTACGAATATTGGAGCGCAGCTGCCCGTATGCGAACTTGGGCAAATAACCTATTTTTGCAAATTCAATCTGCATTTGTTTTGAACGACGGACTGGTTATCGTACCTACTTATAACGAGATCGAGAATATTGAGGCGTTGATCCGGACCGTTTTCGATATTCCCAGAAACTATCACCTGCTGGTGGTGGACGACAATTCACCCGATGGAACGGCCCAGAACGTCAGGGAACTCATGCCTGAGTTTCCCGATCGGTTGTTTCTGGAGGAAAGAAAGGGTAAACTGGGTCTTGGGACTGCTTATATCCATGGCTTCAAATGGGCTCTCGAAAGGGATTACCCTTACATCTTCGAAATGGATGCGGATTTTTCTCATAAGCCCAGCGACCTGGTCAGGCTTCACAGGGCCTGCATCGATGGGGCAGATGTGGCCATTGGATCCCGGTACAAGAAGGGGGTCAATGTGGTCAACTGGCCGCTCTCCCGTATACTGATTTCCTATGGGGCATCTTTTTATGTCCGTCTGCTCACCGGCATGCCGGTGCACGACCCTACCTCGGGCTTTGTCTGTTACACCCGGGAAGCACTGAGCCTGATAAACCTGGACGGCATCCAGTTTATCGGCTATGCCTTTCAGATTGAGATGAAGTACCGGGCTTACCTCAGGAAGCTGAGGATTCAGGAGGTGAGTATTATCTTTACCGACAGGGTAAATGGCAAGTCCAAGATGGATAACGCCATTATCATCGAGGGTGTGATAGGGGTAATCAAGATGCGCCTGAACAGCCTGTTTCGCAAATCTGCCTTTCTCAATGGATAGAATACTCTTAAAGAACGCCACCGTAATCAACGAGGGTCGGGTACGAGAGGCCGATCTGTTGTTGCATGGTGAGCGCATCGAACGCATAGATGCGGACATCTCCGACCCCTCTGCCGTCGTTCACGATCTGCAGGGGAAGAGGATACTGCCAGGGGCGATCGACGATCAGGTCCACTTCCGGGAGCCCGGACTTACCCATAAAGCGGAGATATACACCGAGAGCCGGGCGGCGCTTGCAGGTGGAATTACCACCTTCATGGAGCAGCCCAATACTGTTCCTCAGACCGTAACCCTGGAGGCCCTGGAAGACAAGTACGAAAGGGCGAGTAAGTCGGCCTGGTCCAACTACGCCTTCTTCCTGGGTGGCACCAATGACAATCTCGAGGAGCTCAAACGCCTGGAACGCAATCAATGTGCGGGGATCAAATTATTCCTGGGTTCCTCCACCGGTAACATGCTGGTGGACCGCCCAGAAGTGATTGAACAGATTTTTGCCTCCGTGGATCAGCTCATTGCCACGCACTGCGAGGATGAGGATACCGTGAGGCGCAACCTGCAGGCCCATGAAGAGCGCTTCGGAGACAATATACCCTTCGAATACCACCCGGTCATACGGTCGGAAGAAGCCTGTTACCTCTCCTCCTCCCGGGCCGTGGAGCTCGCCCGTAAAACCGGTGCTCGCCTGCATGTATTCCATATTTCTACCGAACGTGAATTGTCGCTGTTCACGAACAAAATACCCATGGAAGAGAAGCGGATTACCGCGGAGGTCTGCATACACCACCTTTGGTTTACGGATCAGGATTATGCCGATAAGGGAGCATTTATCAAATGGAACCCTGCGGTTAAGAAAGCAAGCGACCGGCAGGCACTGATCGATGCCGTGAACAACGACACCATAGATGTGATTGCTACGGACCACGCCCCGCACACGCTCGAGGAGAAGCAATCCCCGTATACCAGTGCCCCTTCCGGAGGACCTATGGTACAGCACGCTTTGCTGTGCATGCTTGATTATGCCAAAAAAGGAGTCTTTAGTCTGGAAAAGGTGGTGGATAAGATGGCCCATAGCCCTGCCCGCATGTTCTCTGTCAAAGACCGGGGATTCCTCAGGGAAGGATACTATGCGGACCTGGTCGTTGTGGACCCTGAACGTGAAACACGGGTGGATCGCAAATCTCTTTTGTACAAGTGCGGTTGGTCTCCCCTGGAAGGCGTGGGCCTGGGGGCAACGGTAGAACAGACCTGGATCAATGGAGTCTGTGCCTATGACAAGGGCGTCTTTACCCGGGAGTCTGCCGCCCAACGAATCGAATTCGACCGTTCGTGATGAGACTGCTGAACCGCATAGGCTATGTCTTCTTGTTATTGCTGCTGATGGGCTCCTGCGCGCAGGATTTCATTCGAAAGCCCGACCCCTTTCTGAAGCAGGAAACCATGGTGGATATATACTACGAACTGGCCGTGCTGAATTCACTCCGAACCATAACCCCGGCAGAGATGCAGTCCAGCGGGATACAATCCATGCCCTACATTTATGAGAAGTTCGGGATCGACAGCACTGTGCTGATGCAGAACACCGAGTATTACATATCGCGTCCGGACGTTTATTCCGCTATTTACGATTCCGTTCTGGCCCGGGTACGCCGGAATGCTGCGAGGGTAGACACCCTCCGAACCCAGAAGGAGCAAGAATCCGATACGCTCAGTACTCCGATCAGGACGGGTACAGGAAATTAGCGAGGATTTGCTTCGGATGAGGTGTAGTAGCGCTTGCCATTCTCCTTCAATTGGTCGCGCAGATCCGGGTACTCGTATTCAAGAGTTTTCAACACCTTGGTATTGTCGTAGTGTTCAGTGCGTTCGAAGGTGTCAATGAGGTCCCGGCTCAGTCGTACGCTTTGACCCGAAAAGAGGGCCCTTACGGATTCCAGGGCTCCCAGCCATTTAAGGGTGCGTAGGCCAACGGGCCTGAGACGGTTTTTGGTGCCCACTATTTCCTGCACTGTTTCCAGCAATTCCCGGTAATCCCATTCTTCCTGAACCAATATATAGCTCCCACCGAAGGATTCGCTATCGATGAGCCCCAGGCACAAACGCGGTACTTCGGTGGCATCGATCAGGCCGACTTCGGAAGGCGGATAACGGCGGAACCCCTTTCGTACGCGTCTGTAAATGAGTGGGGTGCCTGAATTCCAGGGTCCGGGACCCATGATTACACCGGGGTTCACAATAAGGGCCCGCAGTCCTTCCTGTATGCCTTTCCAGACTTCCCGTTCCCCTTCACGCTTGCTCCAGCCGTAGCAGTTATTCTGATCGGGATTCCACGGGGTATCCTCGTCTATGCGCTCCGGGGGGGTGGCCTGCCCGAGTGCCGCAACGGAACTGATGTGACAGAAAAAACCGATCTGATACTTTAGGCTCAGATGGACCAAATTTGCGGTACCCTCGACATTGACTTTATAGAGCTTGTCGCGGTCCGAGGTATCGAAGGAGATGAACCCCGCGCAATGTATAACTCCTGTAATGGATTCAAAGGCCTCTTCCAGTCGGGGGATATCCAGTATGTCGCATTCGAACCAGTGAATCAGGCGGTCCATGTCCTCCGTAGGACTTCCCATGCGCTTGAGCAGTTCAAGTGCACGGGAAACCCGACGGGGCTTCCTGTAGAGTGCTCGTACAGGCTGCCCCCGTTCGAGTAGTTCGCGCAGGAAATAGGCTCCGAGGAAGCCGGATGCTCCCGTAACGAGTATCATAGAATTGTACTTTCTGGGCCGCGGGTTTCCCGGTACCGAAGGGGGGGTTATCTTTGCCGCGAGCGATTGAGTTGAGAAAAGTATGAAAAAAAACTTTATAGCAGAATTGAGCTGGAGGGGCATGATCCATGATGTCATGCCGGGTACGGAAGAGCACCTGATGGAAGAGGTGCGGTCTGCATATCTGGGCATCGACCCCACGGCGGATTCGCTTCATATCGGCCACCTGGTCGGAGTCATGATGCTGAAACACTTTCAACACTGCGGTCACCGCCCCATCGCCCTGATCGGGGGAGCGACCGGAATGATCGGGGATCCTTCTGGCAAATCGCAGGAACGACAGCTTCTTGACGAAGATACCCTTAGGCACAACCAGGAGGCCATACGGGAACAGCTCGGTCGTTTTCTCGACTTCGATGGAGCGGAAAACAGAGCCGCGCTACTGGTGAATAATTACGACTGGATGTCGGGCATGGGATTCCTCGAATTTATCCGGGATATCGGTAAGCACATCACCGTCAATTACATGATGGCCAAGGACTCGGTTAGGAAACGCCTGGAACCGGGTGCCGGAGAAGGCATGTCTTTTACTGAATTTACCTATCAGCTCGTTCAGGGATACGACTTTCTGGAACTGTATAACCGGCATCAATGCACGCTGCAAATGGGGGGCAGCGACCAATGGGGAAATATCACCACGGGCACGGAGCTCATTCGCCGTAAGTCCGGGGGAAAGGGTTTTGCCCTGACCTGTCCGCTGATCACTAAGGCCGATGGAACCAAGTTCGGCAAGACCGAGCAGGGCAATATCTGGCTGGATCCCGCGCGGACTTCCCCTTATCGCTTCTATCAATACTGGCTCAACAGCAGGGACGAAGATGCCGAAAAGTACATCAAGATCTTTACCATGCTCAACCGTGAGGAAATCGAAGCGCTGGTCGCATCGCACCGGGAAGCACCGCACGAGCGTCTCCTGCAGCGTCGCCTGGCCCGCGAACTAACGGTAATGGTTCATTCCAGTGATGCCCTCGGGAAGGCCGAGAAGGCCAGTGGGATACTCTTCGGGAAATCGACGGCGGAAGACCTCAGGGAGCTGGACGAACAGACCTTTATGGACGTCTTCGAGGGGGTACCCCAGGTCGGTTTACCGGCATCGGATCTGAACGATGGCCTGGATATGATTGCCGCCCTTTCCGCGAAAACGGGTTTCCTTTCCTCAAATGGGGAAGCCCGAAGGGAATTAAAGCAGCAATCCATTTCGGTAAATAAGGCGAAGGTGGGTGAAGACTACGTCATATCCCATGAGGACCTGATCGGAGGACAGTATGTGCTGCTTCAGAAGGGCAAAAAGAAATACTTCATCCTTTGTTTCAGCTAAGAGAGTTTCATGAGATCATTAGGTTACAGCCCCGAACATCCGAGTGGTCGAAACGTCCGAGTACCTCGAAACTGCCATCTTCGTAGACCTTTCCGAGATCCTGGGTCTCAAGAAACGGGCAGGAGTACAGGTTGGCGAGGTCGATGACATTAATGCCCCCTGTCCTGGCGTATCCGACATAGGAGAAAGGATCGGTGGTTTCCCGCACATATACCCGCATCCACGGTGGAGGATAAAAGCGTTCCGATCCATCGGTATAGGCCTGGCTGAGTAATTCTGTCATGCCGTATTCCGAATGAATCCGGTCCAGTTGGAAGGCGTCCTTCAGCCGGCGGTGCAGTTCCATTCTCGTGATTTCCTTCCTTCGGCCCTTCATTCCTCCTGTTTCCACCACTTTTACACCCTCAAGTGGCATGGGAAACTGTTCGGCGAAATCGAGCAGGGCATAGGTGACGCCGAAGAGTACAGTGGGAACAGCGTCCCTGACCAAATTGTGCAAGAGTTCTGATAGCCCCTTCAGATCATACAACCAGAAGCCGCTCTTTGGATGGCCTGACATCTCGATGAGGTGCCGGACCATATAGACCAGAGAAGAATCGCCCTGTTCGAGGTAGGAAGGCAGGAGGCCGAGTATACAGAGTTCTTCAGGTTTCCCGAAACGATGGGTAAAGGCATGTCTGAAACTCTGCTCGTACACTTCAGTTGAAACCAGATGATGGGTGCTTCGCTCTGACCCCGAGGTGCCGCTACTGTAGAATCTGCGCTCTACTGGGAAGCGATCGTCGGCCACACGATGGGATTTAAAGAAAGAAATGGGTAGAAAAGGCACGCCCTCGGGCAGGGATAAGGTGCCGAATCCGGTGGACCTTCCTAATAACTCCGCATACCGGCGATAGACCGGATTGTGTTCGAGCTGGGCATGATATGCTTCTTCGCACAGGGTGGCGAAATCTACTTCTGACTGTAGGGTCCAGATCGATACTTCCCGGGGGGCACTCACGTAAGCGAAGGTACGCCATAAGCCTGAACCGTACTTACTTGACTACCAGCTTGCGGGTAAGACGCTGGCTATCCTGAATAATTTGGAGCACATATACTCCGGGCATCAGTCTGGAAATGTCCAGTACATTGGATTGAATCTTTTCGGAAATCATGATTTCTCCGAATACATCGTAGACGGAAATCTGCTTGGGGGCGATGCTCTCAGTAACAATGGATATCTTCTTCCCGTAAGCGGGATTCGGATACATCTTGAAGGAGAGTTTGGGCTGCTCTTCTCGGTTGCCCAAGGGCGTTTCGCTCTGGGAGTATGTAAGGAAGGGCAGCGTAATAAAGAAAACGGAGTAGAGTAGCTTCATACGGTAAATGAGATTCGGGCATTCTACCCTAAGCTAAAACAGTATGAGAGCATGCACAACTTTATGTTGTGAGCACCTTGGGGGGTGTTGTGTAGGGGTACTACTCAGTAGGATTAGTACTACTTAATGATGAGCTTGCGGGTTGCCACTCGTTCGTTTTGAACCAACCTTATAATGTATACTCCTTTATCAAGGCCAGAGATGTCCAGGGTCTTATCTCCCTTCAGTTCTGCAGCGAGCACCCGGATACCGAAAACGTTGTAAATGTGTACCTGCTTTTGGTGGAAATCCCCGGTTGTAATATTGACCAAGCCCGAGGTTACCGGGTTGGGATATATTTTGAATTCGAACGGACGACTGCTAGAGCGGCCGTCAGAAACAGTCTCCTGCCCTCTCAGTACCAGAGAGGCAAATAATATGAAAAAAACTGCGTAATAATGTTTCATCAAACACAATATACCCTTCTTTCAAATATAAAAAAAGGTAATGGGCCTCAAAACTTGATTTGCTTAATCTAACATTTTACAAATAAGCTAGTTCCAAGGACAGATACGTTACGTTTTTAAAAAGCCGATCTTCGATTTTTGTAGATCGGCTTATCGATTTTTACCTGACACTAACTGTGCTCTAGGCTTTCTAAAAATTTACGCTATAGCTTAAAGACATTGCCTGACCGGGGTTTCGAAACGAGTATATCTGGTCTGTTGCCCTAAAAGATTGATATACACTTTCGATCCGGTCGTCAAGAAGATTCGAGAATCGCAGGCTAATTTTAGAATTTTTCTCCTTTCCAAACGATTTTGAAATATTTAGGTTAAGATTGTGGAAGGGTAGGGTGTATACGTCTGGAACAGACCTGATCCCTACGACCTCTAGTGTCTTACCCTGAACATTGTAGAACATACCCATCTGCCATCCGTCTTCTTCACCCTGATAATTAATTCCAAAATTGATAAGGAAAGGTGCCTGTCCCTGAAGTTGACGGGTATCATCGATGGTTTCACCATCTCGAGCAGCTAGTTGGCGAGAATTGAACTCGGTTTCGCTCATGTCTACTTCTGACTGAATGATTGAAACATTGGCATTAAGGCTGATACCATTCAGAGATGGATCTAGAATTTTCAGGCTCTGCCGTAGCTCTAATTCCGCCCCTATCACGCGTGCCTTTTCAACGTTTTGAGGCTTGAAGTTATCGGGAGCCGACTCAAA
Organism: uncultured Flavobacteriaceae bacterium; assembly: GCA_964552195.1. Lineage (GTDB taxonomy): Bacteria > Bacteroidota > Bacteroidia > Flavobacteriales > Flavobacteriaceae > CAZKAP01. The sequence goes on from CAZKFM010000001.1 coordinate 355,695, forward strand.
AGCAACAAGTTCGATAGGATTTTCAAAGGTCTTATAGAATCCACTTACGGCAAAAAACTGCCCACTTTCACCATATCGTTCGAATCTCAGGTCGTAATTATTTATGTAGGTTGGCTCTACATCTAGGTTACCAACAAAAACTCTATTGGTAAGTGGGTCAAAAATTTCTGCTACTGATGCTTCTTTGAATGAAGGGCGAGCGGTTGTCCTTGAGAAAGAAGCTCTTAATTTACTGTTTCCATCGTCGTCAAAATCGTATATGAAGTTTGCGGATGGAAAAAAGTCCTCTACCTCAATTACTTTTTCCTCAAGCAGAACAACAGTTCCTGTATTGTTTTGGCCGGTGTAGAAGAGATCAAATTTTTCAAAGCGTACGCCCAAAATGCTCTTTAGGCGTTCACTGAGTTGGAATTCTTCACTCAAATAAACCCCTGCCAGAGTCGAGTATGCTTCGAAGGAATTTGCAGGTTCGAAATTGCCCAGTACAAATGTACCAGTACCGGTCTCCGGGGTCCAGATATTTTCGTCTATCAGAATGTTATCAGAATTTCCATTAATGGGGGAATTCGTAGGTAAAAGTATGTTAAAGAAATACTGGTCAATGCCGAACTCCCGACTCTTGTAGGTGTACGAACCTCCAAATTTTAAGATAGCAGGCCGGCCGAACAGATCGTGTTTATTGCTAAGGTTCAGTTTTCCCGCCAGGTTGATCTCTTCAAGGTCCCGCCAGATACGTGTAGGAGGGCCAAGACTGCTGGGTCGTATGAATAAATCGCCCGCATCGGTGATTTCGAAAGATGCAAATCGAACGTCTTTATCCTGAATGCGAGATAAAGTCGGAGAGAGCTTCCAATTTACATTCCAAGAACCATCTTGGTTGCTGTGGTTTCCCTCAAGAAACATATTGGTAATGGATCGCTCGGTATATTCGATATTGTCGCGAACCCCACGTACTTCATCAAATAACGTGTTTTCTACATCGAAAAAGGCGTTGGTGGCAAAACCATTTTGAATGTGAAGTGCGTTGAACTTATACTTTGATCTGGGGGTTTTTAGTGTAATTCCTAAAAGACCACTGCTGAGAACATCGTTTATACCAATGTTACCCTTTTGGAGGCGTTCAGGTTCCATTTCAAAAATACTGCTGCTCGACCTTGTTTTGAACCAAAAGCTATTCTCTGCATTTTCGTAGAATTCCGTAGTATTCCGGTAACTGATGTTGGCTAGAAAGCCTAGACGCGACTCCTTACCCACCGCGTATGAATTGCCGGCGGAGAAAGAAAAGTTAAAGTTCATAAGGCTGTTGTCTTGTTTGACAGCCATTTCTGGGTTAAACCTTTGAGTTAGTTGGGTAAGCCTGGGGTCACCTGCAGATGGAGGAGGAATATTTTCGTTTCTTCCAATAGCAAGGTTACGCTGTCCATCGTCGAATCCTAGGAAATCTGTGCTGCTACCCCCGGAAGTTAGAAAGTCGTTTCGAAAGTGCATGCTGGAATTATACGACGTACCGATACTAAGGCTATATTCCGCTCTAGTGGGGATATCCTTAGTAACGATATCTACAAAGCCCCCTGTGAAATCGGCTGATGATTCTGGGGTAAATGACTTAACAACTTGAATGTTGTCCAAGATAACCGTTGGAAATAAATCTAATTGGAGTGTATTCCGATCGGGATCCAGACCGGGTATATCCATACCATTTAAGGTAGTTTTGGTGTACCGGTCTCCTAGTCCACGCACGTATACATATTTACCTCGCTGAACGGAAACTCCGGGTACGGTTTTTACTGCACTGGCAATATCACTAGCCCCTGTTCGCTTGATACTCTGAAGTGAGAGGCCATCTAGCAATTTAACGGAGGACTTTTGAACTTGCAACACGGCTACTTCTGTATTTTTACTTACCGTCGTCGTCACTACTACCTCATCCAACGCATTCGCAGCGTTCAGGGTGACATCGATCACGACTTCCTCATTTCTTTTCACCTCCACATCCGATATCTCTAAGGTTTGGTAACCCACATACGAAAATACAAGGGTATATATACCAGGCTCGATTTCAAAGGAATACTTACCATCAAAGTCCGAAGTTGTGCCTGTCGTAGTACCTTTTATAAGGATATTGGCAAAGGGAAGAATATCATTAAATTCACTATCACTGACAGTACCACTTATGTATTGTTGAGCTGTGATCGCACTAGTCGACGTCAGCATAAATGCCACAAGAATTTTGAAAAGTTGAGTTGATTGCATGTTCGTTGGTTTTATCTATTCAAAAGAATTCACTTAATGAACTCTCGTTTAAATTTAAATAAATATTGCCCGCCAAAAATTGGCGGGCGAATATTCATGTTCAATTGTATTGAATTTTTAGAAGCCCAGATTGGCCTTGGCGTTAGAATACGTCCATGAAAATTGGGAAGTATCAGCGCCAACTGTTTCTGCTCCATCCGTAACGGCTGTAGTCCAGCTGGAAGCAGCTGATATGAAATCAGTTACAACGGTAACACCTGATGTTGAGTAGACTTCATTAACATCGGTAACACCCTCGGGTAGAACGACTTCCCAGTTAGAGAATGCAAGTCTTCCTTCATTGTACGATATGGCCGAGTCGTCACCGTTAAGGCGTGCCGTGGAAGTTGAAAGGAAATTTTTAACAAAAACATTATTAATATTTGCCTCAAGACCGTCACGGTAATCTGCTATTCGCCGATTGTTGCCTTCTCCTGCTTGTGCATCACCAATTAAAGTGAGATTGTTCAATTCGTAACCACCGGTTGCGGTACTTCCTTCTGGGCCATCCAGTTCCAAACCACTGTCCGAACGAATACCCTGAACAACCATACCGTTATCCAGCGTTCCAGTCCAGTTCTGATCCAAGTCAATACCATCATCTCCACCGGCCCATACAAAAACATTGGAAACATCGAGCGTTCCTCCAAAAATTTCGATACCGTCGTCTTCGTTTCCAACAATTTCTACATTACTAACGGAGGTTGCAGAACCTACGCCACCAAGTGTAAGACCGTTAATTTCGTTACCATCACCGATTACTGCACCACCGTGACGGATGGATATGTAATCAATGGTACCTGAATCATCAGCAGGATCAGTACCTCCGAACAAACCAAATGTATCACTTGCAGGTATGCCTTCGATCTGTTCTTCGACTACGTCACCGGAAAGAGAAGCTGGAGCAAATCCGAGTACGAGCACCCCACCCCACAGACCATTACTGTTTTGATCAAGGTTAGTACCAGCGGTCTCTCCAACCGTAATATTGTCTTGGATAGAGGTAAATATGATCGGACGATCTTCAGTACCAACGGCATTGATATTTGCCCCTCGTTGAACAATAAGAGCAGCTGCCAAAGATCCCGTACCTTCAGCTCCTTTGATGATAGTGCCTGGTTCGATAGTTAAAGTAACATCGACACCAACTACTACACGACCGGTAAGTACGTATATATTCTTACGCTCCCAAGTTGTATCCTCGGTGATCAAACCTGCAACAGTTATTGTTTGAGTACAAGCTCCTCCAAAATCGACTTCTGTTTCGTCTCCATTTTGGATTCCGTCGTCGCAAGTAGCTATAGCGCCATCAGGTGTCGGGTCGCATTCGTTTCCTATTCCATCCCCGTCGTTGTCAGCCTGATTTGTGTTGGCGATATTAGGACAATTGTCCACATCGTCGGCGACGCCATCACCATCTGCATCCTGAATAGCCGGTGGATCGTTGGAATCGTCGTCGCTGTCGCAGCCAACAAAAGTTATGCTTAAAGCAGCACACGCAGCAAATAAATAAATTAGTTTTTTCATTTTAATAAAGTGATTTAGAAATTTAAAGTGGTACAAAGGAATTCTTTCTTGTCCACAGCAAAGCGATAAACTCAATTAACCTTACCTTGCCTAAGTGTTAAGTTTATGTTAGACAAATGGGAAAGAGTTTTAAGTGCCTCGGGCTTAGTCTAATATGGAATAGTAGATTTGCAACGAAGCACTGGACTGGAATTGCCACAAAATACTGGACGTTTAGTAAGCCAGGCTGCTCATCTTTGGTTTGACATATATTTCTCGAATTCCATCATTTAAAGCATCACACCGCTTCGCCGATAAGGCATAGGCAAACTCCTGAAAGATCCAAACAGCTCCTTATTTCGTTGGCCTTACCAAGATTGCGCCTTGTTACTGTGGTCTAAAAAAAATCTGGTATGCATTCAAAAAATTAAGCAATAACTATTTTGCTTATTTTCATAGTTTAAAAAACAGCCTCCATGACAGCCAAGGATATTAAAATTCTCCTCGTGGATGATGAGCCTAACATACTCGAGATTATAAGCTATAATCTTGAAAATGAAGGCTATGAAGTAATAACTGCCAAAAATGGTGACGAGGCCGTGAAAAAGGCCAAGAAGAAACTGCCACACCTGATCATACTGGATGTGATGATGCCCGAGATGGATGGTATCGAGGCCTGTGAGACCCTTCGTACTACCCCCGGCCTGGAAAATACCATAATCACCTTTCTGACAGCCCGGGGGGAAGATTACTCCCAGTTGGCGGGCTTCGAGGCCGGTGCAGACGATTACATTACCAAGCCAATTAAACCTAAAGTGCTGGTATCCAAGATCAAAGCCTTACTTCGAAGACTTAATACCGAAAAGGAGGAGGCCGAGGATATCGTCAAGGTCGGCAAGATCGTCATCAACCGGGAGGAGTATAAGATCGTTAATGATGGTAAGGAAATTGTTCTGCCTCGTAAGGAATTTGAACTTCTCGCCCTGCTGACTTCCAAACCCAATAAGGTGTTCAAGCGGGAAGTTATACTGGACAAGGTATGGGGGAACGAAGTGGTCGTCGGAGGCCGAACCATTGATGTCCACATTCGAAAGCTACGGGAGAAGATCGGAGAAAAGCACTTCAAAACCGTCAAGGGTGTGGGCTATAAATTTGTGGTATAAAGCTCTATGGCCCAGGAAATAAAACGATCCTACCGTTTTTCCCTGAGGTCGTCCCTGTACCTCACTCTTGTACTGACCCTGATACTGGGCACCCTGGCCCTTAGTCAGAGTGTTCCCTGGTATGGGGTTTTGGGCGTGGCCGTCCTTCATTTCGTGCTGGGGTTTTTAGTCCTGCAGTACCGGGTGGAGCGATTCATCTACCGCAGGATCAAGAAGATTTACGACGATGTATCCATACTGGAGGAGTCGGATTTCAGGCCCGATCGCAGTATAACTACTGACATGAAGACCCTCACTGAGGAGATCGAGAAATTCGCTGAGGATAAGAAGCTTGAGATCAATACACTGCGTGTCCGAGAGGAGTATCGAAAAGAGTTCCTGGGAAATGTGGCCCACGAGATGAAGACCCCGCTGTTCATGGCCCAGGGTTATATAGACACCTTATTGGATGGGGCCAAGAACGATCCCAAGGTTAGGGATAAATACCTTCAAAGGGCGAGCGACGGCCTGGAGCGACTGGTATTCATCGTCAAAGATCTCGACCTGATCACACGTTTCGAAGTGGGCGACATGAGCATAGAAAAGGAACCCTTTGACATCATCGCTCTGGTGCAGAAAGTATTCGGACTCATGGAAATGAGTGCTGCCAAGAAGGAAATCACACTGACCTTCGACCGTCCGTATGACGAACCGATTTACGTACTGGGTGAAGAGGAACGCATACAACAGGTCATCACCAATCTGCTGATCAATTCCATAAAGTACGGTCACGAGAAAGGCACCACTGAGGTTTCGGTGGAGAATCTCGTGCGAAATAAGGTGATCGTCCGGGTGACTGACAATGGGGAGGGAATACCTCCCCAATTGATACCCCGGCTGTTCGAGCGCTTTTATCGCATCGACAAGACGGGCAGTCGTAAAGAGGGCGGCTCAGGCCTCGGACTCTCCATAGTAAAACACATCATAGAGGCCCACGGGGAGCGAATCTACGTGGAGAGTGAGGAAGAAGTCGGGTCCGAATTCTCCTTTACCCTGGAAAAAGCAGAAAAGAGCAAGGAATAAGGAACTTCTGCCTGGAAAGTGGCCAGGCCCTTGTAATCCGGAATACGCTCGAGCTGTGCCAAGGTAAAGTCTTTCTGTCGGCAATAGGGTACCCACCCTTGCTCCTGCAAACGTTCGGCCAGGTAAACCTGTTCGTACTGTCCGGGAGTGGGAATAAAGAAGGCCGTCTTGCCCAGCTTGGCCAGGTCCATTACCGTAGTATATCCGGAACGACAAAGTACCCTGGCACTCTGATTCAGCGCCCTTTCCAGCTGGGTCGAGGTCATGAAGTTGTACCGAGTTCCCTCTCCGGATTTCAACTCCAGGGGAGTAGTCTTTTGTTGCTCTTCGATAACCCCTGAGACAAAGAGTACCCGTCCCTCATAAGACCTGAGTTCCTGCAGCAGTCGTTCTTCCAGCAGGCTCCTTTGCGGCTCGGGTCCGGACAGCAGTACCATGAGGTCGTAAACCCGAGGTTCCTCCCGGGGTTCGAAACGGCTCAGGGGACCCATATATTTGAGGTTCAGTCTTTTATGGCTCACGTGACCAAGTCTGCCCGTCAGGTTCATTTCACCCTCGAAATCGGGTACCCAGCACTCGGCGAACTGAGCGATAATGCGCTGATGCCACCAGGAGCTGAACCAGGTGGTCGAACCCGAGAGCACATTTAGCTGATGGGAAATAAACACACTGGGTACTTCCGGACTAAAGCATCCCAGGCGGTTGTCCGAGATCAGCCCGTGGTAGCCCTCTGCCGCAATGATATCGGCTATAACTCTCCGTTCTCCGGAAATGGCCTTGAGCACTTTGGGGGAATCCATGATCATTTTGATCTTGAACAGGGATCCCTTGCTGGCATAGGTAATGTCGTAAGAGGGGAGCTCGTGGGCCTTCAGCTTAGGAAATTCCTTCCTCAGCAGGGCCAGAGCCACCCCGTCGGAGGCCAGGCCGACTTGGAAACCGTGTTCAAGCAGGGCATTGATGATGGGAATGCAACGGGTCGCGTGCCCCAGTCCCCAGTTTAGAGGGGCCACGAGTATCCTTTTCGGGTCAGACATACCTGCAAAGTAACAAAATAGCTAGTTTTGTGGCCCTGAAAAGATTCGGAGTTGGGCAGCAAGAACAAGCTTAAGAGGTTCAGGGAGAACGAAACTTTTCCCAATGTGATTCAACCGGATAGGGAGCGTATACTCGCCGGCTTGGACATACGAGGAAACTGGTGCGAGCAGTTTGCCCGACCCGGCCCCATCACTCTGGAGCTTGGCTGCGGAAAGGGGGAGTATACTCTCGAATTGGCCCGCCGGTATCCCGAGCGAAATTTCATCGGAATCGATATCAAGGGGGCGCGTCTTTGGAGGGGGGCTAAAACTGCGCTGGAAGAGGGGCTGGGTAATGTGTGCTTTCTTCGCATGCAGATCGAACTCATTGATCGCGTCTTTTCGCCGGGTGAAGTCGATGAGATCTGGATTACCTTTCCCGATCCCCAGATTAAGTTCAAGCGGACCAAACACCGGCTGACCAATCCCGATTTTCTTCGTCGTTACCGTAGTATTCTCCGGAATTCAGGGAGCATTCACCTCAAGACCGACAGCGAGTTCCTTCACGGATATACCCTGGGGCTCTTACAGGGCTCAGGCGGCAACCTGGTCTATGCCAATCACGATGTATACCGCAATCACGGGGCTCCGGATGTGGTCACGGAAGTCCAGACCTTCTACGAAAAGCAGTATCTTTCACAGGGAAAAGCAATAACATACCTCCAATTCAGGCTTGACTGAACGATGACACACCTAACCTGGCTATTCCTTCTCACGTTCTCCGCTGCCTTTATTGCCACCGTGCCTCCCGGGTTGCTTAACATGAATGCGGCCAAGACGAGTGTGGAAAAGGGAAGGTCCAACGGAGTCATATTTAGCCTTGGTGTAGCCAGTATGGTAATCGCCCAGGCTTATGTAGCCGTAGTGATTTCCAAATTTCTGTATCGCAACCCCGAGGTCGTCGAGTTCCTGATGAAGGCCGCACTTGCGGTCTTTGCCTTCTTCTCGGTCTACTTCTACAGGAAGGGAAGGAAAACGGTGATTGCGCCCATGGAAGTCAAGAAAGTGAGTCGAAAGAACAGCTATTTCAAAGGGATGTTCCTGGCCTCACTGAATTTTCTGACCATCCCCTATTACAGCGGCCTGCATACCATGTGGACGGGCACGGGCTGGATCAAGTTCGAGGTGGCCGACATCGCTGTGTTCCTGCTTGGCGCCTCTCTCGGAACCTTTAGCGTACTGTACCTGTACACCTTTTACTTTGACCGCATGGTGAAGGGTACGGAGCGGTTTTCCAAGAACTCCAACTATATCATCAGCGGATTGATGGTCCTGCTGTTTGTGATCACCGTGATCCGTCTATGGAACTACTAGGGGGCAGGGAGTCCTTTTTTGAACGAGTGTATCGCGTAGTACATGCCGTACCTGTCGGCCGGGTCACTACCTACGGTGCCATCGCGCGCTTTCTGGGGTCGGCGGGGAGTGCCCGTATGGTGGGTTATGCCATGAATGCCTCACATGGTCGGGATGTGCCCGCACAGCGGGTAGTCAATCGAAATGGACTGTTGACCGGGAAGCACCACTTTGGGGGGACGAATCTCATGCAGCAGCTGCTCGAAAGTGAAGGGGTTGCGGTCAGGGACGACAGGGTCCAGGACTTCCAAAACCGCTTGTGGGACCCTGCCGAGCACCTCGATCCGGCGGACTACATGCCATAGGGGTTTAATGCCTTACAGGCACGGAATCTCCTTTAAATTGAAGGGTTTGAAGTATCTTTGCGACTCAAAAGGACAGGGGCGGGAAAACGGTAACGTGCCCGCCCGGCAAACCTTTAGCTATGGCAAAAGAATTCGGTAAACAAGACGTGCTCAAGGCCCTGGAGACCATCAGCGCCCCCGGCGAGGGGAAGAATCTGGTGGAAAGCGGAGCGGTGCGTAACGTTCAGATATTCGGGGAGGAGGTGGAGATCGACGTGGTCATCAATAACCCCAGCCTCCAGGCCCGCAAGAAAACAGAAGTTTCCATACTTCAGGCGATCCACAGGGAAATTGACCCCAAGATACAGGTGAATATCCGGGTGATCGTCGAGAACGCTCCTCAGCAGAAGAATGTCAATACCATCAAGGGCAAGCCCATTCCGGGCATCAAGAATATCATAGCGGTGGCCTCGGGTAAAGGGGGAGTGGGTAAGTCTACCATAACCGCCAATCTTGCCGTTACACTGGCGAGGATGGGCTTCAATGTCGGCCTTTTGGACGCGGACATATACGGACCTTCCATGCCTATCATGTTCGACGTGGTCGAGTCCCGCCCCAAGGCCGTTGAGGTTGAGGGAAAGTCCCGGATGCTTCCCATCTCCAACTACGGAGTACAGCTCTTGTCCATTGGCTTCTTTACCCAGCCCGACCAGGCGGTTATCTGGAGAGGCCCTATGGCTGCCAAGGCACTAAATCAGATGATCTTCGATGCCCACTGGGGCGAATTGGACTTCCTGCTGGTCGATCTGCCACCGGGCACCGGGGACATACACCTGAGCATCATGCAGGCTATGCCCATTACCGGTGCAGTAGTTGTGAGTACACCCCAGTCCGTTGCCCTGGCCGACGCGCGCAAAGGGGTTGCCATGTTTCAGCAGGAGGCCATAAAAGTACCTGTTTTAGGGATAGTGGAGAATATGTCCTACTTTACCCCGGAGGAGTTACCGGACAATAAATACTTCATCTTTGGTCAGAATGGGGCCAGGAATCTGGCGGAAACCATTGGGGTTCCCTTCCTGGGAGAAATTCCCCTGGTGCAAAGCATAAGGGAAGCAGGGGATGTGGGAAGACCCGCCGCCCTGCAGGAGGAGGGAATGGTGGCAGAAGCCTATACCGAACTCACCCGTTCGGTGGTCGAGCAGGTGGTACTTCGGAACGAGACACTTCCTCCGACTGAGGCCATAAAAATTACAACCATGGCGGGTTGTTCCGCCGTTAACAAGAGTAAATGAATCCAGAAGAGCTACAGCGGTTAGTAGAGGAGGCCCTTTCCGAAATCCGGCCCTTCCTGCAGAGCGATGGGGGCGACATTTCCCTTATCTCCATAGAGGACGACGTGGTCAAAGTCCGACTGGAAGGGAATTGTATGGGATGTACCGTGAATCAGATGACCCTGAAGAGTGGTGTGGAAATGACCATAAAGAAACACGCCCCCCAGATTCGGGAAGTGGTGAATCTTACGTAATGTCCAGCTTCCTTGGTGACTCAGATCACATTCGGTACCTACTGTTGCCTTAGCTTTGTTTCCAACTTAAGACCTTCGAAATGATCAATACCGATATCCTCATCATCGGTGCAGGACCCACAGGCCTCTTTGCGGTTTTCGAGGCCGGTTTACTTCAACTTCGCTGCCACCTGATCGACGCCCTGCCGCAGCCGGGCGGACAGCTGAGCGAACTCTACCCTAAGAAACCCATATACGATATACCCGGATTTCCCGATGTGCTCGCCGGTGACCTGGTGGAAAACCTGATGGAGCAGATTCGCCCGTTCCGGCCTGGCTTTACCCTGGGAGAACGCGCTGAAACCCTAAGGCGGGAGGAAGATGGGAGCTTCCTGGTCACCACTAACCGGGGCACTCAGCACAAGGCACCCATTATAGCTATAGCCGGTGGCCTTGGCAGTTTTGAACCGCGTAAGCCCGACCTGGAGAATTTGGAGGCCTTCGAAGACCGTGGGGTCGCCTATATGATCAAGGATCCTGAGGTTTACCGGGGCAAAAGGGTCATTATCGGAGGGGGAGGAGATTCTGCCCTCGACTGGACCATTTACCTGGCCGAAGTGGCCGAATCGGTAACCCTGGTTCACCGCAGGAACGAGTTCCGGGGCGCCCTGGACTCGGTGGAAAAGGTACAGGAACTCAAGGATGCCAACCGAATTACCCTGATTACACCCGCTGAGATCAGCCAACTCCACGGCGGAGAGTCGCTGGAGGCCGTTACCGTAAGCAACAGCGAAACCGGCGAGTCCCTGCGGATCGAGACCGACTTTTTCATTCCACTGTTTGGCCTCTCGCCCAAATTAGGCCCCATTGCCAATTGGGGACTGGAAATTGAGAATAACGCCATCAAGGTGGATAATTCCCTGGACTATCAGACGAATATACCCGGCATCTACGCCATTGGTGACGTCAACACTTACCCGGGTAAACTCAAGCTCATTCTCTGTGGCTTCCACGAAGCCACGCTGATGTGCCAGAGTGCTTACCAGCGGATTTTTCCCGATAGGAAGTACGTGATGAAATACACCACAGTAGGGGGAGTAAGCGGCTTTGACGGAAGCAAGAAGGAGGCCCCAAAATCCGTTGTAAAGAAAATAAAGTAAGCCGCGGATGGACATCCACATTACGATTATCGATCGGCAGCGTGAAGAGCACCAGGTACTCGCACCCACCGATATGAATATGAACCTTATGGAACTGGTGCGCTCGTACGAGCTGGCACCCGAAGGAACCATAGGTATATGCGGGGGCATGGCCATGTGTGCCTCCTGCCAGTGCTATATTCATTCCGATCACGATCTCCCACCTGTGACCGATGAAGAAGATGCCATGCTGGCGGATGCCAACTTTGTACAGGAAAACAGCAGGCTGAGTTGTCAGATCCCCATTACAATCGAGCTCGAGGGCCTGAAGATTGAATTGGCGCCCGAAGGGTCCTAGATCCTGGCCTGGTAGGTATACAGGTGGTGGTATTTCCCTTGCTGTTCCAGTAACTCTTCGTGAGTTCCCTGTTCAATGATGCGTCCCTGGTCCACCACGAGTATGGCATCGGCCTGACGGATGGTACTGAGGCGGTGTGCTATAATCAGAGTAGTTCGCCCCCTCACCAGTTCCTGCAGGCTCTTCTGAATCAGGGATTCGCTGTGGGTGTCGAGCTGGGAGGTGGCCTCGTCCAAAATAAGTATATCCGGATCCGCCAGCAATGCCCTGGCTATGGTGATTCGTTGCCGCTGCCCCCCTGAGAGTTTGATCCCGCGCTCACCTATCCAGGTGTCCAGTCCCTCTTCCAGTCCGTCGGTAAATTCATTCACATAAGCGGCCTCCACGGCCTGACGAATCTCCGATTCGGAGGCATTTGCCCGTGCGAATACGATGTTATCTCGTATGGTGCCCTCGAACAGGAAATCGTCCTGGAGGACCACTCCCAGGTGTTGACGGTAACTCCCAATACGGATCCGAGACAGGTCCTGACCATCGATGCGGACGACACCCGAGCTGGGCTGTATGAAACCGGCGACAAGCCCGGCTATGGTCGATTTGCCCGACCCGGAACTACCCACCAGGGCCAGGGTAGAACCGGCTGGAATATCAAAACTGACTCCGTGAAGGACTTCTTTTCCCTCGTCGTAGGCGAATGATACCTGATCGAATTCGATATGACCCTGAAGATTCTCCAGTTCGCGATCCCGCTCACCGAGCTCCTCCTCGGTAGGTTCCTGCATGAGCTCCTCGGTGCGGTCGAGCCCGGCCAGGGCCTCGGTAAGCTGAGTACCGATATTGCTGATTTGTATAATGGGCGCTATCATCAGTCCCAGGAGGAAGGTAAACTGAAAGAACTCGCCCAGAGTGAGCTGGTCCATCATGATCCGGTACCCTCCCAAACCTGTGATCCCCGTCGTAGCGATTCCGAGCAGTAGGGTGGAGGAGCTCTCAATCAGGGCAGTGGCGGTAAGGCTCTTCCTGACATTTTCGTACAGTCGGGTCACCCCATCCTGGAATACGGACTTTTCCTGCTCCTCGGCATTAAATCCCTTGATGACCCGTATACCGGAAAGGGTCTCGGTCAGTCGACCCGTGACCTCGGCATTGATTTCACGGCGCTTGCGGAAAATGGGACGTATGATCTTAAACGCTCTAAGGGAAACCACGGCAAACAAGGCCATGGGAACCAGGGCAAACAGGGTGAGCTCCGCGCTGATGTCCAGCAGGAGTATAAGTGCCACTACCGCAGTAATGGTTCCCCCTACCATCTGAACCAGTCCCGTTCCGATCAGGTTACGGGCTCCTTCCACGTCCGTCATGATGCGGGAAACCAGTTCCCCTGCCTTCGTATTGTCGAAGAAGCGTACTGGAAGAGACAGGACTTTTTCCTGTACCTGAGCCCTTAATTCAGAAATCAGGAACTGAGCCTGAACACTGACGATGCGGGTGAGCATAAAGGAGGTGCCGGCCTGCACGGCCGTCGCACTGATTACCGCTCCGACCAGCCACTTCAGGGAGTCCGTATCCTGTGCGGGTATAATATCGTCGATCAGGTACCTCAGGGCTACCGGGGCTACGAAGCTGGCCGCCTTGCCAATGACAATCAGGAGGAGGCCGATCAGAACCAGGTTACGCCTGGGCCAGATAATGCTTCGGAATGCACGGCCGATGCCGTATTTCTTCTTGGTCATAATGGAATCATTCGGTTTATCGCGGTACTAGCCCGCGTGCCACGGATGGCCTGGGTATGGGAAATGGCTTAATTTCCCGATCTTTAGTTTTGAAATCTTCGTTAGCGGGAAGGCCGGTATTTCCGGCAATCCCACTCGGTTTCAAATGTAAGTCGAACCTTATGAATAATGCTTGCACCCGTTTAGCGGGTCTTTTTTTCCTGACCGTAGTATTGATGGGATGCTACTCCTGCCAGAGAACCCCTTCACTCCCATCCGAACAGGAACGCCTCCAAGCACGGGCCGGACGGGTCGAGATCTACAGGGATTCCTTCGGAGTTCCGCATATTTACGGGGAGACCGATGCCGACGCCGTATTCGGACTGCTTTACGCCCAGTGCGAAGACGACTTTCCCAGGGTTGAACGGAATTACCTCTGGGCGACGGGCCGGCTCGCCGAGGTGGAAGGGGAGGAAATGTTATACAGTGACCTGAGGGCGCAGCTGTTCATGACCGAGGAGGAGGCGCGAGATTGCTACCGCAAGAGTCCGGTCTGGCTCAAGAAGCTATGTGACGCCTTTGCCGACGGAGTTAACTACTACCTGATGACCCATCCGGAGGAGGAACACCATCTGGAACGCTTCCAGAACTGGATGCCCTTCTACTTTTTCGAGGGGTCCATAGGAGGCAATATAGAATCGGTATCCCTGCGCAGGATTGAGGAATTCTACGGCGAATTGGATAGGGCGACGGGCAGGCCCGAACCCGAAACTGTAGCAGAACCCACCGGGTCTAATGGAATTGCACTAGCACCTGAATTAACGGCAAGTGGAAATGCCCTGCTGTTGATCAATCCCCACACCTCCTTTTACTTTCGTCCGGAAGTGCACGTCTCCAGCAGGGAAGGCCTGGATGCCTATGGTGCGGTGACCTGGGGTCAGTTTTTCGTGTACCAGGGCTTCAACGAGGATACCGGCTGGATGCATACCTCCGGCTATACCGATGTAATCGATGAATTCAAGGTGGAAACCCGAAGTCGGGAGGGAGAATTGCAGTATCGCTATGGAGATGAATGGCGGCAGGTCTGGACCGATACGGTGGAGTTGCGGTATGCCTCCGGAGACTCCCTGGTCTCCCGGTCTTTTCCGTTGTACCGAACCCACCACGGTCCCATAACTTCCATTCATGACGGTAAATGGACCGCAACGGCTTTAATGTGGGATCCGGTTCCGGCCCTCAAGCAGTCTTACCTGAGAACCAAGCAAGCGGGTTGGGAGGGATTCCGAAAAATGATGGATATCCGCCGCAATTCCTCGAACAATACCGTCTATGCCGATTCCGAAGGGAATATCGCCTACTTCCACGGAAATTTCATTCCCATCAGAAGTGAAGAGTACGATTACACCCAACCCGTGGATGGTTCGGATCCCAGAACCGACTGGCAGGGACTGCACGAGGTGGACGAATCGATTTATCTCCTGAATCCCGGTAGTGGCTGGATTCAGAATTGCAACTCGACTCCCTTTACCTCCGCAGGGGATTACAGTCCAGATCCCGAAGACTACCCCGTATATATGGCTCCTGAACCCGAGAACACCCGGGGAATACACGCCATTTCACTGTTGGAGGAAGCCAGGGAAGTGGACCTGGACGGTCTGATCGAACTGGCCTACGATCCCTACCTGCCCACCTTCGAAATTCTATTGCCTCGCCTGATAGCGGCTTATGACAACGAACCCCGTCAAGGACTCGAAGGGGCCATTGAATTGCTCCGATCCTGGGACTATCGAACCGGTGTCGATTCCCGGGCCATGTCAGTCGCCCATTACTATGGACGTCAGTTGTTGCGCATGCCCAGACCTCAAGAGGTGCGGGGCTGGCTCGCTGTTTTTCGATATTGGGGAGAGCAGGCGCCGGAAACGCAGTGCCTCCAAGCCCTGGAATTGGCTCTGAAGCGGATGGAAGAGGACCTGGGCACCTGGGATCTTCCATGGGGGGAGGTTAATCGCTTTCAGCGGCTAAATGGCGCTCAAAGGCAGGCCTTTAGCGACAGCTTGCCCAGTTATCCGGTGGGGATTGCCAGTGGTATTTGGGGATCACTCGCAGCCTACGGGGTTAACTATACCTACGATGCCAAAAAAATTTACGGCACCCGGGGCAACAGCTTCGTGGCTGTGGTGGAATTCGGTGAACGGATTCAAGCCCGGAGTCTGCTGGCGGGCGGACAGAGCGGTAGGCCCGACAGTCCACACTTTGACGATCAGATAGAACGGTATATCAACGGACGATTCAAGGAAGTGCTGTATTACAGAGAGGATGTGGAAAAAGGATCTGCCCCGTCCTACCACCCGGGTGAGCCCATGAGGCTATTCGAAAAGGAATAAGTGTTGGTTACTGCCTGAAACCTTCAGGTATCTCGGGTTCCTTGATGACAACGGCCGTGGCTTTAGAACCCGTAGAAAGATACCAACTATTGTCGTGTATGACCTCACCGTTATCCGCAGTGACCAGTAGCTGGGCGGTATTCAGACCCGTATACCCCTGATTGAGGGCTTTGAATTCAATCGTGTTAAAGCCTTCCCTCAAAGGCACCTTCAGCTCCAGGAAACGCCCACCGAGTACTTGGTTATAGTGGGTAATCTCTCCGTTGACGAATATCATGACCCGGTCTCCATCGATTTCACCGTGATCCCTTACTGCGATGCCGACGAATTTCGATCGGGTCTTGACATCGCCCAGGTACATGTCGCCGTGAAATTTGTTGCTGTTGCCTCCTTCGAGCACGCTGAGCTTAGGATCGATCTTGAGATCGTGACCGGCTTGTTTCAGTTTGCGGTCGGGCAACATTTTGACCCCACCTTGGGTTTCGTTTCGTCCGAGATTGGGCGTAACGATCGATGGCATGGGGAGCTGGGTTCCCTGATTGGAGTTCCGGATATCTAGGTCCTTGTCTTTGTTTACGTCCAGCCTGCGCGTAGTGGGGAAGTCCCCTTGCGCGTAGAGCGTGGAAGATGCAAGAAACAAGCAACACAGGAGTACCAGTCGTCTCATATCAACTTTTACGTCAATGTAGCAAAAACATTGCCATTTAGTGGGTTATTTAGCAAAACTTTGGGTTGGTTCCTTACGGTTTGAATCCAATTTTCCAATAAAGGTGGCAAAATAAGCAGCTTGGAGCGCATTTATCTGATTAATACGCCGACTGTATGGGATTAGACGATCAAACGATCCGGGACGGCTCCGGCTTATCGCTGCTTTTCCAGGTCGAGCCGGTATAGCAGTCGACCCTTGGTAGCGGATTGTTCGTCACCCAACAGCAGGGAAGTATTGCTCTCGAAACAAACCGATTCCATCTGCGTAGGCCATTTCAGGTCGATGGATTCCAGAGTGCCACTCGACGGGGATTCCAGGTCGAAGTCCGTAAGCAGGAATAACCTGCCGTAGCTAAGTAATGCCAGCATTTTTCCATCGGGGGAGATGTCGGCCGCGGTGATTATGCAATTTTTGGGATCGGTACAGGGAACCAGGGTGTCAAGCAGTTGCGCCTGGTATTTACCAGGAGTGGCCGGGACCCGATAGAAATAGGCCTCACCAGTAAAGGGTCGGGATCGGTTCTTGGTGATGATGTACAGCTGATTATCCCAGTAGAAGAAGGCCTCGGCGTCGAAGAGCCGGCGCTCTATGCTCGGTGGGAAGTTCTTCTGTTCGGGATAGCTGAATTTGATTTTTTCGGCCCGGATCGAAGGGTCCTCTGCGCGGGCGGGCGAAGGGATGCGATAAATCACCAGATTCCGCCGGACGTTGTCGTTATTCCCAAAATCTCCGATGTAGAGGTTGCCCTTGGGGTCCTGGGCGAGATCTTCCCAATCCACATTTCCGCCATTTCTGATCTTCAGTTCCCGTATGACTTCCCCTTGGAAGTTGAGGCCGTACAGGTGATCGCGATTTCCATGGTCTTCGATCAGCCAGATTCCGCCGCTTTCCATCAATTCGATACCTGAGTTTTCATTGAGTTTGGAAGGAAGGCGGGCCAGCATTTCCAGTTTTCCGTATCCCTGTTCTTTTGAAGACTGACAGGATAAGAAAAGGCTGATGCCAAGAATGGTTTTGAGCAATAAGGATTTGCGGATTATTCGGTTTTTTGTGTTTACCACAGTACCTAGCCTTCGGGTTTGATGGGAAGGAAGATATCCGCCTTCCATTCCATTTCGTTACCTCCGAAATTTGGGTTGCTGAAAAAAAACTCCACGGGTTTGGGTTCCGTCTCGAGTCCCCGGAGTTCTGCCTCTTTCCTCAGTGCATACCAGGCCCGGTCGGAAAAGATATAATTGCCGTTGTAGGTAGCTCTGAGCGCCCGCTTGCCAAAGAACCGTTTGTATTGCAGTTGAGTGCCTATGGGCAGGCGTTCCGAACGTATTATGGGGTAGCAGAAGTTAAAATAGATGCTGTCTTTTTCCTCGTCCCAGCGGGTGACCTCGACGAAAGGAATTCCGTTGGTCTCGATATCGTTTTCGATGATGAAGTTGGTCAGTACCGAGTA
The DNA here is from genome assembly GCA_964552195.1 of uncultured Flavobacteriaceae bacterium. Classification (GTDB taxonomy): domain Bacteria; phylum Bacteroidota; class Bacteroidia; order Flavobacteriales; family Flavobacteriaceae; genus CAZKAP01. The sequence continues at coordinate 373,684 of CAZKFM010000001.1, forward strand.
ATACTGCATCATGAAGGATGCCTTCTCAATCTGCTTACAGGCAATGGGCACGTAGGCCGTATAGGTACTTGTCAGCTCTTCGACTTCTTCGACCTGAACCCGGAAGTTTTTCAGATGCTCGTCGAGTTTGGCGTAAAAATCTCCAATGGCTTCCTGTGAAGCGTCTTCGATTCGGGTCCGGGTAAAGGGGATGGCGATTCTGTTGGCCAGCCTCCTGCCCGGTTCGGTCACCTTTACCTGAACTCGCGCAGTACTATCTGAAGCCCAGTCTATGCTCCAGCGATAGCGGTAGCTGCCCCTTTCACCGGAGACTTCCTGAACGAAATCCAGCAGTTCGCCGGATTCGGCCTTAAGGGAACTGGAGTTCACCCAGAGGGAGCCTTCCGGGTCTGGTGTGTTCAGACCCACCGACCAGGTCTTCAGGGTTTGCCGGACAATGCCCGGGTAGGTAGGAGCCTCGAAGCTGACCTTAAGGTCGTAAGGCCAGGCCAGGCCATAGATGGCGAAGCCCAGCAATACGATAGCGAGGATGCCCGCAATAACTTTCCGCCCCATGTACTACCAGTTGAGTTTACTGATTACGTATCGGCCCAGGTCCCTTCCCTGTTCCATTCCTACTTCGACGGCCTGCCGGTAGTGAATACCACCGTACATGCGGCTGATGGCAGCCTCGTCTGAGGCCTGTATAAAGGAGGTGAAGGAACGCACGGGCAGCCCATAGGGCACTTCCGTATCGTCGTCGAATGCGAAATTGTCACCGTACAGATCGGTGAGGGCGATGGCTGCCGCCCCGGATATCACACTGTGTCCACTGGTGTATTCAGGGAATGGCGGGGTTTGCAGTATGGGTTCCCAATTTTCGTCCATATGCTTGTTGATCAGAGTCTCAGGCCGGATCAGGTTGCTGCGGTATTTTTCGTCCCAACAACTGATAAAGGCATCGAATAAAGCAATCGAAGTCTGGGTGTATGTCTTTACGGTCTGGAAAAAACCCGCGTTGCTCTTTCGCGCTGCGATCTTGGCAATACCCATCCAGTGGGCCCCTGGGGATATTTTCTTGGTGGCGAACATCAGGTGGCCCCGGGTCACGGATACGTACGGGTTACAATCCCAGAACTGGGCGATTTGAACTTCCTCACTTTTATCGCCTTTTCGGGTGATTTCCATGCTGATATCGTACACCTCCTTCACTTCTTCGTAAAAAGGGGTGCCCGGCTCCATGGAAAACGCCGGGGGTGGCACCGGCTTAAACTGTTGTGCGGAGTCGATAACCAGAGGGCGAATCTTGTTCCAGTGAGGCTCAATTCCGTCCATGTAGGCCGGAGGTGTGGGCTGCCAGCGGGAAGGGTCGTTTTCGTACACACTGAACTTGGGCATGGTACGGGTCTGTGGGTAGTTGTCCTGATTCATCCATTCCACGATGTGGCCGGCTACCTCCATTCCGTAGTCCCGGGACTTTTCGAATTCACGGCTATTCATTTTCTCCCAGACTCCATACAGGCTGTCACGCAGACTAACCAAATCATTCTCAGAAAATACGAGGGTCCTGCTCACCTCCATATGTGCGACCAGGGCGGCCAATTCCGCATTAATTCCCTCGGCGGGTTCCATCTCAGGGATGGGACTGAGACCCGCTACTTGACCAGCCAGGCTCTTGCGTTCGTCCGATACCTGAGCGAGTACCTCATAGGCCGCTATGCTCGGATATACATATACGCGGCTTGCCACCGGCGGGGAAAAGATATCGTGCACCATGATTTCCGCGACTTTATCCACGGATTTGTGGAAGAGTTCCGCGTCCACCTCGATTGGCTCAGAAGAACCGCAGGAATAGAGCATTCCCACAAGTCCGGCCAGCGCCATAACTACTCTCTTCATCTCTAATCGTTTAGTAATCTGTAGATTTCCAGTTTATTATCATTAAAGGCTACTAAGATATATCGTTGCCCCTGAATTTCAAGGAGTCTTAGTTCACGTGCGCTCTTTTGCTGCCAATCTAACCCCAGGTCCGAACCGGAGACCACGTCTCCCTCCGGATCGAGGAGCGCCCCGGGAAAGCTGTCGAATCTACCCTGATAGGGCTTTACACCGAAGTAATTCCCTGCAGCCAGTAATTCAAGGCCAGGATCCCCATCTGCCTCCAGGGCGAGCATGTCCATGATCGGGGCCACCTGAAGTAGTTCGGGGAATTCCTGGAATTCAAAGGAATCGCCCGTATTGATCAGGACACCGGTACGGAGTTCCTCTGCTTCCCAGACTTCGGCCGCATTCAGTATATCACGATCGAATATGCCATGGATGTCCTGTCCCGCAAAGTCCTTGTAATTCGGGAATTTCTTGCGAAGATACGGAAGTTGTTTGGCCAGGTCGTCAAATGCATATATGGGGAAATAGGATCCTTCCCTATAGGTGCAGACCAATGATTCCGAGCTACCATTGTTATCGTAGTCGGCCGTATACATCCGTAACGGATGCTTACTGCTAGCGGTGAATTTGGTGTTTAGGCCCCAGTTGCCGACGGCGTAGTCGAGATCTCCGTCGCGGTCCCAGTCTATGGGTTCTATGCATTCCCACAATCCGCTGGGCAGATCGGTGGGAATTTCTTCCAGTCGATTAGCTTCACTCAGCGCGAACAGTCTAGGCGGCATCCACTCGCCTACTACCAGTAGCCTGAGGGGTTGATCTCCTGTGGCCGGAATCCAGCTTGCCGCTGTCGGCATGCCTGCAAATGGCACAGACTGAAAGATGCGGTATACGCCATTGCTGTTTTCGAGCAGGTACGAACTGGCCTGCAGCCCGAACTTACCGGTCAGGGTTTGTGTACCCAGGAAGAGGTCTAGGTCGCCATCCCCGTCGAAATCGAAGGGTTCGATTACTGAGGTATTGCCGTGGACTTCGGGCATTTCAGCCGGGGTCCAGTTTCCATCGTCAGCCTTTCGGAAGTGGCTATCGACCAGCGAAGGGGATTTGCCGGAGAAATCGGCTCCACCCGCACCCAGAACGAGTGCTTGCTTTCCTTCGTTGTGAAGATCTGCGAGTGTACCGGAGACCCATTCCTTAACGGAATCCCTTCGGATCACTTCGGGGAGTTCAAAGGGTACAAACAGGCTGTCCCGAAACGCGAAAGCACGGGCGGGCATGAATTTCGAACCTCCAATGAAGACGTCCTCCTTCCCATCCCCGTCCAGGTCCCCCGTCAGAATAAGCGGGCCACGGTCGGCCACACTGAAAGGGATCAGGGGCTCCCTGTTAAAATGTATGTAGGGGTCCTCCTCGTGGGTGTAGTCCAGGCCCAGGGCCAGACTGTCCTTTTCGAAGCGCACACCTGAGGACGCAGGAATGCGTATGGCCAGCAGATGAGGGGTTGAAGGCACGACCTTATTCGGTTCATACTCCAGGGTAAGGGTCTGGTTTACTTCTGTATTCCCAAGCCGTTCCGAGGTACCATCCGGCCAGTAAATCCGGATCGAATCGAGTGTTTTCAAGGCGCCCAGTCCGAAGTGGATGAGCGGTTCATTGGACGATTGAAAGCCTCTGGAGGGGATGAGTTCGCCGTAGAACAGGCGCCCCCCGCCATAGGCTGCCACCTGAGTCCCGATACCCCAGGTATTGATTCCAGGACCCTTGAGTCGGACTTTGAGGTAGGCTCCCTGTTGGTCCGTAGTATTGATAAGGATCTGGGCCGGGGAACTGAAGTTGTTGATCACCAGGTCGAGGTCGCCATCCCCGTCCAGGTCAGCGCTGGCGGCGGCTCCTGATAGAGTGGCCTGATCCCCTAACCAGTCCGCAGATTTTTCCTGAAACCTCAGGCTTTCGCTTCCTTTAAAAATACGGTTGGTCTCCGCGCCTTCAGGCATGAGGTCGAGGGCCTTACGGTCCACCAGAGACGTATTGTCGAGTTTGTTCTGTATTTGTTCGTTCGATACATAGCGCACGAAGTCCAGGTCGTTAGGACGCCGGGCGATACCATTGGTCACGAAGATATCCTGATAACCGTCCTGGTCGTAGTCCGAAACCAGTGTAGTCCAGCTCCAGTCGGTGGCGGCCAGGCCGCTCATCAGTGCTGTCTCCAGGAATTGCCCGTTGGGCTGATTGACATACAGCATGTTCCGCGAGAATTGGAAGTGATAGCCGTACTGCTGGGTGCGCATGCGCTGAACCTGGATGTTGTCATCGCCCTCGCTCGATTTGAGTACTCTTTCCCGATCGGGGAGCATGTCCAGTGATATCAGATCGGGGAAGCCGTCGCCATTGATGTCTGCGGCATCGTTACCCATGGAAAAACGGGAAGTATGTCCGAAGAACTCACGCATGCACTCCCGAAAAGTGCCATCTCCCTGATTCAGGTAGTAGTAATCATCCTCATGAAAGTCATTACCGACATAAATATCCGGGAACCCATCCCTGTTGAAATCCGATATGCACAGTCCCAGACCATAGGCGTTGATTCCGCCGTACAGTCCGGCCTCTTCACTGACATCGGTAAACCGGCCCCCGTCGTTTCGAAGCAGGCGGTCCCCGGTTTCGTAATCCCTTTCGTTGCGCAGTGACGCCTTCCCGAAGGATTCCTGGGTGTGAACCGCGTGGTTCAGCAGGTACAGGTCAAGGTCTCCGTCCCGGTCGTAGTCAAAAAAGGCGGCAGAGGAACTGAAGGTATCATAGTCCAGCCCGTAGCGGGCCGATTCTTCGCTAAAGGTACCATCGCCCTGATTGATATAAAGCTCGTTATGACCCTCGAATCCCAACAGCCCCACTACGGCGCAGACGTAAATGTCCAGCAAGCCGTCCCCGTTGACATCGGCCATGGTGGCGCCAGTGTTCCAGCTGCTTTTACCGGCAACACCGGCACTCTCGGTGATATCTTCGAACGAGAGCCCGCCCTTGTTCAGAAACAGCCCGTTCTCACCCTGGTTGGAGCTAAAGAAGATGTCAGGCAGGCCGTCGTTATTGATATCGCCCAGGGCCACGCCCCCTCCGTTGTAGAAGTACAGGTAGTCCAGTATGCTCAGGCCATCCGTTTCCTCGGCCGTATTGGTAAATACTACCCCGCTTTTGTCCGGGGAAAGCTCCCTGAACAATCGCTTTTCACGTCCACAACTGGCGAGCAGAGACAATACGAGTATGGCGACACTTGGTTTAATCCAGAGCATAAACTCTCGGTTTTTCGTCGTTAACGGCGGCGAAGATGTACTTTTCCCCTGTCCGGTCCCTGAAGACTTTCATGTACTTGACTTCTTCCCTGAGCCGAAGTCCGCTTCTTTTGGAATTCTGCCATTCGAAGGATCCCTTTCCGTCCCCGAGCAGCACATGCCCGAATGCTGCATCCAACCGGGAGAACTGGGGCTTAAACTCGAAATTATTTCCGGCCAGTACCAGGTCGGGATTCCCGTCCAGGTCGATATCCTCACAAACGATATCGCACACACAGGAGAGTTGTACCCTGGGGGGTAATTTCTCGATGCGGAACTGTCCTTCACCCTCGTTGTAAAGGACTACCGATGCGGAATACCTTACTTCACGTACCAGAGCCTGATCGGTGATCTCCTCCGGAAACAGCTCGTCTATGGATTTTGCCGCGTATTCCGATGCCTTGAGGTTCTGCTTTTTCAGGGATACCAGTTGGGCAGTGAGTTCGCTTTTCTGGTGAATGGGATAATCCCTTCCGTCTTTTCGTATGGTAACGACCTGTTCTATGGTACCGTTATTGTCAAAATCGTGTACATACATTCGCATGGGGAGTTCCTCACTGGGGCGGTAGTGCAGGTTTTCGCCCTGGTTACCCAGGATCAGGTCCATATCCCCGTCTCCGTCCATATCTGTGGCTTCAATGGTATTCCACCAGCCGGGAAGGGAATCCAGCATGCCCTCCACCGGATTCAGCCTACGGCCATTATTTCGGTACCATCGGGGCGTACCCCATTCGGAGACGGTCAGCAGATCCTCACGTTGGTCCCCGTCCATATCCATCCAGACGGCGTCGGTGATCATACCGGCGTCCCTGAGGTAATATCCGCGGCGCTCCGTACTATTAGTGAAGGTACCATCTCCCTGATTTTCGAGCAGGAGGTGGTCCGGACTAACCCCATAAACGCCGGGCACGGATCTGGAGCCGATAAATACATCCATATCCCCGTCCTGATCGAAGTCGGTAGGAGCGACCACCGATGCATTGTGGAAGGTCGATGGCAGTTCCTGTTCGGCCGGGCTGAAACGACCGAATCCATCATTCAGGTAGAGGCGGGGACGGTAGGTCCTGGATAATTCAGCCTCATTTCCTCCGCTTCCGACCATGAGATCTGCATCGCCATCCCCGTCAGCGTCGAAGAAAGCGGCTGCCGTGTCTTCAAATACTTTGTCTTTATCGAAGGCAGACTGAGGGAAGGGGCGCAGATTTCCTTTTCCCCTGTTGATCAGGATCGTTCCCGCCTGGCCCCGCGCACCTCCGAGGTACAGGTCCTCGTGGCCATCCCCGTCGACGTCCGCCACGGCCAGGGCCGGACCCTCCTGAGACAACTTGGAGTAGATAAGCCCCTCGTGATCGAAGTCGTTAAATTCATTCTCCTGATGGGGACGGAGTCTGTCGTTGGCAATCTCCCTTAACCAGGGGTCTTCGGACTTTGCAGTTACCGGGCTATACAGGGGAAGCCCGCTGTCGTAGTTAACTTGCAGGTGCTGTCCTGCCTCCACATCCGTCAGCAGCCGAGTGCGCTGGTCGGGGAAGATTATGCGTATCGAATCCACCCGTTGGGTCTGGCCGAGTCCGAGGTGAAGGGTGTAGTCCACTGATGACTGAAAGCCCCGGGAAGGTATGAGTTCCTGCCGGACTTGTTGCCCGTCAAAATAGAAGATGGCGGTGGATCCTACGGCAAAAGGATTCTTGCCATAGCCGTTAAGACTAAGTCTCAAGGAGTTATTGCCCGTTTTCTCGCTGTTATTGCGATACACATAGGTCTCAGCATTCACATTATTGATCACCAGATCCAGGTCACCGTCGTTGTCCAGGTCGGCATAGGCCGCCCCGTTGGACATGGTCTTCTTCTCGAAGCCCCAATCCTTATTGGCATTGGAGAAGGTGATGTCCCCGTTGTTGCGGAAGGCGTAATTGGGCTGAGGTTTGATGGGCATGCGCTCTATGATGGTATCTATGGACTCCTTTTTCCCCTCGAGTACCATCCGCTGTATGATTTCATTCGCGAAGAAATCCACGAAGTCCAGATCCGTCAGGTCGTGGTTGATGCCATTGGTTACAAATATGTCCTTGAAGCCGTCGTTGTCCATGTCGAACATCAGCCCCGCCCAGCTCCAGTCCGTCGCATCGATTCCACTGTAATAGGCGACTTCCGAGAAGGTGCCATCGCCGTTATTCAGTTGCAGGGTATTCTGGATGTACTGCTGGTAAAAGTCCTTGCTCTGCTTGAGTTTGAATACATTGTAGCCTTCGAACTCCATAACGGACTTGACGCGTTGTTCGGGTTCGGGCAGCATATCGGTGATGAATATATCGTTCTGACCATCGTTGTTGATGTCTCCTATGTCGATACCCATGGCCGACAGGCTCAGGTGTGAGGTCCAGTTCTTGATCTCCTCTGAAAAAGTTCCGTCCTTCTGGTTGATATACAAGTAGTCGCGCTCGTAGAAATCGTTGGAGACGTAGATGTCGGGATAGAGGTCATGGTTCAGGTCGGTTACCAGTACTCCCAGTCCAAAACCGATCAGACTGCCGTAAATTCCAGCCTCCTGGCTGACATCCACGAATTTCCCATCGTCGTTGCGAAGCAGCATATCGCCAACTCCCTTGAAGATATGGGGTACGCCTTCCCAGTCCTGGGCACGTACTTCGCGCTGTTCGGCATACCCGAGGCTACTCACCGGTATATTGCTGTTGTTGAGGATATAGGCATCCAGGTCACCGTCCAGGTCGTAGTCGAAGAAACTGGCATGGGTCGAGAAGCCGGTTTCGGCCAGGTTGTAGCGTTTGGCCTCCTCTGTAAAGGTCAGGTTACCCTGATTGATGTACAGATCGTTATCGTGGTTATTTCCCTCCAGGTTGCCCGCGTTGCTCACATAGATGTCCAGCAGGCCATCCCCGTTGATGTCGGCCATGGTTACCCCGGTGGACCAGGGCTTAGTGCCCCCGACACCGGCCTGTTCCGTAATATCCTCGAACTGTAGGTTACCCTTGTTCAGGTATAACTTGTTGGGTTTCATGTTCGCGGTCAGGTAGACGTCGGGAAGGCCGTCATTGTTGATGTCCCCGATGGCTACTCCACCCCCGTTGTAGAAATTTCGGTACTTAAAGATGTTGAGCTCCTTGCCGTTCTTGATTTCATTCACGAATTCCACCCCGGTCTCTTTGGGAGACAGTAAAGTGAACAGCGTCTCCTGTTGCTGCTGTTCCGCCTCGGGTTTATGGTCTTTTTTACACCCGACAAACAGGGATAAAAGGGCGATCAGTATAGCCGTGTTGAAAGTTTTCATTCCTTACCCATCTTCAGGGCCCTCAGGGGGCCATTATTGATTCCAATTACTATCAAAGTTCCGTTTTCGGTTGGCAGCTGTTCCATGGAACGGGCGGCTCCGATTCTCGTTCCCAGTGGCCTGATTTTCCATTCTTCACTCCCCAGGGGCACCTCCATGACCAGCCCCACCATTCCGTCCAGTCTGCCGATCTGAGTGCTGAGTTCGTAACGGTTACCGGTAGCGAGGACTTCTTTCCTGAGGTCACCGTCCATATCGGTTACCGTGAAGGCCTCTATGCTTCCCAACTGTGCCAGCTCTGGAAGGGGGTGAAATTCGAGCTGGCCATCTCCCAGGTTAATCAGGTACCCGCTTCTCAGTTCTGTTACTTCTTCCTGCCGGGCCTGCTGCAGCTGCTCTTTGCCAAATATATCGGACAAATCGGCCCGTGCAAAATCGGCATAACTCAGGAAACGCTTGTTGATCGCGGGTAGTTGCTTGCTCCAGATTTCCTTGGAAATCAGAGGCGTTTCCTTTCCTTCCACGTAATGGGTCACCAGTACTTCTTCTGTACCGTTATTGTCGAAGTCCAATTTATACAGGCGAAGGGGTTGTTCGTCCGATGCCCTCAGCTTGCTGTTGAGCCCCCAGTTGCCGAGCAGTACATCCAGGTCTCTGTCACCATCCAGGTCGGTACAGTGAACCGTATTCCATAAGCCCGATCCGGGATGTCCGGCATAGTCGGCCTGTTTGCTGAATTTTTCGCCGTCGTTCCAAAGGATGAGCGGCTTCCCCCAATGAACCGATAGAACGATATCGGGATAGCCGTTGCCGTCGAGATCGGCCCAGTCGCTGTCGGTGATCATCCGTTCGACGGTAAGCTCTTCGGCCGTATTCGACGTTACATCGGTGAATTCGGCCTGTCCGTTATTGTTCAGGAGGAAGGATCGCTCGCCTTGGCCGAATTCGCGGGCCTTGGCCAGCCCGGTGATCAGCAGATCGGCATCTCCGTCTCCGTCGTAGTCGGCTACGCTGAGGTCGGAAGCCTGGATTTCAATGGGCCCAAGGGCTCCCTCTTTGAATTCCAGCGTATTTCCTGTATTGAGGTAGAGCCTGGGTGCGATGGCCTCGCCCAGACGAAATTCGTTACCCGCACTCGCAATGGCCAAATCCGGTAGGCCGTCGGAATTGAAGTCTGAGATTTCTACGGCAACATCCTCGTTAATGGCAGGATGACTACTGAGCCAATCATCCTGTTTCTCCCATTGTCCATTGGAATTCTGAATCAGGACAGCCGTTTGCTGGCCCTTACCACCGCAGATAACCAGGTCGATCCTGCCATCCCCGTTGAGGTCTCCCGAAGCCAGATCAGGACCCTCGTTGGACAGGCCATAGGGGATCAGGGGAGAACGGTCGAAATCCAGAGTGGGGGGATCGCTGTGTGCAAAGTCCACAACGCTGTCCATGGGGGTTATCCGTTGGGTAACCTCGATGCCGGTCCTCGTTGGATGAGGTTGAATGGCCTTAGGGTCGTAGGAAAGTACCTGATGCCTCCCCGTCTGCACGTCGTAATAGACCTGACGCCCGTCCGAAGGCCAGTCGATGGCCACAGAATCCAGGCGGGTATGGGTGCCAAGCCCGAAATGCAGCCGATTGGACAGGCTGGAGAGGTAGGCGTTGGATGGAAATAGGGAAGCCGTCTGCACCGAATCGGCGTAGTACAAGGTGGCCCTGGCGCCTATGCCCTTGCTGTTCCCATCGGGTCCCTTAAATTCCAGGGATACCCAGTTGCGTGAAGGCAAGCGGTTCTCCCAGATCTCCACGGGCCCGTCTGTAGAACTGCTGACGAGGTCGAGGTCTCCGTCATTGTCCAGATCGGCATAAACACCTCCCTGACTGAAGCTCTCTATGGTCTGCATCCATTCACCGGTCTTGTTTTCGAAGGGGAAACGCCCCGGATTTCGGTACACGCGATTAGCCATCTTCTTTTCGGGTATGGCCCGGATCAGTTCCATATTGTCCTCAAGGGAAGTGCTGACGATCTTTTTCTGCATCTCCTTGGCGGAGATGAAGTTGATGAAATCCATGTCGTTGGTGGCCCCCAGTATTCCGTTGGTGATAAAAAGGTCCTTCCAGCCGTCATTGTCCAGATCGGGGGCCAGAACCGACCAGGACCAGTCCGTGGCCGCAATATCGGCCAGGAAACCCGCCTCGGCGAATTGCAGCCCGCCCAGGTTCAGGTGCAGGGTGTTTTGCATGTATTGGGGGTGGTAGCCGCTTTTGAGGTAATTGCGGTAGGTGGAATAGGGATATTCCTGACCTGAGGTCATGTAGGTTTCCCGATCTCGGGGCAGCATATCCAGTGACACTATATCCTCCCTTCCATCCCGGTTCAGGTCGGCCACGGTGTTGCCCATGGAGAAGTGTGTGGTGTGCCCGAAATAGGTATCTCCCTCGCTGAGCAATTCCCGAAATCGGCTGCCATCCAGGTTGATGTAGCAATAATCGTTTTCGTAAAAGTCGTTGCCTATGTAAAGATCCGGCAGGGAATCCCCGTCGAAATAACCCACGGAAATACCGAGTCCGTAGCCGGACTTTCCCTGATAAATACCAGCCTGTTCGCTCACTTCCACGTACCTGCCATCCCGGCATTCGAAAAGCACATCCCCGTATTCCGGATGGAAGCTACTGCGTTGACTGCCTTTGCCATAGGTCCGGTTGGGATGTATGGAGTGGTTTAACAGGTAGAGGTCCAGATCGCCGTCCCGGTCTTTGTCGAAAAATGCCGCATGGGTGGAGTATCCTTCGAAATCCAGCCCATAGGCACTCGCCTGTTCCGCAAAACGAGGTATCCCATTGCGGTCCATACCTTGGTTCACATAAAGGAGGTTGTGGCCGTCATTTCCTGGGGCACCACTGACCCGGCATATATAGATATCCAACAGGCCATCTCCGTTAATATCGACCTGTGTGACCCCGGTTGTCCAATTGTCCTTGTTGACTATTCCCGTTCGTTCAGTAATGTCCTCGAAGTTCCAGTTCCCACGGTTGAGGTACAACCGGTCGGCAACCTGATTGCCACTGAAATACAGGTCGATCCATCCATCGTTGTTAAAGTCGCCGGCCGCTATTCCGGCCCCATTGTAGAAGTACAGGTATCTGAGAATGTTCCACTCCTGGGTCTGGGAGAGCCTGTTCTGGAAGGTGATGCCGATCTGATCGGGTTTTTTGCTTACGAAAGGGGTCTCCTCACGACCGCAGGAGGTCACGAAGAGTAGACTGAGAAAAAACAGGGTGAGGTGCCTTTTTTTCATACCAATTCGACAGCCGGTAAAGTTACGAAATCGGCCAGCCCTTAAGAATCCAATCCCGTTAAAGCTTCATAGTTTGTTATGTATGCATAAAAAAAGGGGCGCCATCGGCGCCCCTTTCTTAAATTTATTCTGGTATTTCTCTTAGTAACCTGGGTTCTGAACTAAGTTGGGGTTACCCAGGAGGGCCTGAGAGGGGATGGGATATACATTCCTGTTCTCATCACCGACAGATCCTTCATCTTTAAACTCCCAGTTGGCAGTAAACTGACCGAATCGGACCAGGTCGTTCCTTCTCCAGAACTCGACGTACAGTTCACGACCGCGCTCGTCGAGGAGTTCTTGCTCACCAACGTTGCCTAGAGGAGTTGCTCCCCTCAGGGTACGCAATTCATTAACCATGGCGGTAGGGTTACCACCGCTCCTCAGCATGGCCTCTGCCTTCATCAGGTGGGCATCGGCATAGCGAAAGAAGATCTCATGGGCACGGAACGAACCACCTTCCTGAGCAGGATGGTACTTGATCACACGGATACCGGTTTCTTCGGTATTACCGTTCAGTCCAGGCATTTGCTTAGTAAATTCTAGGGGCTGTCCTCCTCGGGTCGTTAGTGGCGTACCATCCACTGAGTACTGCTGACCGATCAGGAATCCGTAACCTATACCCAAGTTGTCCGGACCAGCCGTATTTGCATCGGGTACAAAACCTCGGCGCTCCTCCTGTCCGGAGCCGACAACATTCGTGTTAGGATCGCCCTCGAACAGGTCGTAGAACTCAGCCAGGGTGCTGAAACCGTTCCATCCGCCCCCGCCGTTGTCAGGAGATACGATATTGTAGTGCATACCGTTCCAGATGCGATTACCCACACCGGTCTGCAACCAGAAGATGGTTTCGTTATCGGCGCTCTGCTCGAAGATTTCGAAGTATCCGTCGTGCAGGGCATAACCGTCCGCAGCTATGGCATCCACCAGAGCAATCACCTCGGTCATATCCGCACTATCCACGGAAGTATCCAGGTATATGTGCTTGTTCAGCAGCACCTTGGCCTTCATGAAGCGGGCAGCAGCCTTGCTTCCGCGATTCTGGTTGTCGATATCTCCACCGGCAACCGTGGGCAAATTGGCTATAGCGTCATCCAAATCGCTCAGGATCAGATCCACGGCTTCCTGAGATGAAAGTACGGTAGGGTCAATTTCGGGTCCTTCATCAACACCGCGGAAGGGTACCTGACCGTAGAGGTCGAGCACACCCCAGGTACGGATAGCGCGTACGAACTTGGCCTGGGCAGCCTGCTCGGCTGTGGCTGAAGGCGTTTCGATAATCTCCGTGGCTCGGAAAATGCCCTGGTTCCAGTTATTCCAAGTGTTGAGCACGTACTGGTGAGCCGGATCCCAAGTATGAGCATGCAGCGTACGCCAGATTCCATTATCTCCCCAGTCGGTACCACGGGTGGGCACCAGCTGTTCGTCGGTGGAAACCTCTTGCAGGGCGAAGAAGTTCGCCTGGTCTCCAAGTGCATTCAGGTCGTTAAACAGGTTGGTAACCGCCGCGGCGGGATCGGCTACTCCTGTGAACCCTCCACCCGTATCCTCTACGAACAGAGAGTCGGTGGGGGCGATTTCAAGATCGGTACATCCGACTGCTAATGAAGCCGTCAGTGCCAATCCTCCAATTACTCTAAAAATGTTTCTTTTCATTTTAATACAATTTTTAATTAGAATGTAGCGTTTAGGCCGAATGTGATCGTGCGGGGTCTTGGGAACGCCGTATAGTCGATACCCGCCGTTGGTAGACCATTCAGCAGCCCAGCCTGGTCGGGTTGCGAGCTAATTTCAGGATCCAGTCCGCTGTAATCGGTAATCAGGAACAGGTTCTGACCCGTAACAGAAAGTCGCAGACTTTTCAGAGGACCTTCTCCCGTGATGGGCCAGTTATATCCTACCGATAAGTTTTGGAATCGTACGAAATCACCTTTTTCCAGAAATCGCGTGGAAACGTCTGCGGCGGCGGTGCCGGATTCCCCGTTGGTCAGGATGTCCGGAGTCACGTTACGACCGTTGGCGATCGCACCGGCTGTGAAAAATGCGTTTGCGGTATTGTTGTACACGGAGAAACCAAACTGTCCGGTGAAGTAAGCCGCGAAGTCGAAGTTCTTGTAACGACCACTCAGGGACAGACCTCCCACGAAATCGGGCAGGGCATCTTCTCCCACTATCGTCTGAATATCGACCTGGTCGGGCTGACCATTGGCGTCGAATCCGTTAAACTGACGCAGGTAGTACGAGAACAGGGGCTGACCACCAGTCAGTACCTGAGCGAAGGCTCCCGTCAGTCCCTGACCGCGAATGGTACCCGCTGGAATGAGTCCTGGGAAGTCCTGAAACTCGTTATAGTTATAAGCGATATTGAATCCGGCTCCGAAATCGAAGTCTTCGGTTTCCACCGCAGCTACGTCGATGTTGAATTCAACCCCTTGGTTCAATACCGTACCATCGGTAATATTCTCGAAGAAGAAGGGCTGTGGAGACGGCTGTGCAGCCTGCAGGTTCAGCAGCAGATTGCTAGTTTCCTTGCGGTACACGTTAACCGTACCGGAAATGCGGTCGTTGTTCAAACCGAAGTCCAGACCGATGTTGAAGTCGGTAGTTTCTTCCCACTGCAGGGAAGGATTCGCAAAAGTTACGGTTACCAGACCGGTTGGGAACACGTTTCCACCATTGTCGATACCGAAGTCTCCCCAACGCTGACGGCGCAGGAAGTTACCGTAACCCAGACCTTCCTGGTTACCCGTGATACCGGCTCCGACACGAAGCTTCAGGGTAGAGAAGGAATCTCCTACGAATTCTTCGTTGTGCAGGTTCCAGGCAATCGCACCGGAAGGGAAGAAACCGTACTGGTTATCCTCACCAAAGCGTGACGAACCGTCTGCACGGAAGGTACCTGTAATCAGGAACTTGTCGGCTATGCCCACATTTACCCGGGCAAAGAACGACTGTAACTCATCGGTGTTGTCGTAAGTGTTGGCCGTGAAAGACCGCAGTCCCGTAGTCGCCGTATTGGTGACGTTGTCGGTTACTACATTTGGCACTAAACGGTTGACGATCAGGTCTCCTCCGTTGCCGTAGCCGTAGTTCTGGTATGGGCCATCGATCAGAGCACTGGTACCGTTGTACGTGTCGCGTAGGATTTGTCCCATTTCTCCCAGGTCTCCGGAGGAGAAACCGAAACCAGAGGTAAAGGCACCCCAGAAGCGGAAGTCCTGAAAAGAATAACCTGCCAGAGCATCGATGCTAAAATCCCCGGCGGTCGTCTTGTAGTTCACGGTGAATTCCATCAGTCGGCTGGAGCTGTTGTTGATCACATAGTTACCGCGACCATTACCGAAAGTGTTGTTACCCAGTCCACGAAGGTCCTCGCTGAGTACTGATGTGTTTTCACCCTTGGATTCATCCAGACCCAGATTCAGCTTGGCGGATAATTCGTCTGTGAATTTGTAATCGAAAGAGCCGTTTACCAGGATTCGGTCCGTATTGGACAGGTTAGAACTGTAAGCCAACAGGTTTGCAGGGTTCAGCTGACCACCCGCGTCGAAATTCGGATTGTTTGGCCAGGTGGGGTTGGCTGAGTATGCGGCACCCAGCAGGTCACCCTGGAAACCGGCACTACCGTTAACGGGAGCGCGCTCGTCATTTACTCGGGATATGGTACCCTGCAGACCCACGGTCAGTTTATCGTCCAGGAAGCGGTGCTGCGCGTTTACACGACCCGTGATACGCTCAAGAGCAGAGTTTTCGAGTATACCGAACTGCTTACCGTAGCTGAATGAAGAACGGACATTTCCACTCTTATACGTATTAGAATACGAAAGCTGGTTTACGGTAGAGGCGGCAGTTCGCGTTACTACATCCTGCCAGTCGGTGCTGTTTCCGAAATCCTGCAGTGCTGCATCTCCCCCGTACTGAGTAACTGCCTGAAGGAACTGATCTCTATTTAAAAGGTCATACTCCTGAGCAGGAGAAGAAATCGCCAGATTAGAGGAGAATTCGAATACGCCTCCTTTGCTTCCGCGTCCGCTCTTGGTGGTGATGATTACCACACCATTCGCACCTCGTGAACCGTAGATGGCGGTTGCAGAGGCGTCCTTCAGTATGGAAATACTCTCAATGTCCTGAGGGTTTAGGAAGTTCAGGGGGTTTCGGCTTCCGCCACCACCCAGACCGACGTCAGTTCCTGAGTTAACTCCACCGCCACTCAATGGAATTCCATCGACAACGAAAAGCGGGTTGTTGTTAGAACGCACAGAGTTCGTACCACGAATACGGAATTCAACTCCGGCACCGGGTTCACCCGATGTCTGTGTGATCTGTACACCCGCAGTTTTACCCTGAATCAATTCTTCAGGCGAGGCGATCACACCGCGGTTAAAGTCTTCCGAGGTTACGGCGGCTACGGATCCGGTCGCATCCTTAACGGTGGTCGAACCATAACCAATGATAACCACCTCGTCCAGCGCCTGTGCATCTTCAGAAAGCACAAAATCCAGAGTCGAGGCTCCGTTGACGGCTTTTTCGACCGTCTTGTACCCGATGTAGCTCACCTGTATTACTGCGTCGCTGGGTACATTGTTCAGGGTGTAGTTCCCATCGAAATCGGCTTGTGTACCGTTAGTGGTTCCCTTGACCAGGACAGTGGCTCCCGGTAGAGGTCCGCTGGCATCCGATACGTTACCGGTTACCGTCTGAGCGCTGACCGCCAGGAAGCTGAACAGGGCCCCCAGGGTCAACAGACTCTTTCGTAATGAAATCTTCATAAAGACGTAATTTAAGTTTAGTTAATATTAGCGTTACATAATCATTCTGGCCCCCGGCTGATCTTTTGACAGTAAAGAGGTTAAACACTTTTAATATAGAAAAAAATCGCCTCTAACCCTGACAAATTATCAAAGAGAGCCCTTGGTATTCATTATTTGACAAAGAAAACAATTAAAAATAAATTATAATAGATTTAACAAATAAAATTCAGGGGTCGTAAAGAAATCGTGTTTTGCTAAAATTAAAATATTGATAAACAGCAACTAAGCTCTTAGATGCCTTTAAAATTACATACTGTTCGCTTTTCCTTCATCTTGAAAAATATGAACCTGTTTGGCCATAAGTTTAGCAAAGTGTCAATAAATTAACATTTGACATTGAGCTTGCTAGAATGCGTCGAGTGCCGTAAACTTTACCCTAATTTAATGGGGAAGCCCTTGAAATACCATATAATGCGGTCAAAAATAAGGCCTGTTTCTAAGTGAAGTTAAGGATTAATGACGAGACGGATTTAAGCTCAAACGATTGATTGCCATTTAAGGCAGCGAGGGTTGAGGATTCCTCAGTTTACTGTTCATACTTTTGTATTATTGCTAGCGCAACCTATATCATACTACACCGACAGAGAAATGAATCAGGATTATATACAGGCTCATCCCTGGTCCATAGTGGAAGAGGGATTCGATGCGGAGCGGGTGATGTCCTCCGAGAGTCTTTTTAGTATAGGTAATGGTGCCATGGGGCAACGTGCCAATTTCGAGGAAACCTACAGCGGGGATACCTTTCAGGGGAGTTATATCGCAGGGGTCTATTATCCGGATAAGACCCGCGTGGGCTGGTGGAAGAACGGCTATCCGGAATACTTCGCCAAGGTGCTGAACGCCCCGTCCTGGATCGGGTTTCACATAGAAATCGACGGGGAACCCCTGGATCTAAATACCGCTTCGGAAATTCTGGCTTTTCGCCGTGAACTCAACATGAGGGAGGGTTGGTACCGCCGGGAATTCCAACTGCGAAGCGCTGCGGGTAAACTCATCGAGGTACAGTCGACCCGTTTCCTCTCCCTGGGATTGGATGAGGTTGGTGCCATACAATATATAATATCCTTGCCTGAAGAGGAGGCCGAGATCAGCGTTCGATCGCTGATCGATGGTAATATTACGAATCAGGATACCAATTGGGATGATCAGTTCTGGGCCCATGAGGACGCGGAGTCTTCTGGAAATCGGGCTTGCCTGCTTTCCCACACCCTGAAAACCTTTTTCCATATATGTACCTTTCAGCAGACCCGGGTCTGGACGGATGGCTCCGATTGGAGTCCTGTGGAGTCCTCTGCCGAGAATCACCGTCCATCCACCTCATATAAAGGAAGACTGAGCAAGGGGTCTGTCCTGACCATAGAGAAGTTCGGGGGTTATACGGTTAGCCGTAACCATCCCAAAGATGAACTCCGTACCCGGGCTAATGAGGTTTTGGACCTGGCCACGGCCAAGGGCTGGCAAACTCTCCTGGAAGAGCAGCGGCAATCCTGGTCGGACATATGGGGCATGAGCGACATACAGATCGAAGGGGATATCAAGGCTCAGCAGGGTATCCGCTTCAACATATTCCAGTTGAATCAAACGTATCTGGGTACCGATTCCAGGTTAAATATCGGACCCAAGGGCTTCACGGGTGAAAAATACGGGGGCAGCACCTATTGGGATACCGAGGCCTACTGCCTGCCGTTTTACATCGCCACCAAGAACCAGGCAGTGGCCCGAAACCTCTTGCAATACCGCTACGAACACCTGGAAAAGGCCATCGAAAATGCCGAAAAGCTAGGGTTTACAGGAGGGGCAGCGCTCTATCCCATGGTGACCATGAACGGAGAGGAATGCCATAACGAATGGGAGATCACCTTCGAGGAAATCCATCGCAATGGGGCCATTGCCTTTGCCATATTCAATTATTACCGATATACCGGCGATTATACCTACATACCGGAGATGGGTCTGGAGGTACTCATAGGGATCAGCCGCTTCTGGGCGCAGCGCGTCAACTATTCTGAGCGCAGGGAGCAGTACGTAATCCTGGGCGTGACCGGACCCAACGAATACGAGAATAATGTTAACAACAATTGGTACACCAATTACCTGGCCAAGTGGTGCCTGGAGTACACCCTCGAACAATTGCAAAAGGTCCGCGAAGGCTATTCTGAAGATTACGACCGCATCATAGGGGTAACCCGTCTGCGGGACTCCGAAACCGACTTCTGGCAAGAAGTTGCGGAACAGATGTATTTTCCCTATTCGGAGAAGTACCAGGTGTTCCTTCAGCAGGATGGCTTCCTGGACAAGGAACTGGTTCCTGCCAGCCAGTTGGACCGTACCCAGCGTCCGTTGAATCAGAAATGGAGTTGGGATCGCATATTGCGAAGTCCTTACATTAAGCAGGCCGATGTGCTGCAGGGCTTCTACTTTTTCGAAGACCACTTCAGCCGGGAACAGTTAGAAACCCATTTCGATTTCTACGAACCCCTGACCGTACATGAGTCTTCCCTTTCGCCCTGCATACACAGCATACAGGCAGCGAGGCTGGGGCGCATGGACAAGGCCTATGAACTCTATCTGAGGACCTCGCGACTGGACCTGGACGACTACAACAAGGAAGTCGAAGAAGGGCTCCACATTACTTCTATGGCGGGCACCTGGTTGAGCATAGTCGAAGGATTCGCTGGTCTCAGGGTGCTTGGGGACAAGCTGCACCTCGATCCGAAGCTGCCGGAACAATGGGAGTCGTATTCCTTTAGAATCAACTTCCGGAACCGCGTTATCACCACCCAGGTAAGCCGTTCGAACATTCAATTCCGACTCGAGGGGAACGAGGAGATGTCCATAAGGCTGCGAGGAGAACGGGTAGTACTTAAACCTGAAGAAACCATAGAGTTTTAAATGAATCCGACGAAATGAAAGCTACTTTACAAGGTCTGAGCAGCGGCCTGCTTGTTGGTCTGGTACTCATCCAGTACACGGTGCAGGCGCAGGTAGACAGGGTGGAACCTCCGAACTGGTGGGTCGGTATGAAGAACACCGAACTCACCGTATTGCTTCATGGTAAAGATCTGCAGAAATACGAGGTCAGTACCACCTATCCCGGAGTTTCTATAACCTCAGTGGATAGGGCCGATAGTCCGAACTACCTCTTTGTGACTATGGAAATTGCACCGGAAACCGGAGCCGGAGACCTCGAGCTTCTGCTTACTCCGGAAAGGGGACGGAAGCGACGCGTAAGTTATCCGCTTCGAGCCCGGGAAAAGGCCGGCAGTGAATACATCGGATTCGACTCCTCCGATGCCATTTACCTGATTACTCCGGACCGCTTCGCCAATGGGGACCCTGCCAATGATGCGTTCGATGACCTCAGGGAAAAGCGAATAGACCGTTCCGACGATTATGCCCGTCATGGAGGTGACATCAGAGGTATCATTAAAGGGTTGGACTATATACAGGGGCTGGGCTTTACCGCGATCTGGCCAAGCCCGCTGCTAATTAACGATATGGAACGGAGTTCGTATCACGGGTATGCCATCACCGACTACTATCAGGTGGACCCTCGCTTTGGTACACTTAAGGAGTACCGGGAACTGGCAGACCGCGCTCGAGCGAAAGGCATGAAGCTGATTATGGATCAGGTCGCTAATCACGCCGGAAGCGGACACTGGTGGATGAAGGACCTGCCGTTTAAAGACTGGCTGAATTATCAGTCGTTCTATGAAGAGGGTCAGGCACCCCCTCGTTCGAACCACCGGCGCACTGTTAACCAGGATCCCTATGCCTCCCAGGCAGACCGTCAGGAGATGTCGAATGGCTGGTTCGTAACCGCCATGCCCGATCTCAATCAGCGAAATCCCTTCATGGCCGAATACATCATTCAGAACAGTATCTGGTGGATAGAAACCCTGGGCCTGGGCGGGATTCGTCAGGATACCTATCCCTATCCGGATAAGGCCTTCATGGCCGAATGGGCACGAAGGATCATGGAGGAGTATCCCAATTTTAACATAGTGGGCGAGGAATGGAGTTACAACCCGCTTTTGGTAGGGTACTGGCAGGACGGGACTCAGAATCGCGATGGGTACCGTTCCTATCTAAAGACCCCCATGGACTTTCCCATGCAGAGAGCTATTGTTAACGGGCTGATAGAGGACGAAAGCTGGGATCGCGGTCTGGTCAAAATCTACGAGGGGCTCGCCAATGATTTCGCTTATGTAAATCCAGGTTCCGTTATGCTGTTTCCTGACAACCACGACATGGACCGCATACTCACCCAACTGGATATGAGGGAGGATCTCACTCGTCAGGCACTCGCGCTAATCGCATACCTTCCCCGTATACCCCAGATTTATTACGGAACGGAGGTGCTCATGGAAAACACGGCCAAACCCGGCGATCACGGACTCATACGTACCGAATTTCCCGGTGGCTGGCCCGATCACAGCCAAAACGCCTTTACGGGAGCAGGACTGAGTGATGAGCAGAAGGAGATGCAGGCATTTGTCCGCAAACTTTTTTCCTTCCGCAAGGAAACCAACGTACTCCACAAAGGTGAGACCATACATTTCGCTCCCAGGGAAGGAGTCTATGTATTGGGAAGGTTTTCCGGGCCGAAAATGGTACTGCTTGCCCTGAACAAAAACGGCGAAGAGGCAACCCTCGACCTGGATGGGTACTATAAGGAGTTACAGCTGACTGGCCGAGAGGGCAAGGATGTCTTCAGCGGCGAATCCCTCACTGTCGGGAGTACACTGACTATACCCGCTAACGGTCTTCGTCTAATTTCCTTCTGAGATGAAATCCACCCTGACCCCTGCATTGCTTTTCCTGTCCCTGATCGCTATGGGTTTACAGGCCTGCAAGGACCGCCCGGGTGCCGGAAAACCCAATTATGCAGATAAAGAGATGAACCGTAAAATTGTTGTCTATCAGGTATTCACCCGCTTGTTCGGTAACACGAATACGACCAATACGCCCTGGGGCACCAAGGAGGAAAACGGAGTGGGGAAATTCTCGGATTTCGACGATACCGCACTTTCAGAGATTAAGTATCTTGGGGTTACCCATATCTGGTACACGGGAGTGCCCCATCATGCGGTGATTTCAGATTATTCCGAATACGGCATATCCAATGACGATCCCGATGTAGTCAAGGGGCGGGCCGGCTCTCCTTACGCGGTTAAGGACTACTACAACGTAAATCCGGACCTGGCCGACGAGCCGGACCGAAGGCTGGAAGAATTCGAGGCTCTGGTGCAGCGCACCCATGCCCAGGGCATGAAGGTCATCATCGATATTGTTCCCAATCACGTTGCCCGTCATTATCAGGGGCTATTCAATCCTCCCGGAGTTACGGATTTTGGGGCCGGTGACGATACTTCGGTGGAATACGCCCGGGACAATAATTTCTATTACATTCCCGGTGAGGCCTTCCGCGTTCCTGAACTGCCCGAGGGCATAGCGCCTCTGGGTGGGGCATCCCATCTACTGGCCGATGGCGCATTCGAGGAGTTTCCGGCCAAATGGACAGGTAATGGTTCGCGTGAAGCCCAACCCCACTATAACGACTGGTACGAAACCGTAAAAATCAACTACGGGGTTCGTCCGGATGGAACCTACGACTTCGATTTGCTGCCCGAAGAACTATCGGAGGCACCGATAGCGGAACACTACCGCTTCTGGTCCGATAAGGACGTACCCGATTCCTGGATTAAGTTCAGGGATATCGCCCTGTATTGGCTCGACAAGGGCGTGGATGGGTTTCGATTCGATATGGCCGAGATGGTTCCGGTGGAATTCTGGAGTTACCTCAATTCGAGTATCAAGAATAAGAACCCGGAAGCCTTCCTGCTGGCCGAAGTCTATAACCCCGACCTCTACAGGGACTATCTGTACAAGGGGCGCATGGACTACCTGTACGACAAGGTAGACTTATACGACAGTATTAAGCACATCATGAAGGGGTACGGATGGACCGATCACATCGCTGTGGTCCAGGATAAGTTCAGGGATATAGAGCATCACCTGTTGCATTTTCTGGAGAATCATGACGAGCAGCGCATCGCCAGCCCGGAGTTTGCGGGCAGGGCCGAAATCGGCAAGCCGGCCATGGTGGTTTCGGCTACCATCAGCACTTCTCCAACTCTGGTGTATTTCGGTCAGGAGCTTGGCGAGCCGGGTGCCGAAGACGGCGGTTTCGGGGATCCGTCCCGCACCTCCATCTTCGATTATGTCGGTGTGCCCCACCTGCAACGCTGGGTAAATGATAAGCGTTTCGATGGGGGGCAATCGTTGCCTGCAGAAAGAGACCTCAGGGACTTCTATAAACGACTCCTGAACACCACCATATCCGAAACGGCTTTTATGGGGGATTACCGGGAGATTCATTTCTATAATAAGGAGCAAAACGAGCGCTACGACCACCGTATATTCTCGTATGTCCGCTGGAACGAAGACGCCAGGGTGGTAGTTGCGGCCAATTTCGATACCGTTGCCCGGTACGAACTCGACCTGAGGCTGCCTCCTGACTTGCTACAGTCCTGGAGCCTTCAGGATGGGGAATATCCCGTAAGCGAGCTCCTCTACGGACAATCCAAAGGCCCGCTGAGGGTCGAGGGCGGAGTGGGACACCTCCCGATTGCCCTGGCCCCTCTGGAATCTGTAATTTTTCGTATTCAATAAAGAAAACGCATGGGTAACATCAGGCTTTGTGCCATCATCGTTCTAACGGCGTGCCTCATGTCGGGATGCAAAGAGAAAGACGATATGCTGATCATCGGTCATAGGGGAGCCATGGGTTATGTGACAGAGAACACGCTCCCGTCCATACAGAAGGCCCTTGACATGGAAGTCGATATGATTGAAATCGATGTGTTTCGTATTCGTACGGGTGAGTTGGTTGTCTTCCACGACGAGACGGTGGATAAACTCACGGATGGTGAGGGACCCATAGAGGAAATGAGCTGGGATGAAGTCCGGGCCCTGGAAGTGAATGGCGGATATCAGATTCCCAGTCTGCCGGAGGTTGTCCGACTAATCGACGGACGAGTTCCCCTGAATATCGAGCTGAAGGGGGC
This sequence comes from uncultured Flavobacteriaceae bacterium, assembly GCA_964552195.1. Taxonomy (GTDB): domain Bacteria; phylum Bacteroidota; class Bacteroidia; order Flavobacteriales; family Flavobacteriaceae; genus CAZKAP01. The sequence goes on from CAZKFM010000001.1 coordinate 397,375, forward strand.
CGGTACTGCGCGGCCGGTAAACCAGTGGTTGAACGAGTACAGCCCTTCTCCTGGCTGGATAGCGGATCACATCGTAATCTCCAGTTTTCGTTGGGAAGAGCTGGATCTCTATCGCACCCTGGACCCCGACATGCCTATAGCCGTACTAACGGAGGGCGATCCGACCCTTGCTCTGATCGTGGCCAGGGAGCTGAGTGCCGTCGCCATCAACCCATATTATAAGGGCCTGACCGCCGAACAGGTAGCCGAGATTCACAGTGAAGGGTATAAAGTATATACCTATACGGTAAACGATCCCAAGGATATTGAGCGCATGCGCGACATCGGAGTCGATGGTATATTCACCAATTTTCCGGACCGGGCGCGGTGAATGGTGATGTACTCATCGTCGGCGGCGGGGCCGCCGGTTTCTTTGCGGCCATCCATCTGGCCGAGGCGCGGCCCGAATGGAGGATTGTATTGATAGAAAAGGGGGCAAGCTGCTGCAGAAGGTGCGTATATCCGGCGGAGGACGCTGCAATGTTACCCATGCCCAGTGGGATCCGGTCGAACTGGTGCGGTATTACCCCAGGGGCGAGCGGGAATTGCTGGGGCCTTTTCATCGGTACGCCCCTCAGGACACAGTCGAATTCTTTCGCCTCAGAGGCATAGAGCTCAAGACCGAGGCAGATGGTCGTATGTTTCCCGTCTCCGACGATTCCCAAACTATAGTCAACTGCCTTATGGGCGAAGCCCGTCGGCTGGGTGTCGAGATCAGGACGGGAACCGAGCTCAGAAGCCTCGAGGCTGGCAATTCCATATGGGAGGCTCATACTAACCAGGGTATCTATACGGCTCGTTTTGTGATCATGGCAATGGGGAGCAGTCCCCGTACCTGGTCGATGCTTCGGGATCTTGGACACACCCTTGTTCCTCCGGCACCCTCCCTGTTCACCTTCATGTGTCGGGATGTGCTGATTGAAGGGCTGCAGGGGTTGAGTACTCCGGTTCTCTTGGAGGTTAGCATTCCGGGTGAAGCGGCCGGAGGACGGAAGGGTCAACATCTGCGCTCAGAAGGGCCGCTTCTGATCACTTACTCGGGGCTCAGTGGTCCGGCCATCCTCAGGCTCTCTGCCTGGGGCGCCCGAATTCTAAACGAATGTTCATACGATTTCGAACTCAGGGTGGACTGGGTGCCGGATTTGAATGAGGCCGACTTGGCTCAGCAATGGACCGGGCTCAGGGCTTCGGATTCCAGAAAGCAGTTGGGGGGACGGGCCCAGTTCGGACTGCCCAGGCGTCTTTGGCAGGGGCTGGTAGAACGCTCGGGTTTATCGGGCGAGAAGACCTGGGGGGAACCAACGAGGCCGAATGGGAGAGACTCCGGCTAGTACTGAAGAGTACCCGTCTGGAGATCAGGGGCAAGAGCACCTTTAAGGACGAATTTGTGACTGCAGGGGGCGTCTCTCTGGCCGAGGTCGACTTTAGAACCTTCGAAAGCCGCCTGTTTCCGGGGCTTTATTTCGCAGGCGAAGTACTGGATATCGACGCGCTTACCGGTGGGTTCAACTTTCAGAACGCCTGGACCGGTGCTTATCACGCAGCCAGGGCAATGGCAGCAGCCGAATCAGGGGGGCGAGCTGACTAAAACGGAAGGTTGCCTTCGAGATACTGATAGAATACAGCGGCAAAGGCACCCCCGACCGTAGGACCAATCACGGGAATCCAGGCATATTTCCTGTTGAAGCCGGCCTTACCCTGAATAGGAAGGATAGCATGGGCGTTGCGGGGTCCAGGATCTCGCGCCGGATTTATGACCTAGCCCGTGGTTCCGCCCTGGGCGATACCAATACACCAGACCACAAGAGCCACAGGCAGTGCTCCCAGGCCTATTTTTTTGCCTCCTTCCCGGATCATGGGGTCTGCAAAATACAGTACGGCGAAGACCAGAACGAAAGTCCCGGCTACTTCCGCCATGATGTTCCTCATGGTGTGGTATATGGCAGGTTCGGTGCAGAAGACGCCCCGTTTAATCAAGGGGTCCGCTGTAGTCTTGAGGTGATCGGCATAGAGATACCAGACTAACAAGGCTCCGGCTAATGCGCCTGCCATCTGCGCCAGTATGTAAGCGGGAACGTCGAATATGGGGAACTCGCCAGCCAGTGCGAGTCCTACGGTAACGGCCGGGTTAATGTGGGCTCCGCTGTATGGGGCGGTAACCAGTACCGCAACATAGACGGAAAGCGCCCAGCCCGTGGTTATCAACATCCAGCCACCGTCGCTGCCCCTGTTCCCTTTGGTGTCCTTGAGAAGCACATTGGCGTTGACTCCGCAGCCCAGCAGAATCAAGAGAAAGGTACCGAGAAATTCGGCAAAGATCGGATTCATGGTTTAGTCGGTCTTGGCCCAGTGAAGGGCGGTTTCTACGGATCGCCGCCAGCCTTGCAGTTTGTTCCGCAGATCCTCGTCCAAAGGACGGGGATCGAAAGAGCGATCCACATCCCAAATATCCTGTATTTCATCAATACTTCCCCAAAATCCTTCGCAAATTCCCGCCAGGAAAGCCGCTCCCATGGCCGTGGACTCGAGTATGCCCGGCCGGAGAATGCGGCTCTGAAGGATGTCAGACTGGAACTGCATGAGCATATCGTTGACGGTGGCGCCACCGTCAACGCGCAGTTCTTCGATTTTCAGACCGGAGTCGGCCTCCATACACTCGAGCACGTCCCTTGTCTGGTAGGCTATGGATTCCAGGGCTGCTCTGGCGATATGGGCCTTATTGCTCCCGCGCGAAAGGCCTGTTACCAGTCCCCGGGCCTCCTGGTTCCAGTGGGGGGCACCCAGTCCTGCAAATGCAGGAACCACGTAAACCCCGTCGGTATCCTCCACACTGAGAGCCAGCTCCTCCACCTGGTCCGAGCTGTCGAAAAAGCGGAGCTCGTCTCTTAGCCATTGCACTACTGCACCCGCTATGAAAATACTACCTTCCAGCGCATAGGATACTTCTCCCCCGATGGACCAGGCGATGGTAGTCAGCAGTTTATGTCGTGAAATACGAGGGTTTGTCCCGATATTCATCAACATAAAACAACCCGTGCCGTAGGTGTTCTTTACCATGCCCTCCCGGGTGCACAGCTGTCCGAACAAGGCCGCCTGCTGGTCTCCGGCTATGCCGGAGAGAGGCAGTGTTTGTCCAAACCAATCCGATATGCTGTAGGTGATCCGTGTACTACTCTCCACGACACGGGGAAGCATTGCAGCCGGTATGCTGAACAGATCAAGCAGTTCGTTGTCCCAGTCCAGGGAGGTGATGTTGAAGAGCTGGGTACGGGATGCGTTTGTGATATCCGTGAGGTGATCCCGGCCTCCACTGAGCTTCCATATCAACCAGGAATCGATAGTGCCGGCACAGAGCTCGCCTTTTTCGGCCCTGTCCCGGGCCCCTTCCACCTGCTCCAGTATCCACCGGAGTTTGGAAGCGGAAAAGTAGGCATCGATGAGCAGCCCGGTCTTCTCCTGTAATAAAGATTCCCTGCCTTGTGCCTTAAGCTGATTGCAGAAGTCCGAGGTCCGGCGATCCTGCCAGACTATGGCTGGATAAATCGGTTTTCCGGTGGAGCGATCCCATACTACTACCGTTTCCCTCTGATTGGTAATGCCTATGGCGGCAATGGCCTCCGCTCCTTTCCCTGACTCTTCAATCACCGCACGGGCAGTCTCCAGTACGCTTTCCCAGATTTCTTCCGGGTCGTGCTCTACCCAGCCGCTTTTGGGATAGTATTGCTTGAATTCCTTCTGTCTACTGTGGGCGATGTTTCCCTGTCGGTCGATAAGCAGGGACCTGCTGCTGGTTGTTCCCTGGTCGATTGACAGTATAAAGCTTTTGGTTTGTTCCATGCTGATATTTATGGATTTAGCCTCCAGATTTCGAAGTTAAGGACCCAGGCGAAACATACCCAGGCCAGATAGGGCACCATGAGCCAGGCACCTTTTATGCTGACTACCCTGAATTTTCGGATTGTGATGAAAATTAGGGGTATCAGAATGCTGATGACCACCAATCCCATACCTGTATTTTGAGTACCGAAGAATACCAGGCTCCACAGTGCATTGAACACCAGCTGGAACACGAAAAAGTACAGAGCGGTTTTCACCCAGCGGTGATGAAATCCCCGCGACCAGACCACACCGGCGGCCACACCCATGCAGACATACAAAAGGGTCCATACCGGGGCGAAAAGGTAATTGGGTGGAGTAAACGAGGGTTTTTCGAGAGCGGTATACCAGGTGTCTACCGATGAGCTGGTCGCGGCTCCGCTAATGAAGCCGACCGCCAGGCACGCCAGTACACTCAGGCCGATCCGTGTTAAGACTTTCGAAGTTAGCACCGCCCCCGAATATACATTATTTTAACCTACGATTAACATGAAATTTAACAGGACTTTACGTTAATTCCAAACGAAGGGGGGCTACCAATCCCTGCCGCCACAGAAAGGATATATCCTATCTTTGCACGTCCTACAACCCACAACCTATGGATGAATTTACATGGAGCTCATCTTCAGTAACGGGTTCGTCCCTTCCTGAGATGGAAGCCTACGAATGGAAGGCCCCCAGTAACATCGCTTTGGTCAAGTACTGGGGCAAACACGGTATGCAACTGCCGTCCAATCCTTCGCTCAGCCTCACGCTGAACCGTTGTTTTACCCGTACCTCTATGATCTTCAAGCTCAAGTCAACAGCCGGGCAGGAGCCGGACTTTACCTTTTCGTTCGGGGGTGTTTCCAAGCCTGAGTTCGAACCCAAGATCCGAACCTTCTTTAAACGCATCCTGCCGTTTGTACCCTGGTTAAATTCTTACCGCATCGAAATCGACAGCAGCAATTCGTTTCCCCACAGCAGTGGGATTGCCTCCTCCGCGAGTTCTATGGCGGCTCTTTCGTTAGGCATCATGAGCATGGAAGAGGCGATATCCGAAGAAATGGATCCCCTGGGCTTTTTTAGGAAAGCTTCTTTCCTTTCCCGGCTGGGCTCGGGGAGTGCCTGCCGTAGCCTTTTCGGAGGTTATGTGAGCTGGGGCACCCATAATGACCTTGAGGGAAGCAGCGACTTACACGGTACGCCACTGGAAATAAAATTGTCGGATGCCTTCATCGATATGAGGGACACCATACTCATAGTGGAAGAAGGAAGTAAGTCGGTGAGCAGTACGGTTGGCCACGGCCTCATGGAGGGCCACCCCTTTGCGAGTGAGCGTTTTGAGAAGGCCCGCGCGAACCTGAGTGAATTGCTGTCCGTACTTTGGAAGGGAGAAACGAGTGAATTTATCAGGTTGGTGGAGAGCGAGGCACTCATGCTGCATGCCATGATGATGAGTGGAAACCCGTATTTTATGCTGATTAAGCCCAATACCCTGGAAATCATCCAGCGGATCTGGTCATGGAGAAAGGATACGGGTATAGACTGCTGTTTTACGCTGGACGCTGGAGCCAATGTCCATCTGTTGTATCCCGGGCATGAGGCTGAGTCCGTGGAATCCTTTATTTACAGTGAGTTGGGGCCGCTCTGTCAGGAAGGCAGGTTTATAAAGGACCGTTTAGGACCGGGACCGGAGCGAATGTGGAAAGAGGACATTTTATAATTGTGTAATTAACTGATATTTGGCACTTTTACGCCACAAAAAACGCTTGAGGCGGTTTATTTTTGTTTATATTTATATTCCAAAACATTAAACAATTGAAAGGTCCACTGTTTTACTCAAAGATTCTTCTTTTCGGAGAATACGGAATTATAAAGGATTCTAAAGGCCTTTCTATTCCATTCAACTACTTCAAAGGGGCATTGATTATCGGTCCGGCCGAATCTGAAGAGGCACGGCGTTCCAACACCGCCCTCAAGAATTTTGCTGCCTACCTCAGGGAGCAGTCAGCCGAGCACCCTGGTCTGCTAAGCTTCGACTGGGAAGCCATGGAGAACGATCTCAGCGCTGGCATGCACTTCGACAGTTCGATCCCGCAGGGATATGGAATTGGTAGCAGCGGTGCCCTAGTGGCGGCCGTATACGATAAATACGCCTTTGATAAAATTACCGTACTGGAAAATCTTACCCGGGACAAGCTCCTCAGGCTCAAGGAAATATTTGGTCTTATGGAGTCCTTTTTTCACGGAAAGTCATCCGGTCTGGACCCCCTGAACAGCTACTTAAGCCTGCCCATACTAATCAATTCGCGCGATCACATAGAATCGACCAGCCTCCCTTCTCAAAACAAGGAAGGGAAAGGCGCCGTATTCCTTCTGGATAGCGGAGTAACCGGGGAAACGGCACCTATGGTAGAAATCTTCATGGAGAAAATGAAGAACGAGGGTTTCCGCAATGTCATCCGGGATGAATTTATTAAGCATACCGATGCCTGTGTGGATCTGTTCCTCAAGGGGGACATCAAGACCCTGTTTGGTCATGTGCGCTCGCTTTCCCATGTGGTCTTTGACAACTTCAAACCCATGATTCCCCAAAACTTTCACGGGCTCTGGAAACAGGGGATCGATACCGGGGACTATTATCTCAAATTATGCGGTTCCGGAGGAGGGGGGTACTTTCTCGGCTTCACGGAGGATTTGGAAAAAGCCCGTAAATCACTGAAAGGTCATCATTTGGAGGTCGTTTATACCTTCTAGGCATGGCCCTGCTGAACCGAACCACCCGCTGGAGGTTGTTTCAGCTCCTCAGCCTTTTTTCTGTAGTAAGGGGTTATAACGTGCTCATTGTAGCTCTGGCTCAGCTCCTGGCCGCCCTTTTTATACTCGCTCCGGAGCAGTCCCTGCGAACTGTGCTGCTGGATCCGAATCTGCTTCTCATCGTTCTGGCCTCGGGGCTTACCATTGCCTCGGGCTATATCATCAACAACTTTTACGATGCGGAGAAGGATCTGATCAATAAACCCACCAAGAGCATGCTGGACCGCCTGGTGCCGCAGCAGTTTAAGCTCACTACCTATTTCGTGCTCAACTTTCTCACCGTTTTTGCTGCGAGCTACATATCATTTAAGGCCGTGCTTTTTTTCTCGGCCTACATATTCGGAATCTGGTGGTATTCCCATAAGCTGAAGCGCTTTCCTCTGATTGGGAATCTGGTGTCGGCAACCCTGGCCATAGCCCCGTTTTTCGTCATTTTTGTCTATTACCGGAATTGGTCCTGGCATACGGAGATATTTTACCATGCCTTCTTCCTGTTCCTGATCGTGCTTTCTAGGGAATTTATTAAAGACCTCGAGAATATCGCTGGTGACCTCGCGCTCAATTATCGAACGGTTGCGGTGAGATTTGGCCCCCGCATATCCAAAGCGATAATTACGTCCCTGCTTACCCTTTCACTCATTCCGGCCTATCTGCTGGTGGAAAATTTTGACCTGGGTTATATGTACGTGTATTTCCTGGGGTCCATGCTGCTGATATTGGCGGTGGTGTTCCTGCTTTGGTCGGCCCGCAGCAAGCCGCACTACATGTGGATACACAACATCCTCAAGTTCCTTATAGTCGCTGGCGTATTCAGCATCCTGCTCATTGAACCCGAGTTAATCCTCAAGCGTCTGTTCTCCTGAAAAGGGTACTACCTTTGCAGCTATGAGTTCAAACAGAAGAAAACCCACAGGCCCGCGCTCCGGTACTGGTGGCCGTAAGTCAGGAACCGGAAGGGGAAAGGCGGGTCCGCGAAAGAGTGAGGGCCGTCCGAGGCCCGGAGCTGAAGGTAAGGGAGCACGCCCCTCCAAGCCTCCGGTTACCGGAGCCAGTGAAGGAATGCGTTTAAACCGCTATCTCGCCCAGGCAGGCATCTGCTCACGAAGGGAGGCGGATACCTTCATAGCGGCCGGTAGTGTGCAGGTCAACGGTTCGGTGGTTGCCGAAATGGGCTATCGGGTACAGCCCGGTGATACGGTTACCTTTGACGGCAAACAAATACAGGCCGAAAAGAAGGAGTATATCCTCCTTAACAAGCCCAAGAACTTTATCACCACGACCAGTGATGAAAAAGGGAGGCGGACGGTAATGGAACTCATATCCGGGGCGACCAACAACCGCTTGTATCCTGTGGGTCGACTGGATCGCAATACTACGGGACTATTGCTCTTCACCAACGACGGGGATCTCGCCAAAAAGCTGACACATCCCAAGTACGGAGTACGGAAGATTTACCACGTCCACCTGGACAAAAACCTCAAGGGATCCGATATGGAAAGGATTGCCGGTGGCCTGGAACTGGACGATGGCCCGATCGAAGTCGACGAGGTGAGCTTTATTCCGGACCGCAGCCACCGGGAGGTCGGATTGGAATTACATTCGGGGCGGAATCGGGTGGTTCGGAGAATATTCGAACACCTCGGTTATACAGTAGTCCGACTGGACCGTGTAGTATTTGCAGGGCTGACCAAAAAAGACTTGCCCAGAGGCCACTGGCGCTCCCTTACAGAGCAGGAGGTGAGTAACCTGAAGATGATCCGCAATTAGCTTACCAGGAAGCAAACAGCTTGAGTTTTTCCCTCAACTCGTCTAGGGCCAGATTGTCTTTGCTACCCAGATGGGTGTGCCTCACATGCTTTTCGGGCGTATAGGTGCCGGCTGCTATCTCTTCTGCCATTTCCCGGTAGGCATCCCGAAAAGGCACGCCGTTCAGTACGCGCTGATTCAGGCTGTCCACCGTATACAGGTAATCGTAGCGGGCATCCTCCAGGACTTCTGAATTCACCTCGATATCCCGAAGGCAAAGTCCGAGCAGGTCCAGGCATTCCCAAATGGTTTCAAAACTCCGGATGGCGACTCCTTTGGAGAGTTGTAGGTCCCGATGGTAACCGGAGGGCAGGTTGGTGAGCAGGCCCCGGATTTGGAGGGAAGAGGCCTGCACCTGGTTGCAGTGTGCACGAATGAGCTCGAAGACGTCAGGATTCTTCTTATGAGGCATAATACTGCTACCCGTGGTAAAGCGATCCGGAAGCCGAACGAAACCGAAATTACCACCGCTGTACAGACATAAATCCATACACAGTCGGGAAAGAGTCCCGCCAACCGAGGCCAGCGCATCTACACAGATACCCTCTACTTTACCCCGGCTGAGCTGGGCGGCTATGGAGTTGTATTTGGTCGAACCGAAACTCAGTTTTCGTGTAGTACTCATGCGATCGATCGGGAATGAACTGCCATAACCTGCAGCGCTTCCGAGTGGATTCTGATCTGCTATGCGGTAGGCGGCCCCAAGCAGGCACAAGTCGTCGAGTAATTGCTCTGCGTAGGACGAAAACCATAGGCCGAATGAAGAAGGCATGGCCACCTGCATGTGGGTGTAACCAGGCATGCCGGTACTTCCATGTCGGGCGGCCAGATCAATCAGAACCCCGAACAAATCTATGGCCTGATCTTTTGTGCGGATTAGGGCATCCCTGAGGTATAGCTGCATGGCCACCAGGACCTGATCATTTCGGGAACGGGCCGTATGAATCTTCTTGCCCGTATCTCCAAGGAGTTCGATCAGACGGTGCTCGATCTGAGAGTGTACGTCTTCGAATTCCGATCGAATCTCCCAGCCCCTGGATTCCATTTCCCCGGCTACCCGATCCAGTCCTTCGATCAGGTCTCGGGCCTCCTCTGCGCTGATCAATCCGGTCTCACCAAGCATTGCTGCATGCGCTTTGGATGCCTGTATATCGTATGGGGCCAGCCTACGGTCCCAGTGTCGGTCTTCGCCAACAGTGAATGCCTCTATTCGTGCATCCGTATCCATTCCTTTGTCCCAGATTTTCATATGATAATTTTTTTACCCTTCAGGGCTTGTTCCTAAGAAGCTTTTGCGATAGCTGTCAATCAGGTTAATATACAGTTCGAGTCCTTCCTTTAATTCCGACAGGTGTATGTATTCGTCGGCGGTATGGGAGCGACGGCTATCCCCGGGTCCCAGCTTCAGGGATGGGCATTTTAGAGCGGCCTGGTCAGACAGCGTGGGCGAACCGTATGTACCACGTCCCAGCGCCCTGCCACACTGTACCAGGGGATGATCGCCGGGTATGGATGAACTTTCCAGCCGCAGTGATCGGGCCCTTAGCCTGCAGGGTGCCTGTTCTTGAAGTATGGCATCGATCTCCTCATTGGTATAGCAATCGTTGACGCGGACATCGATAACTAGATTTACCTCGGCAGGAACGACATTGTGCTGTTTGCCGGCAGAAATCTGGGTTACGGTTAGTTTCACGGCGCCCAAAGTATCCGATTCCTCCGGAAACCTGAAATCCCGGAACCACCGGAGCACCTCGATGCATTGATAAATAGAATTTTGGTCATTGGGATGTGCGGCATGCGAGGGTGTACCTTCGACGGTAGCATCGTACACGATGAGTCCCTTTTCGGCTATGGCCAGGTCCAGTAAGGTGGGTTCACCCACTATGGCCAGGTCTATGGGGGGCAGCTGGGGAAGAAGTCCGGCCAGGCTGTCCTTGCCTGCGTTTTCTTCCTCTCCGGTAGCGGCCACCAGTAAATTGAAGGGCAGCTGCGATTGTTCCCTGTAAAAATGGGCAAAGCAGCCGAGCAGGCATACCAGGGCACCTCCGGCATCGTTACTACCCAGTCCGTAGAGTCGGTCGCCTTCCAGCTCGGGCTCGAACGGATTTCGGGTGTAGGCCGAATTGGGCCGAACGGTATCGTGATGGGAATTCAGCAGCAGAGTCGGTTTTTCTGGGTCGTACTTGGCTTGCCATGCATATAGGTTGTTTGCCGTACGCTGATAGGGAATGTCTTCGCTTTCGAACCAGTCAGCTAAATGTGCCGCTGTCTCATCTTCTTCACCGGAAAACGATGGCGTAGCAATCAGTTTCTTCAGCAGGGTAAGTTGTTTCTGATACAGGGAATCGCGATAAGGAGTCATCGTTCTAATTGTGTGAAGTTTGAAGCGGGTAAGGCAAAGTATCCCGCCTTGCCTATGGCCGCACTATCTGCGCCGAGTTCCAGTGCACGAAAGGCGGTATCGAGTTTGGGGATCATGCCGCTGGCAATCCGCCCTTCTTCCCGCAATTCAAGATAGAGCCTATGATTGAGCCTCGGAATAAGCGAACGGGAATCCTCCACCTCCCGGAGTACACCTTCTTTTTCAAAACAGTACCAGAGCCTGACCCTAAATTCAGACGCCAGGGAAATGGCCACTTCCGAGGCGATGGTATCGGCATTGGTATTGAGCAATTGCCCCTTGCCATCATGGGTCAGGGCACAGAGCACGGGGCACAGACCCTGCCCGATCAGGGACGCCAGTAGATCGGACCTCACGCGATCCACGTCTCCTACCCAGCCGAAGTCTATGGGCCGGGCCGGTCGCTTATGCGAGCGGATCAGGTCGCCATCGACCCCGCTCAGGCCCAGGGCGTTGCATCCTTTGGCCTGCAGTTCGGCTACCAGTTGTTTGTTGATCAGGCCGGCGTATACCATAAGGGCAATCTCCAGAGTGGCATCGTCGGTGACCCTCCTTCCATCGATCATTTTGACATCGATTCCGGTCTCCTGTGCCATGGTCGTGGCCCGGTTTCCTCCGCCGTGCACGAGTATGCAGGCTTCATCTAGCGATGCCAGGGAATCCAGGCAAGCGTCCCTCGATATGGGGTCGTCCAGGAGCTTACCCCCGATTTTTATGATGTGCAATGCTGGCTTCACAGGCTTTTCAGGATTTCCCGCAATACATACTGGGCCGAATAGGTCCGATTCAGCGCCTGTTCCATGACCAGTGAACGATCGCTTTCCAATATGGCATCGGATACCACCACGTTGCGACGCACGGGCAGGCAGTGCATGAATTTGGCATTGCCCAGCTTTTCTTCCGTTACCGTCCAGGACTCCGATACCGGAATGACTTCACCATAGAGATTCCAGGAACTCCAATTTTTAGTATAGACCACATCGGCTTGTTCCAAGGCTTCGCTCTGGTGGTTAGTAACTCGTATGTTTCCGACGATTCCGGAGTCCAGTTCATACCCTTCCGGATGGGTGATGGTAAAATCCGCGGGGTATTGCTTCATGAGTTCAATGAAGGAATGTGAGACGGCATGGGGCAGCGACCGGGGGTGCGGTGCCCAGGACAAGACTACCCTGGGTCTTCGATCCGTGAAGTTTTCATGAAGCGTTATACCATCCGCCAGGGCTTGCAGGGGGTGAGCCATCGGGCTCTCCAGATTGACTACGGGCCGGCCCGAGTAGCGTACAAAACCTTCCATGATATCCTGACGGCGGTCTTCTTCCCGGTCGATGAGCCCGGCGAATGCCCGGAGTGCGATGATGTCCGCATATTGTCCGACCACGGCTGCAGCTTCGCGTATATGCTCGGCAGTTCCCTGATCCATGACCGTACCATCGGCAGTTTCCAGTTTCCAGCCCTCGGCTCCGAAGTTCATGACGATGGTATGCAGACCCAACTGCTGGGCCGCCTTCTGAGTGCTAAGCCGGGTTCTCAGGCTGGGGTTGAAGAAAAGCAGGCAGAGGGTCTTTCCTCTTCCCAAACCGTAATCGGCCTGAGGATCTAATTTGATTTCTCGGGCTGCCGAAATTGCCTGTGCCAGGTCGGGCAAATCGCTCAGCGATCTAAAGTGTCTCATGGTATTCTTTTTTCAGGGCCAGTAGAAAGTGGTCGAGTACGTCGGCAGTTATATTCAGAGCAGGAAGGATTCGAATCACATTCGGATTTCTGGATGCGCCTGTGAAATAGCCATGGGTCAGCAGTAATTCCCTCCTTAAGGGAGCAACGGGCCTGCCCAGATCCAGCCCCAGCATGAGTCCCTTTCCTTTCACTTCGATTCCGGGCAGTAGCTCTTCAGCCCGCTTACGGAAACCAGTCTCCAGCTGAGCGGCGTTTTTGGCAAGGCCCTCTCTCTCGAGTACTTCGAGTACGGCCAGGCAGGCGGCACACGCCAGATGATTTCCTCCGAATGTGGTGCCGAGGAGGCCGTATGAACTTTCGAATTCCGGACCAATCAGCACGCCTCCTGTAGGGAAGCCGTTTCCCATCCCCTTGGCCAGGGTGATCAGGGCGGGCCTTAGCCCGTAATGCTGAAAGGCGAAGAATTTACCGCTGCGATCAAAGCCCGATTGTACTTCGTCTGCGATCAGGATGGTATCCGACGCGATGCATTCCTCCTGAACGAACTGGGCGTACTCTTTTCCCGGCATGTCCAGCCCCCCCACGCCCTGTATGCATTCCATGATCACCGCACAGTATTCCCTGCTTTGTAACGCTTTTGTCAGTGCCTGCAGATCCCCGAAGTCGATAAAGGTCACCTTCTGCTGTCCGTTCAGGGGGGATACGGCAGCAGGCATGTCCGTTGCCGCTACCGCTGCAGAAGTCCTGCCGTGAAATGAATTTCGGAAAGCGAGAATCTTATGTCGTCCGGTATGAAAGGAGGCCAGTTTTAGTGCGTTTTCATTGGCCTCTGCCCCTGAATTGCACATGAACAGGCGATAGTCCGGGGAATTCGATTGCTTAATTAGCTTTTCGGCATACTCTTCCTGCAGGGGGTTCTGAATGGAATTGCTATAGAAACTGATGCGGTCCAGTTGTTCGTGCAGGCGCTTGAGATAATGGGGGTGCCCGTGGCCAATGGAGATCACCGCATGCCCACCGTACAGGTCCTGGTAGGTGCGTCCCTTGTCATCAGTAATAACCGTGCCCCTGGCGCTCACAGGGGTTATCCCGAATCGCGGGTATACATCGAACAGGGTTTCCGGAGTAGTGCGGGCTTGGGCGTCCATGGTCAAAATGCTAGGGGTTTGAGTTGTAAACCAGTATCGGGCCTCAGACCGAACATGAGGTTGGCATTTTCAAGTGCCTGTCCCGAGGCTCCCTTGAGCAGGTTGTCGATTACCGAGGTGACAAGCAGCGTGCCTTCGTGCTTGTGGAGGTGCAGGAAGCAGTTGTTGGTGTTTACGACCTGTTTGAGATCCGGGGATTGATTGGTGATATGGGTGAATAAGGCATCCTCGTAGTATTCCCTGTAAAGTGACTCGGCCTCATCGATTTCCAGTTCGACCGACAGGTATGCGGTGGCAAATATTCCTCTGCTGAAGTTTCCCCGTATGGGAAGGAACATCAGGTCTTTTTCTGAGGCTCCAGCTGACTCCAGACTCTCGCCTATCTCTGCCAGATGCTGGTGAACGAAGGGCTTATAATAACAGATATTACTGAGCCTCCAGCTGAACATGCTGGTCTCGTTGAGGCCGGCTCCAGCCCCGGTACTCCCGGTCAGGGCATGGATATGTACGGTTTCCTTGAGCAAGTCCCGGGAGGCAAGGGGCAATAAGGACAACTGAATGGCCGTGGCAAAACAGCCCGGATTGGCAATGGCCTGAGCGTTTCGAATACGATCTCTGTTGAGTTCAGGTAAGCCGTAGACAAATTCCCGATCATTCCATATCGCCCGGTCCCGGAGTCGGAATTCGTTGCTGAGATCCACTATGCGGGTATGTGAGCTGAATGGGTATTTTTCCAGGAATGCCAGACTGTGGCCGTGCCCCAGGCACAGGAATACCACATCGACCTCAGTATTGACATCGGAGGTAAACCGAAGGTCGGTCTGTCCCGTGAGATCCCTATGGATTTCGGATATCCCGGTGTCCGGTCGGGAATGACTGTAGATAAAATCGATTTCGATAGACGGGTGATGCAGGAGCAAGCGGATGAGCTCTCCGGCGGTATACCCCGTTCCCCCAATTATCCCGGCACGGATCATGAGTTGTTGTTTTTCAGTTGTGCAATCTTCAGGGGATTGGCGGTGATTTTAATAAAGCCCCGCGCCTCCTCTGAGGTCCAGCCCAGGTTCTCTTCCCCATAGGCTCCCATGCCGGAATCCATCAGGTCGTGGGGAGACTGGATGCCGTCCAGGGTAAAGCGGTAGGGGTGAAGCGTCAGGTACACCGTACCCGAAACGTATTTCTGGGAGTCCTCCAGGTAGGCTTCGCTGTTCCGCATGACCTCGTCCAGATACTGTCCTTCGTGGAGGAGCATGCCGTAGAAGTCAGCGATTTGTTCCTTCTGAAATTTCTGCCACTTGCTCAGGCAGTGTTTTTCGAGCAGTTCGTGTGCCTTGATGATGATCAGGGCGGCCGGTGCTTCGAAGCCGACTCTTCCTTTGATTCCTATAACGGTGTCCCCTACATGGATGTCCCTGCCAATGGCAAAAGGGGATGCCAGTTCACGGATACGCTCTATACAGGTAACAGGGGAAAGCGTTTCTCCATTTACTCCGCAGGGTTCCCCTTGAGTAAATGTCAGCTCCAGGGCCACCGGCTCATTTTGGGATAATGGGCTGGGATAGGCATGATCCGGTAGGGGATGACGTGATTGTAACGTTTCTTCTCCCCCTACGGAAGTGCCCCACAGGCCCTTATTTACTGAATATCGTGCCTTTTCCCATCGTGCCTCGAAACCCCGGCTTGTCAGGTACTCGATTTCCTGCTCCCTGCTAAGCCCCTGATCCCTGATCGGAGTAATGATACTCATGCCGGGTGCCATGGTCTGAAAAATCAGATCGAAACGAACCTGATCGTTTCCCGCGCCTGTGCTGCCGTGGGCGATATGAGCCGCCTGGATTTCTCGGGCGTAGTCCACTATGGCCAGCGCCTGAACTATTCTTTCAGCACTGACGGAGAGTGGATAGGTGTTGTTGCGCAGTACGTTTCCGAAGATCAGATAACGCACGATTTTCTGATAGAACGTCTCTATAGCGTCTATACAGACAAATTCGGCGGCCCCGAGTGCCCTTGCCTTCCGTTCCATCTCCTCGATTTCCGGGGCGGTAAATCCTCCGGTATTCACACATACCGCGTGTACCTCGTATCCTTTCTCATGGCTGAGGTGGCTCACGCAATAGGAGGTATCCAGTCCGCCACTGTAGGCGAGTACGAGTTTTTCTTTCATGTCGTTCACTCTTTTTTAGTCTTCTTAAACCGATCCCGTATGGCTTGAAGTCTCGTCCAGGTTTTATCGTTGAGTCTCACCCGGTCTTTTTCGCTAACCATTTTTTTCGATGGATCGTACAGCATTCCTGTACAGAGGCACATTTTCCGTTCCGTCCGGGTGAGTATGTCGTAATTCGCACAGGTCTGGCAGCCCTTCCAGAATTCGGGGTCATCGGTCAGTTCCGAGAAGGTTACCGGCTGATATCCCAATCCATAGTTTAGCTTCATCACAGCCAGACCGGTAGTAATCCCGAAGATTTTAGAATCGGGATATTTTTTTCTGGACAGCTCGAAAACGGCCTTTTTGATTTCCTTGGCCAGTCCGCGATTCCTGAAATCGGGATGGACGATAAGGCCTGAATTAGCCACATAGTCTTTATTGCCCCAGACTTCAATATAGCAGAATCCTACAAAGCGTTCTCCCTCCAGGGCGATCACGGCATTGCCGTTTTTCAAACGCTGTAGTATGTATTCGGGGGTTCTCAACGCTATTCCGGTTCCCCGAACTTTAGCGGATTCCGTCAGGCAATCGCTGATTTCCTGTGCGTATTTACCATGGGATTCATTGGCGACAACGATTTCCACAAATCAGAGTTTTTTCTTAAAGATGGTTTGAGATTAAGTATCAGGAAGCGGAGAGGGGAATCGGACGCACCGGATTCCATAAATCGTTACACACCCTTACGGGCGGCGAAGGAAAAGGCGAAAGCGTAATGGCTCAAAGGTCAGGCTCATCTTCCGATTGGAATTATTCCCTGCAAGAACTAAAATTTTTCCGAGGCAGGACTTGCTGGTAGGTTGAATTTCCCGTCAAACTTACGAAAAGTAACATAATCATAGATAAGTGTTGCAAAAAGCAATACGTATTCCACCGCGATAAGCAGGTCGTATTCCTTGTAGTCCGGATTTCGGTAGGCCGAGTAGCTCAGGACAACCAGCACGGACCAGACCAGTGGATATTTCAATCTTCCGAATACTCCGAGGAAAACCAGGAATACGAGGTACCATGGATGCACGGTACTGGAAATCAAAAAATAAAAGCTAAGAAGGACTAGCATGGCCTGGGTCAGCTGGACAAAACTCCTCCTTCTGCGGTGCAGCACGAGAAATAGGGAGAAAATGATGGTGGCTGCAGCGCCCCCCTTACCCCACCATTCGATGAATTCCCAGGGCCTGGCACCGAAGTAATCTACCGCCATGCTATTCGCCAGCCCGAAGATTCCGGCGTTAAACCGGAAATTCGAGAACCACAGCGACAGGGTCTCGCCGTAATGGGCTGCGGATTCGGGTGTGCTAAAAGGGAGTACCAGAGCGGTGAGTCCGGCTCCCACGACCAGATAGAATACTACCGTTTGGCGAAACCTGGGATAGGTAAGGAACAGGGGAAGAAACAGCAAGGGGACCAGCTTTAGGCCTATAGAAAGGGAATATAGCAAGCCTGCCCCAAGGGTATTGCCTTTTACTAGGAGCATAAGGGAGCCGGCGAACAGCGCGATCATCACTCCTTCAAAGTGCAAGTTTCCAGTGAGTTCAATTATCACTAGAGGGTTTAGGAAATACCAGAATGCCTGATGGGTTGAGATACTCAGCCTTCGGAGAATCTCCCTGAGGGTAAACAAAACGAAGACGTCTGCTGCCATGATGATAACCCTGAGGACGACAACGGAGGCCAGCAGGGATTGCCCTCCGAGCCATGCAGATAAGGCAAACAAGACCTGATTGGCCGGTGGATAGTTGCTAAAATGCCGGGCGCTGAGTTCCCCCATGCCGGCATGCAGCTTTTGGGCGTTAGGTATCAGGTCGCCAAGTACCGGCATCAGTTCGTCTGGGCTCGACAGGTAGGGGTTGTGCCCCAGCTTCAGCAGGTGTCCATCCCAGATAAAGCGGTAAAAGTCCTGTGAGAGCTCCGGGTAGGACAGCAGAAAGATGATTCTGAAAAGGATGCCGACTACGACCAGAAAGGAAAAGTTCCCTTTCTCCTGATTCATGAGGACCAGGAATCCGGCCGATGCCACCAGAAAACTTCCAATAAGTGCGAACGTCTGCTCCCGTTCGACTACATAGGACAACAGGAAATAACTCAAGGCGCTGATCAAAGTGACCAGCAGTGCCAGCCTGTGGACTCTCCAAAAAGCAAACACCATTTAAGCCCTTGAAGTAAGGGATTTTACGAAAACGAACCCAAAGCCCAGGAAGAGCATGAGGTGAAAGGGGAACAGTCCGTAATCGTTCAGTGGGATGGCACTGTACATGCCGAAAAGGAAGTACAGCATCATTCCCAACTCGACCAAAGTATCGGGGGACAGTCCGTTGGTAATGTATTTATTTCCTTTCCATGTATCGGTAAGGCTATTGATGTTGAATTTCGGAGTACGAACGAATTCGCTCCTTTTGCCCAGGTGACCCTCTAGTACGCCAATGGCGTTATACAGAGACAGCCCGAGGGCAATGGAAAAGAATGTAAAAAACAAGCGGATGTAATCCACGAAGTTGTCGAATCCACTTCCCTGTATGCTCTTGTAGGTAAACCAGAAACAGGTAAAGAATATCAGGGTCGAGACGATAAAGAAGCTGTTGATCTCGAAAACCCAATCCAGATGGCCGTAGGTATTCTTGATGTACAGCATGGGTATGCTGAGAATGGAGACGGTAAAGACGCAAAGCACCATGGAGCTGTTAAACAAGTGCATGATGGCGTGGAACTTGGTGGATAGTGATATGTTACGAGCCTTGAGCACGCTCCAGATGGACTTCCTGAAGTTTTCGGCCCCTCCCTTATTCCAACGGAACTGCTGGGAGCGAGCGGCGCTCATGACTACCGGTAATTCCGCCGGAGTCTCCACATCCTCCAGATACTTAAATTTCCAGTCCTTGAGCTGGGCCCTATAACTCAGGTCCAGGTCTTCGGTCAGCGTATCCCCTTCCCAGTTGCCCGCATCGAGTATGCACTCCTTCCTCCATATACCCGCAGTACCATTGAAGTTTATGAAATGACCCTTAGAATTCCTGCCAACTTGTTCCAGGGTAAAATGCGCGTCCAGGGCCAGGGCCTGTATACGGGTCAGAGTGGAATAATCCCGGTTGATATGTCCCCAGCGGGTCTGTACCACACCAATTTCCGGATCCTTGAAGTACACTACGGTCTTCTTAAGCCAGTCGGGCTCGGGCAGGAAATCCGCGTCGAATATGGCTATGAACTCTCCTTTGGCAATTTCGAGGCCTTCCTTAAGGGCCCCGGCCTTGAATCCTACCCGGTTCTCCCGTCGGATGTGCTTGATGTCCAGGCCAGTCTCCTGTAGCCGGGCCACATGGGCCGCAGTAGTATCCACGGAATCGTCGGTCGAATCGTCCAGTACCTGTATCTCCAACATATTCCTGGGATATTCCAACCGGGCTATGTTATCCAGCAAGCGCTCCATGACGTATTTCTCATTGAAGATCGGCAGCTGTATGGTCACGTAAGGTATTTCCTTGGGATCGAGGATGTTAAATTTTGGAGCGTCCTGATTCTTGCGCTTATACGAGAGGTAATTGATAAGCAGATTGAGCTGTGCAAGGCTGAACAGGAAGATCAACAGCAGCGCAGTACTGTAGATCACGATGATGATGATCGAAACGGTTAGTCCCATAAGCGTCTATCCAAAGCTGTATCTGAAGATCCAGGACAGTATTTTAACGCCGGCTAATATAGTACCTTTTACGGTACCGGACACTTTTGAGACACCAATTCTTTTTTTGTAACGTACTGGTATTTCGATATATAGGATTTTACGCCGGAGTACCTTGAGTTGCATTTCCACCGTCCAGCCGTAGGTTTTGTCCTGCATGTCGAGTTCCAGCAAGCGCTCATAGCGAATGGCCCTGAAC
Source organism: uncultured Flavobacteriaceae bacterium (assembly GCA_964552195.1). GTDB lineage: Bacteria > Bacteroidota > Bacteroidia > Flavobacteriales > Flavobacteriaceae > CAZKAP01. The sequence goes on from CAZKFM010000001.1 coordinate 417,190, forward strand.
GGGCCAAGGTCTGTAAAAGTACTTCCAAAGAATAGCTTCATTAAAATTGTGGCCAGGGCATTTCCGAAGATCTGTTGAGGGGTCATGGCACCCGCTTCCCGCAATTCGCGCACCCTGGAACCCAGGGAAAAGTCGAATTCACCCGATTCGATGGGTGCCGTGAGTTCCGTGAGCTGGCTCGGATCGTCCGAATAATCTCCGTCCAAAAAGACTACTATATCCGGTGATGTTGATTTTTCTTTCAAGTAGGACATTCCCTTTAGGCAGGCGTATCCGTAGCCTTTGCGCTCTTCTCTGACTACTGTGGCTCCTGCTGACCTTGCATTTTCAGCCGTGCCATCCGTCGAGCCGTTGTCGCACACGATCACTTCGGAAACGCCCTTGGGTATGTCGCAAATCACGCGGGCAATGGAATCGGCCTCGTTGAAGGCGGGAATAATGACCCGTATATCCGATTTCAAATCTTAGCGGTTTTGATTCACCAGATTCATGAGGTCTACGTCATTGCCGAGCAGCACCTCCTGACTATTGATGCGACCCTTTAACGGGCCGTTTTCCAGCTTGAGCACTCCTCTTGGACAAACCGCGGAACATATGCCGCAGCCCACACAGCTCGACCGGACGATATTTGCACCCTTCTGGGCGTAGGCCCGGACATCGATTCCCATTTCGCAATAGGTTGAGCAATTGCCGCAGGAAATACACTGACCCCCATTAGTCGTTATGCGAAAACGGGAAAACAGGCGCTGCTGGAAGCCCAGTATGGCCGCCATGGGGCAGCCGAAGCGGCACCAGACCCTGCTGCCGAATATCGGGTAAAAGCCTACGCCGATCACTCCTGAAAATACACTTCCAATTAGGAAAGAATAGGACTTTCTCAATGTTTCGGCCTTAAATAGAAACAGCCGACTATCGCCGAAAACGTGGAGCATAATCAGGGCAATAATCACCGCGAAATAGGCGATCGCACCTGCCCGCGCATCTTTGCGGAATTCTTCTCTTTTGAATACCATGGCGTAAAGAAAGACTGCGGTTAGTATAAACCCCACTGTCCACAGGAAGGTGGACTTGGTCAGCCAGTATTTGCTCTGGTCCTCGCCCAGGTAGGAATAGACCACGGCCGTAGTCATCAGGACCACGAATACCAAAACACTGTGAATCACCCAACGTTCGATTTTCCAGGCCCGGGTCGTCTTGTCGCTCAGGTGTCGAAAAGGATCACCTGCGGTCTCGGCCAGGCCCCCGCACCCGCAGACCCAGGAACAGTACCACCGCTTACCGTAGAAATAGGTGAGCAGGGGCGTAATTACGAAAATGGAAGCAATTCCAAAAATGAGCAGGGCAAGGCCAATGTCCCCTGAGCTGAGGAAGCCGCTGATCCGGTATTTTTCGAAGTTGTAATAATTTAAGGGCCAGATGTTTTTGAGATCGTAATAGGGGAGGTTGAGTCGGTCCCCATTGAGCCGGGCCATGAATTCGGGAATGATAAAGGCGAACGAGAGCTGGAAGAACATCACGCTTATCGTTCGAATGAGCTGGTAGGTATTGTGCCGGTACTTCCAGATGAATTTTACACCGAAGGCCAGGATCGCCAGGGTATACAGGCTGCCGTACACAAACCACTGACTGGCGGGGTTTCCGCTGAGCATGCGGCTCAGTGGATCAAACAGGGAGACGATGCCGGTGTTTGGACCGCCCTCGGGATGGAGCCCCAGAGTTTCCGGGTAGAAATACAGCATAATGTAAAAGGCGGTGATGGCTATGCCGGCAATCCAACCCCAAAACCCCATGGAGCTGATGGAATGAAACCACACCCGATTGTTCTTGATTCCCGGAGGCTGATTTCGGTAGGACGCCCAGCTGAATCCGACTACTCCTGCAAACATGGAGGCCAGGGAACTCCAGAGAACGTTAGGGTTCTGGGACCAGGGTTCATACCACAGGCAGACGATGAGTGCAAATACCCCTCCCAGCCCGATCAGGGTAAAGAGGCGTTGAAGGTTGTTAAGGTGGGCCGGCGGTCCGCCGGCTATGGACATGCTTGGTTCCGCTTTCATCATAATGGTATGGTTAAGGTCGGATCAATCCGAATACTTCCTTTCTATTCCTTCTGGCGGGCTTAAGGCTTTTCCCATATTCTTGGTTGTAGGCAACTAATATTTCACCTTCGTATTTGCGGTAGAATTCCGGATCGAAATTGGCCGTACGCAAACTCGTCATGACCTCGTCCACCGTTTTCTCCTGGCTCAGCCAGCGGTCGAAAACCTCATGCCTCATTCGAATGCCGAACGCATTGATGCCAAGGAATTTCTGGGTCTCCTTGTGGAAGGACACCGTTATACTGAGCCACTCTTTGGGGTGCCTCCAGTGGAACTGTTCTTCATAGGGCTTCCTGGACCGCTGCGAAAACACCCATCCGTACGTCTGGTACTCGATATCCAGAAATTTGGCCGAATTGAACCAGTGTCCCGGCCTGTAAGGAGTAGGATTGCCACAGATAGTCTGGGCTACGGCTTCTCCCATCATGCGTCCGGTGTACCAGACGGCCTCGACCGGCCTGCGGTTGCCTATGGCTTCCCGCTGCTGAGCACAATCGCCGATGGCGAAAACGTCCTTTGCACTGGTCCTCAGTTCCCTATCGACCAGAATCCCTTTATCGGTCTCTATGCCCGAGCCCCTGAGGAATTTTATGTTAGGCGAAACCCCCGCTGTCAGTCCAACCAGGTCACAATGAATTTCTTCTTCGCTGCCTTCGATTACCACGGAGGATACCCGGCCATCCGGACCGGCTTTGATTTCTTTCAGATTCGTACTGAGTCTGAGGTCGATATGATGGGACCGAATGTGCTCGTTGAGCATTGCCGATTCCCCATCGGGCAGTACACCGTTCCAGAAACTGCTCTCCCGAACCAGGAAGGTGACGGGTATATCCCGGCTGCGCAGCATTTCGGCAAGTTCGATTCCGATGAGGCCCCCACCGACTATGACGGCTCGCCGGCAGGCTTCCCTGTTCGGCGCATTGGATTCCAGCAGGTCTAGATCTTGCTTGGAATAGAGCCCCTGAACGCCGTGCAGGTCCTGTCCGGGCCAACCGAACTTGTTGGGTTTGGATCCCGAGGCAATAATTAGCTGATCGTAGTGAAAATCGTGGACTCCATCAACCTGCACACTCTTTTTCACAGTATCCACGGTATTGACGTGCCCACGGAACAACTCGATCCGATTCTTTTTCCAGAATCCGGCTTCGTAAGGCTCGGTTTGCTCGAATTTCATGTGGCCCATGTACACGTACATCAGGGCCGTTCTCGAGAAGAAATAGTCCGTCTCCCCCGAGATCACCAATATGCGTTTGTCGGAATGTTTCCTTATGTGGCGGGCAGCGGTAATGCCGGAGATACCGTTTCCGATGACGATAACGGGGTTCATAGGTTGTTGAATTTTCTTCTCCTAAGGTCGTAGCTTTTGGACAAACCTTAAAAAGTTTAAGCCTATTTAGACCGAATATTCACCTTGAAACCCAGCGCAGTACCGCAACCTGTACCGATACCATAAATCGAGGACCGGTATGCGTGCCCACGGTCAGGCCATATAACTGCACTTTTGGTCAGGTCCATGCAACAAGTAGCGGAATTCCCGTATTTTAGGCTTTATGTATAAGCCGTACTACTCCTGCGTTCCCGCAATGAGAATCTTGAAGAGACTCCTTGTGCTCGGCCTGGCGGTCTCAGCGCTTTCGCTCCTGCCCGGGGATAAAACCGATACGGATATGGTCAATGGGGTGAGTTTCGTGGGCAGTCGCAGGGCGGCAGCTCAGGAACACGTGGAGCCCCTCCTTGAACTCGGGGCGAATTATGCAGTCGTAATGCCCTTTGCATTCTTGCAGAACCTGCAATCCTGTGAACTTAAATACGATAGTGAGGGTCAGTGGTATGGAGAGCGCCTGGAAGGGGCACGTCAGTACACCCGTCTATTGCACGATAATGGCATACGGGTAATGTTGAAACCTCAGATCTGGGTATGGAGGGGCTCCTTCACCGGGGAAATCGAAATGGAGACGGAAGAGGACTGGAAGGCATTCGAACAATCGTACCGGGATTATGTGCTGCTATTTGCCCAGCTGGCTCAGGAGGAAGAGGTGGAAATATACTGCATAGGAACAGAGCTCGAGCGGTTTGTTCTGAACAGGTCCGGTTTTTGGGTGCAATTAATCGAAGACATTCGCGAAGTGTATCAGGGTAAGCTAACCTATGCGGCAAACTGGGATGAATATCCCCAGGTTCCCTTCTGGAGCGATCTGGATTTCATCGGAGTTGATGCCTACTTCCCCCTATCGGAAAAACGCAATCCATCCGTTCAAGAGATACAAGCCGGGTGGCAACGCTGGAAGTCCGAATTGCAAAGGTGTTCGGGTGCAGTAGATCGGCCGGTACTCTTCACCGAATTCGGTTACCGCAGCATGGATTTCGGTCTGAAGAAGCCTTGGCTCGTCGATAGAAACGAAATGCGGGTCAACCTGAATCTGCAAGCCAATGCCTACCGGGCCGTATTCGCTGAAATCTGGGAAGAAGATTGGTTTTCAGGGGGCTTCCTCTGGAAATGGTTTATCGAAGCGGATGCAGCCGGAGGTGCAGAGGACAACCGGTTTACCCCCCAGAATAAACCTGCGCAGGAGGTCATAACCGGGCATTTCCAAAAGTATAAGCATTTGTAATCTCTTGTATCTAAAGGGAATGATCGACGAAATGCATATTTCTTCGGTCACGGACAATTCATTTCGTGGTTTTTTACTTACTTTGTGTATGGCACCCCACGCCAATCAAATAGTATATGAAAGGAAAACTACTCTTGATCTTAGGGTTGTTTTGCGTTTCCACGGCATTCCCACAAAACTACCGGGAAGTGGTTGCCAGGTCAGGTGATGGAATATTCTCCATGTTGAGAAATGAAGGCCTGGACCCGGTTGCGTTTTACGGCAAATTTATTGAACTCAACAAGGATAAACTGGGTGAAGGCAGCGCTCTCAAGCTGGGAGAAACCTACTTGATTCCCATTGTGGAATCTGAGGAACAAGGCAACTTTAGCGACAGGGCCGTACTGGTCCGCCTGGGTGACACCATTGAACGGCCGCTGCTCAAAGGTCGTTTTTCCAAATTGCGTACTAAAAGTGATAAGCTGGAAGAGGCGGTCATTTATCTCATCAGTGCATACCATCCCAAGGCCCTGAATCAGCGGGTTTGGGAAGAATCACGAGAGATAAATCTCAAAATTGCCGAAGAACTGGTCGAAAATGGGGCCAAGGTTTACCTGATTGAGTCGCCCCTGGACTCGCTAGGAAGCCTTGAGGAGACTCCAACTTCAGCCTGGGTACCCACAGAGGAACGAGCCGAATATTCGATGGCGCCATCGGAGCTCATGAGTCGTTATGTCGACGCCATCAATACGCGATACCTGAAGAACTCCGGGGCTTACCAGCGGGTGCTGCTTACCCGTTTGGACGGTCCGGTTCGGGGTTCATCCTGCGATATCCGAATCATGCATTACCGGGAGAGTCGGGAGAGTAAGCTGGTCGCCCGCAAACTAAAAGAGATGTTCCGGGAACAGCAACTGACAAGGCAGGAAGTCAGGGATCCGTCCAGTTTCTTTAAGAATCCCACGAATATATATTTGGGACGTAATGTGCTGGCACCCATCACCCTGATCGAATTCACTTCCAATCCTGAGGGGCTCGCAGAAAGCGATTTCCGGATATCCAATGATCAGGACCTCTTCGGACGACTCATTGCCAGCGGCCTGCGCGAAGATTACGCCCGCATACTTTTCGAGGACGAATAGGCGCCGTTCCCATCTCTGTCGTTACCATCTACTTGGGTCTCCTTAGCGGCCAATCCCTTTTTTTATCGGGATGCGACACTTACCCCATGCCATTAGCAGCAACCCCCGCCGCGATAGTGGAAGGTACTTTCGCTGATAAAGATGCTCTCATCGAGTTGGGCGAGGGCATTGGCAGTTTTATCGCATATGGCGAGCGGCTGATTGCGTGACAACAGGTGCCCCTTGCCATCGTCAAAAACTTCCTGATCACCGTAATAAATGGCCGATTTACCGGTAAATATGCAGGGGCCGTCTGAAGGCATCGGGTCCTTTATGGCTGCCACCTCAACCGATTCGATGTAGATGAGTTCATCCGTGGCGTAGTGTTCCGGGGCTAATACCCGATAGGGAATGCGAGCCCGGATTTCTATGGTTCCGAAGCCGGCCCCGGTGAGGACTTCGAGGTAATCCTTAAGTGGGATACAGCCACTTAGGCACATGGCACGCAAGCGGTCGTCCGACCTGAGTGCCTCGTTCATGGGCTGCTCGCAGATGGGGTCGCTCATCACCAGTCGACCATGAGGTTTGAGCACGCGATACATCTCGGAAACGGCCTTTTTCAGGTCGTCAATCTTAAAGATATTGAAGAGGCAGTTCTGTGCGGCCACATCCATAGAAGCGCTTTCCACAGGAAGTTCCAGTGCGCTGCCTTCCCGGAGTTCTACGTAGTCACTGCGGAACCAATCGTTTTCTTTCTCGGCCAGTTCGAAGTTCCGGCGCGAGGCCTGCAGCATTTCCGGTACGGAATCTATGCCCGTAACGCCCCCTTTTTGCCTAGAGAAGTAGGAGAATTGCAGGAGTTCCATGCCTCCTCCCACACCCACGTATAAAACCCTGGGATTACCTACCAGGTCCTGGGCAGAAACGGTGCTCCCGCAACCGTAATTCATATTCTGCATGATCCGGGGAATGGATAGCCCGGGAAACTGCCAGATCGGATTGGTGGTGCAGCAGAGACCCACGTCCGGGGTTTCGGCTGCTTCTTTGTACAGATTCTGGGTAGCGTCGAGGTAACTCATAGTCGTAAAATCAATTCTTTGAAGAGTTCGATCATTTTGGGTTCGGCCTTGTTGGCTATGGAAAGGATCTCCTCTATGTTTATGGGCTTCAGGTTATCCGGATCACATTCGTCGGTGAGCACGGATACCGCTGCTACAGGTAGTCGCAATTGGTTGGCAACCATTACTTCCGGCACCGTACTCATTCCTACGGCATCCGCCCCAAGGATCCTGAGCATTCGGTATTCGGCCCGGGTTTCCAGCTGGGGGCCAACCACGGCGGCATATATGCCCTTGTGAAGGCCAATTCCCCGCTCCTTGCCAATGCGCTCCAGTTGTGCCATGAGTCCGGGATCGTAGGGTGCACTCATATCGACGAAACGATCGCCGAACTCTGCCACGTTGCTGAACGCCAGTGGAGACCCACTCTGCAAATTGATATGATCGTCGATAAGCATGAGTTCACCTTTATGGAAGTCCAGGTTGATGGCCCCGGCCGCGTTGGAGATCAGCAGGGTCTTTATTCCCAGAGCGTGCATAATCCGGATCGGATACGTAATATCCAGGAAATCATAACCCTCATACAGGTGAAATCGTCCCTGCATTACGACTACCTTTTTACCCGCTAAATCGCCATATATGAGTTTGCCCGAATGAAACTCCACGGTAGCCAGGGGGAAATATGGAATATGGTTGTAGTAAGCGAGTTTTTGGTTTTCTATCTCATCCACAAGTTTGCCGAGGCCCGATCCCAGAACGATACCCACTTCGGGTTCCTCAAAACCCTTTTGTCTGATGTAATTCAGGGATTCCTCCAGCTGTTTAGTTGTCATAAGTTCAAATCGTTTAGGAATTTCTGAAAAGCATCGATGCCTGCGATATCCTCGTAGTAATCGATGTCGTTGCGAATGGACAGTTCAGCATAGTCCAGGGATGCCAGACGGTTCAGGGTCTTTGGGAGCACCTCCTCCGTACCCCAGGCCATGTTCTCAAATATACCCGGAATGAGCTCCTTAATGCCCAACAGATAGTATCCTCCGTCCTCGGCCGGACCGATCACTGCATCCTTTTCGGAAAGCAGATGGAATGCCTCCTGTATGTCCGGGGTGTCAATGTCGAACAGGTCACTGCCCATGATACAGATGTTCTGATATCCATCGCAAAATCCCTCCGCGAATGCATTTTTCATGCGCTCACCCAGGTTGGAGCCCCTCTGCTTTCTTTTGTCGAAGCGGGATTCTTCCCAGCAGTCGTTCCGAATGATCTCGTCGGAATAATACACCCGAATATCGGCCTTAACTCCATGGGCAACCTGGGCTGTATGCTCCAACAAAAAGATGTAGATATCGAGTGCGGCCTGATCTCCTATGGTCTTGGCCAGTCTGGTTTTACACTGACCCAGAACCGGATTTCGCGTGAAGATCAACAGCAGATGGGCTCTGGGATTACTATTGCGGACTCGGGCTGATGGGTTACGCATGGTCTGTAAATTTAATGGAAAACAGAATGATATCTTTATGGTCAATTTCAGCGTCGGATCATGTCATTGCGAGGAATAATCGGGTTAAGCGCTCTGTTACTAGTTGCCTGTAGGGAAGATCCCGGGGCAAAAAGCACATCCTCTTATTCAGAAGATAGAAGAGCGACAGGATGGCATTACAGCTGTCCGTCGGGGCCCATTACTTCGGTGGATAGGCTGTATCTGGATGATGGGCTGTATCATCTCTTCTATAGCAGCCGGCCTGAGGAAAGCGAAGCTGTACTGTGGGGTCATGCCGTGAGTACAGACCTGTATTCGTGGAAGGAGTGGCCCACTAGCCGATCCTGGGACAGTATCGTTCCAACGGGGTCGCGCAGCGTGGTAGCCGATCCGCTGAACCGTTCCGGCCTGGGAAGCCCTTCCTCCCCGCCATTATTATCTTACTTCACCTATCTGGCAGAGGGGGATTCAAAAGGAATCGGATTGGCCTACAGCCTGGATGATGGGGCTTCCTGGATTGTTGAAAAGAAGGTAAAATTAGGGGCGTTGGTTCCCGAATCTATGCCCTGGGCTCCCCGAGTTTTCTGGTGGAATGAGGAAGGACGTTTTGTGGCTACTGTTCCGCATACGGATAAAAACGAAATCCGAATTCTGGAATCAGAAGATGGATGGGACTGGATTCAAAAGGGCCGATTCTCATTAGACGGCCTGCTCGATCCCAATTCCTGGGACCGGGTGGAACTCTTTCGAATAGGCGAATCCGGTACGGAAATCACCTGGGGGATGCTTGTAAACGTTATTTCAAATGGCCCTAATGGCGGTAGCGCTACGGCCTATCTGATCGGGCATTTTGATGGTCGTGAATTCCGCAGAACCAGTGGGGTTCACTGGCTGGACTACGGCCCTGATAACTATTCGGGCAGTGTTCTTTGGGATGAATCAGACTCTTCCCCTCTATATATGGGTGTGATGAATAACAGCCTGTACCGTTACCGGATTCCCGAAGGTGCCCGGGGAACTGTGCTTACCCTCCCTCGGAAACTCCAATTATCGGAGAGCGGTCAATTATTGAGAAGCCGTCCTGTGGTCCCGATCGATCATGAAACCGAAGACCCGCTTGTGATCATTGAAGGGAACACGTTTAGATTTAGCCGGGACACCCTGGCTCCGGTAATCCTTTCGTTTAAATCGGACAAGAAAGGCTTTAGTCTTAAACTGAAATCGGACAGGAACGAACAGCTCAGCTTATATACGGTCACGGGTGAGGGCGCGATGCTTTTAGATCGTATGTCCTCGGGTCTGACATCCTTCGAGCCGGAATTTGGAAACAAAAAGCATTATATCCCCCTTGCGGGAATACCGGAAAATGAAGAATGGGAAGTCGAGATCTACCTGGACAAAAATTCCGCAGAGGTTTTTATAGGTGGAGGTAGTCAGGTGGTGTCGGCATTGGTTTTTCCCGAAAGCCCTTACCGAGAGCTTTCCTTTAGCCGAAGTAATCAGAATTGAAGCACCGAATACGGCTGGCACAGACGATAAAAAAACCGCCCGAAGGCGGTGTTTGATTAAAGAGGACTTCCTTTTAGGCGTTTTTCAATCTTTTTCTTCTTGACCGTAAGACGCTTCATCACGTCCATCAGATCGGTGTCCTTAGTTTCTTTGTATATCTCGTTTATAGAGAGGATCAGCTCCTTTGCTTCACGCGAAGCGGCCACCCGGTCACTGGTGGACATGTGGCTTAGGCTGCGTGATTCGAACTCAGTAGCTTTTGTCAGTAATTCGGCTTCCATCGACTTGAACAACAATTATTGGTTTAACAAAACAGGGTTTAAGGCGATTTTTGTTCAATCAAATATCCTTATCCCTAAACATTTGAGTTCAATATACGTAATAGTATCGTTAAGAATTTGATAAATTCTGTGAAGTTATCCTCAACATAAGTGTCAGCTGTTCAACAAAATCCCCGATTCATTGCGTAAAATGCAAGAAATAACAAGATTAAATCATTGATTGTTAGCCTCTTGTTGTATATGCTGCCAAATTGACAAATCGATACCTATAAGTTGAAGTACACCTTGGCATTATCGTAACAGATGTCCGAAATAATGGCTCCGAGCCAGTGAATATCGGCGGGTAGCTCACCCCGGTCGATAGCCTGACCCATGTAATTGCAGAGTATCCTGCGGAAGTATTCAAATGTGCTGTATCCCAAAGGACTGCGGCTCAGAGATGGGATGCCGATGAAACAGCTCAGCGTTCCGTAATTGGCTATGGACCGGAGTTGTCTTTCGATACCTGGTTTGTTGAAATGCACGGACCAGGCTCCTCCTAGCTGCACCTTCCCTCGTATATGCCCGTCGTTGTATTGTGCCGCCATATGGGCGAAGAGCTCATTCTGATTCGGATCGGCAGGATAGAGTACGGTGCGCGCAAGTTCGTCTTTTGAGTCCAGCATCTGCAAAAATCCGAAAATCGAATGGCCCGGCCCGATGTTGGGAATACCCGTGGTATAACTGCCTGTTTCTGCATTCCCGATGAAGAACTGCTGAACCCATCCCAGTTCGTTGTACATCCGACAGAGTTCGGCCATGAGTTCGCCTTGAAAGCATTGTACTTCCTGCAGATCCAGTTTTCTGCCTTCGAATATCTTGTCGAATATTCTGCCCGCTGAGTTTCCATCGGGTCGGCAGAGACTGATGTCAGGCATGTTATGACTGGCGACACGGCAACCGAGTTCGTGGAAATCGAGGGCACGGGTACGAAGTGCCTGTAACAGGTCTTCGTAGTTGCGAATGGGAGTGTGGGATATGTGTTCCAGCGTCTCCAGGTAGTGGCGGTAGCTGACCGGATCGCTCAGCTGGTAGAGCGCATCCGGCTGAAAACCAGGGATCAGGGTGATATCCTTGTCCTTGTGAGACAGGTACGTCCGGTGGAATGCCAGGCTCTCGCACGGGTCCATGGCGCTGGAAAGCACTTCAATCCCTCGCTGACGCAGCAGTCCCTGGGCAGAATGCGACGGAAGATGCAGCTTTTGTCGCGTAAGCTCGAATGCAGCTTCGGCCGTTTCGGCATCGAATCGGTCTTCGAACTCGAAGTAGCGGAGTAACTCCAGGTGGGTAAGGTGGTAGGTCGGACTTCCTACCAGGTAGGGAACGATTGCCGCCCAGTGCATGAATTTTTCCTCATCCGACCCTTCACCGGAGATGAATTCTTCCTGTACCCCCAGTGTTTTCATGGCAAGGGCTTTACGGGGATCGTTCTCGATCCAGAGGGGGGTACAATTGTCGTACTGTATGTCTTCGGCCACAACCCGGGGAGGAATATGGCTGTGGAAGTCTATGATGGGTTGATGAGCTGCGTACTCATGATACAGCCGCTCGGACCATTTATTCTCCAGCAAGAAATTGTCAGTAATAAAGGAATGGCTCATAAAAACAGTACTCCGGGCAGGTCGATGCAATACCGCCACACAAGACCTATAACGCAGAAATCCCGTCGGGCATACACGCGGCAGGGATTTTTCCGTTAGGCTGTGGAAGGACAGGACGTATCTTTGTAGGCATGAGAACCATACGAACCACTTTTGCCATCCTGATATGCTGTGCAGTCTGGGCCTGTACTTCCGGATCCGCGGAAGGCGTCAAGGTCCTGGGAGAAGTACGAGGCACCGGGGCGCCCGTGTTTAAGATTCCCGGGGAAGACCGAATGCTACTGGTATTCGTTTCCCAGCAGGATACCCTATATGCCAACGAACTCCGGTCGATGGTATACGGAGGTAGGTCATTGAAGTTGCTGGATCGAAACCGTTCCCGGGACTCAGTTTCCGGCATCAGCAGCCTGGAGGTCTGGTATCTGGAAGAAGAAGCCCTGGGCGGGACAGACTCCTCCGACCTCGAATTCTTCTTTGAGTTCGGCGATCCGGTTGAAAGAGGTCAGACGTTTCACACTGCGAGCATACTGCTGCAAAATGTCAACCAGCAAAGGGTGGTAAGCAATCTGGTCAAGAGCAATGCGGCTGCGCCTACACGAACCGGTGAGGAGTCATCCGGAGAAGGCAGCGTGCTGCTGACAGCGGTGTTCGCTCCTGAAGACAGCCCGCTGGACAACAGGGAAGGATTTACTGAGATTTATCATAGCAAGGCCGGGGGTCAACGGCCGGAACTGCGGGTTTATGCCCGCTTTTTGGCTACTGACGGTCCTTTTTTAGCCCCATCCGTTCCCGAGGATACTGAGGGAGACTGGAGATATATGTCCATTTCCGTCGAGCCGGCCAGGAAGCCTTAGACACAGAAAGCAAGCGATAAATGAATGCCTTGAGAGCGCTGCTGTACCAACCCCATATCAATGGGGTACTGAGAAGCATACTTCGGTTGCTTAAACCTCTTTTGCCCGAAGGCGTGCGACTTCATCCCAGCGGGAGGGTTAAAATACGATGGGAAGGCCGCAAACTTTTTGACATCAGGACCAATCCGACCAGTTTTATCAGCCGTCAGTTGTTTTACGAGGGAGCAGAGAATTACGAATACTCACGCTTTTTCTTCGAACTGGCCAGGGGATGCCGCTGCTTTTTTGACGTGGGCGCCAACCTGGGTTACTACAGCCTGCTTGCCTGTGCTGCGGAACCAGGCGCTCAGGTAGTGGCTTTCGAACCCACGCCTGGCCCTCTGATTTACCTTCGCAATAATTTGCGCCTCAATGGATTTGGGCAACGTGTAAGCATAGTGGATAAGGCCCTGGGGGAGCAGTCGGGTCGCGTAGAGTTTTACGAAGTGGTCAACCCTAAGTTTCCGAATATGGCGAATCTTTCCGGGGAGCACCACATGGGAACCAAATCACTTCCTTCGGTACGCCCTTTTCAGGTGGATTCGATCACCCTGGATCAGTTTTGTTCGGACTACCCCGATAGGACTCCGGATTTGATCAAGATCGATACCGAAGGGGCAGAGGCCATGATTTTAAGGGGTGGGCGGAGGACTCTGGAGCTACACCGGCCCATTGTCATAGCGGAATTGCTATACAACCGTATTGAGTCCGAAATTCAGGAGGCCATGTCCGGTCTGGGGTATTATTACTTCTTCATTCGGGGCAATGCTCTCGAACCCGTTTCCGATCTGGTCAGGATCACCGATAACCACGTCAGAAACGTTTGCCTGGTTCCGGAGGAGTTTGTGGATAAGGTGCAGCCCTTTGTCCTGATATCGGATTGATTCATATGCCCAGGCAGTTCCCGGGTCTGTAGAATACGCTGGTGCACCATCCGTGGGAGCTTATGGGGCCGGTGCCAAAAAAGTCCAGTCTTTTAAATCCTTGTGACAACAGCAAATCATAACCCTCCTTATAGGCATCCCTTTCCGCATTGTCCCATACAATAACTCCTTTCGGCGAGAGGGAAGAAAGGCTGTGATGAGCGCAGGAAACCCTGTCCCTGCCATCGATGATTACCAGATCGAATTCCCTGCCCGAGTTCACTATGGCAGAGGCGTATTCTCCGCTTTGCAAGTCGCAATGCTGATAGGTAATCCGGGGTGAAGTTTGAAACACCTGCTTCATCCTTCGGTGCCAGTCCGGGTCGTGTTCCACAGATAGAACCTCCTCAACGCGGGTAGCCAGCCACAGTGTGGAATTACCACTGCCGTATTCGAATACCTTCATATCCCGGGTCAATCGATTGGCAAGGAAGTGCATGGCTGAGTAGGTGAACCAGGGCAGGGGTTCTCCTTCCTCGCTTACGGGCAAACCGAGGCGTACACTCTTTTTCCATCCGGACCGTGCCAGAAAGTTTTTGGATAGCAGATATTTTCGTGTGAATACGCGTCCACCCGGAAGAAGGTGGATCAGGTCGAAGAGAAAGTCCTTGATGGCCTGCACAGGGAGTAATTAGGTGTAAGCAAAGTAAAGAAACCCTGACCAAAGTCGTAAATTCACATAGTGGGGTTGTCAGCCCTGCATTTGAAGACGGCACTATGAATCCTGAGTTCCTCCAGCGCGTGTACCGATCCCATCAGGACTGCGTACAATGTCCTTCACAGGAGCAGATCGTGGGCTTTTTCGATTTTCTGCTAGGGCTGCTTTTTCCCAGCCTCGCACGGGAGCCATACCGGGATTATGACGAAATGCTGAAGGGTTTCGAATCTGTGGAAGAAAGGCTTCATGCTTTGATGATAACCTGCCCCATTGCCCGCAGGGAGGAAGTCTGTTCGGATTTCAGGGAGCAGTTGCCCGTCATATACGAATTGCTCCTGGAGGATGCCGAGGCCATTTGCAGCGGTGACCCTGCGGCCAATTCGGTGCAGGAAGTGATCCGTTCGTATCCCGGATTCTATGCCATAGCCGCCTATCGCATTGCGCATAGTCTGCTGGGCATGGGAGTTCCCAATATTCCGAGAAGCATAGCCGAGCATGCCCACAGCAAAACAGGGATTGACATACATCCCGGCGCGCGAATCGGCAGGCGGTTCTGCATAGATCACGGTACGGGTGTGGTCATTGGTGAAACCACGGAGATCGGTAACGATGTGAAGATTTACCAGGGGGTGACTTTGGGAGCTTTGAGTGTCCGGAAAGAGATGGCACGGAAGAAAAGGCACCCTACGGTGGAGGATGGTGTGGTTATTTATTCCGGAGCCACTATACTCGGTGGGAATACCGTCATTGGGGCGGCATCAGTGATCGGAGGTAATGTCTGGTTAACTCGGAGCGTTCCCCCGGCCTCCAAGGTGTACTACGAACCAGGAGCAAATCAATACAACCCCGGGTAGATTAACGTCCTGCATGTAAATTTGGATCGATGAATCTGTTAGAACTCGTTGGCAATACCCCGTTGATTGAGATCAAAAAACTCAATCCCTATCCCGGGGTACGCATCCTGGGGAAGCTGGAGGGCCAGAATCCCGGTGGTAGTGTAAAGGACAGGGCTGCCCTCAATATGATACAAAGGGCAATTGCAAGGGGCGAACTCAAGCCGAGCGATCGGCTGGTGGAAGCAACCAGTGGTAATACCGGTATCGCCCTGGCCATGATAGCCCGCCTGATGGGGCTTGATATTACCCTGGTTATGCCGGAAAACGCAACCGTCGAGAGAAGACTGGCCATGCAGGCCTACGGTGCGGAGGTTATCCTCACACCGGCCGATCGAACCATCGAGTATTCCCGAGAGTTGGCCGGTGAACTGTCCAGGGAGAAGGGTTACCACATACTGGATCAGTTTAACAATCCGGATAATGCCGAGATGCATTACCAGACCACGGGTCCTGAAATCTGGAGGGAAACACACGGAGAAGTTACCCATTTCGTATCGGCCATGGGGACTACAGGTACCATAATGGGGGTCTCCCGATACCTGAAGGGCATTAACCCCGACGTGGAAATCGTGGGAACCCAGCCTACGGAAGGCTCTCGTATACCAGGAATACGCCGATGGACCCCGGAATTCCTGCCGGGTATTTACGAGCCCGAGCGCGTCGACCGCACGATTTACGTTTCAGAGGAAGACGCGGCCCGCAGGGCGATTTCGCTTTCCCAGGAGGAGGCGATCTTTTCAGGCATGAGCAGTGGGGGTGCTTTCCACGCTGCACTGCAGGTGGCCTCAGGGATCGAAACCGGAGTGATTGTTTTTATCGTGTGCGACCGGGGAGACCGATATCTCAGTTCCGGGCTATACGGAACCTAAGGTATACAATCAGGCATGGAGCAGGAAATGACCGATTTCTGCAGGCCCTTGCCGAACCGGGTCGCAAACCGGAAGACCATAGCGTTCCCGGATCTCGGCTATGGCCCTGAGCGCACGGTCTTCCTCAAGGTGTGAGGTATTCAGAAAAATGCCCGCTGCCTGTGGTCGCGGGAGTCCTCCCAGTATATCAGCCACATCCTGATTGAGACGAATAAAGTCATCCAGGGGCGGAATGGGGACCCGGGGTGCGATTTCGTTGAACAGTGTTTCCGCCCTATGACATAATATGAGGTGAGTGGGGCAGGTACCACGAAGCAGTGGCAGGGTCGCCGTACTCCCCGGATGGGCCAGCGAACCCTGACCCTCAACGATTACCAGGTCGGAATCGGCATGCGAAAGAACTTCTTCTTCCACCGCGCCACAGGCCTGATCGACCTTGATCGCGTCCAGGGGAATGCCCTTTCCGGTAATGGTAATGCCGACCTGTCCTGTTGCGACAAAGGAGGCCCGAACGCCCTGATCCAGCAACCAGCGTTGTAGGAGCAGACCGGAGGTCATCTTCCCGACGGCCATATCGGTACCTATCATCAACACTCTTTTGTTTCCGAGTTGTGCAGCTTTTGCGGTTCCGATAGGGTAGGAACGGTCGGAGTGGCGAATATCCCAGATTACCTGCTCGCCCGGATCCCGCAGGTAACCGGTCAGCTTATCCCTGAGTCTGTCGTGAAGCCCATTGACCAGAGACAACCCTGCGGTAAGGGCAGTCCGAAGTACGGTTTCCCATTCTTCCGGTAATCGCCCGCCCGAAGGAGCAATTCCGAGCAGCAATACCTCCGCTCCCAGGGCAAGTGCTTCCTCCAAACTTCCGACCACGGGTACCTCGGATTCCAACGGGAGTACATCACCGGCCAGCTTTCCGACGTGACGACTGTCAATGATGCACACAATTTCCTGAGGGCCAAAGCGAAGTACACCATCACCCATTTTGCCATTTCTCTCACCCAGGGCACCTTCCATATAGATCGCCCATTTTTTCTGCATCAGATTCATGGGTTCAGGATAAAGGTTGCGGATCCGTGTCCCCAAGAAATGCCCCGTGTCCCGGGGAGGTTTCTGCCAGTACAATACCCTGTTCCAGTCTGCAGCCCACAGCGGGGTCGGGATTCAGGTTCAGGTGGGAATCGAGGTCGATATAGTCTATGATACCGCTGATTGATAAGGCGGCCGCAATGCCTATGCTGGATTCACTCATGCAGCCGATCATGGTTTTCAGGCCATGAGCACGGGCCGTAGCGATAATTCGCAGGGCCTCGGATATTCCACCGCATTTCATGAGTTTAAGGTTGACCCCATCCACATGGGCTGCAAAGCCCGGTATTTGCTCGGAATACCGGCAGGATTCATCGACGAAGATAGGTAGGGGGCGGTGGGGATACAGGTGCCGGAGTCCGTCTTCCTGTCCCTCTTTTAGAGGTTGTTCTATGAATTCCACGCCTTTCACGGCCAGGTATTGCATCATGGAACGGGCTTCATCCACTGACCAGCCACCGTTTGCGTCCACACGCAACCTCACTTGAGGCCAGGGTTTGCAACTTTCCACAACCTGTTCGAACATGGCCTGGTCTGCCTCTATACCCTCCGTCGAGCCCAGTTTTATTTTGAGTATGCCTATACCCGTTTCGTTAAGGAGTATGGGTATACGCTCGGCGACTACCTCTGGTGGATTGATGCCGATGGTTACCGAGGTCGGGCTGCTGGGAAGCGGCAGGCCCAGTAGCTCTCGCAACGCTAAACCGGCTTTTTTTGCCTTGTGATCCCATAATGCCATTTCCAGTCCGGCCAGTGCACAGCTGGGAACGCCCTGATCCCGTCCCCGCTGATATACTTCGAATATGGAGATCTCGCTGTACTCGTCTTTCCAGAACGAGGATAACGCGCTTTCGCATTCTTCGGCCGTTGAAGCCCCTTCACTGTCACCGGGTATGGCTTCTCCCCAACCTGTCATACCCTCCTTCTCCCAGGCTACGTACAGGTTGGTGCTGCCTTCTCTGATACCCCTGCTGATCCGCAGAGGAAATCGCTTACGGGAGTAAATCGATCGGAATCTGAGCATAAAGGCGCTTTTTTTTCAGGTACCCTTAGTGTAAATCTTTAAAGGCCGATATCCTCCAGGTTGCTGTAACTGATTTCGATGGCATCCATCGGGCTCTGTTCGAAGGTCTGGTCCTGTTCTACGAAATAGAACTTCATACCGGACTGTTCTCTCATACCTACCAATGCTTCAAAATCAATAGTGCCGGTGCCCACCGGGGCAAAGCGCCCCAGGCTGTCCATGTCTTTGATGTGCCAGGCAACAAAGCGACCTGGGGCCTTGGAAAAGTACCTGGCCGGATCCTGTCCGGCCCTTGTGATCCAATACAGGTCTAACTCAAATCTGACCGCCTCCGGATCCGTGTGTGCAATGAAGTAGTCCATGGGGACTACGCCATTTTCGTTGGCCATAAACTCGAAATCGTGATTGTGATAGAGCAATTGTATCCCGGCATCCTGGCACTTTTTTCCCAGTTGATTAATAATATCGGCAACCGTTTCTACCTCGGAACTCATACCCATGCCCTTTTCCGGACTGTAGGTGAAGTGGCCCATGGGCGGAACGGGAATGACCAGATAACTGAAGCCTGCCTCTTTCGAATCTGCGATCAAGGTGTCGGCATTATCGAGGGTAATTTCGGACATGTGGGTACTGAGGGGTTCTATGCCCAGAGAGTCGAGGTAAGTCTTGAAATCACCTGGCTCCATGCCATAGAAAAGGCCGTCCTTGTAACCGGCAGCTTCTATCGCTTTGTATCCGATACGGGCTACCTCGGCCAGGGTTCCTCTGGGGTCACGTTCCATTTCGTCACGTACCGTATACAGGGCGAGCCCTCGGGGAATGCGTTGCTCGGAGTTCACAGCTGTTTCTTTGGGTTCATCCGTTTGTTTTTTACCTTGATTGCAGGCGGTCAGGCCGGCAACTATGACCCCAAGGAGCAGGAGTCGCAGGGTTTTAGTGGGCATATTATAATGTTTTAAGTAAACCGTTGTGCGATGTACACGGGATAAATTTACGATTTCTGGCCGGTGACGGTGCCGGTCTCATTTGCGTTCGCTTGGTTAACTTCACGGAAAAATTCAGGATGAAGATTTGTGTCTACTGTGCCGCCAGTCCCAGTATAGACCGGAAGTACTTCGAGGCAACTGAACGCCTGGCCCGTTTGTTCGCCAAAGAAGGTGTCGAGGTTATTTTCGGCGGTGGAGCTACGGGTCTGATGGGACAGCTCGCCGATACCATGCTCGCATCTGGAGGTCGGATCAAGGGCATCATGCCCAGGTTCATGAACGAGGTCGAGTGGGCACATAAGGAGTTGGACGAGCTTGAGTTCACCGATACCATGCACGAGCGCAAGTCCCGCTTCCTAGAGGGAATTGATGGTTTGGTAGCCCTGCCCGGGGGCTCGGGTACTCTGGAGGAACTCCTGGAGGCCATTACTCTGAAGCGGTTGGGACAGTATACCAAGCCCATAGTGATTCTGAATACCGGAGGCTACTACGATCCCCTGATAGAAATGCTGAAACGCTCCGTGGATGAAGCCTTTATGCACCCCAGGCACCTGGACATCTGGTCGGAAGTAGAGGAACCGGAAGAAGTGCTCAGGGCCATACGGGAAGCCCCGGA
Source organism: uncultured Flavobacteriaceae bacterium (assembly GCA_964552195.1). Lineage (GTDB taxonomy): Bacteria > Bacteroidota > Bacteroidia > Flavobacteriales > Flavobacteriaceae > CAZKAP01. The sequence goes on from CAZKFM010000001.1 coordinate 436,923, forward strand.
CTGGGACTCCAACGCCATAACATTTGCCCAAAACGGGCAGGCCGTACAGCCTAAGGTAAATTAAGCTCTCGTGATTTATTATTGCACCGCATACCATTAACCTGCTGGAAATCGTTATACTCATTCACCGTAAAAACATAGTTATGAAAATGAAGTTTCTGGGTGTATTCCTGTTTGTATTTTGTACCTGGGCATCTGCTCAATCCATAGCCGACAATGCCATAGGACTGAGGTTTGGCGATGACGATGGACTGGATTCCTTCGGGGCCGAAGTAACCTATCAGCGCGGACTCGAAAGAACAGGGCGCAGGCTGGAGTTCAATCTTGCCTTTCGCAATGGGAGCGACTACGATGCCTTCAAAATATTGGGTATGTATCAGTGGGTAAAGCCTTTGGACGGGAATTTCCAATGGTACCTCGGTGCGGGGGGAGGACTGGGAAATGCCGATTTTGACGGGGGTAGCAATACTTCCTTCCTGATAGCTGTGGGCGATATAGGCATCGAATACGATTTCGATTTTCCGCTGCAGGTATTTCTTGACCTCAGGCCTGAAATCGGTTTTGGTTCCGGTTCTTATGGCAGGGGGCTAGACTTCGATCTTGGGCTGGGGGCCCGGTACCAGTTCTGATAGTTTAGGTGATCGGCCTAAGACATACTATACTTCGCTAAAATATCTCCAGCGATTCTTTCCCTTTCCCATGGGAAAAGCTGATCTCCGCCCGCATTTCCTCGAGGTCGATGTCAAGGAGTGACCAGTTTTGATCGCAATCCCATCTGAGGCTAATTCTGGAATCTACGGTGTCGACCAGTTGGCATTCCCCTTCGAATGAGGGGTGGGTGTTCCGAAACCTCATGAGCTTAGACAGATTTTGAACCAGAGTCGTTTCGAGTTTAGCCCGGATTTCTTCGCGTGTATAGTAATGCCGGTTGATATCCCTTCCGACTCCGGTGCGGGCGAGCAGTGTCATGTCGTTGTCATCACCGAATAATCCTACGTAATACAGCTGTGGAATGCCGGGCAAGAAGAACTGTATGGCCCGTGCGATCAGGTATTCCTTTTCGTCCTTACCCAAGGCTTCGAAATAGGTGCAGTTCACCTGATACAGGTCAAGGTTGGAGGCGGCAGATCCCGTAGCCTTCAGGCTACGTCCCTCGTTCCGGCTATGCATGGTCTCTACTATGCCATCGAGCACCTGGTCCGGGATAAGTCCGGGCTTTTCCCCTTCTGAGGCCACATCCACGATGCCGATTCCGTCATGGGTGTCCAGCACGGTTACCGTATTGGTCGGCCGGATACCGATCCATTTTTTCAAGTTACTGGCATTACGGTTATACAAGCAGTCCAGGACCAGCACAGGCAGGGCGAAATCATAAACGTAGCCCACTCGGGAAGCGATCTCGATCTGGGTCTGATAATGGGAATGTATTTCGACCAGTACCTCCATGCCCCGTCTCCGGGCCTTCTCTTCGAAGTCGGCTATGAATTCGAAAGTCTCATCAATCATAAAACAGGAAGTTCCCTGCTTCTTTATCGCATAACCCGCTGCATCGAGTCGGATCATTCGTATACCTGCCCGTTCATAGGTATCGAGTATGGATTCCAGGTACAGACTTCCTGCCCGGCTATTTACATCGATATCGACCTGGTTGGAGGTGAATGTGGTCCAGATCAGCCGTTGTTTACCGTCCTTTAGGCGAAATCTCGTAACGGGAAAACCCGGTCGGGGACGGTATATATTGAGCAGGTCCTCTCCGGAGGCACCCTCGGGAAACACCTGGTCAAAGGTCAGGAAGAGGGAGCTGAATTCCGAGGCCTCGCCCTTTTCCAGATAGTCTGTGAACTGATGCGACTGGGCCGACATATGGTTTACGATAACATCCCCCATCAGGACGAAATCCTGGCTGAGCAAATGAATATCCTCCCAATCGCCCAGCCGGGGATCTACCCGGGTGTGATCAATGGGGTCAAAACCGGTGTCCGCTCCGTCTATGGGGTCGAAGAAGGGCAATAGATGAAGCCCGCCGAACAGGCCGTTGAGCTCGGTCTGCAACAGAGTTTGCAGTTCCTTCAAGGTGGGAGTGCCCATGCGGTCGGCATAGGTAATCAGCTGTATGCTGTTCATTTTCATGATCCAGATCGTTTGAATTAGGAAGGCTCCACAAATGTATTCCTTTGGAAGAGATGTCCGGACTATTTCAGGTTGACCTCTTCGACGATATCGTGGGTCACCTTGTCGATTTTCTCGAGCAGGGAGGGAAAGAGCGATAGCAACTCGAGCTTTTTGTCCGGATCCTTTTCTTTCTCAATGGCGGTCACCAGCATAACCAAGGTGGTCAGGGGTTCCCGCAGCAGGTGATTCTGGAAGAAAGCAATGTGTTCCAGTTTGCGGTTCTGGACTTTCAGCTGCTCCAACCTGTGGGAAAGGTCCCGGGTTAGCGGATAGATCAGGTATTTGAATTCGAAATAAAGTGCACCAAGTGAAATAGCGGCCAATATGAGTTCCATAACGATCAGGAACATAAGCTTGCCAGTTGCATCTTTTTCCAACTCGTTGACGACGAATTCCATGCCCTTGAGAAAATCGGCCTGCTTGGGATCGATGACCCCGTGGTCCACCCGGGGCCGGTTCTTCCGGTTTACCGCTATGCGGTGATTGTATTCGATGAAGTAGGTGAGATCCTCGAGATGCCTGCGTGCCGGGCGGTTCTTGATTGCATGTATCCCAGGTCTTCGTTTCCGTAAAGCAGGGCGTAATGACCCTCTTTCCATACATTGCTTACCGATAAGATCGAATCATGGCCTGGTATGGTGGAGTCCCTGTAGCTGTAGTAATACAGGTTAAACTTCTGACTGAGCGTCCTCTGGCGACCGGCAATATTAATCACCCGGGCATCGTCTTCTTTTCGGCTCAGAGAGAATTGAATGAAGGCCTGATTCAATAGCAGCAATGAGGCCAGTAAGGCCAGATAAATGGTGTACTTGCGTCGAATGCCGGTTTTACGGCTCCATATGTGGGACAACGTTCCGATTGTACTTACAGTGGTTTAGTCCCATACAGTGTTCTATAAAATGTCCAAGTCAACCTGCCTGGAGCACTGTTCCTTGATCAAATTAATTTCTGATTCGGTAAGCGGCTTGGGCAGGTACCCCTTTACCTCTTTAAAATTCAGGCTCCTTTGCATATCCCTGGGGTCGATCGAGGAGGTGAGTATAAATACCCGGATGTCCTTTCGGAATTCCTCCGGCAGAGTTTTGTATTGATCCAGAAAATGCCACGCATTCATTTGTGGCATGTTGATATCCAGTAAGATGATCTCCGGGGCGTTTATATGTCCGTTCATCGCCTGGGCGAGATAGGTGAGGGTGTTTTTGGCATCCTGAAAATCCCGTATGGGACCCGCCAGACCTTCTTCTTTGAGTATGATCTTCGCACAGGTTCGAAAAATGGCATCATCATCGACCAACCAGACTTCGTCCAGGTATTCTTTCATAGCTAGTTGGGTTAATTCCCAGTTTAATGCTCCTAACGGTGCTATGGATTTATTCGGCATCCACGAATGAGCCCTTAGAGATAATAACTGAAAAATAAGTGCTGTGGTATGTGAAAAAGAAATTTTATCGCTTATTCCAAAAAGAAAACCACTGTGGTATAAAGACAGAGAATCTAGTCACCGGGAAGTATCTGCATTTCTGCTTCCTTCGAAGCTGACCCGGGTCCTCGGAAGCTGGGCCGGATAGTTTTTCTGAAGGAAAGCGATCATCCGCTCTCGTACCAAAACCCGAAGGTCGAATGCTGTCCCCGAATCTTTGGCACTGACCATCAATCGGATTTCCAGGGTGTCAGGTCGGGCATCAGTAACCTGTACCAACGCTGCGCGGCCATCCCAGAGTTCTGTGGATTCCACAATACGGCGAAGCTCGGCCCGCATCGCTTCCACATCCATGGTGTAATCCGTGTATATGAATACGGTGCCCAACAGGTCCGAAGAGGTCTTGGTCCAGTTCTGAAAAGGCTGTTCGATGAAGTAGGTGGTGGGAAGCACCATCCTCCTCTGATCCCAGATTCGCACTACGATGTAGGTCAGCGTCATTTCCTCCACGCGGCCCCATTCGCCTTCCACAATCACGACATCATCCAGTTTTATGGGTTGGGCAATGGCGATCTGTATACCGGCCAGAATGGTGGCTATGAGCTTCTGGGCCGAAAAGCCCAGTATGATACCCGCCACACCGGCCGTGGTAAACAGGCTGATGCCTAATTGCCTGATTTCTTCGAAAGTCATTAGAGCCAGGCCCATGGCCGTGATAACTACCAAAAACACAACGATTCGTTCAAGTAAATTGATTTGGGTATGAATGGCTCTGGCCCGGATATTATCCTCACCTTCCAGGCTGTAGTTCAGCAGGATGAGGTTTTTGATCATCTTGAGTATGGAAAGGAAGAGCCAGGTGATACCCAAAATAAAAAGTAGTGTAGCCGCTTTACCTTTAATGTTTTGGTATTCGTGGAGATTGAGCATCTCGTCGAAAATCCGGAGCTGAAAAAGGGTGGCGATAAAGATGATAAAAATAGGGAGGGTCACTCGCCGGAAAACACGCCGCGTAGTATTGAACTTTTTGTGCTTCCAGCTTCTTTTGAAGATCAGGACTATGACCGAATACAAAACAACGAAACCCAGTGCAACGGTCAGTATGGCGATCCTATCCTCGCTGGTGAGTTCTTGTAACCATTTTTCCATAGTCCGAATGCGTTTGCCAACAAATTAAGGCATAAATACGGTACTGTGAAATCGACTCAATTCTGGCATTTCCATCCGGAAGGGCGCAATGCCGAACTTAATCCGGGCTGAGTGCCTCGACCCGATTCGACGTTCGGTTTCCCCCTGCCTGAAGCGCACCACCTATGGCGTATATTTTCCCGTCGAACGAAGTCCCAGCTAGTCCATGACGGGGCGATTTCATGGGTGTAGAAGGGCTCCAGCTGTCTTTTTGAGGGTCGTAGCACCAGCACTCCTGATAAACGCCCCCTCCATTGTCGAAAAATTCCCCGCCGAATGCGTACAGTTTTCCTCCGACACTGGCCGCGGCCAGTCCGCCCTGTCCCTGGGGCATAGGGGCGACCGTTCTCCATCGGTCCTCACGGTAATCGTAAATCTCCAGTGTGCCCAGATTACCGCCGCTGACCTGTCTTCCTCCGGCAACATACCACAGCTGGTTGATCATGGCCCCCGCCGCACTGTTCCTGGCAGTCAGAGCGGGAGCTGCCGTATCCCAGCGGTCTGAATCAGGATCGTAAACCAGGTGCCTTTTGGTGTCGACGTGGTCGTTCCAGACCTGGTTCCTGCTGCCCGAGGGCATTCGTCCTCCGATCAAATGAATCCTATCCTGTATGGCTGCTGCAACTGTTTCTCCGTGTGTCGCGGGTGCAGGCGAACGGCTTTCCCAGCGGTCTTGATCATTTAGATATTCCCAGGTCTGTTTTTGCATGACCCAAAACTCCCTTGGTCCCCTTAAGGCGAAGCCACCCAGACCGAAAAGGCGTTCCCCTAAGACGACCATCTGAAGGTGGTGTCGGTCCTCGGGCAATGGTTCTTTTTCTATCCATTGATCCTCCATAGTATGGTAGGCCATGTGGTGAGGCGAAACATTCAATCCCTGCTCGCCGGAGATCAATCCCCCGGCTACGTGAATTTCCTTTCCCCTCAGGGCGCAATAGATTTCCTGAACCCTGTAGGGCATCGAGGCCAGGGATCTCCATTCGCTTGCTGCCAGAGTATTTTTGCTCTTGCGGGCCGCCCAGACAGCTGGAAACAGGGTGATTGCCATCGAAGCCCCTAATTGCTTGTTGAATGACCTTCTGCGCATAATTTTGGTTTTTTGGTCGACTGGATTTTTTCGGATCAGCGCACCAGAGTGAAGTGCCCAAACAGTTCTTTGTTTTGGTTATTCAGAGTGTAACGGACCACAAACCAATAATCTCCGGTGGGCAATGCCTTTCCTTCAAGCGAACCATTCCAGGGTTCTCCTCCGGACGGAATTACATAGAGCTCTCGCCCATAGCGATCGAATATAACCGTTCTGGCAGAAGGAAGCTCATCCAGGCAACCGGGTGCCCAAACGTCTTCAACGGAGTCACCATCCGGGGTAAAGTAATTCGGAATCTCCTCCTCGCAGGCTATAAGATCGACATTGCCCATCACTTCACAGCCGTTGGAATCCGTTACACGAACGATTACAGGACCACTGACCGTGGCCGTGTAAGCACCGGAGTTTCCAAAATTTTCCCCGTTGAAGAAATAGGTGTATTCCGGTCTTCCTCCGGTTACTTCCACCTCAATACTTCCCAGCCCGGTCTGGCGGATATCCAGTTCCAACGGGGGGCCTGAGGGCCTGATGACGAAAGGAAAGCTTCGGGTGCAGCCGGTGGCGTTAAGCACATATAGTACGTGTGGCCCGACTGCAAGATTTTCAAAATTCGGATCCAGGGTATAGAAGGCAGGGTCTTCTGAATCCAGGCCGTAAAGGAGGCCCTCAGGGTCTGTGCCCGGACCGAAATCCAGCATCAATTCATTCTCCGGCCCGTTTCCGCCACAGCCATAAACAGGGGTAACGCTGAGGTCTATCGCATTCGTTATGGCAAGGGTCTCCCGCACAGAACAGCCCAGGCTGTCCGTAACCACCAGTTCGTAGTTCCCGTTCCGATCGAGATTGCTGAACAGGCCTTCGGATGAGGTTTCTAGAGTAATCCCATCCGGACTGACCAGAGCGTATTGGTACCCTCCCCATCCTCCTGAAGCATCTAGCTGAAGCGGGTCGGAATCCGGGCAGTCAGGAATGGTAAGTACGGACAATTGCAATGGCTCGGGTGGGCCGGGTATGGTAAAGGTCAGGTTCCCTGTACAGGTGGTTATAGTCTCGGAAATCGAAAGCGTATAGCTGCCGGCTTCCAGGTCGGATATCTCCAGGAATTCCGAGTCGCCAGTTCCAGTCCGAGGTCCACCGGGCCCATTGAGCAAGTATTCATAGGCTTCCGTCTGATTGAACAGTCGAGTCCTCAGGGAGCCGCTGGCTCCCCCGAAACAGCTTGCTTCCGTAATCTGCAGCTGATCGAAAGAAATGGCTTCCCGGGGATCCAGGGTGTACGTGACCGTTTGAAAACAGCCATTGGCATCGGTTACCCTAAAATCGTAGGTGCCAGCCGAAAGACCATCGAACCGGCCGGAATCCCCGAAAACGGAGGAAGCGGCAATAGGGGAAGGGGTAATGATTTCAAAGACATAAGGTCCTTCGCCTCCTTGAGCGTTCACCGTAACATCCGATTGGGAACCGCTGCAGTCCTGGGAAACGACACGCACTTCGGGTTCTTCAAGGAAGGAGAAGTCTTTCACCACCACCGGCAGGGTTACGTACGTACATCCGTTTATATCCCGCATATAACCCAGATAGTCTCCACCTTCGGTAAGGGTAAACACTTCACTGCCCGGACCTGAAAAGTATCGAAATCCATCGATGCTGTACTCGTAGGGAGGGGTTCCCCCGGTGGGGTTTTGAAATTCAAGTACGGCGTTCTGATTGCAGTCGAATTCCTGCGTCAGGATCAGATCGGCACCCAAATCGGCGGTCGATTCATTAATGGTGAAGAATTCGATGAAATCACAACTCAGACCGCCCCGGGTTTGTCTGATGGTCAGTGTGTAATCTCCCGGCACCAGATCGAACACCCTGGGTAAATCCAGGACCCTGCTGCTTCCATCGGGGTAAGCAAGTATATAACTCACCGTATAACCATTGGTTTCGCCCAGGGTAAGGTTGAATGATCCCAGTTCCTTATCATCGCCCGTACCCGAGCAGCTGGGGTCACTATTGTTGAGCACGTATTGCACCGAGGGCCCTTCGTCCAGGTATATGGGATTCGACAAGATCCGGCATCCTGATGTGTCTACCCTGGCGAAGGTGTAGAAGCCAGGCTCGTTAAAGAAATAGAGGGTATCACTCACGAGGTCGGCCTCCGGTATGGAAGCCAGGTCTTCATAGATGCTGCTCAGGTTGCCGGCGGTATCCGAATACGACCAGAGTGCGAATCTCGGTTCGGGCGGTCCTCCCACAAAACCGAGTTCTATCCTTCCGGGTTCGCAGGTGACCTCTTTGGTGGCCTCGGCCAGCAGATCGATACCCGAGGAATTCCCTAGTACGACTGCCTCGGTATATTCATAGCCACCTTGGGCCTCGACGCGCACCGTGTAGGTACCCGGACCCAGGCCCTCGAAGATATGTTCGGGCTCATTTACAGGGCCTTCGACCTGCATTAATAGACCGGACTGTTCAAGTCGGTAGGTGAACGGGGGGCTCTGCCCGGAGATGTTTACTTGAATCGATCCGGAAATACCACAGCCGTTGTCCGTTTTGTCGACGGTTACGATATAGGCCGGCGGCTCCATTCCCGTATTTTCAATGTTCAGAGCCTTGACAGGCCCCCATGCCAATACCAGTATTCCCAGGAAATTCCACCAATTGTAAATTGCGCCTGCCATCCCCTTAGTATCCAGTTGGTATTCGAATAACCAGCTTACAATTTAGGGATAATCAGGGATAAGCTAATGCGACAGGCCGCAATTGGGCGTAAAGGTGGGTTGAACTGCGGTTATTCAGAAAGCAAGCGCCCTTGGACAGTTCCAATTTTTGGATAATCTGCTATATTTAGGCTCAGCCGAAAGTTTGTAATGCATATTTAACGGTTGCAGCTCAGGATTACCGAATAAGTTTTTACATCTTGTGAGGTCCCGTGGTCCATCTGATACAGTAATGGACAATTCGGTAAAAATTTGAACCTATGTTTTCGAAACGCAAATCCTCAAAAACCTCTTTTCCAGAAAATAATAAGGGTACATTCTATGCCTCTATGAAACAGGCAGATGTGGAGTGGAAGAACGATATGCTCAGCCAGGATGCCCTCAAGGACCAGATTATTTTTGATTTTCGCGATGGTTTGCCCAGAAGGCAGCTGACCGTAAATGGACAGGTGCCCTTTATGAGGTATGCGTTCGATACACGCGGGAGTATGGAGAAGGCACTCGATTCGGTTTCCTTCATCCAGAAGACCCGAAAGCGGCCGGGTTGGGTGAGTTCGAGATCGCTTAAGGTCGGCTATTACCTCAACCGCTCTATACGGAAATGGGAATTGTTCCTTTGGGGGCCGGACCTGGATATGCAGGTGTACAAAGAATGCCAGTCCCGTTTCGAATCGCATAAAGGGAGTTGCCTTACCGCTATGCCTCCGGTAAGGCACTCGGGAACCAGGGAAGTACAGTTTGTGGTTACTGAGGCCGAAGAGATCATCCAGAAGGATATGAAACGTGTTGCTGGCGCCCATACCCTCAAAAGGTACAGCTATCATGGCAATGGAGCATTTGTGAATGCTGCCAAAGAAGCCCTGGTGGAACATGGCCTGGCCACTTTGACTTCAAGCACCCGCAGATCCGAATTCCGGGAGCGACGTATGAAGCAACAATTGATTGACGGTGGGGCGCGCCTCAATGAACTGACCCTTCAAAAGCCTGCGGATGGAGGTGCCCTTAAGGGGAAGTTTACCTATATGGGAGTCAAAAAGCCGGCAAGTCTCAAATCCGGACTGGAAAATCTGTGGGAACACGAAAAGGCACACACTCATAAATCTCAGTCATGAATTTCAAGCACGAAATAGTAGAAATTGACCAAGGCTCTCAGGTAGATGTTCAGGTGGACAGCATAGATTCTTTTTTCATCTTTAGTCCGGTAAAGGAATTTGTGGAAAACGAGGGAGATTCCATGGCCGTATTCGAAGATATCATGCAGTACAGCCTGCCGGATTTCTGGGAAAGCTTTTCCGATCAGTATGCACGTTACAGATTGCTATCCTTGTATGATCCCAAAATCACGTCCGGGCGCACGGAACAGGAGGCTCAGACGATGGTTTATACCCTCTTTGTGGAATTGATAGAGCGCTCGCTGTTTACCGAGGACCACTGCCTGGTGATGACCTTTCCTACCTTCCAGAATGACCGGACCAAGGACTATTTTACCTGTTGCGTGGGATTCACCTTTAAGTCGTCCAAACAATTGGTGTACCTCATGGGCTTCGACAATGGTGTCCGGCCCAGATAGACCTCATGTCCGGGAGTCACAGGCCTGCCGCAGCCCCTTATTAGTGAGTGAGTTTAAAGGAGCCCCTGTTGTTCCCAACGGGCTGGTTCGTCTCCATGACGCAAAACGGCGCAACTGTATTGACGGGCCTTAAAGTAAGTAGGTTAACTGAAATTTTATTGAATCAGCCCCTGTTAGGACGCGGTGAGTCAACCGATTTCCCGTCTCGTACGACCTTGCTCAACACAGTAAATAAAAAACGGGAAGGATTACCGGCAGCCAAAGGAGCATAACCTTTTGAAAGATAGGGAATCAGGGGGGTATATGAAAGCTAAATGGGAACTTTTTCGAACCCCATGTAAGGAGATGGACAAGAGGAAAGCTTGATCGATTTTGGCTATCTTCACCGACGAACAAATCCACCTGACGAATGAAAAACCGACTTGCCAGTCTTTTCCTCCTGGTTTGTACCACAATGGTGTACTCGCAATATCTGCGCAAAATCCCGGTTGATACGACCGTTAGCAGTACCCACAGCGTAACAGTGAACGGCGAACGATTTACCTATATCGCGGAGACCGGGACCCAGCCCGTCTGGAACGAAACGGGTGATCCCATAGCCGCTCTGCATTACACCTATTACACGAGAAACGATATCAAGGACAGATCCTCCCGGCCCTTGCTGATTTCATTCAATGGCGGCCCGGGTTCGGCCTCAGTCTGGATGCACCTGGCATATACCGGTCCCAGAATACTCAAGATAGACGATGAGGGATACCCTGTTCAACCCTATGGGGTCAAGGAGAACCCGTATTCCGTTTTGGATGTTACGGATATCCTCTATGTTAATCCAGCCAATACGGGATACTCCCGAACCATACCCGAAACGGGGGATGAGGTGGATCGCGATCGCTTCTTCGGGATCAATGCGGATATCGAATATCTCGCCGGCTGGCTGAATACTTTTGTTACCCGGCACAACCGTTGGAGGTCGCCCAAATACATCATAGGGGAGAGCTATGGTGGTACACGCGTGATGGGGCTTTCCCTCGCTCTACAGGAAAACGAATGGATGTATTTGAACGGTGTGATCATGGTATCGCCTGCCGATTACAAAGTCCTCAGAGTTGGAGGACCCGTTTCCAATGCCATGAACCTGCCCTACTATACCGCAGCGGCCTGGCATCACAACCAGCTCCCGTCCGAGTTGCAACAGCAGGATCTCATGGAAGTACTGCCCGCGGCAGAAGAATATACTATAAATAAGCTGATACCCGCCTTGGCCAAAGGAGGTTTTCTGTCTCGGGAAGAAAGGGAGTCTGTGGCCGATCAGATGGCTTTCTATTCGGGCCTGGACAAGCAGGATATACTCGATCAGAATCTGGTGGTGCCCGCACAGTTCTTCTGGAAGAATCTGCTGAAGAAAAATGGGGGATACACGGTAGGGCGCCTGGACAGCCGGTATCTGGGTATCGATCGCCAGCTTTTCGGTGAGGGTCCGGATTATAATTCAGAACTCGCCAGCTGGTTGCACAGCTTTACTCCGGCCATCAATTATTACCTGCAGGAAGAGCTGGGCTTCAAGACGGATATCAAGTACAATATGTTCGGACCCGTCCATCCCTGGAACAACGAGGGCGATACCGTGCGGGAGGATTTGAGGCAGGCCATGGCGCAGAACCCTTACCTGAATGTGCTCATCCAATCTGGCTATTACGACGGGGCCACGACCTATTTCAACGCTAAATACACGATGTGGCAGGTCGATCCCAGCGGACGGATGAAGGATCGTTTTGAATTTAAAGGATACTTGTCCGGTCATATGATGTACCTCCGAAAGGAGGATCTGAAAACAGCCAATGAAGACCTGCGCGCCTTTATACTCCGTACCCAGGCCAAGGGAAAATCGGCTAAATACTAATTGCAATGCCTATGAGAACCCTCATCTTCGCTTTAGGACTCTTTTTTTCGTTGTCGTTACATGCCACCGAGACCCTGCTAACGGTTAGGGTTAAAGCCCGTGACGCCAAGTTTATCGGAAGCTCCATAGGGGGCGCCATGGTGGTGGTAAAGGATGCGCTTACCGGAGAGGTGCTGGACAGGGGAAAGACCCGTGGTTCCACTGGGAATACGAATCTGATCATGAATGTTCCTTATAAAAGAGGTTCCAGGATTTCGGACGACAGTGCCGCCAGTTTCGAAGCCCTGATCAATATAGACGAGCCCACTTTCATAACCGTTGAGGTTCATGCCCCGTATAACCGCAAACAGGCCCGAGTGATGAGTAGCACCCAGTTGTGGATGATTCCCGGTAAGGATATAACCGGTGAAGGCCTGATAATCGAGGTTCCGGGTTTCGTAGTGGATGTGGTCGGACCCCGGACGCATCAGAGCATATCTCTTAAATCACTGGATAAAGGAGAGCTGAAGATCGAGGCTCATATCGTGATGATGTGTGGATGTCCCATCGAAAGCGATGGCCTATGGGACGCCAATGACATGGAGGTGGTTGCGATGATCGCCAGAAATGGGGAGGGGTTTGGCAATCTGTCGATGAATTCAGTGGCCACTAACACCTTCGAAGGCAGGCTTAAGCTTGAACAGCCTGGTTTGTACGAGGTGGTGGTTTACGCGATTAATCCCCTTATAGCGAATACGGGTGTGGACCGGGTGAGCTTCATAGTTTCTGAATAGAAATGCAGCACCAGTTCTTGCACCCGGTGCGGCACCAGTTCTTCTGCTCGCTTGATAATCAGAGATTCAACCGCTCGCTTCAGAACTGGTGCCGCATTATGGGAAGTGAAAAACTGGGCAATCGAAGATTCAATAGCTCGCTTCAGAACTGGTGCTGCATACAAGGGGTTTGAGCTACTTCAGCGGTACCGGTTTTTTCGCGTGCTGCAGCTCCTGTTCTTCTGCTCGCTTAATAATCACAGATTCAATCGCGTACTGCGGCACCAGTTCTTCTGCTCGCTTGATAATCAGAGATTCAACCGCTCGCTTCAGAACTGGTGCCGCATTATGGGAAGTGAAAAACTGGGCAATCGAAGATTCAATAGCTCGCTTCAGAACTGGTGCTGCATACAAGGGGTTTGAGCTACTTCAGCGGTACCGGTTTTTTCGCGTGCTGCAGCTCCTGTTCTTCTGCTCGCTTAATAATCACAGATTCAATCGCGTACTGCGGCACCAGTTCTTCTGCTCGCTTGATAATCAGAGATTCAACCGCTCGCTTCAGAACTGGTGCCGCATTATGGGAAGTGAAAAACTGGGCAATCAAAGATTCAATAGCTCGCTTCAGAACTGGTGCTGCACGATGGGAGGTTAGTAGCTGGGTAGTCCTGGGAAGGCTGGGGCTGATTGAATGTAGGCAGTGTTGAGTGGTGAATATTGCTCGCTTCAGAACAGGAGCTGCATACAAGGGGTTTGATATCTACTAAAGCAGAACCAATTCTTTAGCTCGCTTCAGAACTGGTGCTGCACGATGGGAGGTTAGTAGCTGGGTAGTCCT
>CAZKFM010000001.1:450651-450948 GCA_964552195.1 uncultured Flavobacteriaceae bacterium
TGGGGCTGATTGAATGTAGGCAGTGTTGAGTGGTGAATATTGCTCGCTTCAGAACTGGTACTGTATACAAGGGGTTTGATCTACTCAAGCGGTACCCGGTCCAAAGACCTTATTCTAAAAAATAATCCCTTTTACTTCTTGATGCGGTTATAAGCTTTGCTTGCTAGCGAAAGAAGTCAGATGATACCCGATGGGGTAGGGTTATAGTACGGCGACTAAAACAACGCGCAAAAACGGATCCTAAGACCTTATTCTAAAAAATAATCCCTTTTACTTCTTGATGCGGTTATAAGCTTT
>CAZKFM010000001.1:451048-569341 GCA_964552195.1 uncultured Flavobacteriaceae bacterium
GCTTGCTAGTGAAAGAAGTAAAAGGGATATTTTTATCGTGGTACCTCCAGGAATCGAACCAGGGACACATGGATTTTCAGTCCATTGCTCTACCAACTGAGCTAAGGTACCTAACCATAAGTGCTTTCAAGACCAAAATCTTAAAAGGCGGGTGCAAATATAATCCTAAAATTAGGATTATGAAACCAAATTTTGCGGTCCGTGTATAAAACCTGCTGTTGAGCGGGTCTATACCGTGAAGACCCTTATTTATCCGAAGTTAGGGGTCTTCCAGTACAGCTCATATAACCCGATAAAATCAGGTAACTCAGCTGTGAAATGGTTAATTTAGTCCTTCACTTTTTTAGCCTGGCCATGAAAGTCGTAGTCGATGTTGGCAACAGCCGGATTAAGGTAGGAGTCTTCCATCGCGATACCTTGTTATACGATCGCGAGTCCGCTTCGGACAAGGAAATGTTCCATGAAGTTCTCAAGCAGATATTCGATCGCTATCCGGATATCGAACACGGAATTTTATCCAGTGTCAGGGAGAACACAAACACCTTCCGGGATCTGTTGACCCTTTTCTGTCGAGTTAAGGTGGTCGGGCCTGAGCTCAGGTTTCCTTTTAGGATGGGTTATGCTACACCTGAAACCCTGGGTGCGGATAGACTGGTCCTGGCCACCTCCGCCTTGTACTTTCACCCGCGTTCCCATGTGCTGGTCATCGATTCCGGAACCTGCATTACCTACGATTTCATCAATAAGGAACACCTGTATTTGGGTGGGGGTATATCTCCGGGTTTGCGGATGAGGTACCGAGCTCTGAATGAATACACGGGCAACCTTCCTTTACTGGAGCCCGCCGGCTTTCCGGGACTCATCGGAAACTCTACTGAGGAGAGTATCCACAGTGGTGTAATCAAGGGTGTGGTGTTCGAAGTGGATGGCCTGATCGATGCATACAGGAAGGAATACCCTGATTTAACAGTTATTTTAACGGGGGGAGATGCCCAATTCTTTGCGAAACAGTTAAAAAATTCCATCTTTGCGCACTCCAAATTTTTGCTGAAAGGCTTGAATTACCTCTTGGAATTCAATATGAATAGATGAAAGAATCTATAACATGGGTCCTGGTACTGACCATGGCAGCTTTGGCCTGGGCCCAGGACGGAAGCATCTCTCCTTATTCGAGTTTTGGTGTTGGGGAATTCAGCCCGGCCGCTACCATAGAAAATCGGTCCATGGGATCATCGGCCGTTTTCGGTGACAGCATACACATCAATCTGCAGAATCCTTCTGCCTATGGTAAACTCCGGGTGACGACCTATGCCCTGGGACTATCCAACAGAAGGTACAATTTCAAGGAAGGGGAAAACAGCCAGGAGCTCGGTCTGACCAACATGGAGTATCTGGGGATTGCATTTCCGGTTCATCCGAAGGCAGCCATTGGATTCGGGATCATGCCCTATTCTGCGGTGGGGTATCGCCTGGAAACTTTTGATGCCAATTCCGTCAATGATACCATAACAAATACCTTCAACGGGGACGGTAGTCTGAACCGTGTATACCTCTCAGCCGGTGCTAACCCCATTAAGGATCTGTATTTGGGTGTATCGGTGCGGTATAACTTCGGAACCTTAGAGTACAATCGAATTCAAAGCGTACAGAATGTACAGTACGGAACGCGGGACTTAAAGGAATCCCGTATCGATGGTTTTGATTTCAATTATGCCCTGACCTATACCCCTATAGTCTACAAGAACTATAGATTACACGCCTTTCTGGGTATCGATACTCAAGTAAATCTGGTCTCTCAAAATACGGAACTGCTGGGCTCATTTCAATCGGCCACAGACCAGGAGATTGAGCAGATCAATGTCGATCTAGGTGCGACAGGACTAGATCGAACGGCCATTACGATTCCAACCCAGTTTTCTTTTGGTCTGGGTGCAGGTATTGATCAGCACTGGTTTGCGTCGGTGGAATACAGGACTCAGGACTGGAGTGACTTCAGGAATGATTTCCTCGGTCAGGATAATATAGTATATTCACGCGCCAGCAGCATTCGAATCGGAGGGTATTATGTGCCCAAATGGGATGCTCTGTCCGGTTTCTACAACCGCGTGGTTTACAGGGCAGGATTGCGTTTTGCCAACTCCGGTACTAATGTGAACGGAGAGGATATCCGGGACTTTGGCATAACATTTGGTCTTGGTATTCCGATAGGAGGAGGATCCGCTTACGATCTCTTTTCGAATCTCAACATTGGGCTTGAGTTCGGGAGTCGCGGAACGACCAACGCATCGCTGGTGCAGGAGAACTATACCGGCATAGCTATAGGGCTCTCCCTGAACGACAGATGGTTTATCAAAAGGCGTATAAACTGATTTGTCGAAAAAAAATGTACATTAACCGCTATAATTCAAAAAATGAAGAAGGAAATCTATTTATCGCTAATTGCGGTCGTTTCGTCGATAGGTATGGCCTTTTCTCAGCAGGCACAGAATCCTCAGTGCATGACCAACCTTTCTATCTACGCAGAGCATGTCAAGGTAAAAAATTACGATGCCGCTTATGATCCCTGGAAAATGGTGCTGACCGAGTGTCCCGGTATCAATAAGGCTAATTTCTCTTACGGCGAGCGCATCCTGAAGCACAAGATCAAGAACTCATCCGGAGCCGAGAAGGACGGTTACATTCAGGATCTGCTGTCGCTGTACGATAAGAGTGGCGAGTATTTCCCACAGAATTACGGTCTGGCCAGCATCACCATTGATAAGGTCCTTTTGCAGTATGACAATGAGATGATCTCAAATGATCAGATATATGCTCAGTTTTCGGATGCCTTTGCAAAAGATCTCAATAATTTTAAGAATCCCAAGGCGCTCTATTTGTATTTCTCTTCCCTGGTGGACCTTCACAAGGCGGGAAAGAAAGACCTGCAGGAAGTTTTTGATGTATATGATGACGTTATTGCCAAGGTTGAAGTGGAGAATAAAAAGTTGCTTACCGTACTGGAATCACTGCTTCCCAAAGAAGATGCAGGTACCCTGAGCAGTAAGGAAAAGCGCAGTCTCAAGGTGGCCCAAACCAATTCCGAATCTTATGGTAAGATCACAGCTAGCATTGATGCCAAGCTGGGTGACCTGGCCGATTGCGATAACCTGATACCACTCTACAAGAAAAACTTCTCTTCGCATACGACTGACCTGACCTGGATCAAGCGTGCGATGAGTAAGATGTTTGCCAAGGAGTGCACGGATGATCCTCTGTTCCGTGAACTTCTGGATGCCCGACTGGCCATCGATCCTTCGGCTGAGATTTACTTTTACAAGGGGATACTGGAGCAAAAGGCAGGAGATAACAGCGCAGCCATAGCGGCATTCAACAAGTCGGTAGACCTGGAAGACGATAAGGATCGCAAGGCGGAAGTACTCTATAAAATTGCTACGATGATGAAGCGCAGCGGTAAGAAGTCCAGCTCCCGTTCGTATGCGAACAAAGCCCTTTCTCAGAACCCTTCCATTGGAAAAGCATATCTGCTGATTGCGAATCTGTATGCCTCCAGTGCCAACGATTGCGGCAGCACCACCTTCGAAAAGAAGGCTGTGTACTGGAAGGCAGCGGAAATGGCTCGAAAGGCAGCCCGGGTAGATCCTTCACTCAGGACTCAGGCAGCTAAGTCGGCTGAAAGTTATGAGGCCCGTGCCCCATCGCGAACCGAGATTTTCAATTCGGCCATGGAAGGTCAGACCATTACGTTCTCCTGCTGGATGGGTGGTAGCGTGACGGTTCCTAAATTGTAGCATATTGAAAGGGTTTTATCCCTCATACACCAAATTCATTGCTGCCGTGGCTTTTGTCATGGCAGTTTCTTTATGGGGTTGTGATCGAAAATCCCGACCGCCCATACCATTGGGGACACCTAAGTACTATCCACAAGGCATAGCCAGAGACTTCGAGCTGATTTATTCGGAGGTCCCCAGACAGCTGAGTTCACAGGATTCGGCCTATACACGGAAAACCATTATTCTCAGGAGTCCGCTCAACGAGAATTACGACAATCTGGAGTTCAAACACCAGATCTTCCCGGAGGGATTGACGCTTATCATTTATGATGATCAGTCGCAAGAGAGTAGGGTACGTGCCGACTATGGTATCGTATATTCGCAGACAAACCTCATCGATTTGAGGGGAAATGTTCGTCTGGACAGCCATGACGGTAAGGTTCTGGAAACTCAGCAATTGTATTTCAACCGTACGGACGGCTGGATCTTTACCGAACAGCCTTTTACCTACACCAATCCGGATGAGGGTACTGTGATGGATGGGGTGGGCATGGATTTTAACCGAGATTTCTCCTTTTTTCAGGCAGCCAGGACCAACGGGGTAATGGCCATAAGTGAAGAAAACGAAAAATAAGCATGATACAAATCCTCAAATACACCGAGTACGTTTACCTGCTGGTGGCGGTACTATCGATTGTCAAGGTGGTTAATCTGTGGGGAACCGGAAGCCAGCGATTATGGCTCTTCGTGTTTTTCTTTGTGATTTCCCTGGGCATGTTTTTCTTCCGCAGGCACATGCGCCAGCGCATCAATGCCCATGTGAAGGATAAAGCCCCATAAGGTGGAAACGTATTTTCTGGTTGTCATAATAACCTCACTGATTTTCTCGGCCTTCTTTTCCGGGATGGAAATCGCCTTCGTTTCCGCGAATAAAATCCATATTGAAATAGAGAAGAAACAAGAGGGGCTTCTGGCAAAACTTCTTGCCCGGATAACGGACAAGCCTTCGCGTTTCATAGCCAGTATGCTGATCGGGAATAATCTCGCCCTGGTCATTTACGGGTACTTCATGGGGAGACTCCTGGAAAACACCATACAGGACACATTTCCGGAGAAATACGCCCTGCTCAACCTCTTCTTCGGGGACCTGAAGCTGTTCACACATACCTTTATATCGACTTTGATCATATTGCTTACGGCGGAGTTTCTCCCAAAAGTCATTTTTCAGATTTATTCCAATCAACTTCTCAAGCTGCTTTCCCTGCCGGCCTATCTGTTCCACAGCCTGTTTTCCATTTTTTCCCGAGCCGTAGTGGGGTTCTCCGACCTGCTTCTGAAAATCTTCTTCAAGACGCAGGGGGATGAGGCCCAGCTTACCTTCTCCAAGCTCGAGTTGGGGGATTATATAACGGAACAGATGGAGTCTCTGGATAAAAATGAGGATGTGGATTCCGAAATTCAACTCTTCCAGAACGCCTTGGAGTTTTCTGAAGTCAAGGCTCGTGAGGCCATGATTCCCAGAACGGAGATCATTGCCATGGACTGGTCGGAGAGTCCGGCAAAGCTGCTCGAATTATTCAGCGAGACAGGGTATTCCAAAATCCTTATCCACAAAGATAATCTGGACGAAATCATTGGGTACGTGCACTCCTTTGAGATGTTCAAGAAGCCCAAATCGGTTCAGAGCATACTCCGTCCCGTGGAGTTCGTACCGGAGAGCATGCTCATACACGAGATCCTGAATGTACTGATCCGAAAACGACGAAGCATGGCGGTGGTACTGGACGAATATGGGGGTACTTCAGGCATACTAACAGTAGAAGATATCGTGGAGGAACTCTTCGGCGAAATCCATGACGAGCACGATACCATTACATTGATCGAGGAGCAATTGAGCGAGCACCAGTGGAAATTCTCTGCCCGGCACGAGGTCGATTACCTGAATGAGCAATACGAACTTGAACTCCCGGTGGGTGATGAATACGAAACTCTTGGAGGTCTGGTTATACACGAAACCGGAGAGATTCCTGAGCAGGACACCGAACTCCGGATCGAGGGGTATATCTTGCGGGTGCTGGAAGTATCCAACAATAAAATCGATACCGTGCTGCTGACCCGGACAGAGCCCGATTAGCAAAGCGTAATCCTTTCTATTTTAAGCGGAATGTCCTATTTTCGCGCCCTACATGTAAATGCAGTATTATGGCGATTCTCGGTGATATTCGAAAGAGGTCAATGCTCCTGATCATAGTGATCGGTGGAGCGCTTTTCATTTTTATCATTTCGAGCATATTCGAGGGAGGATTTGGTGGCGGCTCCAAGGCGGGTGATGCAGTGGTTCGGGTAGACGATCAGGCCATCTCGTATGAAGAATTCAATCGGAGCATGGAGCGTATGTCCCGGCAGGCGGCTGGTCGCATGAGCGATACTCAGATATCCAACAGCGTCTTCGAATCCGAGGTGCGCAGGGCCCTGTTGGGTGAGATTTTCGAAGAGCTCGGTTTTTCCGTTGAGGCCGACCAGATCGCCGATTATGTGGAGCAGGCCGGCTGGCACCGGAGCGTACCCGAGTTTGCAGACGAGCAGGGTAACTTCGATCGAAACAATTTCCTGAATACCATATTCGATTGGAAGGAAAACGATCCCGCACGCTACGAAGCGTGGCAGGAGGACGAGAAGCAGATCGTATTCCTCTCCAAGGACCGCATGCTTCAGAACCTGGTTAAGGCCGGTATGACTGCCTCCCTGGAAGAGGGGATTTTCAACTACCACACGGAAAATGATAAGGTGGAAATCGAGTTCCTGCGTGTGCCTTATACCTCAGTGCCGGATAGCACCATAGCCGTATCCAAGGACGAGATTGCCGCTTATGTCAAAGAACATGCAGACGATTTCAAGCAGGAAGACGCCAGGAACATTCGCTATGTATACTTTGAACTCAAGCCCTCCGAGGCCGATAAGAAGAGGGCAGAAGAGCGGTTTTTGGCTCTTTTAAACGATACCTCTATACCGCAAGATAACTTTGCTCTGACCACCGATTTGGATGCCTTCTTCGGGAACTACTCGGATCAGCCACTGGATACCCTGCCCAAGACCAAGGCCCAGCTGCCGTCTCAGGTGCAGGATACCATCGAATCGATGGAAGTTGGCCAGGTGTTCGGACCCTACCAGGACGGGGACACCTTCAATGCGATCCGCTTGATCGGGAAAGAAAAGGACGGCAACGTCAGGGCGAGACACGTGCTCATCGCCTACGAAGGTGCGCAGCGCGCCAATCCGGATATTACCCGGACCAAAGAAGATGCCCGCATCAAGGCCGAAGGAGTTTTGGCCGAGGCGCGTAAGTCAGGGGCGGATTTCGCAAAACTGGCCGAAGACAATTCGGACGGCCCTACCGCTTCACGAGGGGGAGACCTGGGCTTTTTCCAGAAAGACAGGGGCATGGCCCAGGAGTTTCAGGATTTCTGTTTCAGCAATCCTACAGGAGCAATAGGGCTGGTAGAAACGGACTTCGGGTTCCATGTGATCAAGGTCGAGGAAAAGCAGGATCTTTTCCAGGTGGCGCGTCTCGTTAAGGAGGTTATACCCTCAGAAGAAACGGAAAACAGCATTTTCAACGACGCTGTAAAATTCGAAAAAGAGGTATTGGAGGCAGATGCCGACCGGTTTGCTGATATCGCTGCTCAATCGAGTTACCAGGTGCGGCCTGTGAACAAGATGAAGGCCATGGACGAGGTGCTTCCCGGACTGGGTGCACGCCGGCAGATTGTGCGCTGGGCGTTTAACAAGGAGACTTCGGTCGGAGAAATTCAGAAATTCGAGCTTCCCGAAGGGTATGTGATCGTTCAGATGACCAAGGAATTCGAGGAAGGCACCATGAGTGTGGAAGAAGCCTCTGCCAAAGCACGCCCCGAGATTTTAAAGGCCCGTAAGGCGAAAATGCTGATGGAAAAGTATGTGGGCATGGACATGCTGGAGATTGCCAAAGAGGCAAATGTTCCGGTCAGTAAGAGTTCGGCCCTGACCCTTTCGGCTCCAACCTTGCCCGGGGCGGGACGTGAGCCCGCTGTGGTGGGCGAGGCATTTGCACTGGAGGAAGGTGCTACATCGGGATTGATTGAAGGTGAAACCGGCATATTCATGGTTAAGCTTTTGGACTTCAACGAAGCGATAAAGCTTCCGAATTTTGCCCCATTCAGCACCACTAAGAGCAGAACCCGTCTTAACCGGGTAGCGAGCAATTTCTACAATTCGATTAAGGAAGGGGCAGAGATCGAGGACAGGCGAGCTGAATTTTTCTAGGAAGTCTGTAGTGTCTTCCAGGGTCAGCCGCCGTTTAGGATAATCCGCTCGTAGGGAAGGACGGTACGGTAGCCCTTATCCGCAAAATAGGAGGGTGTGTATTTCGATTCGCCGTAAGCAAGGACGAAGTCACCACCCCATGCCCCCAGGCTCTTGATTGCGCCCTTAAAGTCGCTGAAGGACTCCTTCTGAACGGAGGGAATACCTCCCAGAGCACGGGATACGAGCCGTTCGTGTTCAGTGATCAGCCGGACAAAATCCGCCTCCCTGGCACCCTGGAACAATTCCTGCGATATTTCACTGATTTTCTTGCCGATAGCCGGATCTAAGGGTTGATTTTCCCGATACTGCTGAATGCCCTGCCTGCTGTCTTGCTTTCGGTTGAGATACACGAAAAACAGCTGTTCATGGAAATCGGGAAAGAAGGTACCTTCCTGAATTTCCGGATGTTCATCCTTTACCCGATACAATATAGGCCTTGAATGGCCTGCACAAGCGATATCGTAACCGCTTCCGCCAAAGGTGTTCCAGAGCAATTGGTAGGGGTCCACACCGGCCCAGAGCGACAGGTTGTGTATCAGGGTAGAAGAGCTCCCAAGGCCCCATTCCCTTGGAAATTCAAGTCGTGAGCTGACGCGGATATTACCTGATGATTGCAGAAAATCGGTCTTCAGGCGGCGGCACTGTCGGAGCAGTTGCCATAGCCGTTGGCCTACGCCTTCATCCGTGCAATCCTCCAACCGGAGTTCGGGTAGCGAAAATGTTCCCTGGAACCAGACTTTTCCCTCTGCATCCCGGCTTTCCCAAAGCATTCGGGCGGGAACCGCAGGCCCAGGAGCGGACTCAACAAGCAAAGTCTGTCCCATTCGGGTAGGGAGCCCCAGGGCCCAGTACCCGTCGAGTACGAGGTACTCTCCGCTGAGAAGGAGCTTGCCGTGGCTGTAAAACTGTTGAGGTTCCATGATGTCAGGACCTCAACCCTTCCAGGGCTTGCTTTACGGCTGCCACGCTCACGGTCTTTTCCCGGAACTGCTTGATGAGTTCCTCTTTCTCTGCGGGTTTTGCACCCAACTGGTTGAGGATGTTCTGCAGATGCATTTTCATGTGCCCTCTCTGTATGCCGTGGGTGACAAGTGAGCTCAGGGCTCCGAAATTCTGTGCGAGGCCGGCCACGGCTATGTATTGCATGAGTTCTTCGGCACTGGGATTTCCAAGTATCTCCAGGGAGAGTTTCACCAGGGGATGCAGGGCGGTCAATCCCCCTACGGTTCCAACGGCCAGCGGGAGTTCTAGCCAGAAGTGAAAGTTTCCCTGATTGATTTCAGCATGGCTCAGGCTGCGGTAGCGGCCACTCTGACTGGCATAAGCATGCACACCGGCCGAAACTGCCCGAAAATCATTTCCAGTGGCTAGCAACAGGGCATCCACGCCATTCATAATGCCTTTGTTATGGGTTACCGCCCTGTGCGGTTCGGCATCGGCTATCTTAATGGCCTGCACGAACTTCTCGGCAAATCGAACGGATTCTTCCGGGGTTTCCATGAGTTTCTCGACCGGACACTCCACTTCGGCGCGCACACGGCAGTTCGGCACATAGTTGCTCAGGATGCTCATTACTACCTCGGGCCTATCCTTACTCTTCCAGTCCGGGAAGTCCTCCGTATGCCGCATAAATGTCTCCGCAAACTGTTCGAGGCAGGAGTTGATGAAATTAGCTCCCATGGCATCCGAGGTATGGAAAACGGCATGAAGCTGGAAGTAATTCTCCAGTTCGTCCCTGCTATCTACCAGCTCGATGGACTGAATGCCGCCTCCGCGCTCGCGCATATTACGTGTAAGATCTTCGCTTTCCTTAAAAAGCAACGGCTGTACCCAATTGAAGTAGTTTTCTAGGCTATGGGGATGGCCGGCATAGGTGAAATGAACCTGTCCGATCTTGTCGCGCCCCTGTACCTCGGCCCTGAAGCCCCCGCAATCGTACCAGAACTTCGCAGAACGGCTGGCCGCTGCCACTACGGAACTCTCTTCGATAACCATAGGCAGGGCCAGCAACCTGTCATTAATGAGGAAGTTGGGGGCTACCGCATAAGGCATGAAGAAATTACTCAGTGTATTCTCGATGAATTCCTCGTGATTGCGCTGGGATTCTTCGTCCCTGTGTCGGTAGGAGCGGAGCAAAGCCTTGGTCTTCTCAGGGTCCTCGGTGTATTGTTCTGCCAGCCAGTCCAGTTTTTCGTCGGTGGTGAGTTTGGAAAAACCCGTAGTAAAGGCGGTCATGTACTGCGAAAATTTTTAAACAAAGATAGCCACAGACCCTGCAGGCTACAAGGGGGCAACCGCAAAAGAGAACCCACCGGGGTCGGCCCTCAGTAGATTCCATACGACAACGCCGTACTTTTTCGTTTGCATAGTCCCGGGGAATCCGGCAGGCTTTATTATATTGCGAGTTAACACCAATATGCGGTTAAGCCTGTAAAGAAGCCGATCGCACAGCCATTGCTACAGACAATACACAAATGATGACAAAACGATGGGGGGTAGCCACTGCCCTTGTATGGCTTATTCTGTCCACAACCCTGGGTTTGCAGGCCCAGGAGGCGAAGAAAATCACGGTAGAGGAGGTTTATAACGGGACCTTCCGTACACAGGGCCTGGAAGCTCTTCGATCACTGAATAATGGTCAGGAGTATACTGTGCTCAACAGGGAAGGCAGAAAGAGCCGCATAGAGCGCTATGCCTACGAAGACATGAGGTCCCTGGGTGTACTGGTCGAATCCGGTACAGACGGCATACCGGCCTTTAGCACCTATGCATTTAGCCAGGACGAAAGTAAGGTATTGCTGGGCTCCGATATACGGAGGATTTACAGGCGATCCACGGAAGGAACCTATCATGTATACGATTTGAATACCCGGATGCTGATTCCCGTTTCAGACAGGGTAGTGCAATCTCCCCATTTAGCTCCGGACGGTTCGAAAGTCGCCTATGTTTTTGAAAATAACCTCTATGTCTTTGACCTGAAAACCCGCGAAACAACACAGATCACCCGGGATGGTAAGGACCGTGAGATCATCAACGGAAGGACGGATTGGGTATATGAAGAGGAATTTTCCTTCGTTCGGGCCTTCGAATGGAACAGCGAGGGCAGCCGCCTGGCCTTCCTTCGCTTCGACGAATCCGAAGTACCCGAGTTTTCCATGGACGTATACGGTGAGAACCTCTATCCGTATCCGTATACGTTTAAATACCCGAAAGCGGGGGAGAAGAATTCCGAAGTAAGCCTGCACATCCACGACCTGGCCAGCGGCCAGAGCAGAACCATCGAACTGGAACAGTCCTACTACATCCCCCGCATACTCTGGATGAATGATCCGGAACACCTGAGTGTTCAGACCCTGAACCGGCACCAGAATGACCTCCGGTTGTATGCCGTCCATTCAGGTACAGGAAAAGTGACCGAATTGATTAGGGAAACCGATGCGGCCTACGTTGATGTGGAAGACGACCTCACCTTTCTGGAGAACGACAGCTTTATCTGGACCAGCGAGCGGGACGGTTGGAAGCACATTTACCTCTACAATCGAGACGGTAGCCTTCGCAATCAGGTTACGCGCGGTCCGTGGGAAGTGACTTCTTACTACGGTTATGACGAAAAGAACGACAGAATCTTTTACCAATCCACAGAGCGAGGCAGCATTAACAGGGATGTGTATTCCATAGATGTGCGAGGTCGAAATAAGCAACGGCTCAGCCCTAAGGAGGGTACGAATTCGGCCCGGTTCAGCGCGAATTACCGCTACTTCATCAACACCCATTCGACTGCGGTGACTCCCCCAAGCTATACCCTGCACCTGTCACGTAACGGCAAGCAGGTTAGGGAGATACGAAATAACGACAGCGTTCTGGAACGGCTCTCCGGTTACCAATGGTCTCCGAAGGAGTTTGGCACCCTCGAAGTAAATGGTGAACAGCTCAATCTGTACATGATCAAACCGCCAAATTTCGATGCCTCGCAGAAGTATCCCCTGCTCATGTACCAATACAGTGGTCCGGGTTCCCAGTCAGTGGCTAATAGTTGGATGAATTCCCGAGACCTCTGGCACCAGTTGCTCGCCTCCGAGGGCTACATCATCGCCTGCGTGGATGGTCGAGGAACCGGGCTCAAGGGACGCGACTTTAAGAAATCCACCTACATGAACCTGGTCAAGTACGAAACCGAGGACCAGATCGAGGCGGCTCGGATATTATCCGGATGGGACTATATAGATGAAGAACGTACCGGTATCTGGGGCTGGAGTTTCGGAGGTCATATGAGTACGAATTGCCTCTTTAAGGGAGCCGATGTCTTCGAGCTGGCCATCGCCGTAGCTCCCGTAACCAGCTGGAGATTCTACGATACCGTATACACGGAACGTTACTTGCGCACCCCTCAGGAAAACCCGCAGGGCTATGATCAGGATTCCCCTTTTAACTACCCTGAGAAGCTCGAGGGAAAGTTTTTACTCATCCACGGGACCGGAGACGATAATGTACATGTTCAGAATTCCATGCGTCTGATAGAAGCACTGATACAGGCCGGAAAGGATTTCGACTGGAGGCTCTATCCGGACCGCAACCACGGAATTTATGGCGGAAGTACCCGCAACCACTTGTTTAATACCATGACACAATTCGTACTTAAAAACCTCTGATAATGAACGCAACCTCAGCAAATAAACCAGCTAACGAACGGGAATTCCTGGGGCATCCCGTAGGCCTGTACGTTCTTTTTTTTACCGAACTATGGGAGCGCTTTTCCTACTATGGCATGCGCGGGATCTTTGTCCTGTTCCTGGTAGCCGAAACCACGGCAGATAACCCCGGCTTCGGCTGGTCCAATGTGGAAGCTCTCAATCTGTACGGCATCTATACCATGCTGGTCTATATGTCCTCCGTACCCGGGGGCTGGGTGGCCGACCGTCTGCTGGGACAGCGAAAGACCGTGATGCTCGGAGGCGCCCTTCTGGTAATCGGACACAGTGTACTGGCCCTCAATTCAGAGATTTCGTTCTACGTGGGCTGTGCCTTCATTATCCTGGGAGTGGGAGGCCTTAAACCCAATATCTCTTCCATGGTCGGTGGGCTTTACCGGCCCAAGGACGAGCGACGCGACGCGGGCTTCTATATCTTCTACATGGGAATCAATCTCGGTGCCCTGGTGGCCCCCCTGCTTTGTGGTTGGATCGGGGAGAAGTACAACTGGCACTACGGTTTTGGACTGGCGGCCATAGGTATGGTAGTGGGACAGATTGTCTACATCTACGGACAGAAATACCTCTCCCATGTCGGGAATCTGGCAGCAAACGAAAGCGAGGAAACCGCCGCTGAGATGAAGCGCCCGCTTACCTCCATAGAGAAAGACCGCATCAAGGTACTCTTACTCTCTTTCGTACTCATTATTCTATTCTGGGCTGCATTCGAACAGGCAGGTGGTCTGATGAATCTCTATGCCAGTCAGAAGACCGACAGGAATTTCTTTGGAATGTTCGAGATACCCGCTGCTATGTTTCAATCGGTGAATTCACTCTTTATTATACTGTTTGCCATAGTCGTGAGCAACTACTGGCTGAGGCGTAAGCACAGGGGTAAGGAAGCGTCTTCGCTCTACAAAATGGCCGTGGGTCTGGTGATCATGGCCTTAGGCTTCAGTTTTATGGCTGCCGCATCCGTGCAGTATCAGCAACAGGGCTCATCGGCCATGTACTGGCTGGTACTGGCGTATCTGTTCCACACCATTGGGGAACTCTGTGCCTCGCCCACGTCCCTTTCATTTATCACAAAACTGGCTCCCCTGAAGTATGCATCCCTGATCATGGGGGTCTATTGGTTTGCCGTAGGTTTCGGAAACAAATTTGCCTCGGAGATCGGGAAACTGTCTCAAAGACTGGAAACCTCTGAATACGATATAGGGCTATTCGGGAACGAAATGGTCATTACAGGGGAGTTTCTGGTGTTTGCGGGGGTTACTGTAATCTGGTCTTTACTAGGGCTGGTCATTATTTCCTTGCTGAAGCCACTTAAACGCCTTACTCACGGTGCCGAAGATCATGAACTTCGTCCGGAAGAGCTCGAAGGAGCCTAAGAGTTAGCGAGTGAGGTCCAACGTGTATGGTCCATCCCGGTCGGTCCTGTGGAAGGGTATTCCATAGGATTGGCAGCTGAGTTCCCAGCGATCAATCGCGGAAGTGTAATTGCTGTCATCGGCCACTACCTGACTGATCCGACATCCTTCCAGTAGCTGTCCGAGATGTACCGGGCTGTTTTCCCGCAGCCAGAGTACTTTGGCTTCCAACCCGGCGGGGATGATCCAGTGGGTACGATCTAAGGCCACCAGATAACGACCTTTGTTCAGGTCGTAAACATTGCGATCGGCAAGTACTGGCTGATACCGCAGACCCTCGCGTTGCATCCATGCACGTCCTCTTTCGTCGGGAATGTTGTCTTCTAAGGCTCCAAAAAGTACTGAGCCCTCTTGTATCCAGAGTTGGCCTCCCCGGTACTGATGGGTGATCCAAAGACGGTGAACCTCCAGCCTCTGAAGTCGGCCATGCAGCTTCCATCCACCCCCGATCGCAGCAACTACAAGCAGTATCCATAGGTGTTTTTTGCCTGCAGTTGCAACGGTAAGCAAGATGGCGTAGGCAATTCCTACCTCGAACAGACTCATGTGGTATTCGGTGAGCAGCAAATCCGGAGGGTCCTGGAACACGGAGAGAAATTGGTCCAACAGGCTGAGTAGAAATTCAGTGAGCACGACATACTCTTCGAATATCAAACCGGTAGTGGCCAGTGCGGTACCCACCATTCCCAGGCCGATCAGGAAGGGAAGTGCTGGCAGCACTACGAGGTTAGCCGGCAGAAAAAGCCAGGGAAAAAGCCCGAAGTAATACAGGGAAAGGGGAAAGGTTCCCGCCTGGGCACACAGGGTAAACCATGCTGGCCATATCAAATACCGGTTGACGGGCTTTGAGCTGTCGTTGCCCAGTCGGGAATTCAACCAGCCATTGCCCCAGATGATGGCCAGGACTGCGCTGAAACTGAGCTGAAATCCCGGATTAAAGAGGCTGGACGGGCTCAGCAGCAGCGATAGGAAGAGTGCCAGCGACCAGATGGCGTAAACCGAGGTATGACGACCGCTGTGCCGGGCAACTACCCAGGCCCCGCACATAAGGATGGCGCGGATGACCGATGGTCGTCCTCCTGTCAGCCAGCCGTACATGGAAAGCGGTGCCAGTGCCAGCAACTCCGGAAGGTGCGGATCGGGAAACCACCGCCTCAGCGGACGTAGCATAAGGGTTAGAATGGCAAACAGGATGCCTGTATGCAGTCCGGAAACGGCCAGTACATGACCCAACCCGGCCCTGTTGAACTTCGTTCTCGTTTCCGGTCTCACCCCCCGTCCTTCTCCCAGAAGAAAAGCCCTGAGCAGCTCTCTCTGCCAGGGTATGGCAGAAAGTTGGTCGACACGGCTGCCCAGCCATTGCCGTACATCCGGTGAGCCGGGCGTGGCAGATTTGAGAGCCGGAAGTACGCTGTCGATACGAATAATGCCTTTGGCGCCATGCTGCCGGCCATAGGCTGCCAGATCGAAAGCCCAGGGTGCGCTTTTCTCAGGATAGGGGAGTACCCGTCCCCATACGAAATAGCGCTGGCCTACTTCGAGCTTCGGCCATTCCCTGTTGATGGTACAGAGCAGCCGAACAGGGTCGGTTCCCGCTAGCGTTACGATATAGCTCCGGCTAGAAAGTTCCCTTTCCGTCCCTAGCTCAAGAACACGGGACTGTTGATTTAGGACTCCTTCGGGCAGGGAGGCGTCCGCAAACAGGGAGTCCGGCATTCTCAGGGGTGCCGCCAGGACTCCAAAAAGGCATATTCCAAGTTCGACGGCACGAAGGTGGCGGTAAAAGTACAATACCAGTACGAGTGGAATTAAGAGTGGAGCGATGCGAGTCGCCAGATCGCCGTAGCCGGGCATCCATCGCGCGAGCAATATACCCAGTATCAGGGAAAGGCTGTATCGCACAGTCGGGATACGCAGCCAGGTAAAAACCAAAAGTCTGTAATTGTGATTATGGTGTTCGGGCGTTCAGGGATTCGGCCTTACGGGGCAGGACCCTTTTGATGCTGCGATATGCCTTACTCCAGTAGGGCTCGTTCATCGAAGATACGATCACGCCTTTCCGTGTGGTGGCATGGATAAAGAAGATCTCCCCCCTGTTTACCTCGGTGATGAGCCCCACATGACTGATCCGGTTGCGCCTCCCCGTCCGGAAGAAGAGCAGGTCCCCTGCCTCGGCATGCGCCAGGGATATCTTTTTACCTTCTTTGGCCATCTGTCGGGATACCCGGGGGAAATCGATTCCCTCCGATTCGATGGCCAGGTGAACCAATCCGGAACAGTCCATGCCCCTGCGGTCATTACCTCCATACGCATAGGGTGTACCCCTGTATTCGAGAGCCTTTCGTACAACCCTATCGGCTGGAGTTTCCTCAATCGTCTTTCGGGTGGACGAACATGAGCTGCCCGTCAGTAGGACCGTAAGGAGGCCCAGGAAGCTCAGGATTCTAATGTAGGTCTTCATGGACATAGGTGCATTTCTCTTAATTCTCGGGTATCGTTAGCATCGACCGAAGTGATACCCATGATTCAACTTTACTGAGGCGAAGCCGGGTTTTTAATATTGGCAATAATGGCAGCTGCCGCCTTGGCGCTTGCTCCCGGACCGCCTAACAGGGAGGCCAGTATTTTGTATTCGGCCTTCATGGTCTCACGTGTTTCGGGTTCTGTGAGTCGTTCTACTTCTGCGAGTAGGTTTCGGGTATTGAATTCCCCCTGAATCAGCTCTTTGACCACGGGACGGTCGAGAATCAGATTTACCAGCGATATGTACTTCAGGCGAATGATCCTCCGGGCAATTTCGTAAGAAATCCAATTTCCCTTGTAGCAGACCACCTGGGGTACTTCCCAGAGCGCCGTCTCCAGTGTAGCTGTTCCACTGGTAACCATGGCCGCATGGGCAACGGACAACAGCTCGTATGTAGCACCGTAGGCCAAAGGGATTTTTCGTTTGCCAAGGAGCTCTTCATATACTTCCTTTCCAATGCTGGGGGCGGCACCGATTACAAATTGATAACCGTGCAGGTGATCGCATACCTCGAGCATCACGGGCAGCATAAAGTTGATTTCCTGCCTCCTGCTACCAGGCAGGATTACCCATACGGGCAATTCTGGTTTGAGTCCATAGGTGTCGTGTACGTCCTGATTTTCTCGTTTCCTGTAATTACCGATGGCATCCAGTAGGGGATGTCCCACGAAGGTCACCGGATAGCCGTGTTTTTCTTCGTAGAATTCCTTTTCGAATGGCAGTATGACGTACATATGATCGATATCCCTCCGAATGGCTTTGATGCGATTCTCCCGGGAAGCCCAGATCTGAGGGGAGATGTAATAGTGAGTGGGAATGCCATGTTTTTTTGCCCACTTGGCGATTCTGAGGTTGAAACCCGAATAATCTATGAAGATCAAGGCATCGGGCCGGAAGTTAGCGATGTCTTCCTTACAGAAGCTCAGGTTCCTGAATATGGCTGGTAGGTTTTTCAGGACTTCAAGGAATCCCATAAAGGATTGATCCTTATAGTGCCTCACCAGATCTCCACCCGCTTCGCGCATGCGGTCCCCACCCCAGCATCGGACCTGAGCCTCAGCATCCTCTTCCTTCAGAGCGGCTATCAAGTTGGACCCGTGCAGGTCTCCCGAGGGCTCCCCGGCGATAATGTAGTAACGCACCTAGATAAACTTTAAAATCAGTACCATCAAAGCACATGCCATGGTGGCGATAAGCACTCCACGGGCCCTTAGGTCGCGTTTAATCCTAAGGAAGCCAAAGAATGCTAGTATGTTCAGCACGGCTCCCAGAGCAAGTAAGGAGCCGTCGTAGTCGTATTGGCGGGCAACCCGGAAAGTCTCAGCAACACCGTAGTCCGAAAAGATCCAGATGTAGGCCAGCGTACCCAGGGTATTGGCAATCAACCCGACTGCAATACCGATAGCCACTTCTTTTTTTTGGGTGTCTGATAGTTTTTTCACGTTTCGAGGCTCCAGTTGTTGACCTGTGATATGGCGTAGTGGGCAGTCATGTCGAATTGGGTCGGTACCACGGAAACATACCCCTGTTCTAAGGCTCGGATATCCGTGTCCTCCCCTTCGTCCAGCAGTTCGAATTCCCCGGTCAGCCAGTAGTATTCCTTTCCTGACGGACTGGTGCGCTTATCGAATTTCTCCCGATAATTTCCACGGGCCTGTCTGCAAACCCTTATGCCTGCGATTTCGGGAGTGTCCGGTATGTTTACATTGAGCACCGTTCCCGTGGGCATTGAGTTTTTCAGTGCCTCCCGCACCAGGGTCTGAACCACCTCCCTGCAGTGTTCGAAGGAGGCCTCCCAGGCATAATTGCATAAGGAAAATCCAATGGCCGGTATGCCCTCGATTCCGGCCTCCACTGCGGCGCTCATGGTGCCGGAGTAAATTACGTTTATGGAGGAGTTTGTGCCGTGGTTTATACCGCTAACACACAGATCGGGGCGCCGGGGAAGCAGTTCGCGCATGGCGAGTTTTACGCAGTCTGCCGGCGTACCGCTGGTGCTGTACTCAGCCTGAGTTAGGGGGGAATTGCCGTAGGTGCTTTTCTTGATGTAGAGGGTGCTGTCCACGGTGATGGCATGCCCCATACCCGATTGCGGACTGTCGGGCGCTACGACGTAGAGATCGCCGAAGCCTTCGAGGAAGCGAATCAGGTTCCTCAGCCCGGGGGCCGTTATTCCGTCGTCATTGGTAACCAATATCAAAGGAGTCTCCAAGGCTGTAATTTTTGTTTCAAAAATACGTTTAAACCCTGTATGAGTCCTTCAGGGGCTTTAACAAAGTTTTACCTTGTCCGCAGGACTATGGCATCATTTTTTCTATAATTTAGACCTTTTAAGGTCTGTTTATAAAGCATTAATCCCCGAATCCAACGCGACCTGCTTAAAATTCATCCTATGATTAACAAGAAGATTTTCCTGGGCTTTTCGGCCCTGTTTATCGCAGTTGCCTCATGCAGCTTTACGAATACCAAGTTCGAAACCAGTGATAAGGATAAGCTGTTGCTCAATCTTATAACTTATGTACTGGACCAGCTCCACTACGAACCCAAGGATATCAACGATACCTTCTCTGAGGACGTCTACATGGGTTTTATCGAAATTTGTGATCCCTCGAAACGCTATTTCCTGAAGAGCGATCTGGAGGATTTCGAGAAGTACAGGTACCAGATTGATGAGGAAATCGAAAACCGGGAACTCGCCTTCTTTAATACCGTGCACGAGAGGTTAGTGGTCCGCATGGAAGAGGCCCGTGGCATCTATCAGGAGGTGCTGGACGAGCCCTTCGACTTTACCAAGCAGGAAGTGCTCGACATCGACTACAACGAGCAGGATTTTGTGTCGAACCGCAAGGAACTCCGGGAGCGTTGGAGAAAGCAGATGAAGTATTTTACCCTGGGGCAGTACGATGCCCTGGTACGAAGAAAGCTGGAGGAGACTTATGGAAGTAACGAAGAGGGAGAAGAGGCTTCCTTTGAATTCTCTCCTGAGATGGTCTCCACGATCAGCACCGAAGAATTGGCAGAACTGGAGAAGGAAGCCCGTGAGAGTACCCGAACCAATACCGATTACTTTTTTAAGGTACGACAGGAGCAGGAGAGGGAAGACTGGTTTGTAATGTACCTGAATACCATAGTGAGTGAATTCGACCCCCATTCCGGTTATTTTCCCCCAGAGGACAAGGAGGACTTCGACGAGCGTATTTCGGGCACCTTCGAAGGCATTGGAGCCCGGCTTCAGCCTCAGCCCGAGGGACCGAAAATCGTAGAGATCATATCCGGAGGCCCGGCCTGGAAATCCAAGAAATTGGAAGTCGGTGACGAGATCATCAAAGTGGGGCAGGAAGGAGAGGAACCGGTGGATATCATGGGGATGCAGCTCAGCGATGCCGTTAAGCTCATCAAGGGTCCCAAGGGGACAGTGGTGTACCTGACGGTGCGCAGGGTGAATGGAACCATAGAGGAAATCGATATAACCCGGGATGTAGTAGAGATCGAGGAAACCTTCGCCAAGAGTGCCAAGATCGAAAGGGAAGCCTCTCGTTATGGTATTATCCAACTCCCCACTTTTTACGCGGATTTCGAAGATTTTAACAGCAATAATGCCGCCAAGGATGTTCGCCGCGAACTGGAGGAACTGAAGAAGGAGGGTGTCGAAGGACTAATCATCGACCTGCGGGACAACGGAGGGGGATCCCTCAAGGCCGTGGAGGACATGATCGGACTGTTTATCGAAACCGGACCGGTGGTGCAGGTGCGCTCCCCCAATAATGAAGTACGAGTGTACGAAGACAAGGACGCAGAAATTGTCTGGGACGGGCCTGTCGTGGTTTTGGTGAATGAGCTGTCTGCTTCCGCTTCGGAAATCTTTGCGGCGGCCGTACAGGACTACGGTAGGGGCGTCGTTTTAGGAACTCGTCAGACCTACGGTAAAGGCACGGTTCAGCGTTTCTACCCCCTGGAGACCCTGATCAGGGGCAATCAATACGGGGATCTGGGCTCACTGAAGTTTACCACTCAGAAGTTCTACCGCATAGACGGAGGCTCTACTCAGCTGGAGGGCGTGAAAAGCGACGTGGTAATCCCAGGCAGGACCTCATACCTGTATCTGGGAGAGAAAGATCAGCAGAATCCCCTGAGCTGGGATAAGATCCGTCCGGCGAATTACGACCTGTGGTACGACAGGAACGCGCTGCAGGAGGTTATCACCAGCAGCCAGGAGAGGGTCAATGCCCATCCTCAGATACAAATGATAGACAAGAGTGCACGCTGGCTCAAGGAACAGCAGGATCAGACGGTGGTTTCACTCAGTTATGCCGACTACAGAGCCAACCAGCTTAGTATCCGAAAGCAATCAACGGAGTTTGACAGCCTGACGAAGTACGATTCTGCTTTGGATTTTACTTCCCCGCTTTACGAAAACGAATTGTTTACCAAAGACCCTGTTCTCAGAGAGAAAAGGGATCGCTGGCACAAGGATATGGCGACCGATGTGTACATCGAGGAGGCCGTAAACGTATTGTCAGACCTCAAAACACTGGAATTTAAGAAAGGGCGGTCAGAGCGTCTCGCCCGGGTAAAGGGGTAAGCCGGATAGGTCCCCATAAAACAAACAGCCCCGCTTTAGAGCGGGGTTTTTTCTTGGTTTTCAGATATCGTCTCTGAGGCGATTGGCGTCGAGCTTCAGGAAGATAAAGATCATCAGGATAAAGAATAACTGTCCTGATCCGCCATAGCTAAAGAGCGGCAAAGGGATGCCTATGGTCGGGAGTAACCCCAGGACCATACCAATATTAACGGCGTAGTGGGCAAATAAGATGGCGATTATGCCGTAGCCGAAAACCCTTGAAAAATCCTTTTTTTGTCTTTCGGCAAGTACATTCAGGCGCAGAAGAAGGACGGTGAACACCACCACCACCCCGGCCGCCCCGATAAATCCCCATTCTTCCCCAACCGAGCTGAAAATGTAGTCGGTGTGTTGTTCGGGTACGAAATCGCCCTTGGTCCGTGTACCTTCCAGAAAGCCTTTACCGGAAAACCCTCCGGATTCGATTGCTTTTTCCGCCTGGTCTTTATTGTATCCGAAATCCTTCTTGATCTGAGCCAGTCGTTCCGGGTCATTTTCCATGGCCAGCCACAATGAGAAACGGTCCCGGTGCCGCTGCTCGAACAAGTTGTTATACACAAAGTCCACCGACAGCGAGAACAGTACAGATGAGACAACGAATATCATCAGGGGGAATACGGGAATTCTAATGTGAGGCTTCTTAAAGAGGAATACCAGGGCGATCAGGACAATCAGGCCGATAATCACCCAGATGATCCCGAATTTCAGCGTGGATATAAACAGGGCGATAAGCATGAGTCCGATCAACAGATATATGCCGGGAAGCCCCTCCTTGAACAGGACGATAAACAGGGAAAAGAAGATCAGTGCACTACCGGGATCGGGCTGAAGTATGGTAAGGACTGCGGGTATGGCGATAATCATCACACCGTACAGCTGGTGTCTGGGCAGTTTGATATCGGTCTGTATATCGGTCAGGTACTTAGCCAGGCCCAGGGCCGTAGTTACCTTGGCCAGTTCAGTGGGTTGAAAATTGAAGAACCCCAGATTGAACCAGGAGGTAGCCCCGCTTATGGTCTTTCCCAGAGGGAACAACAGGATCAGCAGTACCACCGAACTCAGATAGAATACACTGGAAAACCGCTCCAGAAAGCGAGTTTCTATGAGCAGTATGGGAAGGAGCATGGCATAGGAGAGCAGTATAAAAATCAGCTGCTTGCCATAGTAGGTCGAAAAGCTAAAGGAATCGAGACTCTCCTCTCCTAGTGTGGTACTGTATATGTTGACCCATCCGAATACGTTAAGCAGTATGAGCAGGAAGACCGTGGTCCAGTCCAGGCGCTTGAGGATGCGGTTACCAGACATCTTCGTTGATTTCGAAGGGTTCGCACAGATAGGGTTTCATGTACTCGTCTACGAGGCTCTTACTGAGCATGCGCTGTTCCAGGTCCTTACGCGTTATGGTCCCCTTCAGGTACTGCTCGATCATGAGCGAAGCAATATGGCCGGCGTATCGGGCCCCGTAGTAACCGTGTTCAATAAAGACTGCTATGGCTATTTTGGGTTTGTCAATCGGTGCGAATGCCACGAACAGGGAGTGATCGGTAAGCTGTACCCGTTCCCCGTCGATTCGGGTGAAATTCTCTACCGTACCGGTCTTTCCTGCTATTTCTACTCCGGGTATCTGTAACCAATAGGCCGTACCTCGTCGATACACATCGGCCATTCCCTTAATTACGGGTTCGAAATGCTCGGCGTCAATAGTAGTGTAATGCTTCTCTTTGAACTTGGATTCGATGGGAGTATTGCCTCCGATCCTTTTGATAATGTGTGGGGTATAATACCAGCCCCGGTTGCCAATGGCGGCCATCACGTTAGCCAGTTGAATGGGGGTGGCCGCCACCTCTCCCTGCCCTATGGCATTGGAGATGATGTAGGAATACGACCAGCGGTTATCCCCGTAGGCCTTGTCGTAGTATTCGCGATTGGGGATACGCCCCGGACGGCCCGTGGGCAGATCGGTACCCAGGTAGTTGCCCAGTCCGAAACTCTTCATGTGCTTTTCCCAGACATCCATGGCCGTGTCCGTACTCGGAAAATGCTCGTAGAATGAACGGAACGTACCTGCGAAATAGGCATTGCACGAACGATAAATACCGGTATTAAGATCGCGCAGCCCACCTCCACAGTGGCAGCCTCGTTTGACATTACCTACATAAAAACCGTTGTAACACTGAAACCGGGTGTTGGTGTCTATAGCACCCTCCTGTAGTGCGGCCAGGGCATTCAGTACCTTGAAGGGCGAACCCGGAGAGGGCTCAGCCAGTATAGAACGGTCCCATATGGGCCGGAAAATGGAATCGTTATACAGGCGGGTGTAGTTCTGGGAGCGCTCCCGTCCCACCAGCAGGTTGGGATCGTAAGTAGGACCGGATATCATGGCAAGAATTTCCCCGCTCGAGGGTTCGATGGCAACGATACCGCCATTTTTCCAGCGCATCAGCTTTTCTCCGTATTCCTGCAAATCCTTGTCCAGGGTGATATAAATCTCCTTTCCTATGTCAGGCAGGGTATCCAATGCCCCATCCTTATAGGGACCTATTTCCCGATTCAAGCGGTCCAGTTGTATGAACTCGACGCCCTTGGAGCCCTTTAAAATATTCTCATACTGCTTCTCTACGCCGGACTGTCCCTTCATTTCTCCGGGTATGTACACGTTGCTGCGATCCAGGTCTGCCTGGTCCACCTCGCGTATAAAACCAAGCACATTGGCGGCTGCATGGGTATTATAGTATCTTATGGATTTTCGCTGTATGTAAAAGCCGGGAAACCGGTGCATCTTCTCCTGGAGGATGGCGTAATCCTTTTTGTCCAGTTGGGCTACCATAACCGAAGGCAGTCGGGGATTCTGCCGGGCACGATCTAAGCGCTTATCGAATTCTTCTACACTAATTTTCAGCATTTTGCAGAGGGCATCCTTGTCAAATTCCCTCACTTTACGTGGGACCACCATCACATCGTAGGTGGTCTGGTTGCCCACCAGGAGCTTTCCGTCCCTGTCGTAAATGTATCCGCGTTCTGGATAGATATGGACCCGTTTGATCGCGGGGTCCTCAGTGAGTTTCTCCGAAGAATCCTTGATGAGCTGTAAATAGGACAGCCTTCCCAGGAATGCCAGGGAAATAAATAGTATACTGACCGATATGAGGTTCTTGACCATAGATATAAGTCGTTAGACCGGTTCTTCTCCCTCCCGGTTTAAGAACGCAGAAAGAGCAAAAATATTCAGGACTCCCGGGCGAGTACGGTGTTTAGTAGTACGCAGATGAAGATGGTGAGTACGCCATTTAACACCACCTTTCTCAAAATTAATCCGAAATGTGAGAAACTTAAAATTTCGATGGTAAAGAAAATCGAATGATGGATTAAAACCAGTGCCGTAAGAAAGCTAATGCGCTGAAGCAGGGTGGTATTTCCATAGTTAAATGTCTGGAAATCGTGGTTGTTTCCGTAAATAACCCTGAGCAGCAACGGTCGAAGATAGGCCACTGTCAGGCTGGCGAATGCATTTATCGCCATGGTATCCAGAAAAATATCGATAAGGAATCCCAACAGGAAACTGACTACCATGAACAGGGAGCGGTTTACCCTCAATGGATACCAGTAAAAAAAGAGTACATAAACCATGGGGTTCAGGTAACCCAACAAGTTGAGTTTGCTAAAGAGCAATACCTGGGCCAGCAGCAGCAGTATAAAACGGGTAATATTCAGTGCGATCTGGCTATTCAGCATCGTCGGATAATTTTTCCAGTTCCCTAATTTCCTCTTGCCGGGCATAGTCAATGACGTAAACCGACTGCAGGTTGGCCATGTCGTTGAACAGGCGTACGTCGATTTCGTAGAAACTCCCGTTTTCCGGTATTCGGAAGTCAGTGACTATACCTATCGGCAGGTTTTCCGGAAAAATACTGGACATGCCTCCCGTAACTATAGTATCGCCCCTGAGTATAGGTGCGAATCGCGGAACATCCAGGAGTTGAACATTCATGAAGTCATCTCCATTCCATACCAATGACCCGAAGTGCTGGGTATTCTTGAGTTTGGCATTGATGCTGGAATTCACATTGAGTATGCTGCGGACTGTGGCAAAGCGACTCGAGGTGTTCTCTACAATCCCCACAATCCCCTGGCTGTTTACCACGCCCATATCCTGCCGGACTCCATCCCGTTCCCCGCGGTTAATGGTCAGGTAGTTCCTTTTCATGGAGATGCTGTTGCGGGTCACCCGCGCCCCGGTGAATATGTAATCTCCTCCCAGCCAGAGTTTGTCCAGGCTGTCGAGTTCGGCAACCGGCGATTCCTGATTGTATATCAGGTTTCTCAGGAAGCGATTCTCCTCTTGTAGGCGCTTGTTCTCTTCACTCAGGTGAAAATAGGCGGAGATACCCGAACCCGCATTGTAGAACTGTCCGCTGACCCAGTTGGCCGAGTTGAAGTACTTGGACTGGTGATAGGAGTGCGATTCCACGGTCAGGAACAGGCAGATCAAGGTCAGGCTCAGATACAGCAGGCTAGTACGACGGGCGAGGATAAATCTTAAAATCCGCTGCATGTTCTGTTAACGGTATTGGAATCCGATTATTTGAAACGGGAGCCAATCCCCATCTGGGATCTGCTGCCGGTTACTTGATCAGCAGGCTCTTGTACTTACTTAGGTTCTTAAGCGCTATGCCCGTTCCCCTGACGACAGCCCTAAGCGGATCTTCGGCTATGTACACCGGCAGATCTGTTTTCTGTGACAGTCGGCGATCCAGTCCACGAAGTAGCGAACCGCCACCAGCCAGGTAGATACCCGTGTTATAGATATCGGCAGCCAGTTCCGGAGGAGTCTGTGAGAGGGTTTCCATAACGGCATCTTCGATTCGTACTATGCTTTTATCCAGAGCCTTGGCAATTTCCCGATAGGTGATTTGTACCTGTTTAGGTTTACCAGTGAGCAAATCCCTGCCCTGTATGGACTTGTCCTCAGGCGGTGAGTGCAATTCATCAACGGCCGATCCTATTTCGATTTTAATGCTTTCGGCCGTGCTCTCTCCGATGTAGAGGTTGTGCTGGGTACGCATGTAATAGATGATGTCATTGGTGAACACATCCCCGGCTATCTTAACGGATTTGTCGCAGACGATACCCCCGAGAGCAATAACGGCGATCTCCGTGGTACCTCCACCTATGTCTACAATCATGTTTCCCTTGGGCTGCATGATGTCCAGTCCGATACCAATCGCGGCTGCCATCGGCTCGTGGATCAGATAAACCTCTTTGCCGTTCACCCGTTCGGCCGATTCGCGCACGGCCCGCATCTCCACCTCGGTAATGCCCGAAGGAATGCAGATCACCATTCTCAGCGCGGGGGGGAACCACATTTTTTTAAGTGCCGGGATACCTTTAATGAAGCGGTTGATCATCTGTTCTGAGGCATCGAAATCGGCGATAACCCCATCTTTCAGGGGTCGTATGGTCTTTATGTTTTCGTGGGTCTTACCCTGCATCATACTGGCCTCCCTGCCCACTGCTATGATCTTCCCTGTAACCCTGTTCCTGGCAACTATGGAAGGACTATCCACGACCACCTTGTCCATGTGTATGATCAAGGTATTCGCAGTTCCGAGGTCGATGGCGATCTCCTCGGTCATGAAGTCAAAAAAGGCCATAGAGGATAGTGTTAGGTGTGTACTTGTTTAACAAGGTAAAATTAGCAATTAATGCTTAAAATGGCGCGTACCAGTGAGCACCATATTCATGCCGTTATCGTTGCAATAGTCGATGCTCAGCTGGTCTTTGATGGACCCGCCGGGCTGGATCACCGAGCGGATACCCGCCTGGTCTGCGATCTCCACGCAATCCGGAAAGGGGAAGAATGCATCGCTGGCCATTACAGCCCCCTCCAGAGAAAATTCAAAGTGGCGCGCTTTGTGAATGGCCTGCTGCAGGGCGTCCACCCGGGATGTCTGCCCGGTCCCACTCGCCAGTAACTGCCTGTCCTTCGCAAGAACAATGGTGTTGCTCTTGGTATGTTTGCAGATTTTGGACGCGAAAATCAGATCCCGAACCTGATGGTCGTCGGGTCGGTTCTGTGTAGCGTAATTGAAAACAGATTCTTCGTCCGTTTTCAGGTCGCGTTGTTGTCCGAGTACTCCGTTCAGGCAGCTTCGAACCTGGAATGCAGGCAAATCAAAGGACTTCAGTCGCAGCAGTATTCTTTTGGCTTTTCCCTTAAGTATGTCCAGGGCGTCTGCGTCGAAGTCAGGTGCGATCACCACTTCGCAGAACAGTTTATGTATTTCTTCTGCGGTTTCCCGGTCAATACTGCGATTGCTGATCAAGATGCCTCCGAAAGCGGAAACGGGGTCACCGGCCAGGGCATCCCGGTACGCCTTTGCTATGGTATCCCGTGTGGCCAGGCCACAGGCATTATTGTGCTTGAGGATGGCAAAAGTCGGGTCTTCGTTCCGGAATTCACCCATGAGCTGAACAGCCGCGTCTATATCCAAAAGGTTGTTGTACGAAAGTTCTTTTCCGTGCAGCTTGTCAAATAGTACATCCAGGTCTCCGTAAAATCTGCCAACCTGATGAGGATTCTCTCCGTAACGCAGCGGCAGGGAATTCGATATGCCTATCCGAAGGAATTCCGATGGAGAGGACTCCTCGAAATAATTGAATATGGCGCTGTCATAGTGAGAGGAAACCGCGAAGGCTTTCCTGGCGAAGTCCTTTCGCTCTTCCAGAGTCGTCTGGCCTTCCCGCTCTTTTAAAATCTGCAGGAAGGAGACGTAGTCGGCTTTGGAAGCTACACAGAGAACATCCCGGAAGTTCTTGGCTGCAGCCCGGATAAGAGATATGCCGCCGATGTCGATTTTTTCGATGATTTCCGATTCGGTTGCTCCGGACGCGACGGTTTTTTCGAAGGGATACAGGTCCACGATGACGGCATCGAAAACCGGGATCTCGAATTCTTCAAGCGTCTGTAAATCTCCTTGTTCGTCTCCCCGGGCCAGTATGCCACCGAAGACCTTGGGATGCAAGGTCTTTACCCTTCCACCCAGTATGGATGGATAGTGGGTGAGGTCCTCCACGCGTTGTACGTCCATCCCCAGATCATTGAGGTATCGCTCTGTGCCTCCGGTACTGTACACGGAAATGTTCAGCCGGTCTAATTCTCGGGCGATGGGCTCCAGACCTTCCTTATGGAAAACGGATACGAGTATGTTCCGGATGGGCTTGGTTTCGGACATGTTCAGGGCAATTTATAGAGGGCAAAATTACACTAAATCTGCTCGCGTTCTCATGGCAGATATGCGATAATATCAACATTATGATGGCTCATCAGGACTTGTCTTCGAAGGAATTACGACCTGTTGTCCAGCTCAATGGTATAACGGGTGTGGGCTTGTCCTTCTCCCATCAATGCCCGAAACGTCTCACGGGACTCGTCGTCCAGACTCCGTATGCAGAGGAAGAGGCGTTCCACGGAGGAGTCCACGCAATTTTTGGTGAGTTCGTCCAACAGCCACTTCGTAACTCTGTGTTCGCGTTAGCTTTCCAGTGTTCCTATACCATATATGAACAGTTCGCTGCGATCATTTCTGAAGTTCTCAATTTCATAGGCTAACAGGCCACCGATGACCTTGTTTCCATGTTGGGCTACCAGGGCATAAAAACCGGTTTTTGACAGCAGGCTCTTCATTCTATGACTGTCCGGCTGGGAGGGGTCCTCACCGTGAAATTCGGCGAGCATCAGGGCCAACTGCCGGAAGACCATCAGGTCCTGTCGGGCGAGGCGCCTTATTTCGAGGTTTGGGATCTCTGTTGGGGGATTTGTACCTTAAGGTAAATCAATTCTGTAAGAAAAAAGCCATAGTATGGCAAAATTCTTAAAAATTATAGGTGCATGAACGCAGACAGCCTGATTTGTGAAGGCCTGTATTCCATGTGAATACAGTGTAAGTGATCAGAGAATTTCCGATACTCTCGCATTGACAAATTCCAGAAAGCGCTCGTCCTCTTCTGAGAAGGCATCGGGCTTATGGGAGTCGATGTCGATCTGTCCAATGTTCTTGCCTCCTTTAAAAAGGGGCACTACGATTTCCGACCGGACGTCCACACTGCAGGCGATGTAATTGTCCTGTAGTTCCACATCGGGAACCACGAAATTTTCATCGGATTCCGCAACCTGTCCGCAAATGCCTTTCCCGAATGGAATCACGGTATGAGGGGTTTGTTCACCGGCGAAAGCCCTCAGGTGCAATTCAGGCTTGTCCGTAGCATGAAAATAAAACCCTACCCAATCGTAATGCGGAATGCTGTCTCTGAGCAAATGACATACCCGGGTCAACCTCCCGTTGGTGTCATTCTCCGAATCGGCAATGATTTCCTGGACCCGTTTCCTAAGTTCTTCCCACATAGTCTTGAAAAAAGGCAAAATTACGATTTATGGCAGTCCGTTCGATTAATTTTCGGGTAGCGAAAGCAAGTCCCGAGAATGACGACTCTATACATACCTTTGGACTCCAGGATTCTTATTCGCCATGAACTTTTCGTGGGTATTTTACATGCTTCGGACAGGTCCAAACCACACAGGGGAATACGTTTTTTTAACTTAGCATGCGCATATGAAGCAGACTGTACAAATATCTGGTATGACCTGTTCTGGCTGTGTCAAATCGGTAACGGAACAACTGCAGCAGATCGAGGGTGTCGAAACCGCGGAGGTCTCTCTCGAAACTGGTGAGGCCCGTATTACCGTAGTTTCTCCGCTGCCCGTTGAGCGGATTAGTTCAGGGCTCTCGGATTCGTATACGGCACATGTACCCGGGTATAAGGAAAGCTCCTCCGGTGAAGCGAGCTCTAAACTCCGGCAGTTGCTGCCCCTATTTATCGCCTTCGGAGGGATCGCTCTGATAGCGGTTTTCATCGGATGGCTCAGTACTTCTCCCCGGACCTATATGTTCGACTTCATGGGGCTTTTTTACCTCGTCTTCGGGGGATTGAAGCTCGTAGATTACCAGAACTTCCCGTCCAGCTTTGCGATGTACGACCCACTGGCGGCCCGCTGGCAGGCCTATGCCTGGGCTTATCCCTTTATTGAGCTGGTGCTGGGGATCTTGTTACTTTCCTCTACGGGTGTTCCCTATGCTTTGGGAGCTACTGTGGTCCTGCTTGGAATTACCACGATCGGTGTATTTCGCAGTTTACTGAATAAACGGGCCATACGCTGCGCCTGTATG
Organism: uncultured Flavobacteriaceae bacterium; assembly: GCA_964552195.1. Lineage (GTDB taxonomy): Bacteria > Bacteroidota > Bacteroidia > Flavobacteriales > Flavobacteriaceae > CAZKAP01. The sequence continues at coordinate 481,650 of CAZKFM010000001.1, forward strand.
GGAACCGCGCTAAAGCTCCCTATGACCGAGGCTACGCTGATCGAGAATATACTGATGATAGGCATGGCCATTTCCGGAGGGCTGTCGTTGATGTAAGTGAAAAATACAAGAGGCCGCCTGTTTGGGCAGCCTCTTGTCGTAAGTAGGTGTTAGTTTGAAAATTCGGGACACTCAAAGGTACCATTGAACCCCGGTTCTGTAAAGTATAAGTTGTCAAACCCCTAAATTTGTAGGAAAATTAGTCGGTTTTTGTGGTGCGTCCGATGAACCGACAAAAGGTAAATTTGTCGAAACATCCCGTGTTTACTTAGTTTCACAACAAAAAAAGCCATCCAGCCCAGGGCTGGATGGCTTTTATGTTTCAGAAAGACAGCTAATTACATCATGCCGGGCATGCCGCCGCCTCCCATTGGGGGCGCAGGAGTATCTTCCTTGATCTCTGTCAGTGAACATTCTGTAGTCAGGATCATACCGGCTACGGAGGCTGCATTTTCAAGGGCTACACGGGTAACCTTCGTAGGATCGATGATACCCACCTTCATCATTTGCACATATTCACCGGCCTTGGCATCGTAACCAAAATCGTTCTTGCCTTCCATTACCTTGGCAACTACTACTGAACCTTCTCCTCCGGCGTTTTCGACGATGGTTCGAAGAGGCGACTCTATGGCTCGTTCCACGATCTGAATGCCAGTGATCTCATCAGGGTTTTCGCCCTTGATTCCGGCCAGCTTGGCCTTGGCACGTACCAGGGCAACTCCACCTCCGGCAACGATACCTTCTTCAACGGCGGCACGGGTGGCGTGCAGGGCATCGTCAACGCGGTCTTTCTTCTCCTTCATCTCCACTTCACTGGCGGCACCCACATACAGTACGGCTACGCCTCCGGAGAGCTTGGCAAGTCGCTCCTGAAGCTTTTCCTTGTCGTAGTCGGAAGTAGTCGTCTCGATCTGAGCTTTGATCTGGTTTACTCGGGCCTTGATGTTATCGGCGGCGCCCGAACCGTTGACTACGGTGGTATTGTCCTTGTCGATGGAGATCTTTTCGCAGGTTCCCAGCATGTCTACAGTTGCATTTTCCAAGCTGAAGCCGCGTTCCTCCGAAATTACTGTACCGTTGGTCAATATGGCGATATCTTCCAGCATGGCCTTTCTTCGGTCTCCGAAACCAGGCGCCTTGACGGCAGCGATCTTCAGGGATCCCCTGAGCTTGTTTACGACCAGGGTGGCCAGGGCTTCACCGTCCACGTCTTCCGCTATGATCAGCAGGGGCTTACCGGACTGGGCCACGGGCTCCAGCACGGGCAGCAGGTCTTTCATTGACGAAATCTTCTTGTCATAGAGCAGGATGTACGGGTTTTCCAGTTCGGTGATCATCTTTTCACTGTTCGTTACGAAGTAAGGAGACAGGTATCCGCGATCGAACTGCATACCTTCGACCACGTCCACATAAGTATCGGTTCCCTTGGCTTCTTCCACGGTGATCACACCTTCCTGTCCCACTTTCTCAAAAGCCTGGGCAATCAAGTCTCCGATAGCAGAGTCGTTATTGGCCGAGATTGCCGCAACTTGTTTGATCTTGTCCGAGGAATCTCCGACTTTTTTGGATTGCTTCTGAAGATCGGCAACCAGTACCTCAACGGCCTTGTCGATCCCTCTCTTCAGGTCCATAGGATTGGCTCCTGCAGCGACGTTTTTCAGACCCTCCTTTACGATGGCCTGTGCCAGCACGGTCGCAGTAGTGGTACCATCACCTGCGAGATCGTTGGTTTTGGAGGCCACTTCCTTTACCATCTGGGCACCCATGTTTTCCAGGGCATCTTCCAGCTCGATTTCCTTAGCCACGGTAACTCCGTCCTTAGTAACCTGCGGGGCCCCGAAGGACTTACTGATGATTACGTTGCGTCCCTTAGGACCCAGGGTAACTTTTACTGCATTTGCCAGGGCATCGACCCCTCTCTTGAGGCCGTCTCTGGCATCAACATCAAATGAAATTTGTTTTGCCATTTCGTATTATTTTAACCGCTCGGTGCGGTTCGAATTATTTTTCGGATTAGATTATCGATTTATACGATGGCGAGGATATCGCTCTCTCGCATCATGAGGTAGTCGGTGCCATCCAACTTCAGCTCTGTTCCTGAGTACTTCCCGTACAGTACCGTGTCTCCTACGGCTACGGTTATCTCATTGTCCTTGGTGCCAGGTCCTACAGCCACTACTTTCCCTTTCTGGGGTTTTTCCTTGGCGGTATCTGGGATAATGATGCCCGAAGCGGTTTTCGTTTCGGCCTCCATAGGCTCGACCAGCACGCGATCGGCCAACGGTTTGATTTTAACTTTAGCCATATGACTCAATGATTATATAGTTTGATAAATTTTTCCTGCCTTAGGGCAGAAATCGTGCCACGGGAATTAACTGACACTTTGTGCAAAAAAAAATGCCAGCTTGACAGAGCTGGCATTTTTTTATTCGTTTCCTCCTTCGGTTTCGGAGCCCTGAGGAGATTCCGATGCAGGAAGCTGTTCTTCTATGATACCCCCTTCTGCGGGCAGGTTGGTGTCCGTCGGGAAGTCATCTGTGGTTTCCGTTCCCTGTAGCAGACGCGATTCCGCCGTACTGAATCCGTCGCGTAGCGTATAGTTTGACAACAGTACGAACAGGAAGAGTAGGGCCGCCAGTGTCCAGGTACTTCTATCGAGGAAGTCCCCGGTCTTCTTGACGCCACCTACCACCTGGTTGCCTCCGCCTCCAAAGGCAGAAGCGGAAAGTCCCCCTCCCTTGGGGTTCTGTACCATGATCACCACGACCAGCAGAAAAGAGATTAGTATAATCAGGGAAAGGAAAATATAAAACCCGCTCATTTCTAATTACTTGTTTCTTTGTAATTCTTTGACCTCTTCAATAAGGGCTGCAAAGTAACTACTTTTTTCCGGATATTTCAACTGCAGAGCATGGTAGGCGGCGAGGGCCTTTTCGTAGTTGCCCTGTTCGCGATAGAGCTGAGCCAGCGTCTCGGTAAACAGCACAGTATCATGGCCACTACCTTCAAAATCAGTTTTTTGAGGGCTTTCCTCCGCAGTAGGGTTCACATCGATCCTGGGATTGCTCTGTATAAAGCGGTCCACCAGCTCAAACTTCCGCGCCTTCTCCGGGTCTTCAGGACCCATAGGTGTTGGCTCCTCAGTTCTTTCTTCTGTCCGGCTGATCCAGTCCAGAAATGACAGCTTTCCGGGTTCTGTCCGGCGCTTTTCCGGGACGTCTGCCGCAGGTACAGTTTCTTCCGCCTCTACCTGATCTTCGGTATGTCCGGCAGCTGCAGGTTCGTATTCTCTGGTATCAGCCGATAGCTCTATGCTCCTGGTTTTTTCATTTTCTATCCCGAGAATCTGCGTGTAGGTGTCCTCGAGCTGTTCGTCAGAGGGAGCCTCTTCGCCTGGGGCAAATGCCTCTTTGAGGGCTTCGCCAAGCCTTTGGGAACTTTTCGATTCCCTCTCGGGATCGTAGGGCTCGGGTTCTTTCGTTTCTCCTGAAATGAGAGCCTCCTCCGGCGGGTCTGAATCCGGCGTATCCGGACGATTAATTGGTCGGCTGGTATCGAGAGGCTCAATGACTTCGTTCATCCAGGGCTCCGTATCCCTGGAATCAGCCTCCTGCACCGAATTCGAACTGTCCCAGTCACGGGTTCCTCCTTCCCAATAGTCCGGAGCTTCCCGGAGCTTCCCGTTGTCCTCTTCCTCCCTTTCCTGATCTTGGCCAAAGAAGGCCTCGTTCAGTGATTCCTCAGTTTCTTCGTCCCGGCTCCGGTCGCCTTCCGGCTCAACTTCTTCATCAAGATTTAGTGGGATACCCGACAGCAATTCGGCTTCCATGTCTTCTTCTGTAGCACCCGCGTCGATCTGGCCCCAAAGTGAGGAATCGTCAGAAGCGCTGGGGGTATCCTGGCTGGGCGGTTCTTCTGCCTCGGTCAGATCGCTGGTTTCCATAGACGCAACCTGCCATTCATCGGATTCGTGCGACCCCATACCCTCTAAAGAATCATCCATCTCTTCCTGATTCTGCTCCTCGGCGGTTTGACTCTCATCACTTTGCGCTTCAGCCTGCGGGCCTTCCCCTAGAATCTCCTTGGAGGGTTCGACCTCGTTCCGTTCTGTTAAAGATGATTCGGGCCGTGCATCTTGAACTTCACCTTCCGGCATGGAAAAACCCAACTCCCTGCTGCCGCCTCCTTTATATATAGTCTGTTCTTCAGGTTCCGGAAGATCATCCGGAGCGTCTATGGGTACGAATAAGTTGGGGTCTTCGGTCCGAATGGGATAATGTTCCGCCGGAGCGTATGGACCTTCTTGAGATGGCTCTTCCTCCGGCTCTTCACCGCTAGTCTGACGCCAGGATTCCTGAGCTACCGTATGAATTCGTTCGAGGGAATTCGCCATGGTATTCTGAACGAAGGGCTCTTCGTTGATCAGGTCGTAGAGGACCTCCCTGTCGGAAGTGTGGCTCGCCGTTTTGGAGAGCTCGGCGGGATAGTCCGGATGCTTTTCCAGATGTAGGGATTTGAGTCTTAGGGCATATGCGGCCTGGAAGTACGGATATTTGCGCAGGATTTCCTCCAGTCCTTTCCTCTCTTGCTTCTGAAGTTGGCCGTCTGCCTTTCGCAGTAGTCGTAAGAATTCGTTTGCGTCCATTTACCAGTCAGCTAGTGAAGCGTTAAAGATATCCTGTGTAATCCGTTCGAAGAGCACTTCCTGGGCTTCCGACTTGACCGATTCCAGCAATGAAGTTGCCGGAAAATCATAAAAGAAAGAGAAGGTTTGCTCGAAATTAGAATCCTCTTTGGTGTTGTTGAAGAAACGGACCCGCACGGTCATGGTGAGCCGGTTCTGGGCGGCCGTTTGATTGGACGTTGCCGTCATCGGCGCTACCCGGTACTCCGTTATCTCTCCTTCGTATATGAGGTCCCCGTTATTCGAAGTCAGGTCCAGGCTCGTCAGGTTCAGAATCAGGTCCTGCAATGCCAGGGTGAAATTTCTGTCCAATCCTGGTTCGATGGTCGATCCGGGATTCTGATCGGCCCGGTTCTGGAAAAAATTCACCTGGAACGACTGAGCAGCTCCCGTGCTGGCTCCCGAAAAATTATAGGACAGCTTAGAAAGCCCGCAGGATGAAAGCATCAGGCATAAAAAAGTGATCCAGAGACCGCTCAGACGCAGCCGGGGGACTACGGATTTAAAGGTCATATTGTTTGATTTTTCTGTACAGGGTACGTTCGGAAATACCAAGCTCTGCGGCTGCAGCCTTGCGCTTTCCACTGTTCCGCTCCAGAGATTTCCGGATGAGCTCGATTTCCTTCTCTTGTAAAGATAGAGTTTCTTCCTCTTCAATTTCCTCTGCGAAGTGGTAGCGGTCACCCGGAGCAGGGCGCTGCTGTTCGGAAGGGGTAATGGTGACTTCCGGCCGAGGCTCCGGTGGTGTCGGATTTCTGGGCATATTGAGCAGCCCGGCCGGAACGACGGCGTCTTCTTCGTCATGCGTACTCCCCTTATCGCCGTATATCTTGCGGATCAGGTTTTTGTTTTCCGCATGTACCTGTTCAGAATCGTTGGCGTTAAGCAGTTCCAAGGTCAATTTCTTGAGGTCGTTCAGGTCGCTTTTCATATCGAAAAGGATCTTGAACATAATCTCCCGCTCGTCCTTGAACGAATTAGCCGATTCATCCCTGTTTGGAAGTGGTGCAGGAAGGGCAGTCATCCGGTCCGGAAGGTAGCTCAGCAGGGCCTCGGCTTCGATCAGGCGATCTTTTTCCAGAACGGATATTTGTTCCGTGATGTTCCTCAGTTGCCGAACATTGCCGGGCCAGTGGTACTTCTGGAGCAATAGGACGGCCTCTTCGGTCAGGCGCATCGCAGGCATCTTGTACTTGCGACCGAAATCCGAAGCGAACTTGCGGAAGAGCAAATGTATGTCTTCGCGCCTGTCCCTCAGTGGCGGCAGATGAATCTCTACGGTACTCAGTCGATAGAAGAGGTCTTCGCGGAATCGCCCCTTCTTGATGGCCTCAAACATGTCGATATTGGTCGCAGCCACTATGCGTACATCAGTCTTTTGAACCGTGGAAGACCCCACCTTGAGGAATTCGCCGTTCTCCAGTACGCGCAGCAGCCGGACCTGAGTGGTAATGGGTAATTCTCCGACTTCGTCCAGGAAAATGGTGCCCTTGTCGGCCACTTCGAAATAACCCGAACGGGTCTGGGTGGCTCCCGTGAATGCCCCTTTCTCATGCCCGAACAGCTCACTGTCTATGGTGCCCTCAGGGATGGCCCCACAGTTTACGGCTATGTATCGGGCGTGTTTTCGGTGCGATAGGGCATGTATGATTTTAGGAATGGCCTCCTTGCCAACCCCACTTTCCCCCGTAACCAGCACCGAAATATCCGTAGGAGCGACCTGGGCTGCCTTTTCCAGGGCACGGTTCAGCGCAGGATCATTACCTATGATTTCGAAGCGCTGTTTGATTGCCTGTACGTTCTCCATGTGTTGAACTTAATGGATTCGTTCACCAAGCAGTGTAGCCGAGGTACACTCCTTTATATAAACTTCGACCAGCTCTCCAGGTTGTTCTCCGGTCTTCGGAAATACGACCACGGTGTTGTGGGTAGTGCGCCCCATCCAGTGTGCATCCGACCTGCGCGACGGGCCTTCGATCAATACTTCCTGCGCGGTATTCAGAAAGCGTTGGTTTCGCTTCAGGCTGTGCTTGCCCTGAAGTTCGATGATCTCCCGCAACCTTCTTTTCTTGACATCAGCGGGAACATCGTCTGCCATTTTGCGAGCCGCAAGGGTCCCCGGCCGTTCGGAATAGGCGAACATGAATCCAAAATCATATTCAACGGCTTCCATGAGGCTCAGGGTATCCTGGTGGTCCTTTTCGGTCTCTGTCGGAAAGCCGGCTATCATATCGTGACTGATACCGCAATCCGGTATGCGTCTTCGGATTTCCTGAATGAGTCTCAGGTATTCTTCACGGGTGTGAAGTCGGTTCATTTCCTTAAGGATACGGTCACTGCCGCTCTGTACCGGCAGGTGTATGTAGTTACAGATGTTTCGGTGCCGGGCCATGACATCGACCACATCCAGGGTCATGTCCTGCGGATTGGAGGTGGAGAATCGTATACGCATGCCGGGCTGCGCGGTGGCCACCAGATCCAGGAGATCGGAGAAGTGCAGCGCTGAAGCCTTCGCCATTTCACTGGCCTTTTCGAAGTCCTTCTTGGGTCCGCCGCCATACCAGAGGTAGCTGTCCACATTCTGTCCCAACAGAGTTACCTCCCGGTACCCCTGTTCCCAGAGCTGATTAACCTCCGAAACTATGGACTGGGGGTCACGGCTCCGCTCCCTGCCCCGGGTAAAAGGCACCACGCAAAAGGTACACATGTTGTCGCATCCCCGGGTTATGGTTACGAAGGCCGAGACACCATTGCTCTGCAGCCTTACCGGTCGTATGTCTCCATAGGTCTCTTCCTTGGAGAGTATGACATTAACGGCTTCCCGTCCTTCGTCCAGTTCCTTCAGGAGATTGGGGAGATCCTTGTAGGCATCGGGCCCGACAACCATATCCACGATCTGCTCTTCCTCCAGCAGCTTTTTCTTAAGGCGTTCCGCCATACAACCCAAAACACCAATGCGGGTTTCAGGCCGCTGCTTCTTGAGGGATTGAAACTTTTGCAGCCGGTTGCGCACGGTCTGTTCGGCTTTTTCCCGAATGGAACAGGTATTCAGTAATATCAGTTCGGCCTCTTCGAGTCTCGGTGTCGTGCTAAAGCCTTCTTCGGTTAGTATGGAGGCGACGATTTCACTGTCTGAGAAGTTCATCTGGCAGCCGTAACTTTCGATATACATCTTCCTTCCGGTAGCCTCTCCCCCGATTTGCAGCGGGGTTCCCTGCAACGATTCGTCCAGCAGGTGCTTTTCAGTAATGGGATTGTCCTCTTTCATGCCATTTTTTACGGGCTGCAAATATAAGTCATTGGGCCGATAGAGTGACATTTTGGCAGGGTTTTTTAACGGTGAACTCAGCATCGCAGCAGTTGTCTTTTGTATCTTTATGTGTACCTAACCTATTGAAATGAAGTCGCTTGTCCTCCATCTCTCCCTGGCACTTTTTGCTGTTCTTCTCTGGGGTTGCCGGAATTCCGGGCCCGAAGACGACCGTATAGAATACCGGGTGGCTTACCCACTCACGGTTTCCCTCTCCGAGTTTGAACGTGATGTCAGCATGGAGGCTCCCCAGCCGCTGGAGGAACCCGGAAAGATCTATGCCTATGAGAACTGGATACTCATAAGCGAGCAAGGAAAGGGCATTCATGTATTGGACAATTCGGATCCGGAAGCGCCACTAAAAGTGGGATTCATTCCCATCATAGGTAACCGAGACCTGTCCATAAAGGGGGACATACTCTACGCCGATAGCCTTCGTGACCTGCTTGTATTTGATTTTACGAATCCCAGTTCCATTTCCATGATCGGCCGGCTTGAAGACGTGCTCCAGCATCCCGTGGTCTGGCCTGCCGAGGCAGAGATGTTCGAATACGGCCGGATAGGCGATGATGAGATCCTCATCGGCTGGGAGGTGCGCACTGAACTGCGATCGCCCCCGGATATGCAGGTGGATATACTCTGGGCCGAAGATGCCGCTCTGGCAGGACCCGCCGGACAAGGGGGCTCCCTGGCCCGGTTTAGAATAGTAGGCGATTATTTGTACGCTGTCGATAGCCACAGCATCAACATATTTGACATCACCGACCTGCTCAACCCTCTGGAGCAGGAGGACGTCTTCGCAGGGTTTGACATCGAGACGATCTACAATCAGGGAGCAATGCTCTTTCTGGGGAGTCGCTCCGGCATGTACATATATGATATTACCGAACCCTCAAGTCCGGTTTACGTGTCCGAATTCCAGCATGGAACGGCTTGCGATCCGGTTGTGGTCGAGGGAGATTATGCGTATGTTACCCTTAGGGGAGGAACCATCTGTGGTGCGGCCGAGAGCGGGCTCTACATTATCGACATAAAAGATCTCTTGCAACCTGTGCAGCTCGCCTTCTATCCCATGGACGGTCCGTATGGGCTGGGGTACCACGGGTCTCATCTCTACGTCTGTGATGACGATTCGGGTCTGAAGGTATACGATAAATCCGATCTGGAGGGACTGGAGCTGTTACAGCGTTTCGATTATGCAGAGGCTTTTGACCTGATACCTCTGGAATCGCATCTGATTTTGATTGCCGGGCAACGCCTGGTGCAGTTCCGTTATGCCGGTAATGGCCTCGAACTCATAGGGGAGACTTTGCTGGTGGATTAACTTATTGTAAATATTCGGGAGGTTTCCCGATAGCCTTTTTCGGTTTATTCTGATTCCTATTCTGGAGTCAGTCCTTTAGTGTTATGCGCCCTCCATGGCCTTCCGTACCATCATCTGAGGAACGCTCTGCCGGAGGGTAAACTGTGCGGTCCATACAAGAAAACTCCTCCTGTTTCGTTCGTATTTGCGCATTGTAAGGAATCGCTACGCCGGGTTTCTCAAATTTTTTTTGACATACTTTTGTCTGTGATTTTGACTATATGGCCAAAAACTTAGTAATCGTTGAGTCGCCTGCGAAGGCAAAAACCATTGAGAAGTTCCTGGGTAAGGAGTTTCAGGTCGAGTCCAGCTACGGACATATAGCCGACCTGCCCGACAACGATCTCGGGGTAGATATCGAGGACGACTTCACGCCCAGCTACATTGTGAGCAAGGATAAAGAAGGTCTGGTAAAGAGGCTGCAAAGCCTGGCCGCCAAAGCGGACCTGATCTGGCTCGCCAGCGATGAGGATCGGGAGGGTGAAGCTATTTCGTGGCACCTCGCCGAGACCCTGGGGCTCGATCGGGACAAAACCCGGCGCATCGTGTTCAACTCGATTACCAAGTCGGCCATTCAGAATGCCATGGAAAACCCGAGGGGGATCGATTACAACCTGGTCAACGCCCAGCAGGCCCGAAGGGTGCTGGACCGTCTGGTGGGGTATCAGCTCTCTCCGGTACTCTGGAAAAAAATACGACCGGGACTTTCGGCCGGCCGGGTGCAGTCCGTAGCGGTTCGCCTGATCGTCGAACGCGAGAGGGAGATCGCCAAATTCGAATCCGAGAGTTCCTTTCGGGTAAAGGCCGTTTTCGAAACGGTCGAAGGGGTGCGTTTCGAGGCTACCCTGTCCAAAGCGTTTAAGACCGAGGCCGAGGCCGGGGAATTTGTCCGAAAGAACTCCGGTGCATCTTTTGTGGTGGAAGAACTGGAAAAAAAGCCTGCCCGAAAGAAGCCCGCGGCCCCGTTTACGACTTCAACCCTGCAGCAGGAGGCGGCCCGTAAATTGGGGTATTCTGTGAGCAGAACCATGAGTCTGGCCCAGCGACTTTACGAGGCAGGACTGATCACATACATGAGGACGGATAGTGTAAACCTCTCGCCTGAGGCCATAACACAGGCAGGAGATGTGATTACCCGGCAATACGGGGAGCGCTATAGCAACCCCAGAAATTACAAAAGCAAGAGCAAGGGTGCCCAGGAGGCCCACGAAGCGATCCGGCCCACTAGCATGGGATCTGCGGCTCCTTCCATGGAGGCGGATCAGGCCAGGCTCTTCGATCTCATACAAAAAAGGACACTGGCATCGCAGATGGCTGACGCCGAACTGGAGCGGACTCAGGTCAAGATATCTTCCGATGCCTATGAGGAGCGATTTACCGCCAGGGGCGAAGTGATTACTTTCGACGGATTCCTCAAGGTATATCTCGAGGGGAAAGACGAGGAGGATGGTTTGGAGGAGCAGGAGGGAACCCTTCCTAAGCTCAGTGTGGACGAATCCCTGAACCTTCAGGTACTCACCGCTACGCAGCGATTTACCCGCCCGCCCTACCGCTACACCGAGGCCTCCCTGGTCAAGAAGTTGGAGGAGCTCGGTATTGGCCGGCCCTCGACTTATGCCCCGACGATATCGGTGATCATTAAGCGGAATTATGTCGCCAAGGGAACCGTGGAAGGTAAGGACCGGCCTTATGTACAGCTCGCATTGGACGGGGATTCGGTGAGTCGATCGGAACTGGTGGAAAAGATCGGTTCGGACAAAGGAAAACTGGTCCCGACCGATATTGGAATGATCGTAAATGACTTCCTCGTCACCCATTTCAGCAATATCGTCGATTACCATTTCACGGCCCGGGTGGAAGAGGAATTCGATGAGATAGCCACTGGAGATGAGGACTGGAAACAGATGATGAATGCCTTCTACAAGGACTTCCGGCCGGTGCTCGAAAACGTGGAAGAGAATGCGGAGCGGGCCAGTGGCGAACGCATCCTGGGCGTGGACCCCAAGAGTGGTCGCGAGGTTCTCACCCGACTCGGAAAATACGGTCCCATAGTACAGATCGGACGCCCGGATGAAGAAGAGGATCCCGCATACGCCAGTTTGCTGCCCGGACAGTCCATATCGAATATCGAACTGGATGAGGCTCTGAAATTGTTCGAGCTGCCCAGGAAACTGGGTGTTTACGAGGGCGAAGAGATCGAGGCCAACATCGGGCGCTACGGACCCTACGTGCGATTTGGTTCCAAGTTCATCTCACTGAACAAGTCCGATAGTGTTTTTGAGCTCGACATGGATCGGGCTGTAGAATTGATCGAACAGAAGAAGGAGGCCGACCGGCCTGTGGCGGTTTACGAGGGCCACGACGTAACCAAGGGCGTTGGCCGTTTCGGTCCCTTCCTGAAGTGGAATGGACTTTTTATTAATGTGAACAAGAAGTACGACTTCGACAACCTGAGCCAGGATGATATCGTAGAGCTGATCGAGGCCAAGAAGCAGAAGGAAATCGAAAAGGTGGTAGCCAATTGGCCCGATGAAGGCATCCGGATCGAGAAGGCGCGCTGGGGAAGGCATGTAATCATTCAGGGAAAAACAAATGTCGAACTGAACAAGAATATAGCGGCGGCGGAACTGTCACTGGACGAGGCCAAGTCACTACTGGCACAGCTGGGGGATAAAAAGAAGGCCGCATCCGGGTCAAAAAAAACGAACACTAAGAAGGCGGGCGCCAAGTCTGCCCGAAACAAGAAGACGAAAAAATAACCATGCCTTTTGATTTGTTGAAGCCGGTAAGCGGGCAGGTTCTCGCTTTTACGGAATTGTTGCCCCCCCAGAGCCTGGGCCGGCATGTTTTTAAACACACCGAAAAGAAAGGGCTGCCTGTATTTGCCACGGCAACCGTTGCCATAGTGGGGGTACTGGAGTACCGAACGCCTTTCGAGCGCAAGTACGAGCCCATCGATCTGGACTCGCTCCGCAAGGAACTCTATCAGCTCATGAACGGAAACTGGAATACGGTGATTCTCGATATCGGAGACATCGAAGCCGGTGAGACTCTAGAAGACACCTACTTCCTGGTCCGTCAGATCGTGGCCGGTCTGGTGGAGGAACGGATCATTCCCCTGGTGATTGCTCCTAATCAGGATATTACCTACGCCACCTACCGTTCATTCGACGGCATACGCGACCTGATAACCCTGGCCAATATCGACAGCCGGTTCGACTTCGGGGACGGTAATTCCCTGGTCGAGGACCACTCCTACATGAGCCGGATCATCACCGATAAGCCGAACAACCTGCTGCAATACATCAACCTGGGGTATCAGACCTACTTCAATGCCCAGGAGGAGATCGACCTCATGGACCGGTTGTTCTTCGATGCCTATCGTCTGGGAGAACTCACTAGGGATATCGCAAAGGCGGAACCCATACTGAGACAAGCCGATATGGTGAGTGTGGACATGCATGCCGTGCAGGCCATGGACCAGGGGGGTGGTCACGGCTATTCTCCTAACGGCTTTAACGGGAGGGAGATCTGTGCGCTGATGCGCTATGCAGGCATGTCCGACTCCGTTTTCCTCATGGGAATCTACGAGATGAATAATTCGGGCCTGAGCGTTGCGTTGGTGGCTCAGATGATTTGGTATTTTATTGAAGGACTCAGCCTCAGGATAGAGGAGAATCCGCTTTCGGGAAGTGAAGATTTTAGTAAGTTTACCGTTCCCGGAGTGGAAAGCGACCTGGTCTTTTACAAGAGCATGATCACCTCCCGCTGGTGGATGGAGGCTCCCGTGAATGCACTGGAACGCAAGATTGAGAAAAAGGTAGTGCTACTGCCCTGTAATGAAGAGGATTATCTGGAGGCTTGCAACGAAGTCGTGCCGGATCGCTGGCTCAAGGCGTACAAGCGAAGCATGACCTGAAAAAAAGCTAATATTTACGTTGGAAAGCACAATAATTGGATGAAAAGTTAGTTTAGGTATTTGACGTGCGAACACTATGTCTAACTATTGAAAGAAAAAATTTAGCTAAAGTATGAGAAAGCTAATCCTATCTATCCTAGCTTTTGCATTCCTACTTACCAGTTGTGGATCGGGTTCCAACTCAGGAGGAGAGTTGGTCGGAGTGAGTGGTAAGAAGTGGTATCCCGAAAAACCTTACGGGATGGTTCTGATCCCCAGGGGTTCCTATATCATGGGTAAAGCTGAGGAAGACCAGGCACGATTGCTGAACGCACCGACCCGCACCGTAACCGTCCGATCCTTCTATATGGACGATACCGAAATCACCAATAGCGAATACCGACAGTTTGTGGAATGGGTTAAGGATTCGATTACCCGAACCCATCTGGCCAAGCTAGCCGAAGAACTCGGACTGGGTCCGGATGACGGTGGTATTGGTGATTACGTATTCAAGGATACGGATACCTCTCGCATGTCTGTCTATGAGCGCTATATGCTCGATAACTACGGCGGCATCAACTTCGACGACTATGCGGCGCGTCCGCTGGACAAAGATGTTAAACTGGTTTGGGACCCTTCCGACTATCCGGACGAATTCTATGCCGAGGTCATGGATACCTTGTATCTGTCCGAGGAAGAAACCTATAACGGTCAGCGAACTTTCGATGTTACAAGACTGAAATACAAGTACAACTGGATGGATATCGAGTCAGCTGCCCGGAGCAGGGGCGGCAGTCGCAAGGATTTCATCCGTCAGCAGGAATTGCCCATTTATCCCGATACCACGGTATGGATCAAGGATTTCCAGTATTCCTACAACGAGCCCATGCACAACGATTACTTCTGGCACGATGCCTATAGCGATTATCCCGTCGTGGGTGTGAACTGGCGACAGGCTAAGGCCTTCTGTCACTGGAGGACGAAGATCAAGAATGATGCTCAGAAAGCCAAGGGCAAGCAGTTCGTGAACCAGTTCCGACTGCCCACCGAAGCGGAATGGGAATACGCTGCTCGTGGAGGTATCGAAGGGGGAACTTATCCCTGGGGAGGTCCTTATGTGATCAGCGATACGGGTTGCTTTATGGCCAACTTCAAGCCGCAGCGCGGGGACTATGCCGCCGATGCAGCGCTCTACACCGTTGAGGCCAAGAGTTATGAGCCCAACGATTACAATCTTTACAATATGGCCGGGAATGTGTCGGAGTGGACCAATTCCAGCTACGATCCCAGTGCCTATGAGTATGTTTCAACCATGAACCCCAATGCGGGTTCTAACCAGAACAAAAGAAAAGTCATCCGAGGCGGATCCTGGAAAGACGTTGCTTATTTCCTACAGGTAAGCACACGCGATTACGAGTACCAGGATTCGGCGAGGAGTTATATCGGATTCCGAACCGTGCAGGACTATATGGGAGAGGAGGATTCGACGCAGTAAGTGCGGAACCAATTTTTCGAATTATGGCTTTAGAGAACACTATCACTTCTGAAACCAAATTCTTATCATTATAACTTAATCTAAATTTTAAAAAAATGGCACAATCAAGATCGACAAAAAAGCTTTTGAACATGGCCTATGGCCTTGGGGCTTCCGTAGTAATTATCGGTGCCCTGTTCAAGATTACTCACTATGAAATAAACGAGTGGCTGAACGGATCTACCCTCCTGTCTTTGGGTCTCATCACAGAGGCAATCATTTTCGCCCTGAGTGCATTCGAACCGGTGGAAGAGGATGTAGACTGGTCACTGGTATATCCGGAGTTGAACGGTGACGGTTCCAAGAACAAGGAGTCTGCCCGTGATGCTGAGGCCATACTGTCCAAGAAACTGGACGAGATGCTGAAGGAAGCTAAAATAGATGCGAGCCTGATGAACAGTCTGGGTGAGAGCATCCGCAGCTTCGAAGGCGCGGCTAAGAACATAGCCCCGACTACGGATGCTATTCAGCACACCAAGCGCTACTCTGAGGAGCTTTCTCATGCAGCGGCCCAGATGGAATCGTTGAACAGCCTTTACAAGGTACAGCTGGAAAGCGCCAGCCGTCAGGCCTCTATCAATGAGGAAGTAGTACAAAATGCAGGAGCGCTCAAACAACAGATGGAAGCTCTTACTACCAACCTTTCTTCATTGAACGGTGTTTACGGTGGTATGCTCTCTGCGATGAACAAGCGTTCCTAACCGGAGCCTCGTCCGCGCAATATCCCAAATCTGTTAAGTAACAACTTATTAAGAGACGACAATGGCTTCAGGAAAGTTATCACCGCGCCAGAAGATGATCAACCTAATGTATTTGGTTTTCATCGCCATGCTGGCTTTAAATATGAGCAAAGAGGTCCTTGGAGCTTTCGGTCTGATGAACGAAAGACTGCAGGATACCAATGCCAAGATCTCCAACGACAATGCCGCCTTCCTGGCGAGCCTGGAGAACAAGGCATCAGAAAACGCCGCTAAGTACGGCCCTCTTTACGAACAGGCCAATCAGATCAAGGTCCTGTCGGAGGAGTACTATAGCTACATAGAAGGATTGAAAAGGTCGATGTTGGAGGAGGTTAAGGACCCCGAAGACTATCAGACCATGGATAAGCCCGATTTCCTCGACCAGATGTTTTTCGAGGGCGATAACCTCAAACCTGGCGGGCAGGAGTTTCTAGACAAGCGAATAGCTTACCGGGACCAGGTGCTGGCCATACTCGGAGATGACCCCAAGTATCAGAGCCTGAGGGAATCGGTTATGCTGAGGTTTGAAACCGGAGGTGAAAACGGTCAGGTGGAGAACCGCGACGGCAGGAAAGTAGACTGGTTGAATTACAACTACGAAGGTTTCCCACTGATTGCATCGCTGACCAAATTGTCTTTCACCCAATCCGACATTCAGAATACCGAACAGGAGATACTGAAAACCATGCTCGAGGGTCAGTTGACCAGCGAGGTGGCCATGACCAATTACACTACGCTGCTGGAGCAGAACAAGTCGGCATTCTATGCCGGTGAGGATTTCGACGGCAGCATCGTCCTCGGACGTAAGGATGCCACCACCAGGCCCAATCGGGTCGAACTGACCCTGGACGGCAAGCCCCTGCAGGAGAATCGCGATTTCGTTATCGAGGACGGTCGGGTAAAACTGACCATCAGTGCCGGAAATCCCGGAGATCACAAGATCGAAGGTAATCTGGTATTCCTTCAGGACGGGGAAGAAACCAGAGTGCCGGTCAACTCTACTTTTGCCACCATCTCCATGCCGAACTCAGCTGTAATCTCGGCGGACAAGATGAATGTGGTGTATCGCGGAGTTCAAAACCCGCTGACCATTTCCATCCCCGGTGTGGCCGACAACTTCGTCAACGCCAGTGCTCCGGGTCTCAGGAAGATTGGAGGCAGCAAGTACATCATGGATCCTTCTAACATCAGGGGTCGTGAAGTGACCATCAATGCCTCGGGTAAACTACCCGACGGCAAAATGATCAGTACGCCCAAGACGTTCCGTATTAAGGATATACCCGCGCCTACCGGTACCATCCGGGGCGAAAGCGGCAAAGTCAAGATGCCCAGGAGAAATTTGGAGATCTCGACCGTTGGTGCTCTGCTCGATGACTTCGTGTATGACCTGGACGTGAAGGTGAGTTCCTTCCGGATCAGCATACAGGGTCAGGGAACAGTGCAGGTTAATGGTACCCGGATGAATTCGGCCGCCAAAAGCCTCATTCAACGTGCACGCCCGGGCGACCTGATACAGATATTTGACATCAAGGCTTATATAGCAAACGGATCTTCGTATAAGTTGAAGCCCGTATCGCCTGTCTTGGTTGAGCTTACGAATTAATACTATGTGGATATGAAGACTTGGAAATCATCAGTTGTTATTGGAGCGGTGCTGGCGTTTATGCCATTGACGCTGGCCGCTCAGGCTAACATCCTGAACGCCAGAAAGCCCGTAGAGGTCGGGCGAAAGACGGCTGCCCAGATGGCGGCTGACGACGACAAACCCATGTCCTACGGATATGTGGACGATCGCGACATCCTTTGGTCGAAGAAGGTATGGGAGGTTGTGGACCTCGATGAGCGGGTAAACTTCCCCCTATATTATCCGACTGACACCATTGGAACCGATCGCAAGTCCCTGTTTTACACGCTTTGGGATGCCGTTAAAAGGGGAGAAATTGAGAATATATACGTGGACTCGTACTTCAACGAGAAACGCACTCTCAATGACCTTAAGGCTACCATGCAGCGCGTGGATACCACCGAGCTCGGATATGAGCAGATCAATGCCGGTGAGGCACTTTCCGAGCAATATGTGAATCGTCGATCGATTTCAGGCTCCGATATCGTTGAGTATCATATCATGGGTATGTGGTACTTCGACAAGCGTCAGGGAGAACTGAAATATCGCATACTCGGATTGGCACCGGTGGCACCGGATGTGAACTTCATCGACGCCGAAAACGTCGATCAGGGGGCCAACAAAGTTGAGCTCTTCTGGGTGTGGTATCGCGATGCGCGCGATGTGTTGCACAAGGCCAAGGTCTTCAACCAACGCAATTCCGCTCAGCCTATTTCCTTCGATATGCTCTTGAACGCACGTCGTTTCAACGGGGTTATCTACAAGGAAGACAATGTGCAGGGGGATCAGGAGATCCGCGACTACATAGCTGACAATGCCCTTTTCCAACTCTTGGAAGCCAACCGGATCAAGGAATCCATTCGAGACCGCGAACAGGATATGTGGGCGTATTAAGGAAGATTTCATAAATTGTCAAACCCCCTGCAACGGCCGTTGCAGGGGGTTTTTTATTCCGCCAGTCCGCAGCTAGCCCTAACTTTGTGAAATGAAGGATTACTTAGTTGTCGGCTGTGGACTTGCGGGTATTGCCCTGTGCGAAGAGTTGGAATCCAGGGGCCGTACCTATCTGGTGATCAGTGACCGTTCTC
Source organism: uncultured Flavobacteriaceae bacterium (assembly GCA_964552195.1). Lineage (GTDB taxonomy): Bacteria > Bacteroidota > Bacteroidia > Flavobacteriales > Flavobacteriaceae > CAZKAP01. The sequence continues at coordinate 499,930 of CAZKFM010000001.1, forward strand.
AGCAGGCGTCTCGCGTAGCTGGTGGCCTATATAACCCGATCATTCTCAAGAGATTCAGCCTTGCTTGGCAGGCCGACCGGCAGATGACTCAATCGCTTCCCCTCTACTTGCGGCTGGAACGTAAACTGAGAGTGCGCCTCGACTACGCCCTGCCCGTTCACCGGATATTTGCCGAAGAGGCCGAGAAGAACCGTTGGTTCGAGGCACTGGACGATCCCCGCAAGGCGACGTACATGACCGATCGCATCGAATATCTCGACCATCCCTACATCGATAATCCCTTTGGTTGCGGGTACATGACCGGTACCGGCCGGGTAGATACGCGCAAACTGCTGGATTCCTATCAGGCGTATCTGCGGAGCCGCAATCTGCTCCGGGAAGAATCCTTCGAATACGGTGAGCTCGGTCTTGGGGAGCAATCGGTGACGTACAGGGGTACGGATTTTGGCCATGTGGTTTTCTGCGAGGGGTATGGCCTAAAGAACAACCCCTATTTCAACTACCTGCCCCTGGTAGGTACCAAGGGGGAGCTCCTGGTTGTTCGAATACCCGGTTTCAACTGGAATAGCATGCTGAAGTCCTCGGTATTCGCCATACCGTTGGGGGAGGAGCGATTCCGTATGGGAGCTACCTATAAGTGGAAGGATAAGACCTCTATCCCTACCGAATCGAGTCGACAGGAAATTGAAGAGAAGGCAGGGAAATTTCTCAAGGCACCCTGGGAGGTCGTGGAACAGTCGGCCGGAGTGCGCCCTACGGTATCCGACCGACGCCCCTTAGTGGGTACTCATCCGGGATACGACAGGTTGCACGTGTTCAATGGACTGGGCTCCCGCGGGGTCTTGATGGCTCCCTACCTCAGCGGACCACTGATCGATAGGATCGAAAAAGGAGTGCCTCTGGACCCCGAGGTCGATATCCGACGTTTTTCTGATCGGTTGACCGCAAGCGACTAGCTGCTGAGGTATCTCTCGGCCGCTTTCGGATCGTATTTGACAAAGAAGTTAATCCAGATGTTGCGGGACAGCCGCATGATGATCGGGACCAACAGGAAGAGTACCAGGGCTATGGCCAGGAAGGATTCGTTTAGCGAAAGCCCCGCAAATACATAGCAAATAACGAATACGGTTGTAGCAAAGGCCACTCCAAGGGCATAGCTCACGTACATGGCACCATAGAAAAAGGAGGGTTCCATTTTGTACTTAGTGCCGCAATGCTGACATTTTTCATGCATGGAAAAGATACGGGTGATCATGTACGGATTGGCATGGGTATACATAGAAGGCCCGTGGCAACGGGGACAACGCCCTGTTAAAATGCTATAGAGTTTGTTGCCTTTTTTTAACATTTGCACTCGGATTACAGGCGAAATTACATTAAAAATGCACGCCCGTTAGTAACCCAGGTAACCGACTTTTTATGCTGAATGTCCACAATCTTACCGTCTCCTTCGGAGGTGTCCCATTATTCGAATCGATCTCCTTCAGGTTAACCCAGGGCGACCGGGTGGGACTGATCGGTAAGAATGGTGCGGGCAAATCCACCCTGCTTAAAGTTCTTGCCTCCGAGCAGTCGTCGGACGAGGGTCAGGTGAGCCGTGACAAGGAAGTCCGGGTGGGCTTTCTGAAGCAGGATATCGATTTCGAGGCTGGGCGTACGGTAATGGAAGAGGCGGAGCAGGCTTTTGGGGAGATTAAAACCCTGGAGTCGGATATCGAGAGGTTGCACACAGAAATTGCTGAGCGAACCGATTACGAAACCGAATCCTATAGCAACCTGCTGATCGAAATGAACGAGCGTAGCCAACGCTTCGATCTACTCGGGGGATATCGATATCGTGGAGAGGCCGAACGGGTTTTGCAGGGTCTTGGCTTTGAGCGTTCCGATTTCGGGCGTCCAACCGAGGAGTTCTCCGGGGGGTGGCGCATGCGGGTTGAGCTGGCCAAACTCCTGCTGCAAAAAAACGAAATCCTGCTGCTGGACGAGCCGACCAATCACCTGGATATAGAGTCGATACTCTGGCTCGAAAACTTTTTGAAGAATTATCCCGGTGCCGTGGTGCTGGTTTCGCACGACCGCATGTTCCTGGATCAGGTCACCAATCGCACCATCGAGATTACCGCGGGCAGGATATACGACTACAACAAACCCTATACCGACTACCTGGTGCTGAGGGAGGAGATCGTGCAGCAACAGCGCAACGCCAAGAAAAACCAGGATAAGCAGATTGAACAGACGGAGAAGCTCATCGAAAAGTTCCGTGCCAAAGCCACCAAGGCGTCCATGGCACAGTCCCTGATCAAGAAGCTGGAGCGCATGGACCGTATCGAGGTCGAAGAGAAGGACAATGCCGTAATGAAGGTCCGGTTTCCGGTTTCCCGACAACCGGGGAAGGTGGTCTTCAAGCTGGAAGGCCTCGCCAAGTCGTATGGGGACCATAAGGTCCTCCGGGGTATCGACCTGCTCGTGGAGAGGGGGAGCAAGATAGCCTTCGTGGGGCAGAACGGTCAGGGAAAGACCACCCTGGCGAAGATCCTTGTGGGCGAGCTGGAGCACAAGGGAATGTGCGAATTGGGTCACAACGTTTCCCTGGGATATTTCGCTCAGCAGCAGGCGGAGTATCTCGACGGCAGCAAGACCGTCCTGGATACCATGATCGATGCCGCAAATGAGAGCAATAGATCCCGGGTTAGGGATATACTGGGCTCTTTCCTGTTTAGTGGGGATGAGGTGGAGAAATATGTCCGTGTACTTTCCGGAGGAGAACGCAACCGACTGGCGCTGGCCCGAATGTTGCTTCAGCCCTTTAATGTGCTTCTGATGGACGAGCCAACGAACCATCTGGACATGGATTCCAAGAGGGTTCTCAAGGAGGCCCTGAAGGAATTCGACGGTACCCTGCTGCTCATCTCACACGACCGGGATTTCCTGCAGGGGTTGACCGATCGTGTATACGAGTTTCGCGATGGAGGGATCAAGGAATTCCTGGGGGATATTCAGTTCTATCTGGACCAGCGCGAGGCACGGGATATGAGGCAAATCGAAAGGGGTGATAAAGATCAGCGCTCGGTAGAAAAGGCCGATAGCACGGCATCCGGGGAGAAAAACGGACTAAGTTATCAACAACAAAAGGAGCAGAAATCGCTCAAGAATAAGCTCGGATCGGTAGAGCGAAAGATTACCGAATTGGAAAAGGAGATTGGTGAAATGGACCACCAATTGCTGATGAATTACGACGAAACTGCAGCGAATCCTGAGTTTTTTGACCGTTACCAGGCACGCAAGACGGAATTGGAAGAACTGATGGAGAGTTGGGAGGAGATCTCGTCACGTTTGATCGATTCGTAGGAATACACTTAACATTGTTAATTACTTCTACCACATTCTCGGTTTGGTTTACCACAAATTCCAGTATTTTCACAACATAAGGAGAAGCGGAACCTGACTGCTCCGTATTTTTACCCTAGTAAACGATAAGGACGTCGTTTGCCAGTTACCTATTCCACACGATGGTAGTCCGGATTGAAAATTTATCTGGGGAACGACGGAGTTGACGAAGAAAGAGTAGGAGTTTTGAATATGTAAAGTAAGTAGTTAGTTATACTTTAGTTTGTTTGGTTCGGGGCGACAGTAATGTTGCCCCTTTTTTTATGAAAAAATTAACGATACCAGCACACTTTCCACTTAGTTTTGCCTTTTAACCAAAGGCTAACCCAAACTACTTATGCGCCTTTTTTTATCTATACTTCTGGCTTTGGCTATAATTGCCGGGTCCGTTTATGCGGCCCGGGAAATTATGGAGAGCAAGAACACCCAGCGGCCCGTTGTTCCCAAGCAAATCAAGGTCGTTCAGGTGGACACGGTACGTAACCGGGAGGTGTCCGTTACCGTTTCGGCCAGCGGAAGTCTGGTCGCCCGGGAAAAAGTCGCTCTGTACTCCGAAGTTCAGGGCATTTTTCAAAAGGGTACCCGGCTCTTTAAAACGGGCCAGCCTTATCGAAAAGGTGAGACGCTCATCCGAATAGATCCGACGGAGTACAAGGCCACGGTGGTGTCGGCCCGAAGTAACCTCTACAATCAGATTACCGGGATCATGCCGGATTTGCGACTGGATTTTCCGGATGCTTTTCCGCAATGGGAGGCCTACTTACGGAAGTTTGACCTGAACAGTCCAGTCCGGCCCCTGCCCAAAGCGAACTCAGAATTGGAGTCGTTCTTCATATCTGGCAGAGGAATCGACGCTGCTTACTACAACCTGAAAAATCTGGAAAGCCGGTTGTCTAAATTTCGGATTACGGCACCCTTTGACGGAGTACTTACCGAGGCGCTGGTTACCGAGGGTACCCTGATACGTCCAGGACAGAAGCTAGGGGAATTCATTAACCCTGCCGAATACGAGCTGGAGGTTTCACTCAGCAAAACCTACGGTGACCTGCTTAAAGTAGGGAACCCGGTCGTCCTGACGGAGCTGGATGGTTCTTCGACCTATAGGGGCTATGTGAACCGGGTCAATGCCCGGGTAGATCCGGCCAGTCAGACCATAACCGTTTTCATCGGTGTACGCGACAAAAACCTCAAAGAGGGGCAGTATCTGCAGGCCCGTCTCAGGGCCCGGGAAATCCAGGAGGCATACAGTATGGACCGTTCCCTGCTTCAGGAAGGTAACCGCGTTTATGTGGTCCGGGACACCATACTCGATCTAATGAATGTGGAGCCGGTACACTTCGGCGATTCCCGGGTGGTTCTCAAGGGACTCCCCGAGGGCAGTCTGGTACTGAGCCGTCCAGTGATCGGTGCTCATAAGGGCATGAGGGTTAAAATCGATACTACGGCCTTAACTGCCAGGCCATGAGGAAGGTAATCTCGTATTTTATCAAGTATGATGTCGCGGTCAATGCGATCATCATAGCCTTCTTTATCTTCGGACTGGTCGGGCTGAACTCGCTCAAGTCCTCCTTCTTCCCGTTGGTCCCATCCAAGAACATCAACATCATCATTACCTATCCCGGGGCATCTCCCCAGGAAATTGAGGAAGGCGTTGTCCTGAAGATTGAAGACAACCTGAAGGGGCTCGAAGGCATCGAGAGGGTGACCTCGGTTTCCAGTGAGAACAGCGGGTCAATCAATGTTGAGATCGAAAAGGGGAGGGACGTGGACCAGATGTTGCTGGAGGTGAAGAATGCGGTGGACCGTGTACCCACCTTTCCAACAGGTATGGAGCCGCTTATCGTGTCCAAGCTGGAGGCCGTCAGACCGACGATCAGCTTTGCGATCAGCGGTGAGGGATTAACCCTGGCAGGTCTCAAGCAAATCGCCCGCCGCGTGGAAAACGACCTCAGGGCCATGGATGGGATATCCCAGATTTCGATTACGGGTTATCCGGATGAGGAAATCGAGATCGCCGTGGACGAGGACCAGCTGCTGGCGTACGACATCAGTTTCGAGGAGGTGGCTCTGGCCGTCTCTAACGCCAATCTGCTGATCACAGGAGGAAACATCAAAACGGCGGCCGAGGAATACTTGATTCGGGCCAATAACCGCGGGTACTTCGCCGAGGAATTGCTTTCCATACCCGTACGGGCCGAGGAATCAGGGCGCAGAATCGAGCTATCACAGGTGGCCCAGGTCAGGGACCGCTTCTCGGAAACGCCCAACGCCGACTTTTTCAACGGAAACCTTGCGGTTACGGTTACCGTAACCAGCACCAATTCCGAAGACCTCATCGGATCGGCCGACAAAGTCAAGGCCTATATAGAAGAATTCAATCAGAAGAATAACAACATCCGGCTGGATGTGGTGCGCGACCTGTCCAAGGTGCTAAACCAACGGACTCAACTGCTGGCGGAAAATGCGCTGATCGGGATGTTGCTGGTACTCACCTTTCTTTCGCTTTTCCTAAATACCCGCCTGGCCTTCTGGGTGGCATTCGGACTGCCGATCGCTTTTTTAGGCATGTTCATTTTCGCTCCCATGGTCGGGGTGACCATTAATGTGCTGTCTCTATTCGGGATGATAATCGTGGTGGGTATACTGGTCGATGACGGGATTGTGATAGCCGAGAATATTTATCAGCACTACGAAATGGGAAAATCTCCTAATCAGGCTGCCATTGACGGTACCATGGAGGTCATTCCCCCAATCGTTTCCGCGATTATTACGACCATACTGGCGTTTTCCGTGTTTCTGTTCCTCGATGGTAGGATAGGTGAGCTTTTCGGAGAAGTATCCGTGATCGTAATCCTGACTCTGGCTGTATCCCTGATTGAGGCCCTGATTATACTTCCTGCCCACCTGGCTCACTCCAAGGCGCTCCATCCCGAAGAACCCGAGGAGAAAGGACGAATTGCCCGTGTTTTTGCCGCGCTAAGGTCGGTGAACAAGATTGGTGATGCCATTATGCGTTGGAACCGGGACAACCTCTACAGTCCCCTTTTGAGATTCAGCCTGAAATACCAGCTGCTAACCTTTTCGATCTTTTTTGCCATGATTGCCCTTACGGTCGGTTCCATGGGAGGTGGGATCATACGCACGGCCTTCTTTCCTCGCATAGCCAGTGACAGGGTGCAGATCGACCTTAGGATGCCCAACGGTACCAATGCGGCGGTTACCGATTCGATCATATCGTACATCGAAAGGCAGGCCCTGATCGCCAATGACGAACTGACTGCACAATACCTGCCGGGGAGTGATAAGAAGCTATTCGAGAATACCATAAAGCGACTAGGGCCGGGCTCATCCACGGCTACATTGGAAATAAATCTGCTTCCGGGGGAGGAACGGCCCGATAATGTGGTTTCCAGTATCATCACCTCCCGGATCCGTGAACTGGTCGGGCCCATGCCCGAGGCTGAGAGCCTGATATACGGTTCGGGCGGAAACTTCGGGGGCTCCCCGGTTTCCGTATCCCTGCTCGGAAACAACATAGAGGAACTCAAGGCGGCCAAGGCAGAACTCAAGGAGGCTATGGAATCCAATGCCCTGCTCAAGGATGTGACCGATAATGATCCTCAGGGCATTAAGGAGGTTCGGCTCAAGCTTAAGAAAAGTGCGGCTCTGCTGGGCCTGAATGTCCGATCGGTAATGTCGCAGGTAAGGTCCGGTTTCTTTGGAGTGCAGGCGCAGCGATTTCAGAGGGGCCAGGACGAGATCCGGGTCTGGGTGCGATATAACCGGGAGGAGCGCTCATCGCTGAATAACTTCGAAGAAATGAGAATCCTCACACCTTCGGGTAACCGCGTTCCGTTGAGGGAAATCGCCAGTTACGAGATTCGCCGGGGGGATGTGGCCATTAACCACCTCGATGGGCGCAGGGAAATTCAGATATCCAGCGACCTGGAGGATCCGGAGGCCACCTCTTCCACGGAAATGCTGGCCTGGATTCGGAATGAAGTAATGCCGGACATACAGGCGCGATACCCGACGGTGACTCCTTCGTATGAGGGTCAGAACCGGGAAGCCAATAAGTTGCTGGGATCTCTGCAGTTTGTAGGCCTCACTGTACTGTTCTTGATCTATATTACCATTGCATTCACCTTCCGAAGCTTCAGTCAGCCTCTGTTACTCATTTTACTAATCCCCTTTAGCCTGGTTGCGGTTGGCTGGGGTCATTACATCCATAATTTCCCCCTCAATATTTTGTCTATGCTGGGGATTATCGCCCTGATCGGTATCATGGTGAATGATGGACTGGTACTCATCGGAAAGTTTAACAACAATCTACGCCAGGGACAGGAGTTTACCGAGGCCCTTTACGAGGCCGGACGCTCGCGATTCCGAGCCATATTCCTGACATCGGCAACCACCATAGCAGGACTCGCTCCGCTGCTGCTCGAGAAGAGTCGCCAGGCACAGTTTTTGAAGCCCATGGCAATTTCCATTGCCTACGGAATCGGATTTGCTACGGTGCTCACCCTGATCATGCTGCCCGTATTCCTGTCGTTCAGCAATCGAGTCCGGGTATTCTTCAAGTGGTTCCAGACGGGTAATGAGGTCAGCAGGGAAGAGGTGGAGAACGCCATTAAAGAACGCAACGGCTATGAGGACTTTTAGACCATACATCCTGAGGGGCCTGTTGCCCGCTATACTCCTTTTGCTGACTGCTGCAGCTCGTTCGCAGACCGCTGGGGGTACTCAGCCCGATTCCAAGGACTATACGGCAGAGATACTGACCCGGGAGCAGGCCATGGAACAGGCCCTTCTCAAGAATTTCGACATCCGAATTTCTCGTAACGACCTGGAAATCGCCCGGAGAAACAGCCGACTGCTCAATTCGGGCTACCTGCCTACCGTGACCGCGACTACCGGAGGGAACATCAATGTGGAAGACCAGGAAGCCACCTTTCGGACCGGAGAGTCACAAAGTGTAGATCGAGCGCAAACTACGCGTTATAACGCATCGGTAAACGTTTCCTACACGCTTTTCGACGGACTGGGCCGCATGTATCGGTACAAGGGCCTTAAAGAGGCCTATAAGCTAACCGAGCTTCAAGTACGCGAAACCATAGAAAATACCCTGCTTCAACTCTTTACGGTCTATTTTGAGGTAGCCAGGCTATCGGAGAATGTCGGAGTATTGAGAACCACCTACCAGAACACCGCTCAGCGGTTGCAAAGGGCACAGTATGGGTTTGATTACGGAAGGGGCAGTAAACTGGATGTGCTGAATGCCGAGGTCGATCTCGTGTCGGACAGCATCAACCTGATTACCGAACTGCAAACCCTGCGAAACGCCAAGCGAGATCTGAACGTGATTCTCAACCGGGACATTCTAAAGGGCATGGAGGTGGACACGTCCATAACTTTCCTGCCCAGGGTACAGCTCGACAACTGGAGGCGTACCGCTGAATTCAACAATGCCGGGTATCAACAGGCAGTGAGGAACGTGCGCATAGGTGACCTGACCTATAAGCAAAGCAAGTCACTCTTGCTCCCTTCGATACAACTTAACGGCTCGTACGGTTGGAACCGGGGAGAATTTCCTCCTACGGGCTTCCTGTTGAATAATACCAATCAGGGGTTCGGGGCTGGGGTGAGTCTCAACTGGAATATCTTCGATGGCGGACAGGGTACTAACAGTATTCGCAACAATCGCATCAACCGGGAGTCCATGAAATGGGCCATGGAGTCGCTGCGGCTTCAGTTGCAGGCCAATATTGCAAATGCCCTGGACACCTACGAGAACCGGCTACAGGTATACGTCATGCAGAAGAGCAACGTGAAGACGGCCCTGAACAACTACGAGCGCTCACGCGAGCAATACCGGGTGGGACGCATTACTTCCATAGAGTTAAGGCAGGCACAGATCAACTACATCAACGCCCAGACCAACCGTAATTTCGCCAAATACAACGCAAAGCTGGCAGAGCTGGAACTCCTTAGGCTCTACGGACAGTTGCTGAATGTTAAGTGGTAACTTAGTTGCGTGATTGAACATTTCTTTCAATGTCCCTACTGCTGGGAAGAAATCTCCATGCTGCTGGACCTGTCCTCCGGAGGTATAACCTATATTGAGGATTGTGAGGTATGTTGTCGTCCCATCGAAATTGACGCCCGGGAAGACGAGGAAGGCGTGTTGTATTTCGAGGCCCGCAGTATAGAGCAGTAGCGTTAATCAGCGATTATCGTCATGAAGGAATCTAAAGACATATTGGTAATCGGGGCCGGGATCAGCGGCCTGATTGCCGCCCTGGAGCTGGAACGAGCAGGGTATACTCCGGTAGTTATAGAAAAGGGCGACGAGGTGGGAGGAAGGCTGCGAACCCTTCAGGAAGAGGACTGGCCTCTGGATCTGGGTTTTCAGGTGCTGCTCACGGCCTACCCTGCCGTACGGGAATACCTCGATTTGGATGCCCTGGACCTGGTCGAATTTAAGCCCGGTGCCGCCGTATTCCGCGATGGCCAAATGGGAATCCTGGGAGACCCCATACGTCATTTGCCTTTCTTTTACCCCACGTTGACCAACCGAAACCTGACCATACGGGACAAATGGCTGACCTTCCGGTTGCAGTCTGAGCTCAAAGGGATGGCTCTGGAGAAAATTTTTTCGATGCCCCGGCAGAGCACCCTGTCTTATCTTCAGGGATATGGCTTTTCCGAATCCTGTATCGATTATTTCTTCCGTCCGTTTTTCAGCGGGATCTTCCTGGAGCCTGGACTGGAGAGCTCCAGTCGCATGTTTGCTTTCGTATACAAGATGTTTTCCGAGGGTAAGGCAGCCATTCCGAGACTGGGAATTAACCAGGTGGCCCTGCAGCTTAAGAGCAGGCTCGGTCGCACCCGCTTCCGTTTTGGCACTGCGGTGGAGGCCGTGGAAAGCGGCTTGGTCCGATTAGCGGGCGGGAGTGAACTCAAGTCCGATGCCATTCTGATCGCCTGTAGGGGCGAAGAGTGGGATCGGAGTAAACAAAAACCTGACGGTTGGAGGTCCTGTCAGGTACTATATGCCTGGATCGATAAGCCGTTGACCCACTCCGGCATCCTCGGATTATCGGGTAGCCGGGGTACCCTGGTTAACAATTGGAGTGAGGTCCCACCCCCGCGTGTCCTGGGAAATGTGGAAGGTCAGCGACTACTGTCACTGACTCTGGTCGAACCCCCCGACTGGGATCGCGACACGGTATACCTGCGGGTAAAGGACGAAATCAGACAGATCGCCGGTATCGAACTGAAGGGTCTGGTGGACACCTTTCGGATAGATAAGGCCCTCCCGATACTGCCGGAGCTCTCGTTGGGTTTCGACCCGCATGACCCCGAAAGGCAGGGTGTATACCACTGCGGGGATCATTGCATGTTCCCGTCCCTACAGGCCGCGATGGAGACCGGCAAACAAGCCGCCCGGGCTATTCTTGCCGATATGGGTTCGCGGTCATAGGGAACGCCAATCCCGGTATAGGAAATAAGAATCGAACTAGTTTCAGGCTGAGTTTCTGTAGAGTTATTTTTGCAGAAAATTTGCTTTGAATTATGACACTAGTAGGTAAAAAATTTCCAAATCTGGAGGTAAATGCCATCGATTCGATGGGGGACACTTTTGAATTGAATGTCTTCAACGAGGCCCTTAATAAGAAAAAGAAAGTACTGCTATTCTGGTATCCCAAGGACTTTACTTTCGTATGCCCCACTGAGCTCCACGCCTTTCAGGAGGCAGCAGGCGAATTTGAGAAACGGAACACCATAGTGATCGGCGCTTCATGCGACACGGCGGAGGTACACTTTGCCTGGCTGAACACATCGAAAGACGATGGAGGTATCGAAGGGGTGGAGTATCCCCTCATTGCCGACAGCAACCGCAATCTGTCGAACATACTCGGCATACTGGACGGGCAGTATGTCGACGAACACGAGGAAACCGGTGCACTGATCATGGAAGGGGACAACGTAACTTTCAGGGCTACCTATCTTATTGATGAGGAAGGGACCGTTTTCCACGAAGGGATCAACCACATGCCGCTGGGACGTAATGTAGGAGAGTTTCTCCGACTGATCGACGCCTACTCCCACGTTCAGGAGAAGGGAGAAGTATGCCCGGCTAACTGGGAAGAAGGCAAGGATGCGATGAAGGCCGATCGCAAGGGAGTTGCTGATTATTTGTCCACCCACTAAGACCGAGCCCATGTTTGTAGAATTAACGGAAGATAACCTGGAACAGCTGGTCCAGGAGAACCCCAGGGTAATGGTTCAGTACAGTGCGGGCTGGTGTGGCAATTGCCGTATCATGAAGCCCAAATTCAAAAAGGTATCCTCGGAAATGGAGGACGTATTGTTCGTAATGGCCGATGCAGAAAAGTTTCCGGGTTCCCGTAAGTTGGCGAATGTAGACAATCTGCCCACATTTGCCGCCTTTCAGGGAGGAGAGCTGAAGAACCAGGTCCAGACGAATAAATTTGAAGTCCTAAAGGAGTTTATCCATGAAGCTACCGCTGATTAAGAATCTCAACAGCTTTATTGAGGAAAAAGACGAGGATTATGTGGTCGAGGCGATCGAGGTGCTTGAAAACCTCACGGAATCTCCTGCCCTGACCGAACAAGAGCTGGATGTGATAGGAGAACTCCTCAGCAATATGTATGGTGCCATAGAGGTTCATCGCGAAATCAAGAAGGGCACCCCGACACGGGAGGCACTCAATGGATTTATGAAGCGTGTGATGGGCTCTATAGATAACTGAGAAGAATATCACTTATGTTTATGCGCCGCACTGTGAGTAGTGCGGCGTTTTTCTTGCCCACCTCCCGGATGCTTCGTAACTTAAAGGTTGCTAAAACCGCTCGCAGCCTGACCTCACTTTTCAATCGCCGGGATATCTGATCGGGTGCGTGCCCCTACCTTACGGGAATGAAAAAGTCCGAACTCAAAAAGCTCTCCGCCCAGCTCAAGGAGGTACTCAGGTACATTTCGAAAATAAACGACGAGATCCGGGAATCCCACCGAAATGTCCACGTAAACCACGAGCGCAGCGCCTCGAATCTGATCCGCTACACCAACTTCCGTCAGCTCGACCTCCGCCCCATACAGAATGCCCTGGCCGGACTGGGGCTCACCCGATTCGCCAATGCGGAGGGCAATATAAGGGAGAGCATACAGAACTGCAGGCGCATTCTCCAGGCTCTGATGAAAGGAGACTTCACGGGTACGGGAAACCTGGAAGAGGCACAGCAGTTTGCCAGGGAACAACTGGCAACCAACTGTGATAGTTTACTGGGCAGCCGACCCAAGAACCGACGGGTGCGGATTATGGTAACGATCTCCGAAGAGGTAGGGCGGGATTACGCCCGCGTTCGCAGCCTGATTCGCTCCGGTATGAACTGTGCCAGAATCAACTGTGCTCACGACTCACCGGAGGTCTGGGAGGTCATGATTGCCAATCTGCGCCAGGCCGCTCTGGAGGAAAAGGTCGACCTGAAGATTGCCATGGACCTGGCCGGACCCAAGATCCGAACCGGTGATATCGAACCCGGACCCAAGCTCAAAAAATTTGTACCGCAGAAGGACGAGCGCGGGGTCGTAACCGGCCCTGCCCGGATCGTGCTGCTCCGAACTGAGGGGTTGCCAGAAACGCCTAACGAAATTCCTCTGTCCGAAGGCAGTGTCATAGGTGATCTCAAGGAGGGCGATGTACTGGAATTCAGCGATGCCCGAAACAAACACCGCAAGGCCGAGGTGGTTTATATCAGTGACCGGCAGATTGACCTCAACGTATATAAAACCTGCTATGTCGAGACCGGGGCCGTCTTTTACGGATATAATGGAGAGTCTACTACCCTGGTCATAGGGGAGATTGAACCGATCGAAGGGGTGATCCCGCTTCAGAATGGAGACCTGTTGCGCGTAGTACGGAAGGATGAACAAGGCTTACAGGCCGTTTATGACCACGGAGGCATACTAGTCAGGCGGGCCCAGATTCCCTGCCAATCCGAATGGGTATTCGATCAGATTGCTCCCGGCGAACCCGTTTTGCTCGACGATGGTAAAATTGAGGGGGAGATCGTGAGCTGCAGCAACGACCACTTCGAATTGAGAATTACCAAGACCCGAAATGGTTCCTCCAGGCTCAAATCCGAGAAGGGAATGAGCTTCCCTTCCAGCCGTTTGCAAGGGCGGGGACTGACCTCCCAGGATCGCAAGGATTTCGCATTCGTCGTCGAATTCGCCGACATCGCACACATCTCCTTTGTAAATACGCCCGAGGACGTGGAAGAGGTGCTGGAGGAAATGAAAAAGCACGATGTGTTGGACGACCTGGGCCTGGTACTCAAGATCGAAACCCAGCTGGCTTACGACAACCTGGAGATGCTATTGCTCAAGGGTATGCAGGTGCGCAATCTGGGCGTCATGATTGCCCGGGGCGACCTGGCCGTAGAGACCGGATGGACAGAGATCGGCTGGGTACAGGAAGAGATTCTGTCCATGTGCTCGGCCGCCCATATCCCTGTTATCTGGGCTACGCAGGTATTGGAGAACCTGGCGAAGAAGGGAATTCCTTCCCGTTCGGAAATTACGGACGCCGTCATGGGGCTCAAGGCCGAATGTGTCATGCTCAACAAAGGAGTCCATATCGATGGAGCGGTGGAGCTGCTGGACGATCTGCTAACCCGAATGGAGGTGATGCATCGCAAGCGGGAACGCATGCTGCCCAGGATGAAGTCGTTTTTCAAGGACCGGGACTACGCCATACCCGAGGCCCAGGAACCTTTGGAAGAAGACATAAGCTGACATATGTCATATGATTCCGAAGGGTATAAAGCTATTTTTACAGAGTAGTAATTTTCTTGAAAACGCTAAGAGTATGAAAACGAACATCCAATTCATCGACATGCCTGTAAGCGAAACGCTGAGTAAACGGATCGAACAGAATCTGGATAAACTGGCAGAAAAATACAACTGGATGATCGGAGCCGAAGTCAAACTAAAGAAGGAAAATACCTCCTCGCCGGATTGCAACCTGTGCGAGATTCAACTCAGTGTACCGGGTCCGTATCTATTCGTGAAAAGCAGACAGGATAATTTCGAAAAGGCCGCACGCGTGGCCATAAACGAATTGGCTGTACAATTGGAAAAAAGAAAGCAACAGATGCTGCATCATTAGCCGTTTCAATTAGTCCGGGATCTGCAGATGTTCCTTGGTAATAACCTTCCCCTGTGCAGTCGAGCAAAGACCTGGGGAAGTGAAAAAGGCCGAAACCTGAAGTTTCGGCCTTTTTTTGTCCTATTAAATCCTCAGAAAGCTTAAAAAAATCAGAGGAAACGTTCAGCGGCAGCGGTGAGGTATTCGATTGCCCGATTCACATAGGGCATGAGCTGATCTCCATAGTACACATAAATGCCATAGGCTACTGCACTGATCCAGAGAATCATCAAAGAAGTCCAGAACAGACGAAATCCTATAGATTTCCTGGAAGGTTCTTCTTCCCTGCTGTGTTCCAGCTCGACTTCGACCATTCGCTTTTTGTGTTCGAGCTTGGTGGTGCACCGCGCAATGGCCGACATACAGTCACTGTAAAGCTCCCTGGCCGGAGGCGTCTGCACCAGCAACTGACGGCAGAAATAATAGGAGTCCAGGGCCTTGAGGTAGTTTCCGGCCAATTCGTACCTCTTGCCTTCTTTGTATATCTTATAGGCCTCCTTGTAGGCTTCTTCCTGTTCCTGCTTGCGGGGCTCGTTAGTCTTTAAGACAGGTTTGGACTGCTCCAGGGGCTCCGGCCTGGGTGACTCGCGTTCGGTTTTCGGGCTGGAAAAGGCCATGGCGGGTACCTTTTCACCGGGCTTAAGCCGTATTTCTTCGGAACCGGACTCCGGTTCGGCGGTTTCCTCATTTTCGATCCGGTCTTTTTCGCTTACCTCAGGCTCAGCTGGAGTCATAGGCAGTGCTGTCGCCGGAGTTGCTTTCACCTTAGTCTCTTCGTCGTCTATGGTTTCGAACAATTGGATCAGGCGCTCTCGTTCCTGGTTCTGGGTTACTTTTGACAGGACCTCGGTACCGAATAATTTTTCCGATATCGGGGAATCGATAAGCTGATCGATCAGTTCCCTGCGCGCATTGGACCTCGAAACTTTCTTCAGGGCCCCGATAAACTGAAGTTGTTCCCGGAACTTATTATGTCGAATTAGCGGCCATTCCAGGGATATTACCTCATCGTTATGGCAATATTCCGCAAGATTCATGAAAAAATAGTCCTGCCAGAGTGCGAATTCGGTCTGGGTCATGGGCCAGTTCCCCGTACCCGATATCGCCTCAATGGCACCGTAAATCTGGGTCTCTGTTACCAAGGAGTCCGCCACTTTATACCAGTTGCCCGTAGAGTCCACCTTGAATCGGTGGTGTACCAGCGGTAGAGTCTGTCGTGCTATGTTTACAAGTAAATCCATGGATTAAACGGTCGTTAGGTATTGTTCGGCCAGGTCTTTTAGCCTCTTCTGGCAGCGCGATTTCTGCATACGCGCATTCTCGGCGCTGGCATACCGGTACTTTTCGGCCAGCTGTTCTTCGCTGAAGTTGTGGTACCAGTAGTCGTGCAGCAATTGGTAGCAGTTCCCTCCGGTCTCTCTCAGCTGAACAAAGGCCTTCTCGAGAGCCTCTTCCAGAGCAGTCATTTTTGGGGCGCGTTCGAGCACATCTTCTACAGAAAGGTCGATGTCGAAATCCGCGAGCTGCTGTTCGGTAAGTTCCGTGTTGAAATCACTGAAAGACCCCTTGTCCCTCAGCTTCAGATAGCCCATGTTTCGGCAAATGGAATTGATGGTGGACTGTATGGACCGCTTTAACTGAAATCCTTCTTTAATGGCGAGTTCGTAAAAGGTCAAAAGGGACTCATGGTAGATGCGAAGGCGTTCATCCTCGGTCAGGTGATCTCCGAAATAGGTGATCAGGAAGGCCATGGCCTTGGATTTGCAACCCTTGTAAATTCCGGTGAGTACTTCTTCGTTATTTCGTATGCTGTCTATAAGTTCCTGCTCGTTTCTCATAGCCTGAGTGCTTGGTATAAGGTGGGGTAAAATACACAAAATATCACAAAATACATCCCGCTCAGGGTTATATCTATATTACCGGTATTCAGTCTGCCAGAATCCATTCGGAACCACCTACCAACGGCCAGGCAGAAGCCGCAACGTCCGTGTGGTCCGGGCGTTAAACCTGGGCGTAAACGATACGAACACTGCGGATTGTCTTAGCTTTGACTTTTCCAGAAATGAGGGTATTCCCTCGGGTAACCTATGAAAAAGCTACGTACATTATACATCGTTCTCGGGGTCGCTCTCGTATGGGGTATTAGCCTGTCTGCCCGGGGACAGGAAACCAGTGGAAATCCAGGAGAGCTCTACGGAAGGGTTACCGACGACAAGGGCCTGCCCGTTTTCGGAGCAACAGTCTTTCTTGAGGGAACCAATTTGGGGGCCCAGACAGACGAGGAAGGGAACTACCGCCTGGCAGAGGTTCCCCCCGGTACCTACAATCTGGTCTGCAGCTTGCTCGGCTTCGAGACCCAGACCCGATACAATGTGCTTCTGAAGTCGCGTGGTAATCCGGCCTATAATTTCCAGCTCCGGGTAAGTCCGCAGCAACTCAATGAGGTCGTGGTCAGGCGCTCCCAGCGGATAAGCCGTCCCAAGGAAACGCCGCTCTCCACAAAGACCCTTTCGGCCGTAGAGATTGCCACCTATCCGGGAGGTAATAATGATGTGGTACAGGTTACTCAGACCCTGCCCGGGGTGTCTCCTTCCGTGGGAGGCTTTAGAAACGATCTGATTATCAGGGGAGGAGCTCCGAACGAAACCGTGTACTACCTCGATGGGATGGAGGTGCCGAACATCAACCACTTCAGTACGCAAGGCAGCGCCGGTGGGCCGGTGGGCATGGTTAATGTGTCCTTCATAGACGAGGTGACCCTCTCCACCTCAGCCTTCGGAGCCCAGTACGACAACCCGCTATCCGGAGTTCTACAGTTTACCCAGAGAACAGGGAATCCCCGGGAATTCGGGGCGAATTTCAGGCTGAGTGCCACTGAGGCCGCCCTCACCTTCGAGGGGCCGCTGTTTAAAGGCACCCAGGACGTGGCGCGAACCACCTTCATTGCTTCTGCTCGTCGAAGCTACCTGCAGTTTCTTTTTGAGCTGATCGGTCTTCCCATACGCCCGGATTACTGGGATTATCAGTACAAGCTAAACCACCGCATCGACCAGCGCAATGAGATCAGCGTTCTCGGCCTGGGATCCATAGACGACTTTAGTGTGGTCTCCCTGGAGGAATTTGATCCTGAGCAGCAATCTGCTCTCGATCAGGCTCCTTTCATTATCCAGCGTTCCAATACCATGGGAATCACTTGGAAACGAAGGTTTAAGCGCGAAAACGGTTTTATGCAGACAACCTTGAGTAATAACCGGTTTTCCAATGAATTCATCCAATACGAGGATCCCGAAAACCAGGAGGGCGTACTCTTACGCAACGATGCGGTCGAGGACGAAACGCGTATCCGTCATCAGTCCACCCTGTTTCTGGGTGCCCTGAGACTGGCGGCCGGAGTCAACCTGCAGTATTCGCGCTACGACACCAACACCCTGAATGTACTGGACGGCAATCAGTTTGCATCGGATATCGATTTCTATAAATACGGCTGGTTCGCTCAGGCGACCCGGAGTTTTTTTGGAGAGAAGCTCGACCTTTCCCTGGGCATTCGAAGCGATGCGGATAGTTTTACCACGCGTGAAAATCTCGCCTCTACCCTTTCCCCGCGCTTTTCTTTCTCCCTGGCGTTGTCGGATAGTTGGAAGCTTAACGGGTCCACAGGGCGCTACTTCAAGATCCCGCCCTATACCATACTCGGATTCCGGTCCAACAGCGGCGCCTTGCTAAACCGCGATGTCGAATACACCCGCAGCGATCACTTCGTCCTGGGGTTGGAGAAGTTTTTCGGCCCTGCCGCCTCCCTTTCCCTGGAGGCCTTCTGGAAGCAGTACGAAGACTATCCGGTATCGGTACTGGACGGCGTGTCTCTGGCCAATAAGGGCGGCGGATTCGAGGTCCTTGGAAACGAGGACGTACAAACCGTGGGTCGAGGAAGGAGCTACGGCATGGAACTGCAGTTTCAGCAGCGGTTTACCGGAAGTTTCTATGGGATTTTCGCCTATACCTGGTTCTTCAGTGAATTCACAGGCTTCGACCGGGAGGTCTACACACCCTCGGTCTGGGACAGCCGGCATCTGATTTCATTCACCGGCGGGTACAAACTCGGCAGGAACTGGGAGATCAGTTCGCGTTACCGCTTCGCCGGAGAGACGCCGCTGGTTCCCGTGGATCAGGAGCAAACCCTTCAGGCCTATCCCGAGGTGGTATTCGATTTCGGACGCCTGGGCGAGCAACGACTGGCTACCTTCAGCCAGCTGGATGTCCGCATTGACAAGAAGTGGAACTTCCGGGGGCTTTCGCTTAATATCTTCCTCGAGGCCCAGAATATCCTGGGCCAGCAGATTCCCTCTCCTCAGGAGTTTGGTCTGAACCGGGACGAAACCGGTCAGATTGTGGAACCCCGTTCGCTGGTGGCCATAGAAACGGATAACAGCACCATCATTCCCAGTCTGGGCATCGTACTGGATCTGTAGTCTGCTTATTGGTCTTTAAGGCGAAGGGACTCCGAATTGACGCAGTAGCGCAATCCGCCAGGCGGGGGGCCATCCGGAAATACGTGACCCAGGTGGGCGTCACAGGTGTTGCACATGACTTCGACCCGGGTCATGCCGAAGGAAGTATCCTTTTCATATTGTATCGCATTTTCCCTGATTGGCTGAGTGAAACTGGGCCAGCCGGTACCGGAATCGAACTTTATGGTCGAATCGAAGAGTTCGGTGCCACAACAAACACACTGGTAGACTCCGGGTTCATAAATCCCACAGAGTTCCCCGCTATGGGGCCTTTCGGTACCCTTGAGGCGTGTAATTCGGAATTGTTCATCCGTGAGTTGCGCCCTCCACTCTTCGTCGCTTTTCTCGACCCTTCGAGCGGGTTCGGGATTGCCGGAAACGGCAAAGTGAATGACATCCTTCCAGGTCAGCATGCTTTTTTTCTTTTGTAAGTCGAAATTACGCAATGTGCATTACGGAAGGGATTCGTATTTGCTGGATGCGACGGTTTCGTAACTTAGAGGAAAATACACGTCATGAAACACGCCATACTTCCGATTATCACCTTCCTGATTGGGATAGGTTTCTCCCCATTATATGCTCAGACACTGGATGGAGCCTGGGAAAAAGAGATGGTAGCCGAAACCGGGGATACGCTGAGGCTGGTAGCCATCATGTCCAACGGGTATTTCGCCACTTCGACTTACAAGCAGGATGGGGCATTTCTGCTGGCCACGGGAGGATCCTACCAACTGGACAAAGGAACGTTTACTCGAACGTTTGAATTTCACACCCTGAATCCCACTCAGGTAGGACAGACCTTTTCCATGCCCATACAAGTGTCTGAGAATCGGTTTTCCTTTAACGACGGCATTCCCTGGGTCCGTATCGACGCGGGTAAGCCCGGAAAACTGGCCGGTGCATGGTTGATCAGCGGACGAAAGCGCGGAGACGAAATACGTGCCATGGATACGAACCGACCCAGGAAGACCATGAAAATCCTTTCCGGTAAGCGGTTCCAGTGGATTGCCTACAACTCGGAAACGGGGGAATTCTTCGGAACCGGAGGTGGAACCTATACCACCCGCCGGGGCAAGTACACCGAGAACATCGAATTCTTTTCCAGGGATAACGACCGGGTAGGAGCCTCCCTGCAGTTCGAATATGACCTCAAGGACGGAAACTGGCACCATTCAGGGAAAAGCAGTCAGGGTAATCCCATTTACGAGATCTGGTCGGTACGCCGATAAGGAATCGACAGTTTAGAAATTGAGGGTCATCCCCAGGGAAAACAACTGTTTGAATTGAAGCCGAGGTGCGCCCGGATACTCCACCGTACCATCCGGAGCAACCTGGCGGTCGAATAGAATATCCTCGTCCCAGATCAGGTGAGTGCCCACCATGGTTTTAATAAACTTGTTCACCGTCATCTTAAACGAAATCTCCCAATCCACGTCGATTTCTCCGAATCCGTCGAGGTAGTCGGTATAGAGGCTTAGGCGATGGTCCATGAATATGTTTTTGGCTACCATGGTTTCCCAGTCGTGGGTTACCAGGAAACCGAGTTCCAGCAATAGATTTGAACCGGGTCGAATAACGTTACCCATATCGTCCAGTTCGGCTTCTCGGACCCCAAAGGCTCCCTGATCCGCCAGGTTTTGGTCGAGCACCAGGGTGGATTTCATAGTAAGAGGGGAGATGTAGAGATTGAAGTTGTTCTTGTTCAGGATATATGAGGTTCCTGCACCAAAGAGCACATATCCGGGTGCCATGAAACGAGATATGGCCTGGCTTCGATCCGGATACCTGAAACCGCGATTCAATTGAGTATTCAGGTTCATCTTGACCGAATAAAACCAGTTGGTCAGGGTATCGCGCCTGTATCCCAGGGAGCTGCTGATCCGGATAAAATCCTGGGCCTTTCTCAGTCGCCTGCCCTCCTGGGCATTGACACCGTACCCCACGCGTATTTCGTTATTCCAGCTCAGGTATTTATAGGTGAGATAGCGATAGAGACGCAAATCAGCACCTATGGAAACATTGCTGTTGCCACCGGCATTCCAGTTGACGAAGGCCACCTCGTCCACATTGATATTTAATACGTTGCCGTTATTCCAGTAAATACGCGGAATTTTTGGGATTCTGCGCGGTTTTACATCTTCGGATTTCTGAACACCCATGGTATATCGGCTGAAATCGGGTGCCTCCGTATGCCGTTCCTTCAGGGCCTTAATCGCCGGGAAAATGTAGCGTACCGAATCCTTCTTCAGGATGAATTTCGGGTTCTCCTCAGTGGGTTTGGGAGTTTCCTGAGCCCGTAACACATTGACCTGTAACACCCCCAAAAACACCAAGCATACCAGGTAAATTGTCCTGCTGGGTCGACTGGTCCTTGCGATATCTTTCATTCCCTGAGCTTCCAAATCCGACCGCTAAGAAAAGTAATTTCCGGGATTATGATGCCGGGGATACCGACTAATCCCTATTTTATCCGGTGCGAATTCCATGCTCTGGATATGACTTCCCTGGATACTCTGTTAAGACAAATTTCTGCCTGCACCGTCTGCCAGTCCGAGTTGCCACATTTGGTACGTCTGGTGGTAAAGGCAAAGTCCGAGAGTAGAATCGTTATAGTCGGACAGGCCCCTGGGCGCGGGGTTCATCAGACCGGAATTCCCTGGAACGATCCGAGTGGCGACCGCCTGAGGGAATGGCTGGGGGTCGGACGGGACTATTTCTATCGCACCGAGGTATTCGCTCTTGTACCCATGGGTTTCTGTTTTCCGGGTACAGGTAAATCCGGTGACTTGCCTCCCAGGCCCAAGTGTGCCCCTCTCTGGCACGGATCCCTAATGAAACAAATGAAAGGTCACAGGCTCATACTACTGGTCGGCAGTTATGCCAGGGACTATTACCTGCCGGAGGAGCAAAAGCAGCCCCTTTACAGGAGGTTTGGCCAGAAAGAGCGCAAGGGCAGGGAATACTTCGTCCTTCCCCTTCCTTCACCCCGGAACAATCTCTGGTTACGGAGATACCCTTTTTTCGAGCGGGAAGTGTTGCCTCAGCTCCGGGATCGCCTGCTAGAGATATTGCAAGATTAGGCGATTTCCCGCTTCAGGGGGTACCAGGTAAAATGGGTTAGACTCCTCCAGGCCCATTCCAGGGGTCCATAGCGGAACCGGGTTAACCAGGCTTTACTCAGCACCATTTGCAAGCCGATGACTGCAAGGGCTAGCAGCAGGGACCAGATACTACTGATCTCTCCCATCATGCCCAATCCCCAGTTGTAGTAGATACCGGTTCCGATCAGCGTCTGCACGATATAGTTGGTCAGGGCCATTTTACCATAGGGAATAAAGGCATTGAGTCGTTTCTCGCCTTTGGGGGTCTTGTAAATGATCAGAAATACGGAAACCAGTATGGCGGTCATCCCCAGGTTAATCAGGTCCACTCCGGTAAGCCCGAACATCAGGTCCCAGGTCTCGAAAGCAATCTCCTGTCCCAGGTTCTGGTATTTGCTGAACACCCCAATGACCAGGGCTACCGATAGCCCAAAGATCACCACCCCAAAAATCCACAGATAACGGAGCACTTCTTTGTAGGTGCGGAACTTACGAAAGAATTCGAGCTTACCCGCCCACAGACCCAGCAGGAAGAAGCCAAAGGTGAGGTAGCCGCGATTGAATATTCCGAACTGAAATTCGATCTTGTTTAAGATCCCATCCCAGGCATTGGCCGCGAAAACATCCCAGAGACTTCCCTGCTGAAGTACTTTCAGGTATTCGGTCACCCAGGAAGCCTCGTTGTCCATGAGGTCGTAGTCCACAAAAAGGGTATTGCTGCCGTTCAAGTAAAACACCAGGTAACGTCCCAGTCCGAGTAAGATCAGAGCGGAAAATGCCAGTGTCAGGTACTTGGGAGCTTTGTGGAAAGGGATCAGCGGTATGCCGAGCACGGCATAGAGCAAGAGAATGTCACCCCGGTAAAAGAGACTGTGGACGTAACCTATACCGAACAGG
The DNA here is from genome assembly GCA_964552195.1 of uncultured Flavobacteriaceae bacterium. Classification (GTDB taxonomy): domain Bacteria; phylum Bacteroidota; class Bacteroidia; order Flavobacteriales; family Flavobacteriaceae; genus CAZKAP01. The sequence goes on from CAZKFM010000001.1 coordinate 523,057, forward strand.
ATCAGAATCCGCCAAAGGAAGGTTCCCGCGTAGTTTACCCCCCTCCGACTGCCACTTTCCATCTGCAGGTAGAACGAAAGTCCGAACAGAAACGAGAACAAGGCAAAGAACTTGCCCCTAATGAAAATTTGGGTGAAGGCCTCAGCCACCTGATCGGCTATGCCAGGCATCAGCTGCTCGGTGAGCTCTGGAGTAACGGGCCCCGCTATGTAGTTCTCTTGCATATGTGCGATCACGATGCCTGCCAGGGCGAAGCCCCTTAGCGCATCAACTACGGAAATTCTGTTACGGGCCGGTGCAGGGGATCCGGGGACGGTTTCGGTAGTGTTCATGGGCGGTCAGGTTGTCGAATTAAAGATAGGAAAAGTGCTCAGCTTAAGGGTATTACTCTATATGGACTGAGGTAAACCCGGTATGTTACAATATTTTCTAACTTCTGTGCCATATCAGCATAACCTATGGCCAAGATTTTTCGCAAGCGTCGTTTTCGAGAGCTTATGGAGAGTAAAACGGGAAAATACCTGGTCTATGCAGTTGGAGAGATCGTTCTGGTCGTTCTGGGAATATTGATCGCCTTACAGATCAATACCTGGAATAACGAACGGCTAGAACGGGACAAAGAGCAGAAGTTTCTCCTGGAGATTAGGGAAAATCTGGTCACCGATACCCTGAGCATTGAACGAAATATCCGGTTTTACCAGCGCAAGGACAGCATAATTGGGGAGACGTTGGATTTTTTCACGGACTTGTCAAAGGGTGAGGCCGTTTACAGCTTTGACAAACTGAATCAGGTAATGAATGTGCTTACCAGTTTCAATGCTTATGTCCCCAAGCGTACCGCCTATGAAAACATGATTGCCTCGGAAGACATTTCCATACTCCGCAGCGACTCTCTTCGTTCGTCCCTGTCCTTGTATTACAGCAACCTGGAATTCGAGAACGGCAGCCAGACCCGGATGATTGAGATCACGCGATCATTTACTAACGACATCACCCCCAAACTCATGAGCCGGGAGTTTGCACTGAACTATTTCGGAGATGATTTGGATCTTAAGTCCGTCAACCAGATTACGGTGCATCGGGACGAGGTGGTAATATCCAATATTTTCATAATGAGGATCGTAGGAGCTAATCTACTCAGGGAACTAGCCGACCTCAAAGAATACTGCCGGTCACTTATTGTCCAGATCGACCGGGAACTCGAACGCTAAACAGTAAACGTTCAGCATTTCGGATTGCGCGGCTTAAGGCGTATTTTTAGGGATGGCTATGAAACAGCGAATCTACCTGGATTACAACGCGACCACTCCGGTTCGTCCCGAGACCTTGGAGGCCATGATGCCGTATTTTTCGGAGCGCTACGGGAACGCCTCCAGCAGGGAGCATGCCTACGGCTGGACCGCAGAGGAAGCCGTCGATCGGGCCCGCGAGTCCGTAGCAAAAGCAGTAGGTGCCCGTCCTGCTGAGATTGTTTTTTCATCGGGTGCCACCGAGTCGGTATTCCTGGCCATTCGGGGCTATCATGCCGCTAACCCTCATAAGTCCAGGCATATTATCAGTTGCCGTACCGAACATCGAGCCGTGTTGGATACACTCGAGGCTTTGCAACGCGAGGGCTTTGATCTCACCCTCCTGGAGGCAGACCGGGACGGAAGGATCGACCTCGACGCCCTGGACGATGCGCTGGAGAATCCTGTCCTCATGGTCTGCCTGATGATGGCCAATAACGAGACGGGCGTAATCCATCCGGTAGAGCAGATCGCCCAAAGGGTTCATGAAGCCGGGGCCGTGCTCCTTACGGATGTCACCCAGGCGGTCGGAAAAATACCGGTGGATCTGCCGGCCCTGGCCGCCGACCTGGCCGTCTTTTCCTCCCATAAAATTTACGGTCCCAAGGGCGCAGGAGCTTTGTACATTAACAGAAAACGAGGAGTGCGACTGAATCCGGTGACCTTTGGTGGCGGACAGGAGAAAGGCCTGAGACCGGGGACCCACAATGTTCCCGCTATAGTCGGATTCGGAAAGGCCTGTTCGCTCATCGATGTGGAATCCGAAAGTAAGCGGCTGAACAGTCTCAGAGAGCGGCTGGAGTCCAAGCTGCTGCGGATACCAGGGGCCGTCATCAACGGATCCGGGACAGAACGACTGCCCAATACCACCAGCGTCAGTTTCCGGGATGTGGACGGCAATCGCCTAATCCGGGGCCTCAGAAACCTGGCCCTGTCCAGGGGCTCGGCCTGTTCTTCGAATATGGACCGCCCATCTCATGTGCTCAGGGCCATGGGTCTGGACGATCCGCTGGCATTCGCCACTCTGAGGATCAGCCTGGGTCTCCACACCTCCGAATCGGATATCGACAAGGCCGCAGCTGATATATCGGAAAGGGTACGTGAATTGAAATCGGCATGGGCATGAAGGAACTCAAGGCTCTGTTGGAATCCTATGATCGACTGAAGTCTCGGGGAATTGCCAGCGTATTGGCGACCGTGGTTCATGTGGAAGGCTCTTCTTACCGCCGGGCAGGGGCACGCATGCTGGTGGATGAGCTCGGAAATCTCACCGGTGCCATTAGCGGGGGCTGTCTGGAAGGAGATTCCCTGCGTAAGGCATTACTGGCCCACGAGCAGGGCAATAACAAACTCGTCACCTACGATACCAGCGATGAGGACGACGCCCTGATCGGAGCTCAGTTGGGTTGTAACGGGATCATACAGGTGCTCTTTGAGCCTCTGGATTATACCGATGCCCACAACGCCCTGGAACTCCTTCGCAGTCCGCTGGAAGAGGAACGTCCGGCTGTGGTCCTGGTGGGTTATTGTCCTGATTCAGGCTCTGCATCACCGGGAACGGTTCGGCTTAGCCTCGGGGAGGAAAACTACAGAGGACGGTTACTACCCCCTTCTCAAGCCAGGCTATTGAATACCGAGGCTGCCCGAGTATGGAGAGAGAAGCAATCCCGCTTGGTAGAACTGGAGACGGAAGGGGCATCCTCCGTTCGGTACTTCCTGCAATTCATCGAGTCTCCTGTTGATCTGATTCTGGTCGGTGCCGGCAACGACGCCGTAGTTCTTTCCGCCCAGGCCGAACTCCTCGGATGGAAGGTTACCGTGATCGACGGTCGCTCCACTCATGCAAAGCAGGAACGCTTCGGGAGTTCCTGCCAGGTGATCGTAAGCAAGCCCGAAGATTCGCTGAAGCAGCTTCGGCTTCATTCGAGGACCTGCGTTGTTCTGATGAGCCACAACTATAATTACGATAAAGATGTTCTAAGGCTGATGCTTGCAACGCCTGAGGCACCCTATATCGGGATGCTTGGGCCCAGGAAGAAGTTTGAACGCATGAAGGACGAGTTGGGCTCGGAAGGAATCGCAATTACCCCGGAAGTTGCGGAGCGCATTTTTGCCCCTGTGGGTCTGGATATCGGTGCGGAAACGCCCGAGCAAATCGCCCTTTCCGTGTTGGCAGAGATTCAGGCCGTATTGCATGGAAAGCGGGGCGGTTTTCTCCGGGAGCGGCAGACCCCGATACACGACCGGGAGGCCAGTGGATTACGAAAATTGAGATCCGAATCCCATGAGTAATACAGGCGTGTTGATCCTGGCCGCAGGCGGGTCCACCCGCCTGGGACGACCCAAGCAGCTGGTGAAGTTTAGGTCTATGACCCTGCTTCAGCGCACTGTCGATCTGGCCGGTGCGTTGGGGCTGGAAAAAGGCGTTGTGGTACTTGGAAGATATGCGGAAGAGATTTTGGAATCCACGGATATAGGCACATACAGGGCGGTGATCAATCCGGACTGGACAAAGGGAATGTCGGGGAGCATACGCCGGGGGCTGGCGAAGCTCCTGAAGGAATACCCGGGACTCGACAACCTTTTAGTCCTGTTGTCGGATCAGCCGCTGTTGGATCGGGGCGACCTGGAACGCTTGCTCAACCACCATCGCAGCCAGCAAATCAAGGCTACTTTTGCGCTTCACGGTGACAGGCCCGGGGTTCCGGCCGTGTTTTCGCGAGATGCATTCCCCGAACTAAACCGGCTGGAAGGAGATCAGGGTGCCCGCAAGTTGGTGTATCTTGAGGGTTTCGATTACAGTACGGTTCCTTTCCGATCACCGGATTTCGACATCGACACTCCGGAAGACCTTAAGGAACTTAAAGACATGGAGAAAATGAAAATTGCCATAGAGGTGAAGTATTTCGGTGTGCTGGCCGAGTCGGTCGGGCTGGCAAAGGAGGTAGTGGAGGTAAGTCCGGGTACTACATCCGGGGAGCTCCGGGAGCTCTGTGCCCATCGTCACCGGTTTTCGGATCGCGGCAGCATACAAGTGGCGGTCAATCAGCGATTGGACGCAGTCACTGAACTTAAAGGAGGGGATGAGGTCGCCCTGCTCCCTCCGTTTGCAGGAGGGTGATGAAGGAGCCGAATCTGAACCGATACAGTCGGCAGCTCATGCTGGAAGAGGTGGGTACTGAGGGACAACAGCGGCTGGCTAAGGCACGGGTGCTGATCGTGGGCGTAGGAGGTTTGGGTGCCCCGGCAGCGCTTTACCTGGCCGGGGCCGGTGTAGGAACCCTGGGACTGGTCGACCACGACCGGGTGGATATTACCAACCTTCACCGCCAGCCCATTTATACCGAGCTTGATCTGGGAAAACCCAAAGCCGAAGCGGCTGCTGCCCGGCTGAGACAGCTGCATTCAACTATTGAATTGCATGTCTACAGCAGGGCCTTCGACCGGAAACTGGCGGAGGAAATACTCACTTCTTACGATGTGGTGGTGGACGGCACGGACAACTTCGAAACCAAGTACCTGATCAACGATAGTTGCCTGCTGGCCGGGATACCCTGGGTGTATGCCTCGGTGTACAAGTACCAGGGTCAGCTCTCGGTATTCAACTACCATGAAGGCCCGACCTATCGCTGTCTGTTTCCCTCGCCTCCGGACACCCTACTCAGTTGCGAGTTAACGGGTGTACTCGGGGTCGTACCCGGGACACTCGGTCTACTACAGGCCACAGAAGTCCTGAAGATGGTACTCGGTGTAGGCGAAGTCTGTTCGGGCCGGGTCCGCATCCTCGATCTGCTGCAGGGAAGCGACTACAGCCTGGAGGTACAGCGGAATCCCGCGGAAATCGTGAAGATTCGGCGAAATGGGGTGCTTCCTGTGCTGGCGAGTTGTAAATTGCAGGATGCGCCGGGGTGGTATTTGGACGTCAGGGAAACCTACGAACAACCCCGGGCCAGGGGTGCAAACCTCCTGCGCATCCCACTGGGCCAGCTCGATTCGCGTCATGCAGAGATACCCAGGGACCAGCCGGTGGCGGTGTTCTGCCAGTCGGGCAACCGGAGCAGTCAGGCCATTCGTTTGCTGAGGGACACCTACGGGTTTAACAACCTCAGTCAGGTGGAAGGGGGGATAGAAACGATACGATATGGAGAAGCGTAAACCGAAGAAGGTATTTGTGAACGGGCCGATTCCTCCTGAAAAGCTGGCCACCTCGGTGGCTCATCACCAGTCCAAAACGGAGATCGGGGCCCACAGTATATTCCTGGGTCAGGTCCGGGCAGACCAGATCGATGGAAAGACGGTAACGGCCATTGAGTACAGTGCCTATGAGGAAATGGCAAATCCGATTTTACACGAAATCCGGGAGGAAGCCTTTGCCCGTTTTGACATCACCTGTGCCCACGTATATCACAGTCTCGGCAAGGTGGGCGTGGGAGAGCTCTGTTTTTATGTTTTTACTTCCTCTGCCCGAAGGAAAACCGCTATGGCGGCCACGGAGTACTTCGTGGAACAGATCAAGGAACGGGTTCCGATCTTCGGGAAAGAGTTATTCGAAGATCAGTCCCACCAATGGAAGGTCAATAGGTAATGGTAGATATCACCCACAAGTCGAATACCCTCAGGGAAGCTACGGCGGAGGCCATTGTTCGCGTGAGCGATCAGGCTACCGTCGAGCGCATCCGGAATCGGGACGTGCCCAAGGGTGATGTATTCGAGATGGCGAGGGCAGCCGGACTCCTGGGGGTTAAGAAGACCCCGGAACTCTTACCGGACTGCCATCCATTGCCTATAGAGTATGCCCGGATCGATTACGAGATCAAGGATTTGGAAATCCGTATACTCATGACCGTTCGAACCGTGTACAAAACCGGGGTCGAGGTCGAGGCCATGCATGGCGCCAGTGTGGTGGCCCTGACCATCTACGATATGCTGAAGCCCATCGACAAACAGGTCGAAATCGGTAGCATACGCCTGCTTCGGAAGAAAGGCGGTAAGGCGGATTACCAGATCGCCTCAAAAGGACTTTCCGCTCTGGTTGTGGTGTGTTCGGACTCCGTTGAGGCCGGTGAGGCGCAAGACCGATCCGGAGAGGAAGTTATCCGCAGGTTGGAAATACTCGGTATCAGCTGCGACAAGGCCGTGGTGCCGGACGAGGCCTCGCGTATCGTAAAGGCACTTATGGGTGCCAGGCAAGATCTGATTGTATTCACGGGTGGTACGGGTGTGGCCCCCAGGGATGTTACCCCGCAGGCCATTGAACCCCTGCTGGATATCCGCCTGAGCGGTGTAGAAGAACAAATGAGGCGCTATGGACAGGACCGCATGCCCTATGCCATGCTATCGCGCTCCCTGGCGGGGGTAAGAGACGGGAAGCTGGTACTGGTTTTGCCGGGTTCCACCAAGGGCGTGGCGGAATGCATGGATGCCGTGTTTCCCCAGATCCTGCACGTGTTTTCAGTACTAACAGGTAAGCGACATGAATCCTAGTAAACGAATCGTCGATAGTTTTGGGCGACCCCATAATTACCTCAGGATTTCCCTGACGGATCGCTGCAATCTCCGATGCTTCTACTGCATGCCGGAGGAGGGTAACAACCTGGTAGATAAGCCTCATTTGATGCGAATCGACGAAATCGTCGCGATCGCAGAGGCATTCCGGGATCTCGGTGTAGATACGGTTCGACTCACGGGGGGCGAACCCCTGGTCCGAAAGGGATTCGGGGAACTGGTCGAGCGACTGGCCGGTCTCGGGCTGACCCTCAAGATCACCACCAACGGTATACTTCTGGACAAATACCTGCCCTTGTTCGAGGAGCACGGCTTAAGAAAAATTAACCTTAGCCTGGATACCCTGGACAAGGCGCGTTCGGTTTTCATCACCAAGAGGGATTATTTTGAGCGCATCATGAGGAATCTGGAAGACGCCCTGGCCAGAAACATGGAGGTCAAGCTGAATGTGGTGCTGATCAAAGGGGTAAACGATGCTGAAATCAACGATTTCGTGCGCTTGACCAGGGAGAAAGACCTGGTCGTGAAGTTTATTGAATTCATGCCCTTCAAGGGCAACAAGTGGGACTGGAGCAAGGGAGTAAGCAAGCAGGATATACTCGACACCGTGCGCGGGGGTTTTGGAGAGGTGATTGCCCTGGAGAACCCAAAACACAGTACCTCCGCCAATTTCAAAGTTCCCGGACACCAGGGCCATTTCGGGATCATCAGTACCATAACCAGCCCCTTCTGCTCGGAGTGCAACAGGATTCGTCTGACTGCCGATGGCAAGATGAAGAATTGCCTGTTTGCTACTTCGGAGACGGACCTGCTGACCCCATTGCGGGAAGGGGGTAAATTGGCTCCCATTATCCTGGAAGCCATCCAAACCAAAAAGTACTCCCGCGATGGTATGGAACTGAAGATGGATGCCGAACACTACGAGCAAAACCGGTCCATGATTTCGATCGGAGGATAAGTTAAACGGTAACCCTATGATCAGTATAGACGAGGCTATAGCCATAATCGAGGGACAGGAGACGTCTGCAGAGGCTGTGGAATTGCCCTTGAGTGACACGCTGGGCCATGCCCTTTCGCAGGATATACAAGCGCCCTTCGATGTGCCGCTTTTTGACAATTCCATGGTAGACGGCTATGCGTTGTGTGGGGTGTCTGATGTTTATACTGTGGTAGGAGAGGTACAGGCGGGCTCGAGTCCCGGCAGAAGATTGAGCGATGGGGAGGCGATCAGAATATTTACCGGGGCTCCGGTACCCCAGGGCACCACCGCCGTTGCCATGCAGGAAATATCAGTCAGGGAAGGCGATGAACTCCGTTTGGCTGATGAGGTTGGTGAAGGCTCTGGAATTCGCGCCAGGGGTGGGCAGCTTAAAAAAGATCAGCTTGTATTCGAAAAGGGGTTTTGCCTGAACCCTCCCGCGCTGGGACTACTGGGTAGTCTGGGGCTGGACCGGGTAGGGGTATTCCGCAAGCCTACGATTTCGCTGATCGTTACCGGAAACGAGCTGGTGGCTCCCGGTAAGCCCCTGCTTCCCGGTGAGATCTATGAATCCAACAGTTATGCCCTATGGGGGGCGTTGCGCTCCTACGGTTTCGAGCTCAAAGACCGAAGGTCCGTGCCGGATAATCGCGATGCCACCCAACTCGCCATAGGCGATGCCCTTCAGGGCTGTGATGTGCTACTGGTATCCGGTGGCATTTCGGTAGGTGAATACGATTACGTCAGGGCTTCCCTGCAGGCCAATGCAGTGGAGGAACAGTTCTATGGGGTTTTTCAAAAGCCCGGAAAACCGATGTACTTCGGACGGCAAGGAAGCAAATATGTATTTGCCCTTCCCGGGAATCCGGCCTCCTCGCTGACCTGCCTCTACGTCTATGTACTGCCCTTTCTCCAACGATTAAGTGGGGTGAAGCGTACTAGGCTCCAGCGGATCGAACTTCCCATTCGGCACGACTATGTCAATGGCTTCAACCGTCCCGCTTTCCTCAAGGCACGCATAGAAAAGGGCAAGGTGTCCATCTTGGATGGACAGGGGTCTTCCATGCTGTGGACCATGGCCATGGGCAATGCCCTGGTTTATCTGAAGGAGCACACTTCTGTGGTTGCCGGGGATCGGGTATCTTGCCTGCTGATCTGAAGTCATGCCGGTCGAATACCTACCCATACTCTTTGCATTCATCGCCCTGCTTTACAGCTCCGTCGGATTTGGAGGAGGATCGAGCTACCTGGCACTGCTCAGTTTGTTTCTGACGGAATTCTATGAAATCCGTTCAACGGCCCTCGTATTGAATGTCAGCGTGGTAACCGTGGGAACCCTTGGGCATATCCGCCACCGCGTCTTCGACTGGAAGCGCTTTTGGCCCTTCTTATTTTTGAGTATTCCCTGTGCCTATCTGGGTGCCCGCATACAGCTTTCCCAGAAGGAGTTCTTCCTAGTACTCGGTTCGGCTTTGTTGCTTTCCGGTCTGTTCATGGGAATTCGTTACGTATTGAGCTCCATGGTGTCCCGGCAGTTGCCCTATCCGGTCAAATTGCTTTTAGGGGGTGGTGTTGGGCTGCTGTCCGGAATATCCGGTATTGGCGGAGGCATCTTTCTATCCCCGACCCTGAATCTCGTACAATGGGCGAATCCCCGCGTAGTGGCCGCACTGGCCTCGGTATTCATATTGGCTAACTCACTCGCGGGCCTGACGGGCCTCGCACTTTCGGATACCCTGATCATACGCGAAAAAACGATCGTTCCCCTCCTTATCGCCGTGGTTCTGGGAGGCACCGTAGGAAGCTATCTGTCTCACGGTCGAATCCGGATCAGATTCATCGGACTGCTAACTGCCCTGCTGGTGACTTATGTAGGCCTGCGGTTGATCCTCTGGCACGGATTCGGCCTTCGGATCTGACCTGACCTAAACGGTAGCCTGCTTCATGGCGGTAATAAATGGCTGGCTGTAAAACCTTCGACCGGTAGCCTTGTAGAGTGCATTAGCCATGGCCCCTATGATAGGCGGAAGCGAGGGCTCACCGAGTCCGGTAGGATCTATGCCGTTGTCGACAAAATGCGTCTCGATTTCCTTTGGGGCCTCGCTGTGACGGATCAGACGGTATTTGTCGAAGTTAACCTGCTCCGGCATGCCCTCATTGAAGGTCAGACCGCTGTACAGGGCATGTCCGATACCATCGACTATTCCCCCTTCAATCTGGTTTTTGGCGGCAATCGGATTGATCACTATGCCGCAATCTACGGCACACCAGACCTTTTCAATAGTGGGCTTATCGTTCTCTACCGTGAGGTCCATAACCTGTGCCACATAGGAGTTGTGGCAGAAATAGGCCGAGACTCCCCGGGCTTTGCCCTGATTGTTATCCCAACCGGACTTTTCCCGTACCAGCCGGAGTACGCCGGCGTAACGTGCCGGATCGTAATCGTTTTGCTCCGGATTTCCTACGGGATTCTCCATAGCCCTATCGAACAGTTCGAGTCTGAAGTCTATGGGGTCCTTACCGGCAGCTTCGGCCACCTCGTCCATGAAGGACTGTTCGGCCCCTGCAATAAAATTGGATCTCGGCGCGCGCCATGCACCGGTGGTGACATTCGAGGCCAGTAGGTGTTTTTCGGCCAGATAGTTATCCACGGCCCCGGCCGGAAAGCGGTTTTCGAAAATGAGGGGGTCGTTCGTTCCTGCTCCCCTCACGTGCCAGGCGATCAGGTTGCCCTGCTCGTCCAGACCGGCCCTGTACTTCACCTTGTAGGAGGGGCGATAGGTTCCCTGTGCCATGTCGTCCTCACGGGTGTATACCAGTTTTACGGGTGCCTTCAGCTTTTGGGAGATCACTGCTGCTTCCACCGCAAAAGAACCGTATAACCGGCGACCGAATCCACCACCCTGTCGCGTCATCATCACATCGATCTTGTCCAGCGGCATGCCGAGCCTGGATTCCAGGGTCTTCTCCAGGAACTCCGGTGTTTGTATGGGTCCCAGGAGTTCAGCCTTCTCGTTCGTAACGTGGGCAAAGAAATTCATGGGTTCCATGGTATTATGTGCCAGGAACGGAGCACTGTAGGTGCGCTCCACGATTTTTGCTGCCCTGGCGAAGGCTGTCTCCACGTCCCCATCCGAGCGCGCGGGCTCTTCTGGTGCCTGACCCAGAAGCTCGCTGAGTTTTTCCTCGTGGTAGTAGGTGCTTTCCGGATCGGATTCCTGTTCCCACTGGGCCTTTATGGCCTTTTTGGCCTCCATGCACTCCCAGGTACTATTACCTACGACAGCAATGAGCTCGGGTATTCCGCCGCTATCGGACCATTGGCGCTGAGTCCCTTCAGGATACACCTCCACAGGGAATGCATCCACGATCCCCGGCATCGTCTTCACCGAGTCCAAATCCGCGGATTTCAATCGGCTGCCGAATACTGGCGGATGAATAATCATGGCCGTAAGCATGCCTTCCCGTTGCACATCCAGTCCGAATAGCGGCTGCCCGGTTACGATCTTCTTGCCGTCCACATTTCTCTTGTCCGTTCCGATGATGGTATAATCAGACGGTTCCTTAAGTTCGATTTCCTCGGGCACTTCCATGCCCCCGGCCAGTGCTGCCATTTCACCGTAGCCGGCCGATTTTCCACTGGCTTCGTGAGTCAGTACACCTTCCGAAGAGGTGATTTCCGAAGTGGGAACCCCCCACTCTCTGGCCGCTGCCTGTTTCAGCATTTCACGCGCCGTTGCCCCGGCCATGCGCAGTCCGTCCCATCCCTGACGTATGGACTGGCTGCCCCCTGCGAGCTGACGGGTAAAAATATCCGTGTTCAGTGGAGCCTGTTCCACTAGTACATTTCTCCAGGCAATATCGAGTTCCTCCGCTACGATCATGGGCATGGAAGTCTTGACATTCTGGCCGATTTCAGGATTGGGGGACATGATAGTGACCACCCCATTGTCCCCGATCTTCAGGAAACCGTTGATGTCGAACCACTCTTTGGGCATTTCCATTTCGGCCATGGCGGCGGCATCCCTGGGCTTGCAGGAATTCAGGAAACTAAAGCCTAGCACCAGGCCGCCTCCGGCCAGGCTGGTGTTCTTTATAAATGCGCGTCTTCCGATTTTGGTCTTGACAAGGGTCATAGTCTGATTATTTGAGGGCTTAGGATTGGGATTCGGCAGCCAGCTTTACGGCCTTCTTGATGCGTACATAAGTTCCGCAACGGCAGATATTTCCGTTCATCGCCATTTCGATTTCCTCGTCACTGGGTGAGGGGTTGTTCTTGAGCAGGGCCGAGGCCGTCATAATCTGGCCCGCCTGACAATACCCGCACTGTGGAACGTCCACCTCGAGCCAGGCCTGTTGCACGGGGTGATCCCCGTTTTCGGATAGCCCTTCTATAGTCGTTATTTCGTTATTGCCAATGGAGGAAACCGGCAGCATACAGGATCGTGTGGCTATATCCCCTATATGGACCGTACAGGCCCCGCACTGAGCGATGCCGCAACCGTACTTGGTACCCACCAGGCTGAGGTGGTCCCGAAGAACCCACAAAAGCGGAGTATTGGGATCCACATCGACCTCACGCTCTGTACCATTGACCTTGAGTTTGAAAATTGCCATGTTACTGAAATTTAGCTCTGCGCGGAAGTTTACTTTTGCGCCCTACATAATTAAACAAAATTCGGGTAAGTCTTATTAATTTGGCATTGAAATTCGGATCCTTTTGCGAATTGCATAATGGATAAGGCCGGTTGCAGTATGAATGAAGTAGAGGATTATATCTACAGACACGAAGGCGAACAGCGGGCCGTGTTGCTCTATTTGGATCAGCTGTTCACCCGTACCCTGAACCTGAAATCCAGGCTCCGGTATCGCATTCCATTTTACGACGGCCAGAGCTGGATTTGCTACCTGAATCCCTTGAAGAAAGGTGCTGTGGAGCTGGCCTTTATCAGAGGAAATGAGCTCTCCAACGCACAGGGCCTGCTCGAGGCCAGGGGAAGAAAACAGGTGCGGGGTCTGATCCTCGACCGGGTGTCCGACATACCCGAGGACCTCCTATATGAAGTCATTCAGGAGGCGATACTGCTGGATGAAAAAAGGCCCTACACTGGGCCTCGAAAAAAAGCGGGGAAAGTTTAATTCAGTAGCCGCCCATCGACCAGTTCCAGTACCCGGTCGCTATTCTGGGCAAATTCCTCGTCGTGCGTGACGGCTATGATGGTTTGTCCTCTTTCGGCAGCCAGTTCCCGGAATACATCGAAAACGATACCGGTGTTGACCGAATCCAGGTTTCCGGTAGGCTCGTCTCCCATGATAATCGCGGGTTCGTTGATAAGGGCACGGGCAATAGCGACCCGTTGCTGCTGACCGCCCGAGAGTTTATTGGCCGGTTTCAGGGCCTGATCTACGATTCCCAGGGCCTTTAGGTTGTTATAGGCATCCGTTTCTATTTCTTCCCGGGTTTTGCGACCCAGTTTTAGAGCGGGTAACATGATGTTATCCAAAGCACTGAATTCAGGAAGCAGGTAGTGGAACTGAAATACGAACCCGATATGTGCATTGCGGAAAGCCGCCAGCTGATTCTGACTTTGCCCACTGAGCAGTTGACCATTAATCTCCAATCGGCCTTCGTAATCGGTGTCCATGGTGGAGAGAACATAAAGCAGGGTAGACTTACCTGAACCGGATTTGCCGATCAGGGAAAGGAATTCGCCTTTTGCTACATCGAAACTGATGTCCTTCAGTACCTGAAAAGTCTGGGGCTCGTAAAAATACTTATCGATGCCTTTTACGCTAAGTGCGGGAGTAGATATCATATTATTATCCTCTTATGATGGAAACCGGATCGACCTCGGAGGCCTTCTTGGCGGGGAGGTAACCGGCAATGAATGTGGTAAGCAGGCCGAAAATGAAGGCCAGCACGTAGTCGCGGGTCCGGTACACCACAGGGAGCGTCTCCAGCGGGCCGAGTTCGAAGGGTATCTGACCGATGATCAGGGAAATCACCAAACCCAGTATCACGCCTGCGATCCCCCCCAATATGCCGATAAATACGGACTGTAACAGGAATATTTGCACGATGTCATTGCCCTGGAACCCCATGGCCTTGAGGATGGCGATTTCCTTGATTTTTTCGTTGACCGTCATGTTCATGATGTTGTAAATACCAAAACCTGCGACGATCAATATGGTCAGTGATACGGCCAGAGCGATTATGTTCCTGAGCTCATTGGCCGCGTCCAATTGTCCGTTGGCTTCCTGCCAGGCCTCCGTCTTATAGGGGAGGAGCTTATCGTAGCGCGAGGCGAAGGCCTCGGCCTTGGCGAAGTCTTTGAGATTGATCATCAGATCGGTCACGTAGCCCTGATTCTTCGACTCCAGCTGCCGTGCAGTTCCGATGCGTACATAGGCTTTACTGTTGTCGACTCCGGCCAGGGTAGTCTCCAGGATTCCGATGACTTTGAAGTTTTTATTTACCCCGTCACCCGTCTGTACGCGGACGTTATCGCCATAACCCAGGCCCAGTTTGCTCGCCAGGCCGATCCCCAAGATAATGCCATCGCCACGGTACTGCAAATCGTCCCAGTGGCCTTCCACCATGTACTGGCTGGTGCCAAAGAGTTGGTCTTCCCTGGCTACCTCTATACCGGAGAGTGTGCCGTTCTTCCGGGTTGCGCCGTTCCTGAAGAATACATTGAGGTTAACCTGACCGGCAAAACAATCCAGCTCAGGGTCCTGGGCGAAGACATCCGCTATGACCGCGGAATTCTTGATGCCCTCGGTGTATTGAATAATCCGGGTATTACGTATGTTAAATGCCGTTTCTTTGGGATAGACCCGGTCCAGGAATTTCGATCGGTCCTGGGGCAGATCGTTGTATATACGTACATGGGCCAGGGTGCTGAACGCCATTTCGGTCTGCGTTTCGTTTACTCCGGACATGAAGCCATTCATGAAAATGTACATGGAAATCCCGAAGGTCACGCTCAGTGTCGCGACCAGGGTTTGCTTCACCCGGGATGTGAGGTGGGTGACGGCGATTTTCGTATTGGGACTCTGCTTCATCTCACTAATCTTCTGGAAGTATTACCCGCTGGTTCTCGTCAATTCCTCCCGTAATCTCCACCCATTTCAGGTTGCGGATACCCACCTCTACCGGTACCTTCCTGCCACCCCGGAGCAGTACACTGTCTCCATCGACCAGATAGGCCGTGGGAAGGGTCAGCGCGTCTTTTTTCTCGCCCACCACTATATTGGCCTGTAACTGCGTATATGGAAAGAGTTTCTCCGGACGCTGCGTGAATTCGGCCTCAGCAACAAAAGACTGTTCAACCTCATCGAAAGCCGGATATATTTTGCTAATCTGCGCCTCATAAACCCGGGAAAGGTCGGTGTTGAGCGAGATCCATGCTTTCTGACCGATTTCGAGCCAGCTGATATCCTCTTCCGCGATGAAGAGTTTGATCCTTATGCCGCCCCCGCCCACTTTGGCAACGGGCATGCCTCGTCGAACCAGTTCTCCCTCCTGTTCCAGTACGCTGAGTACCCGACCGTCTATGGCCGAAGTCATGGTATGTTCACTGTTGTTCACCCGCTGTACGGCGAGTTGAGCGGAGGAGTTCTCCAGGTTAAGCCTGAGGTCGGCCTGCAGGTCCTCCAGAGCTCGTTCGGCGATGGCCAGGTTGCGTCTGGAATTTTCGTACTGAGTGTTAATCCGATCGAAATCCGCCTGGGAAACGGCCCCGGTCCCGACGAGGGCCTGGTATCGCTGATAATTCTTCTGATCCGCTTCGAATTGAATCCGGGCCTGCTCCACCTGAAGTCTCGCCTGGGTGAGCTGGGGCGAATCCGGACGAACCTTGGCGCGGGCGTATTCGTAATTTGCCTGGGCGTTTTCCAGCTGTTCGTTTTGTGCCTCGCTGGAAAGTACGAACAGGGCCTGACCCGCACGGATGGAGTCCCCTTCTTCCACATACGATTCGATCAGGAATCCGTCGGCATTGGCCGTGACCAGGTATTCGTGATCGGTAATCAATTGCCCGCTGGCAAAGACCGCATTGACGATGTCCTGGCGAGTCGGAGAAGTACTGCCGTTTGGATGGCAACCCAAGGCCAGCAAGCCGATGGCACCCAGAGTAAGGATGATGACTGTAATTCTGATTTTCATGATGGGTTTCTTGAACGTATGGTGGCGTAGTAGTTACTTAAGGTAGTAAGGGCATTCAGGTACTGGTTTTCGGCCCTGATCTGGTCTTCCAGGACACTCAGGTACTGGTCGAGCCCTATAAGTCCCTGATCGTACTTCTGAAGACTGAGTTCGGCATTCTCCCGATATAGTTCATAGGTATCCAAGGCAATAGCGGTGCTTGCCTGGCTCTGCGTATAGTTGTAGAGAAGAATGCGATCGGCGTACTGATTCTCCATGCTATGGGATTCGAGTTGTTGTTCGGATATCTCTCGCTCGAGTGTGGCACTCTTTACCTGGTTTCTGTTCCGGAACCCACTGAAGATGGGTACGTTCAGGCTGAGCCCGATATAGGTATTGCCAAACCATTGGTCGGATTCGAAGGAGAGTCCGAAATCATCCCGGAATTGCTGCTGCCCGATGTAGGAGTACAAGGTGAGTTTGGGCAAGTCTGCCGCCTTTTGCATTTTGACTCCCCATTCTGAGAGTTCCAGCTGGGATCGGCTCAGTTCCAGTTCCTTGTTCTCGCCGAGTTCGCCTACAACTTCCTGAAAGGCTTCTGGCCTTAGTTGTTCGCTGAGTTGGAGGGGTTCTTCCTGGGGTATGCCGAGGGTGAACCGGAGCATCATTCGATATTCATTGAGCAATCGTTCGGTTTGTATGCGGTTGGCCTGGGCATTATTGGCCAGTATGTGGGACTGGTTGTCGGTGGCCTGATCGATTAGCCCCTGTTTCTGGCGGAGTTTCGATAGGTTGCGTATCCTCAAAGTCAGTTCGACGTCCTCGGTATGGAGCCGAAGGGCCTCCTCAGCGATGAGTATGCCGTAGTAGTAATACGCTACCTGCTGGGTGAGCTGCTGACGGAATACCTCATTTCGGGCCGACTGGTAGTTCAGGTCGCTCTCGGCCATTTTGGCCTGCATACGGGATTGCCAGTCGAACAAAGATTTCGAGATGCTGATCCCAGCGTTGAAGGCATAACGCTGACCGAATTGCGTCTCCACGACCTGACCGGGCTGTCCGAAGATCTCTCCAGGCACCAGCGTGGTGGGCAGAGTCCGGTTGTCCTGCCCCGAGATCGTACTGGAAATATTCAGCATTCGGTACGAGCGGGCGGCTTTCCAATCCGCCTCGGCCTTTTTCATGTTTTTCTCGTATACCTCGATATCGGGATTGTACTCGAAGGCCAGGACAAGAGCCGTTTCGAGCGATCCGATGGTCCGTGTCGGCTCCTGGCCCTGGCCAAAATGGGTCAGGGTGAGCAGCACCAGGAACAGGACGTGTTTTGCATGCATAATGTTTGTTTTAGGTGAGGAAGTGATAAGGCTTACCTAAAGGTATTGCGTTCTTCCTGAGACTCATAGCCTATTATTTGCTATCCACCCTTTCCCAGCTAAAATTCCGGTTCATCCCCAGCACCGATATTCCAATACTCAATTCTTCCTCGGAGAGCAAACGAAGGGTTACATCCACGGTTTTTCCCCGCTTGGGGCCGTAAAGCTTACCCTTCCAAACCCCGTTGATATAGGTGAGGTCGGTGAGCGTTTCCATACCCATGATTGGGCGATCCCGGAGTTTGGGATCGGGATTTTTTCGATCCGTAATGGGGTTTCCGTTCTTATCTACGGTTCGCTCCATCCATACGACCCGGCCCTCGTATGCGTCGCCTTTGCGGCTAATTTCTATCTGGCTGTTCTTCTCATGGGTAAGCCAAATTCCTTGGATTTCATTTTGGGCCTGGGATAAGGAAGGGATTCCGATAATCAGCAGAGCAGTAAGTACGAATTGTTTCATGTTTTTTCATTTTAAGTAATGACTTCAGTACAAAGAAAATGAGCAAAGCTGCCCCGTTGTGGTTGCATGTGGCCCAAGCTGCGAAATGGAACACTGAGCCTGTAAATACGGGGCTTGAAATAATCCTGACCGGTTTGGGTAGTTTGGAAAGCGATTGGTTTCGGTCCTGGATTTTGCTCCTTGAGGGTCCGCCAGGGGCGGTTCGGCTACTTAATGAGTAATTTGCAACAAATCCTTGCTATCCTTGTATAAAAATCGGGATGAATTCGTCGCTTGAGAAATACCTGCCTGTACTGTTATCCCTATTGCTTCCCGGGATCAGTATACTGAATAATCCCACGGATGACTGGCAATGGCAGGTGGCTATACCCCTGTATCTGGGATCGTCTCTATTCCTTTACATACTCTGGCATCTGAACCAATTTCTGACTAAGCGCCCGCTTTTTAAGGGATGGGATGAGCGAATCACCCGCTCAGGGGTTAATGTGGTGTACGTCGGGCTTATTACCTCAGTTTATCTTTGGATATTCAACATCTGGTCCAATCCTTTTGCCGACAAGGGCGCACTCTTTCTGTTCGTGAGGTATAGCGTGGCTGCGACCATTTTTATCCTGATTCAAAACGTACTCTCTACCATCCGCCAGCAGGAACAATTGAAGGTTCAGAATATTACGCTCCAGGCCGAGAACCTGAAGTCCCAACTCGAAGGGATGAAGCAGCAGATCGACCCGCACTTCCTATTCAATAGTCTCAATACCCTGGTGGATCTGATCGAGGAAGATCGGGAACGCGCGGTCACCTTTACCCGCTCGTTTTCCCAATTGTACCGTCGTGTTCTTCAGAGCCGGCACTACGATTTCATTACCGTGGAAGACGAACTGGAATTCCTTAACGATTACTGCAATCTGCTGGAGATGAGGTTTGGCGATGCACTGAAACTGGAGATCCGTGTGGATGAAAAGGATAAGAAGTGCCTGATACCACCGCTTTCCCTGCAGTTCCTGATCGAAAATGCCGTAAAACACAATCAGATAACAGCGCGTTCTCCCCTGAGCATTGAATTGTGGAGCGAAGGGGGTACGATAGTGGTTCGAAATGAGCTCAGGCCGAAGCCGTATCAGGCATCAGGGGAAGGGGTAGGCCTGCAAAATCTGCAGAAGCGCTTTACCCTGTTGTACAGGCCTATCGTTTACGGGCAGGAAACCGATCACTTCGTCGTCAGGCTCCCGCTTAAACCCGTATAAGCCATGAATAGGACATTACGCATAGTCATCATCGAGGACGAGGAGTCCGCAATCCGCCGACTGCAGAAGGAGTTGGAGCGACTTGAGGGCTATACATTTGAGGTGCTGGCCACGATCGATAGTGTAGCGGATTCGTTGGATTGGTTCCGTTCGCATAGCGAGGCAGACCTGATCTTCATGGATATTCACCTGTCCGATGGCCTGAGCTTCGAAATCTTCCGACAACTCGACCTGCCCGCTCCAGTGATCTTTACAACCGCCTACGATGAATATGCGCTTAAGGCCTTCAAAGTTAATAGCCTGGACTATCTCCTTAAACCCATAGACCCCGGCGAGCTTCAAACGGCGCTGGATAAATTCATCCAGCAACGAGGACAGGAATCCGGAGCAATCTATCTGGAACAGCTCAAGGAGCTGACCCGCACGTTCACCACCCCAGAGGCCTATCGCTCGAGCTTCCTGGTGTCCTACAGGCAGAAAATGATGATGATCGACATACAGGAAGTCGCCTATGTTTTCGTGCGGGAAAAGGCGGTCTTCATTCGGAAAAACGATGGCAGGGAATACCCGGTGGATTATTTCCTGGACGAACTGGAAAAGCAACTCGACCCCAAACTGTTTTATCGGGCCAACAGGCAGTATCTGGTAGCCCGCTCTTCCATAGTCGAGATCGAGCCGTACTTCAATGGCCGGCTTCTGCTCCGGCTGAGGCCGGAGGCTCCCGCACCCGTAACGGTGAGCAAAGAGAAGTCAGGACAGTTCAAGCGCTGGGCCGATTCCTGAACCTGCTTACTCTTATTCCAGACCGTTACTTTCCCGGTATTCCTCGCTCTTGCGAACGAAGAATTCCCAGAGCTTCAGTTGGTCGTTAGCTGCTACCTGTTTTGGATACTCCGGGTCGGCCGCGCAGAAGTACATGAAACCGCTAAGCCGATCCTGTGGTATGCGGAGTTGTTTAAGATATATAGAGTCCGAAAGGGACTCCCGGAGGCCTTCCAGGATTCGGTCTTCCCGTTCCATTTTTACCCGGGCCTTGAGTTCTTTGGTCCTCCCACTCAGGGCATTGAGTAACTTGTTGAAGTTTACGCCCGGGAAATAAAGTAAGGGGCCGCTATTGGCCTCTAAAAGCCGCCTTTCACTCTGGGTGGGAATGGGTATGCCCGCATTGGGTAGGCCCAGAGACTCGGCAGTAACGGGTGACACCCCCAGGGCCTCGGCATCGCTGCCCAGATTCCCCGACAGATCGTAGGGCATCAGGGTCACTCCTTCCAACTCAGTAACCCGGAGTTCCATGCTTACCTGGAAGAAGGTAGATTCGTAGAGGCCTGGAGTAACTACAATTTCCTGAGGTTTGAGCTGAACTGCCGAGAAAACCAGGGAATCCCCCACGGCCGCCCGTATGGCGAAATATCCATCCAAATCGGTGATGGTCGCCCGTTCCGTCCTAAGGTTCTGAATCGTTACAAAGGTGATCTCCGCCTCATCGGAAACTATCCGGCCCTGCAGCTCCCGCTCGCTCTGCCCAAAAACGGGCAGCAGGACCATGGCAAACAGGATCAGCAGCAGTGTGCGGGGAGTCGAGTACATAGGTAATGTAGAGTACCGCCTAACAATTTAGTACAAATGCCTCTTTCATGAAGGTTGGGCCCGGCCAGACCGCTGGGGTTTTAATGGAACTTTAACGAAAAAGATAGGGACGAAGACCCGTTGTGGTCTCCGCCCCTATGCTTAACCTAAATCCTAAATAAGGCGTTTTACCGGAGTTCGCGCTTGGCGAGGTACCAGTCTACTTTTTCCAGGGTGTCGTCCTGAACGCGCTGCTCGAGTTCCTCCAGATTCTTGGGAGGCGGAACGATTACCTTATCTCCCTTCTTCCAGTTCAGGGGCATGGCACAAGCGTGCTCGTCCGAGGTCTGCAGGGCTTCGAGGGCCCTTAAGATTTCGTCCATGTTACGTCCCACATTCAGGGGATAGTACATGATCAGTCGGACTTTTTTCTGAGGGTCTATAAAGAACACGGCACGAACTGCTGCCGTTTCACTCTCGTTTGGCTGCAGCATGCCATAGAGTTTGGAAACCTTCATGTCCAGGTCGGCTATAATGGGAAAGTCAAAATAGACCCCCGTATTTTCCCTCACGTTCTGCACCCAGCCCAGGTGGGCGTGAATGCTGTCAATGCTCAGGCCGATCAAAGCCGTGTTCAGCGCTTCGAATTCGGCTTTACGGGTGGCGAAACCCATCATTTCCGTGGTGCATACCGGGGTGAAGTCGGCGGGGTGGGAGAACATCACGATCCATTTGCCGGATGCAAATTCTGAAAACTGTATATCGCCTTTGGTGGTTTTTGCCTTGAAGTCGGGAGCCTGGTCGCCGATTCTGGGCATTTGTGCCGTGGGATGTTGTATATCTTCCATTGTCATTTATTTTGCTTTTGCAAGGTACAATCTAAAAGGGGCACATGACTGCAACCCGGGTTACAGGACAAAAAAATCTCGGTGGTTTGTGGTCAGGTCAGTCGGGATACCCGTAGGCTTTCATACTTTTCCTTATGCTTTCCGGCCGCATATAGCGTTCCGTCTCCATCATACCCGCCCAGAAAGAATCCGGATTCGCGCTGATATAATCCCCGAAAATACCGTGGACATATTCGCTCCAGGCCAGGAGCTGGTAGCCCGCGCCGTGGGCGATGGCACATTGGTCGGTTTGGTATTCGTAGCTGTTCATGTAGGGAGTGGAAAAATTGCCGACCAGTACCTGCATCATCCCCCAGGTGTTGCGCCGCATGTAGTCCGCTGAATGCCCGAGCTCGTGTGCTATCAGGCCGATCCGGGCATTGAAGGGCATTTGGCCAATCAGGATTTTGTCCATGATGTCGAGCTCGCTCTCAGTGTCTAGGAAAACGAGATACTGCCTGTTTTCGGGCCGCCTGAAGGAACTCAGTACGGTTGGGCGCGAGCTTGCGGGGGCCAGGACATGAGAACCGATAACAAAACGCAGCCTGACCTCTTCGAGTTCGGGATAGAAGGATAGTGCTAGTAAGGCTTCCAGTTCATAGCCCTCGGGTAATTCTTTGTTTTTGCCGAATCGCTGCATGAGGCTGTCGAGCTGTTCCGGTCCGTAATCGGCTTCGTAAAACGACCTGATGGATCGCTCTGGAGCGTTTTCCAGCTGGCAGTAGGATCCGTCGGGCAAGGTCCAGTAAGGTATCATGAAAAGAAGGATAAAGACCAACAGGGAGCCCAGTACGAAGAGGAGTCTTTTCTTTTTCATGGGGTTATGGTCGCAGTTTCGGGCCGGACTTTACCCAAAACCGGGTTAGGTCTAATCCAGGAGATTCCACTCAAAAATAATTCGAAAAAGGTCTGTACATTTCACAAAAAGAGCACTTTATTTCCAGACATCTTCCAGCAAATAGGGTCCGCCTTCGGGAGCCCAGAAAGAACCGTCCACGTATTGATAGGTAGTACCGATGGCGTTGATTTTCGCGATTTCCGACGGAGTGAGCCGGATAAACTGTGCCCTGTAATTCTCCTCTATGCGGGAGGGGGTGACCGATTTGGGTATCACGGCGACGCCTTTGTGGATCAGCCAGCTGATCAGGATCTGGGCGATGGAGTCGTCTTTGGTATTCGCAATTTCGGCTATGTTGGGGTCTTTCAGTAGAACTGGTTCATTGGCAGCCTTCATCTCCTCGCTTCGGTCGTAGGAACCCAGAGGAGAATAGGCGGTGATGGCGATGTTTTTGCTCTCGCAAAAAGACCGAAGTTCGTCCTGTGGCCAGTACGCGTGCATCTCGACCTGATTCATTACGGGGGCAATTTCGCACTGATCCAGGATATGCTGAAGGTTTTTGGGGCCGAAATTACTCACCCCTATACTTCCCACCTTGCCCTTGCGCACCTGCTCCTCCATGGCGGCCCAGGTCTCGGTCAGGGGCTGTTCTTCCCGAGCCACAAAATCACCGGGCTCAAGGGGGAAGTTTGCCCCTTTCTTCAGGGCGACGGGCCAGTGGATCAGATACAGGTCGAGGTATTCCAGGCCCAGGTTGGAAAGAGTCCTGTCCAGAGCAGGTTGTACATCGGATGCCGCCTGGGAGTCGTTCCACAACTTAGAGGTGATCCACAATTCTTCCCGCTGAACATCTCCGGTCTTCAGAGCATCCTGTATGGCGCGTCCGACTTCTTTCTCGTTCATGTAAATAGCTGCGCAGTCGATGTGATGGATACCGATTTCAATGGCATGTCGAACGGCCCGGTACAGCGAATCGGGTTCTGTCGCCTTCCAGGTGCCGAGTCCGAGTTGGGGCATGAACTTTCCGTTGCTGAGTTCAAGGGTCTTATTGCTTTTCATAGGTCAGGGTGTTAAAAATCCACGATGAAGGGGAATATCAAAGTTCGAGAATAATCGGTAAACCGACATCAAGAGGGGAGATTCTATCCGCGTATGTCTAACCCAGGTAACGCTTCAGTCCGTGATTGTTTCGCAACTTTAGGGTGTAAAACTGTTTAACTTCACAGTAAACCGCCAATAATGAATCAAGACGAGACACTTAAGAATATAGTGCGCGATCGATTCGGCAAGATTGCAGAGCAGGACACCCCCGTTAAGGCCAGCACGTGTTGCGGATCCTCCACACCCCGAAACAAGGTGTACCACATCATGATGGACGACTATTCGGAAACCGCGGGCTATGTGGAAGATGCCGATTTAGGTTTGGGCTGTGGCCTCCCCACTCAATTTGCCCGTATTTCAAAGGGAGATACGGTTATAGACCTGGGATCGGGTGCCGGTAACGATTGCTTTGTGGCCCGACACGAAACCGGACCCGAAGGAAAAGTAATCGGAATCGATTTCACACCGGCCATGATCCAGCGGGCCCGTGCCCAGTGCGAGCAACTGGGGTACAACAATGTGGAATTCCGGCAGGGGGATATCGATAATATGCCCGTGAACGATGGGGTTGCCGACGTGGTTGTCAGCAATTGTGTTCTGAATCTGGTTCCGAATAAACCCCGCGTTATCCAGGAAATTTACCGGGTTCTGAAGCCCGGAGGGCACTTTAGCATATCCGATATTGTATTGATCGGCAAGCTGCCAGAGGGCCTCAGAAAAGATGCAGAGATGTATGCGGGTTGCGTGGCCGGGGCCATTCAGAAATCCGACTATCTGCAGCTGATCGAAGACGCTGGCTTTAATCAGATTGCCTTACAGAAGGAGAAGACCATTTCGATTTCTGAGGACATCCTGGAGCGAGGATTGAGTCCCGAGGAAAGCAGGCAGTTTCAGGCCGGGGAGACCGGGATCTTCAGCATTACCGTGTATGCCGAGAAGGAGGGAACACCCTCAACGGAAACCGCCGGTTGTTGCTCCTGATTGAAAAAGGAAGCTTCGCAGATTCCACTCATTCCAAAAGCTTCCCCTCAGAGGTCCCGGGCCGGACGAGAGGACTTAGTGGAGTAATACCTATTCTTCAATTACCAGCTCCCTGCTGACCGATTCCGATATCCTAAAGTATCCATAGGCGAAATTATCCGGGTCTTGCTGGTTGATGATGTTGCCTCTAAGGGTTGCCGGGGGAGCGGTAAATGGCCCCTGAGGCTCCACCTGGTCGAGGAGCAGTTCCATGTAGCGATAAAACTGGGCGTCGATACCGTCGTTAATCACGGTTATGCGTTCGCCGGGCTCTAATAATTCGCCATCTTCTTCGGTATACAGGTACGAAAACTCGAATTCGTTA
The DNA here is from genome assembly GCA_964552195.1 of uncultured Flavobacteriaceae bacterium. Lineage (GTDB taxonomy): Bacteria > Bacteroidota > Bacteroidia > Flavobacteriales > Flavobacteriaceae > CAZKAP01. The sequence continues at coordinate 547,790 of CAZKFM010000001.1, forward strand.
CCGTCGAAAAAAGTGTCCTCCACAGGGGCGTATAATTCGAATCCGAAGTCGAAGAGGTAAAAGTTATCCACGCCCCCCGTATCGGAAATTCGTACCCGGACTTCCACATCCTCTTCCCCGAATATTTCCAGGTCGCCCTGCCTCAAATCGATGATGGGAGCCGTCGGTATCAGCTGTGCAGAAGCGGTATAGACTTCTCCTTCCGTTTCTATGGTAAGGTCGAATACCGCATCGAAGTCGAGTAGGAACGACAGGTCGGGATGCTCGTAAATCCCGGTCCCCGGCTGGGTTTCCTGCAGGATATACACGTTAGATGTACCTCTTTCCTGGATGCTGACCATAGCGCCGCTCACCGGGGGTATGACCTCGTCGAAGAAATTCACCGTCTGCGTCAGGGTAACCTGTCCGGTCGTCCTTAGGGGCTCTTCTGCGGAGAATACCCGGAAATGGGCATCCACATTGAGCCGCGTTGGCCCCGTTGGCGTCTCCAGGTCCACCACGTCCTGGCAGCCGATCACCAAACCCAGTATGATAAATACAAGTAACTTTTTCATGGCTAAAATCTGAAGTTATAGCTGATCGCAGGTACTATGCCGAAAATGGCCGTCCGAATCGCTTCGTTCTGACCCGTAGTCGGATTCTCCTCAAAGGCATAGGATGCCGCGTTCCTTCGGTTGTATATGTTGTAGAAGCCGAATACCCACTCGGATTGCCATTTCCGGTCCTTGTTCCGGCGCGGGGCAAGGGTAGCCGAAAGGTCCAGGCGGTGGTAGTCTGTGAGCCGGGATTCGTTCCTGCCCTCGTATATGGGTATGGTCAGGCCTAACTGCTGTACCTGCCCTACGGGTAAATTGGTCGGGATACCGGTCTGGTAAATGAAATTGCCCCCGAGTGACCAGCGGTCGCTCAGCTCCAGTGAGGCATTTACCGAAATGTCGTGTGGCCGGTCGAACAGTGCCCGGTACCAGAGCCCGTTGTTGATTCCGGGTTCTTCCGGCGTCCTTCCCGGAGTTCGCTGCTCCGATCTCGAAAGGGTGTAGGCTATCCAGCCCTTCAGCCTCCCCCGATTTTTCCTTAAGAGTACTTCAAGACCGTATGCCCTGGCCTCTCCGTTGAGGATCACCTGCTCGATGTCTTCATTGGCAATGAGGTTAGCTCCATCGATGAAGTCGATTCGGTTCTGTATGTCCTTGTAAAAGGCCTCCAGCTCCAGCGAATATTCCTGGTTGGCGAAATCCTGGTAGAAGCCCAGAGCATACTGATCCAGGATCTGAGGTTTCAGATAGGGTCCGCTGGGCGCCCATACATCCAGCGGAGTAGGGGAATTGGTATTGGTAATCAGGTGGAGGTATTGGGCCATACGGTTATAGCTGAGCTTAACGGAGGCGTCTTCACTCAGCAAGTAGGAGGCGGATAGTCTCGGTTCCAGGTTATTGAATTGCGATATGCTCTCGCCCCGGCGGAAGCGGTCGATTCGGATGGGATCGGCGCCCTCGTAAATCTGAAACACGGAATTGTACAGCACCGGCCGATCGTTTTCATAGACCTTGAACTCGTGCTGACCGAGTCTGTTGAAATGGCTCCAGCGCAGTCCGTACCGAAGGGAAAGCCTATCGGATACCTTATGGTCTATATCGATGTAGGCCGCGAATTCATTTCCGTATTTATTGGTAAACTCGTCCCTGACTATGCCCGAATCCGGACTATTTGGACGAATCTCCCCGGGTTTGAAATGGTAATAGATGTTGTTGATTCCGTAATCCAGGGTGAGCCGGTTGGTGAGGTAATGACGGAAGTCGTACTTGAGGTTGAAGTTGATGATGTGGGATTCCCATTCGAAACCGAAGGCATCGAACTCCAGCCCATAGGTATAGTCGGAATAAATCAGCGACAGATTGGAGAACAGCTTGTCCGAAAACAAGTGGTTCCAGCGGAGGTTGGCAACCGAATTTCCGTAGATGTTCACGAACGCATCACTTAATCGAAAAAGGTCGCGTCCGAAATAGCCCGAAAGGAACAGCTGATTGTTCTCGTCCAACCGATGGCTTACCTTGGTGTTCAGGTCGTAGAAGTACGCCAGGTTTTCTTCACCTGCGGCCTGAAGGAAGAGGTGGGCATAAGAGGCCCTGCCGGCCAGCAAAAACGAGCCCCTATCCTTAACCAGGGGGCCTTCGAGCAGTAGCTTGCTCGAGACGGCACCAACTCCTCCGTTCATTTTAAATGATTTAGAGTTGCCTTCTCTCTGGTAAATATCCAAAACCGAGGACAGTCTTCCGCCGTAGCGTGCGGGAATCCCCCCTTTAAATAACTTCAGATCCTTGATGGCGTCCGGATTGAAAACCGAAAAGAGCCCAAAAAGGTGGGACGAATTAAAAACGATTGCCTCATCCAGAAGGATCAGGTTCTGATCGGCACTACCTCCCCGCACGTTGAATCCGGAAGCCCCTTCTCCGGCATTGCTCACACCCGGCAGCAGCAGTATGGAGCGGATGACATCGGGCTCTCCTAAAACCACCGGCACCTGCTTGATGGTACGGGCAGTGAGGGTATTGACGCTCATTTGAGGAGCGCGTATGCTGTTCTTTTCTACGTTCTGGGTGACAACTACCTCATCCAGCTGGCTGACCTCCTCGGCCAGACGGAAATCCTGCCGGGTATTCCCAATTATTTCCAAATCCCGGCTGATTGTAGTGTAGCCCAGATAACTGATTACAATCTGATGCCCTCCCTCCGGAAGGGTCAGTGAATAGAATCCGTATTCGTTGGTGGTGACACCGGTTTTCAGATCGGGCACCACCACATTGGCGCCCCAGATGGTTTCGCCCGTGTTGATGTCCGTTACGGTACCGCGTATGGTAAACTCCTGTTGGGCATGAGCCGCCGTGATCCCGGATAAAAGGAGTACGCAGGCCAGGATAAAGGAAACAAGTTGTACCCGATTTGGGAATTTCATAGCTAAAAGTTGGCATCCGGCACCTTGGGTGATGCTCCGGCAGATTGGGTTTCAAAGGTACGTTGGATTACGAACAGTTACCAGCGTACCCGGCCCAAATCGACCTACGGACACTCGGGTGAAAGGGCCGTGCAAATACCGGCTAGATATGGGCTAATATATCACATATCAGGATTTTACCACTAAAGAGGATCGGAGTGGACTTGCTAAGAAACTGCCCTGGAATTTATCATTCCGCTGGCTTTTCGCATACATCCTTATCGATTTGCGAAAAATGAAATGAAGCGAAATCTTTTCGGACTAAAGTGCCCGTACTTTGTACAAGAATCAATCAAAAAAAGTTGAACGATATGAAAAGTGGAAACTGGCCTTTCTGGATTCAGACCATAATTACCGTGCTGATCACGGCCATAGTAGTAGTTTTCGGTCTGATGTAATTCAGGGAACCCGAAAAGGCTCGCATGCTAGACTAAAATGGCTCGTCAAAAAGTCTGTCGTTTCAGGGTAGTCCCCTTCAAGAAAACCGAGCAGACAGCAACTGTGAATTAGGAAGTAGCCGATCAAAGCCGCCGAACCAAAAGGGTTTTCAAAAATAGATTTATGGGGGGCTTAGTGCCCAATAATTGTAATCAGCGGAGGCCATCGGGCCTCCGCTTTTTTTGAGGAGTTTTTCGAATCGGTCTTGGCCGTATCATGGAAAAATTGAATAATGTGACAAACATCACCTTCTTTGATATATATTCGCTTTACTTTCGATACAGGTTAAGAAGCACGTGAAGAAAGCCCTGGCCCTATTCCTTACAGCAGCCCTGCTGCTACCCGAACTGACCAATGCAGGAATCTGGATCGATTTTGCCTGGCGACAGGATTATATCGCCAGGGTGCTTTGTGTTCAAAAGGAAGAGCCAGTGAACCTCTGTCAGGGAACATGCTTCTTATCCAAACAGCTTCGCAAGGCTCAACAGGAGCAAAAAAACAGGCTCCCTAAGTCGTTCAGCGAGCGGATCGAACTGCTGTTTGGCCCTGCCGAATATACCTTGGAATGGGTGTCGGTACCAATAGTACATTCAGTGGAAAACAGGTTCTTTCTAAGAAACCGTTTGTATCCTAGAATTCCCATTTTTGACCTCCTCCGACCCCCGGAAGTCATTCTCATTTAACACGTATTATACGCCCGGTCGAAATAGAGTAATCGAACCGGGCCCATTCTTTTAAGGCATGCAGAACCACATGGCTTCGATGCTTTAATTCATTGATTTTATTGTATTTAAAATGAGAATTCAAAATATTCTATTACTGGCAATGACCCTGCTGGCAGGCAAGGGCATGGCCCAAACCCAAATTAAGGAAATCCGGCTCATGGACGCCGAATCCTCACTACCCATAGTCGATGCGACTTTCGTGTACGGGGACCAGCAGGGCCTATCGACTTCTGGTGGGATTATACGCTTTACGTTTGAGCCAGGCCTTTCCATGTCGTTGTCGCATATCAACTACGGGAAATGGACATTGAACGCTTCTGAATTGCAGGAGGTGATTGGCCTGGGAGGGCTTTACCGCAAGCGGTTAACCGTGAATTTGTATCCGGTTACGGTTATCGGCCTGCGCGGTTCCCCTAGACAGCCTGTGGAATCCCTGTCCATGGAATACCGGGAACGAATGGAACACGATGGGGCCGACATCCTGAATCAGGTACCGGCCTTCAATAGTGTCCGGAAGGGGGGTAATTACGGTTTTGACCCGGTGTTTAGGGGCTTTCAGAATGAACGCCTTAATGTAGTATTCAATGGTGCACAAAGTGCGACGGTCGCCTGTCCCAACCGTATGGACCCGCCGACCAGTCAGATGGCTCCCAATATGACCGATCGCATCGAAGTCCTTAAAGGACCCTATGCGCTCCGCTATGGTACCGGCCTTGGGGCTACGATCAACTTCATACCCTCTGCGTTGAGGTTTTCCTCTGTGAATGAGGTCTACGGCAGGCTTTCGACGGGTTATGAGCACAATGGCGACCTGTTCAGGGGCGAGGGCCGCCTGGGCTTCAGTGGAGCGCAGTACGATCTCAGCTTCTTTGGTGCCTGGTCTCAGGGAAATGACTACCGTGCCGGCGATGGACAGGTAGTGCAGGCCGACTTTAAACGCGGCAGCTATGGCACCGTTCTGGGTCTTAAGCTTAGTGATCGTCAGCAATTGCGCCTTTCCGCTACCTACAACCGGGCCCGGGATGCCGATTTCCCTGCACTGGCTATGGATTTGAGGCGGGACGATACCTGGATGTTCAATCTTCGTCATGACATCAAATTCGGAGGAGATCACCTGAGGAGTTGGAATACAACACTCTACGGGTCTTTTGTGGATCATTTGATGAATAACTTGCTGAAACCCCTGGACCCCCGTATGCTGAATGCCGAGACTGCCGCAAAGACTCAGAACTACGGTGGGCGTACCGAAGGAATCTGGCAATTTGGGCAAAGCAGCCTGTATGCCGGAGGGGATTACCGGGTGGAGGCAGCCGAAGGAGAACGTACCCGGGAGTTCCTTATGGGGCCCATGGCCGGAAATACCGTTTTCGACAATGCGTGGCAGGATGGAAGAATCAGTCGGTCTGCGGTATTCGCAGAACTTCAGTTACCCGGCGAGAACTGGAGTTACGTGATTTCAGGACGTATGGAATGGAACCGGTCTTCGCTGCGGGATCCAGCGGCTGAATTTACCGCGGTGCAGGAGGATTTAGAAGTCACCCAGGTCAATCCAAGCTTTAGTCTGGGCATACTCAGGGATTTTGGTGAACGGGTTAGAACGGGGCTTTGGCTGGGCAGGGCACAACGCAGCGGGGGATTGGCGGAGCGATTCATCAATTTTTTCCCCATCGGTCAGGATCCTTTTGAATTGGTGGGGACACCCACGCTCGAACCGGAGGTCAATCACCAGGCCGATCTCACCTTTCAATGGGAAGGTAAAAGGGGAGCCCGTATCGAATTTGATCTGTTTGCCTCCTATCTCACCGACTATATTTCTTCGGTCATCGATCCCGAATTGACTCCCAGGTTGCCTATGAGTCCCGGAGTGCGGAAATTCGTCAATATCGATGAGGTCCTGAAGACCGGCTTTGAAGTCAATTGGATTCAACCCCTGTTCGCCGGTACCCGACACCAGCTTTCTCTGGCATACACCTACGGTCAGGACAGGGAACGCGACGAGCCCCTGCCCGAGGTGGCCCCGCTGGATATCCGATATACGCTGTCGGGATCCTATATAGAAGGTGCGCTGAATCCGGAGCTGAGCTTCCGATATGTAGCCGAACAAAACCGGGTTTCCGGAGAATTCGGAGAAACGGTGACTCCTTCTTTTTTTCTGGTGGATGTCAATGTCGGATACCGACTATCCAAAACCCTGTCGATTCAGGCCGGGGCGCAAAACCTCCTGGATGTCAATTACTACGAGCACCTGAACCGATCGGTTCGGGGAACAAATAACCCCATATTCGCTCCGGGCAGGAATGTATATGTGAGCCTCAATGCCCGTTTTTAAAACCCGGGCTTATCGGGAACTTATCTATCATAAAACGCCTGTTCCTCTCTGGGACAGGCGTTTATTTCGGTGTGGGATATCCAGAGAAGTACTTGAACGGACTAGCAGTTCTGATGAAAGCCAGTGTTTGTTGGGAGTAGCTTCATGGAATAAGTTGTATCGTTTAGCCTAAAGCGGAAGGTCGGATGAGGAAGAGAATCGCGTTAGGCAATTCGTGGAAAAAACGCACGCTCATGCATCAAAGCGATCACGAATGATTACAGTCGCCACAGATACCCGTTACCGTGGCCTCTACGGATTCAGCCTTAAACCCTGTAGGGAGTTCATTCTCCGGCATAGTACTCCACTCGATACAGTAGGTAGAGTTGCATTGGTCGCAAATGAAATGGGCATGCCGATGACCGGGATTAACCAGAGGACCAAAGGCAAACTTGGCCGAGCGGGATTGGTCCTTGATTCGATGAATGATACCGTTTTCTTCGAAGACCGTAAGGTTGCGATACAGGGTGGATTTATCCGTAGAGGAACCGAATTTCTGTTCGAGGTCCGCATAGGACAATGCCCTTTTCGACTCCCTGAAGCAGGACAGCATTTTAATCCTGAGCGACGTTTTTCGCAGTCCTTTCTGCCTGAGAAGTTCGGAATCTTCCATGAAATGAATGTACAGTTTTATACCTGGAATCAGAAGGGTTTCCAGGCTTCCGCATTTTCAATAATATAATAGCAGTTCTCGGGATTGTCCCTGTTGAGTTTAAGTGCGCCTTCGATGAGAACGAGATCATCCATCTTATATCCGGGCTTCTGTTTGAATCTAAGCTCAACGATGGACTCCGGACCACCATTTCCGCAGAAGAAGCAGGAGGCCATCGGATTTTCGGAAAGTAGATAGCCCGATGGTGTTTCCTTAAGGACCAGCAGGTATCCGAGAATCCCTATCTTTTTTCCCTCGAGATTTCGAAACTTCGATGAAAAGCTTGCCTCACTGAACGTAAGCATTTGAAGGGCATCACCGGCGGATTGAATTTGAATGTTGTTCTTTAAGTCGGACCAATCCAAGAGGGTCTGGCTGAAACCCATGGTTATGGAAAACAGCAATGCACCCGTAAGGATAAGTCTGACTCGTTTCATTGAATTAATTCTCCAGTAGCGTCGTGCAGTATGTAGTTGCACTTATTCACGTCGTCCGCATTAATCTCTAAAATCCCAGTGGCTTTGACGATCTGGTCCGTCTTAAAAGGCGGGGGAGAAGTAAAGCGCGCCTCGACTATGGTTTCCGGGCCTGCCCCGCCGCAAAAAAAACAAGACGACATGGGGTTAGACGATATTAGAAATACTTCTCCATCCCCGGTCAGATCCAGGAAATACCCGGTTATGCTAACTTTCGATCCGTCATAAGACTTTATCGTATTCCCAAAAGTAGGCATTAGAAAGTGCATATCGTAGATTTCATTGAAAACGGGTTTGAACGTGACATCCCCGAAATCACGCCACGAAAGTTCGGTCTGCCCATGCGCACAAATCACGGTGACAGTCAAAATAATTAATAACAATCGGTATTTATACATCACTGAGGATTTTGTGTACGTTGAGTTTAAAGATAGAAATGGAAGCCAGCAGGGTGGCCAAAATGGCAAGAACCAGAGTAACGGCCAGCAAAGTCCACTCGACTGCATCCGGGCCGCTGATATTCAATACATAGCCGTAGGCGTCCTGTATGAAGCCCGATGCCAGGATGAGGCCCAATCTTCCCAGAGACCAGCCCAGTACAAATCCGAAAAATGCGAGATAGCCTCCTTCCAGGATAACCAGCCACAAAAGCTGTCGGGTACTGAATCCATAGGTGCGCAGCAGTGCCAGCTCCTGTTTGCGTTCCCGTACGGTTCGGAGTATGCTGATGAATATACTCAAACCCGATACGATGAGTATAACCAGGGAAATTCCATTAATCAACCGAACTCCGGTTCCCATCATATTGGTCAGTCTGCCGATTTCGTAACCGGGAAGCGCCGCCTGGAATTTGGTGTTTTCATTTATTAGCCGGGGAAACTGGACCAGGCCCAGAGGATTTCGAAATTTAATAAGCAAAGATGTGATTTCCCGTTCGTCCTCGTGTTCATGCCCGTGTTCGTGCTCCGATTCGGGATGTACTTCCTCGGTTTCGTGATGCTTGTGAGCCTCCCAGATACTTTCGAGGGAAGTAATAATCAAGTTATCGACTACAGTACCTGTAGGCTCGAGCAGGCCCTTTACGATATAGGGATGTTCGTCGTGACTATCTATGTTATTTGCGGTTAGCCCGTGGGAACTTATAAACGTATCACCCAGTTCGAGACCGAGTTCACGACGAACGGCATAGCCCACTACTACCTCGAAGGGCTCACTATACAACTTACCTTTTTCTAAGACTGCGTCGTAATACTTCAGGTATTCGGGTACGGTACCCAGTATGCGATAACCGGCGTAATTGTCACCATACGAAACGGGTACGGCCGAAGCAACCATCGGATTCTTTTGTAGATAGCCCACCTCCTTTAGTGGCACATTGCCCGTAGGAACATCGATGTGAAGAACCGAGGAAAGAACCAATTGCAATGGACTTCCCTTGGCGCCCAAGACCATATCGAAAGGAGCAATGTTGCGATTCAATTGCCCGTCTGCCTGATTCTTGAGTTGCAGGACAAAGGTCACCATGGAAATACTCAGGACCAGTAGGAGCAGGCTAAGCATGAGATTAAGAGGCTTGGAGACCATGTTTCGGTATGCCAGAAATGCAATGCTCATAGGGTCAACCGATTTTCGAAATGCTGGGATACGCGTTGGTCATGGGTAACAATGACTAAGTTGCTGCCGCATAATCCGGCTTCTTCCTTCAGGAGTTCGACTACTCGTTCACTGTTTCCATCATCCAGGTTGGATGTGGGCTCGTCCGCAAAGACGACCCGGGGTTTGTGTATTAGTCCAAGTGCTATGGAGAGTCTTTGCTGCTGGCCCTGGCTCAGATAGGAGACCTTTTTATCGAGTACACCGGCAATTCCCAGTCGTTCGCACAGTGCCTGCAATCGGTCCGGGTCGGAGCCTGACTTGGGATAGTTCTGCCTGAGGCTAAGGTTTTGATGAACGTTCAAAGATTGGATAAAGCGGTATTTCTGAAAAACGATTCCTATATGCTCGCCCCTGAACCGGTCGAGCTCTTTTCGGTTCAGTCCGCAAATATCCGTTCCCGATATCACAATCGAACCTTCCGTTGCCGGCAGCAAGCCGGACAGCAGGTGTAGATAGGTGGTTTTGCCCACACCGGAAGCACCTAGTATGAGGAGGTGTTCACTATCGCCCAGGTCTATGGACGGAAAAGTGAATTCCTTGCCATCGGGATAGGTGAATCGAACGGATTCAGCTTTGACCATTACAAAAGACTAATATTCTTAATAACGCAACTTAGTTGCATTTGTGACAAATATACTATCTTCGGCCCGTAATTTATAATTGTATGCCGCTGGCATAGGAACCAAGATATAAAATGAATAACGCCAAATTGCTCAAAATCGTCAATATTCAAAGTTCATCGGACATAGTCGGGGCGGCTGCGAGCACCCTATGCCTGATACACTGTTTACTTACCCCCTTGCTTTTTGTAGTTCAGGCGGGGGTAGCTCATGGGCACTCGAGCCATCCTCACTGGTGGGGGGCGCTCGATTGGATTTTCGCTGGGGTTTCCCTGTTTGCCGTTGCCTGGTCGGCCAGGAAAACCAGTCGTAAATGGGTTGGCATAGCTCTATGGATTGCATGGGTAGGCTTGATAGCACTCATTGCGAATGAAAGAATGAGCTGGGTGGAGCTTGCGGAATGGACCATTTACATTCCGGCCATTCTTTTGGTGTTGCTGCATCTCTACAACCACCAGTCTTCGCATATCCGTTGTGAGGGTAATGCCTGCCAGAACTGGGACGGACGAAACCCTAATGACGCCGCATAGCCCGTTAGCCTTGGAAGGGCGGAAACCAAAAAAAAGGACCATGTTACGCCATTAGCGCCCCATAGCCCTCGTTCCCTGCTAACTTAAACGGATTTTACATCAATGCTTCATAATCGCTTACGGTGCCATTATTCATGAAGCACTCGATGATTCTTCTGCCCAGGGGGTCCAGATCCTCGACCAAAAACTGCTCGAGTTCGGACTTAAAGAAGGTATTGAGAATCTCAGCTCCCTTATCGTAAGCCTCAGTTCCTACCTCTTCCTGCAGTTCTACCTTTAGCAATTCCTTGGGCAGGTACTTGCCCTCTATACGCATGCTGTTCAGGGCATACCCCAGCAGACTGCAACGGGCCTCTGAAATCTGATCCTCATTGAACCTGGCATTGCCTTTACGGGCCAGGAACTCGCGTGATACCCACTGCGGCATGAAGCCTGTCCTGTAGGCACCTATATGCTGATTGGGCAACAGTATGTTCTTCACCTTATGAGTTTGCTGGAACTGCCTTAGGAGCAGATTGGCCTGAGTTACCCGCTTGCCCGTGGCAAAGGGCCAGAAACTCCCTACTCCCTCGCTGGTCAGTCCTATGGTATCGGTTATGCTAGGGTTAGCATGTCCCCGCGGGGCCACGAGGCGCCACAACCAGGCCAGTGCAGGCGGCAGCAGATGCATCATCCCGACGATTCCATAGGTCGGTTTTTCCCGCGTACACGGGGGAGTACGTATCCCCATACTGCGAATATCAACATCCACCGAACCGTTGTATACACCTGGGAAGAAGTTTCTGGGTATAATTACCCGGGGATTCGGGCAGGGCTTACCAGGCTCGTCCTCAATGTGATCCCAGAGCAGTGCTGTACTCCCGGGTACCGCGTTGATGTTCAGGAACAATAGTGGTTTTTCGGGTTGAGCAGTGAGTCGTTCCAGTACCACGTCGGTTCCATAGGTCTTTAGGTGGTCCACTCGCACGAACCAGCCATCTTCAGCGTCCATCAGATGAATCTTGCCGTTATCGGCCCGTTCCTCATGGGTACGGCAGAGGGCCATATCATCCGTTACCGCTTCCAGGTCGCATGTCCTTGGGAGCTCCAGTTTAAAGCGTTTCTTCGCCACGACGTTTTCCCCCAGCAGCAGTCGTCCGTCCACCTGCCGATGTGGTTGCTGCAGGATCTCGCTTTTACCTCCACCGCTGGCACCCTCATGCATAAAGGTGACGACATTGTCGTAAGGGGTTACTACCCGTACGGTGGCACAGTGTGCGGTAATCCATTCTTCTATATTACCCAGGTGAATCAGCATGCCATAGACACCTTTTTTGGCGCTGGGGCCGGGATACAGGTTGTAGGAAAACATTTCGTATTGGTCCTCCTGTCTTTCGTGAACCACGACCTGCTGTCCTTCGAAATGGGTATGCCGAAAGGGCGGTGCTACGTATATAGCTACTTTCGGAACGAAATCTTCAGGCAGGTTATCGGCATCGACTATGCCTTGAAGGAGTGCGAGCCCTAGTCCGAAGAAACCGGCGTTTGCGGGGATGATAGCGACTCCATCGTATCCGATACCGGGCTGACCTGCGTTGAAATAGAACATGGCGAGGTCCTGATCTTTCATCCATTCGAAGGTTTCCAGCTTTAGGCTTTCGAATCGGTAACCAAACCGGTCTTCGAATCGTTCCTTATCGGTGGGAAAGTCATCGGCTATGACCATGCTATTGGGATCTCGCCTCCGTAAATACACATCGGGGTAATTCGCCGAGATGCCGTTCTTGACCCTGGCTACTTCTGCCTCGACATAATTACGCCCATCTGGGAGCGGGTAAGCCACCTGGTGGATTTTATCCTTATCTCCGTTAACCGCCAGCTCAACCAACTCGTCCACAGAGGAGGCAACGGTCATGCTTTTTGCGTTTTTCTTGAGCCAGTCGATGCGCTGCTCGACCGTGAGTTTTTCCAATTCAACCATAATAGACACTTCTAAATTTTCAATGAGGACATACCTCGTATGTTCCACTATATCAATAATTCAGGGTGCAAGTTATGGGTTGTGTGAGGCGAGGACATGACAAATGTCAGGTTCTTCATTAAAAGGAATTATACCTGTAATAAGGGTTTTGAATGAATGGTTTAGTACGGTAACGGTCGGAACAGGGTTGTTGCGGTTTTGGATACCGGAGTCGTGCGTCTCTATCGAAAATTATTTGAATCGCTTAAGCTACTTCAGCCTTCTTCCTTTAGTATAAATCCTTTTCCGTGTACATTGACTATACTCAGGTTCGGATCTTTTTTGAGGTGTTTCCGCAGTCTTGTGATAAAGACGTTCAGGCTTTTTTTCTTAAAGTAATCGTTTTCGCCCCACAGGCTAATGAGAATGGAACGATAGGTACAGATCTCGTTTTTGTTTAGAGCCAGGTACTTCAGTAATTGATTTTCTTTCAGGGTCAGAGCACTCTCCTCGCCATTATGGACCAGGACCTGTCTGCTGAAGTCCAACTCGAATATCCCAATAGGGATGCACTTTCGGGAGGGAGCAGGTTTTTTTATTTCCATTCGGCTGATGATCGCGCGGATTCTGTAAAGTAGTTCTTCCTCGTCTATGGGTTTTCTCAGGTAATCCACCGCTCCTATGGAGAATGCCTTGAGGGCATCTACTTTCAGGGTCCGGGAGGTCAGGAAAAGGAAGGGCAGGTCCGGGAATTCGGCTTTGATCTCGGCAGCGAGTTCAAAACCGTCCCGGCCAGGCATCATGACATCGAGTATGGCCAGCTGTACTCCCGTTTTTCGCAAATAGGGGATGACCAACAGGGGGTCTTGTATCCAGGTGACCTCAAACTCCTTTAGATTCAGGTATTCCGAGAGCAGGTAGCCTTGGGATTCCTCGTCTTCAACCAGCAATATCTTTCTCATCTTCATGTGCTCGACTTAACGGTATGCTGATTATAAAGGTAGTGCCAGTTCCTGTAGCACTGCGTACGTTGATTTTTCCACCGGATCTCTGTACGATTCTCTGAACGTAATTCAGTCCCAGTCCGAACCCTTTGACCTGGTGTCTGTCTCCTTCCGAAACACGATAGTACTTTTTGAATATTTTTTTGTGTTCTTCTTCGGGTATACCACGGCCATTATCTGAGATTTCGACGACTGCATTCCGGTCAGTTTTTCTCGCTTTGAGCTGAATAATTGGATTCTCCGAGTACTTGCGGGCATTGTCGAACAAATTGGACAGGGCGTTGTTTATGTGCTATTCGTCCGCTCGTATCCAGAGGGGATCCGATCCGAGATCGGAACTAAAAGTAAAGCCCTCCAGCTCAGCCAGCTGGCTGAATTCTTCTGCCCAGCCCATCAGCGATCTCCGGAGATCGAAGGTCTTCATTTCGAAGGCATGTGTCAGATTCTCAAGTGCCGAGAGCTGCAGGACCCTGTCGATGTGTCCGGTAAGCCGGTCCGTCTGACTGCGTATCAGAGAGAGCAGCGCCTGGTTTTCGGAGCCTTGTTTTTCCTGAAGAATTTTTGTGGCTAATTGAATGCCGAATACAGGGGTCCGCAATTCGTGGGTCAGGTTATTCAGGAATTCATTGGTGGCCTCGATCTTATGACTTTGCCAATAATACGTGCGTAAAGCCCAGATAACAGTAATGATGATACCCAGCAAAAACAGTACGCTCGGGTAAATGAGGCCATTGAGTTGAGAATAGAAGTAGGACCGTAAAGGTTTGAATCTGATATTGAGGACAAACTGTCTGTCAAAAAGTTCGGGCAGGTAACCTTTCAGGGGTACAGGAAAAGATTCGGAGGAAAACTCGGATTCCTTCCCCGGTCCTTTCAGGTAATAACTGGCATCCCGGGTGCTGAGTTCGTAGCTAAAGTCCGCTCTTAGCCCGTTTTTGGTGAAGGTATCCTGCAGGTAGTCCCTGAAAAAGTGGCTAGAGGCGTCAATAATGCTATCGCTGCTCGTCCTGAAGTAGGTCGTGTCTTTGGCCAGAGCATTGGCCATCAGGAATGTCAGCTGGTTCTTATACGACAACTCTTCCTGAATCTCAGCAGCTGAGAGTTCAATTTTTTCTGAGAACTGCGTACTGGCCAGCTTGAGTCCGACCCTGAGGTACTTGTACTGGACAAATGCCAGTCCCAGTACAGAGACCACAAAAACAACGATATAGATATTTCTCCTCTTCACTTCCTGATCTCAATTACGCTCTTATTTCTCAATTGGAGCATCTATTAAATTAATCATAAGGATTTTAAACCTTCTTTAATCCATTTGAGCCTGCATTTAATCCGGGCGAAATCCGAAGCGTATAGATTTGGCAGCGACACTGTCGAAAATCGCTCGAACCAGGCATGCTTTCGTTTTCGCAATTGTGAGAAACGGCTGTGCCATAAAAACACGGATTTTGAAAGTAAATAGTACCCTACTTTGGTTTTTCATTTACGCTTTGCTGGCAGGAAGGTTAGCTGCACAGGGATGTGTGGCCATCAGGCACTTTTCTTCCTGTACAGGAAATACACTGGAGACGAATCTTCTGGGGCCGGGAGAAGTGATGATCGGCTCAAATTATCGGTATTTTAAGTCTTTCAGGCACTTCAGGGGTGTTTAAGAAGAGCCCGATCGTGTGGCCAACGGGTCCGAGGTCATCAACCACAATCACTCTTTCGAGCTCACATTGAATGTCGGACTGACCAAACGGTTGTTTGCCGGCCTCACCTTACCTACCGTTATCAATACCCGATCCTCTCTATATGAGCACGGTCGGGACGAACGCAATACAACCTTTGCCAGAGGAATGGCCGATGCCCGTATCGGTCTGGGATACTGGTTATGGGATCCTGAGACCCATCCCAATGGTAATCTGGCCATCGGGTTGGGGCTGAAAATTCCAATCGGGAATTACAATGCCTCGGACATTTTCTACAACGTGGGTGTGGACGGCAGTTCTGAAGTGCGGCCTGTGGATCAGAGTATTCAACCCGGAGACGGGGGATTTGGTTTCACCTTTGATTTTCAATGGTATCAGCGTCTAGGAGAAGGCTGGTTCGCCTATGCCGGGGGGCTTTTATTTGTTTAACCCCAAAGAGACCAATGGCATTAGGACCTCCAGAGAAACCCTCAGTCCCATATTGCAGAACGAGGCGATAATGTCGGTACCGGACCAGTAATCCATACGATCCGGACTGGCCCATTCCCTCAGTCCGGCTTTGGGAATTTCCCTGGGTATGCGCTACGATGCCATTCCGGTCGAAGACATACTGGGAGGGAGTGACGTTTTTCGTCGACCGGGAAATATACTTTCCGTAGATCCCGGCATTATGCTCACCCGCGGCAACTGGAACTTTTATCTGAGCGTACCCATAGCCGTTCGACGGGAGCGCCCTCAGAGTGTTACTGACCGAGAAACTGGGATCGCTACGGGTAACCCCAGAATTGGTGACGCAGCATTCGCCGATTATGTTCTGAACTTTGGCTTTACCTATCGGTTTGGTTCCAGGAACTCAGATGTAATCGAGGTGCAGGAATGGGAGAACATCCCATAGCATTTGGCTAATCTCAATAGTTGATTAGTCTTCGATCAGCTTCTTCTTGCCCGAGCGGAAATTCTTTTTAATGACCGCCGTATCGTATACCTCACCGAGCGCGGTATAGGCTGTGTAGGTCAGGGTGTTATCCTCGATGTTAATCACCTGGTAGAACTGAGTTTGTTCGGCAGACCGGTCCAGCGAATACCCCTGGGACATATAGGCCTTCATCTGTTCCCAGTCCAATTCGTACTGCTTGGGGCCGCTTACGGAGGTCACGTATACCGTACCCAATCGGCCTTTTTTGCCGTAGTCGCTGGATCGCAAGGGCACATGCCCGCGGGTATAGGTGTGGTCGTGGCCGTTGAGTACCAGGTCCACTCCGTATTGGTCGAGCAGGGGTTTCCAGGTTTCACGGGCAAACTTGAAATCCCGTCCTTTTGCGGGGGAAAAAATCGAGTGGTGACAGGTGATGATTTTCCATCGGGCCGTGCAATTTTCCAATTGGCGGATCAGGTAGTCCGTCTGTTCTTCGAGTCGGGTATTGGAATTCAGGACTATGATTCGAATGTCCTGGTAATCCACGGTATACACCGTTTCGTGCAGTTCCGGGTCAAGTTCTTCCTCCACCGGCAGGGTAAATTGAGGGCGCCACTGTATGGACAGCCTTCGTTCCTCTCCTCTTTCCGTGGGTCGAAACTCATGGTTACCTACCACGGGGATGGCGGTCCACTGGCTGTGGATAAAGCCTCCGGCCTTATACCATTCCGCCCATTCCCGGTCCTTGTGTGCATCATTGATTAAGTCTCCCGCATGAATGACGAAAGAGGCGTCCGGAGCGGTCCGATAGGCCATGCGAATAACCCGCGACCAGTGGTTGAGAACGTCGTTCTGGGCATCCCCGAAATACACAAACTGGGTAGGGGAATAGCCTCTTTTTGCCGTTCTGAATTGTATCCATTCGGACCAGTACTGATCACCATCGCCCACGCGATAGGCGTATAATTTGTCGGGTATGAGTCCCTCGAATACGGCGCTGTGGTAGTGGACACGGAGTGAGGTGTTTCCCTTGTATAGTCCGAGGTCAAATTCCTCGGTACGGGCATCTAAAGTCCGGGCCGTCGCAGCAAACTGAGCATTAACCCCCGCTTCAGCGATCTGAGCCACTCCTTTGACAATAGTCGTATCCGTCCGCCAGGTAATCGCCCGGCTGGTTGCCGGATCGCCATGGAAGGTGAGCATGAGTCGGTCCGGGTCCTTGCTGGGAATTTCCCAGTGGTGCAGTCCATTTTGTTGATGAGTGTGTTGAGCAATTGCCGAAGTGGTGAAAAGTGTGGCAACGACCACTGCAGCCCATAGGGTAGCACAATTATTCATAGGTAAGCTGTTGTGAACTAAAGTTCTGGATTTTTATTGACCCGAATCGTATCCAACTTAGATCTAATTGTTACCACATCTTTATTAATAGTGCCTAGCTGCATCACCTAAACAATTGCGAGTCAAACGAAGCTCCAAGCTCATGGATGCCAACCGCAGTGCGGGGTTTTATGGATTAGGGCTGAAGGAGATTCGTCATCACATAGATATCCTCTATCAGGGGCGTCGTGATTTCCGGATTACCCGAACCCAGGTTAACCGAAGTGATCAACGTCTCTCCGATAATATACCGGCCGAGTAGGTTCCCATCCTCAGCAAGATGAAGCCCCTCTATGGGGTACCGGCTCAGGTACTTTGCCAGTTCTGGATTGGCATAGGTGGTTTTTAATCCCCATTTGGAATGCAGAATAAGCGGCTCGCCATCGTCGGACAGGCCTACATAGAGCATCGTATGGCCTTTTAATCCCAGTATGGTTAAGAAGGGAATGCCGTGTTCCCGGATGTACTGAATTTTTTCTGCTGCTGTGCCGGTCAAGGTCTGCACGTTGCCTACATCGAGCTGATCCCCAGAGTCCCGGGGCAGCCAGATTCTGAATGTGCTCAGCAAGTCCCGAATCGTGGAAGAGCAGTCCCGATTTCCATTTTGCCCGCCCCAGCCGTAGGGCCGGCCCAGCAATTCCTCAACCAGGGGCTTCAAGTGGTCCTCGGTGAGTGCAAAGTCTTCAAAAGCGAGGCTGCTTTTATCGACCTGAGCCGTCAGGAGATGGGCCTGCTGTTTTTCATCTGCCTTGGCGTAGTACACGGTTATCTGATCGCTGGGTATCGGACTTTCTTCATAAGGCATTAGTATTCCCAGTTTGGCATTGATGGCGTAATGGGAGGCATTGCTTTGCAGACTCAACCGATCCGTAAGTGGAACCGCGTAGCTGCCGGTGGACCATGCCTTAACAAAGTCATCGCCCGCTATGGCCACATCACGCATGGCGACCCAACCCTTGTAAATCGGACTAATCACATAACACCACTGCCTGTCAATTGTGGTGTGTACAAGCAACAGAGGTGTATTCGCCCAAAGATGGGTTTCCTGAAAATAATCGAACGGATATCCTTCACCTGCTTTGGTATACATGTCAAATCCGGGCTTTTCGGTAGGTAGCCTGCGCAGATCTGTATGCGAAACGAGTATTCCCCTTTTCAGGAAATTCGGATAGCTCGAAGTGTCTACATTGCTAACGATTTCCTGTCGCAGCCGTTTAGGATGTTGCTTCTTGTTTTCGCCATACCACTCGTCGTCGTTCAGATAGGTTTGCAGGTAGGAGAGATCCCGGCCCGGAAGGCTATCTGATTCAGCGAGTAAAGTCTTTGGTTCCTTTTGCCAGGGCGCAAAGTAGTTATCGATGAATTCATGTTGTA
Source organism: uncultured Flavobacteriaceae bacterium (assembly GCA_964552195.1). Lineage (GTDB taxonomy): Bacteria > Bacteroidota > Bacteroidia > Flavobacteriales > Flavobacteriaceae > CAZKAP01. Next base: position 566,545 of record CAZKFM010000001.1, read on the forward strand.
TTGCGTAGGGAACTCGTAAGGAGGTGTCCGGGTATTGAATTTCGTCTACGGAGTAGGTTGTAATCTCGAGTTCGGTGTTTTCCTTAGATGCGTTCTGGCATCCGTTAATCAGCGTAAAACTGAATAAGGCCAGTATGATAAGAGGGCGCATATATGATCGCTTTACTTCCCCATAAATATAAAGCCCTTCGTGTACGGATGGTGAACCTTATTAATTTTCAGATGTTTATCGTAAAAGAAAAGGGTGCTGATTTTATAGAAAATTAAACGACGATTTGCTCCTTCCTGGCGTTAGTGGTGATCAATACCCCTGGTTTTCGAATCTCTTAAATATCAAATTAGCCTAATTGATAAAGAAAAGCAGATCTCCCTTGGAGCTCTCGTGGTGGCCCTTTTTTTAGTCCGACTTTCTGGGAGGGTTACACTATTTGATTACATTCGCTTGTCAGTCATGTCGATAAAAAATGTATATTTCGACATGTAAATCGAAAGTGTCGATTTAATCGACATGCCCCCTTGTAATGTGTCGAAATCATGTACGCTCCTGGCAAACCTTATAATAAATTGCCATTACTTCCTCCCAAAACAGAAGTGGAAACAAAGGAAGTGCTAAAACAGGCCATTAGGTCATACCGGATATTAGCCGAATTAAAGGGTAGGGCCAACGAAATTCCTAATCAGGCCATTTTGGTGAACGCCATTACTCTTCAAGAAGCAAAGGACAGTTCCGAAATCGAAAATATAGTTACCACTCAGGATAGCTTGTACCGAGCGTTTTCGGCAAACGTCAACATATCAGACGCCCAAACCAAAGAAGTATTGCGGTATCGTCAGGCGCTCTGGGAAGGATGCTGGAATCTGGACAAAAGACCCCTATCAACTAATACCTTCATCTCCATTGTACAAACCATTAAGGAGAGTACCATGGGGATCCGTAAAACTCCCGGAACCACCGTACAGCATAATGGGAAAGTTATTTACACTCCACCTGAAGGGGAAGTCTTGATCCGAGACTTATTGAAAAACCTGGAGGATTTTATTCATGCCGAAGACGAACTGGACGATTTGGTGCGTTTGGCGGTTATACATTATCAATTCGAAGCCATCCACCCGTTTCCGGATGGTAACGGGCGAACGGGCCGGGTACTCAATATGCTTTATCTTGTTGAAAAGGGCTTACTTAATGCACCCATTTTATACTTGAGCAAGTATATTATTGAGCATAAAAGCCAATACTACTCAAAGTTGCGGGCGGTAACGGAAAAACAGGATTGGGCTGGCTGGATTCTTTTCATACTTGAAGGAATTGAAGTAACCGCTCACTATACCTTAAAGAAGGTTAATGCCATACACGCATTAATGGAACAGACAGTTGAGTTTGCCCGTGAAAATCTGCCTTCTAGGGTCTATTCGAAAGAGTTAGTTGAGTTGCTCTTTGAACAGCCCTATTGTAAAGTGAAGTTTGTGGTCGATAAAGGCATAGCTAAGCGCCAAACTGCCTCGGAATATCTTTATGAATTGGAGCAGGCCGGAATTCTATATTCTCAGAAAGTTGGAAAGGAAAACCTGTTTATTAATGAAAAATTATTGGAGATTCTTAAGTTATAAATGAAGCGACTTATAGCTCTCCAAGAAAGAAGTTAGGAATGGAAAAAGGCGCCAAACCTCTTACCTAAACAAGTCCGAATCTTGAAAAGCTTCAGTCATGCCCCCATCCCTACACCATCAAAATCATATCTCTGTCCAAGAAATAGTGGGCTAGTACACCTGTCTTTTCAACTCGTTTAAACGGTCATGGTCAATAACTGCATTATATAATAGGCCACCAACCGATTTTTTTGCTGTGTTTTATTTGTTTATAAACCGTCAAAACCTCTTGCTCTAAAAGAGGGGAAAGCTCACGTATGTTCTCCATTACATTCGTGGCTGTGTGCATAACGGATAAAACAAAAATGTTATCCCCAATGGTTTCGCAAATTAACCAATGGCGCTTGTACAAATAGATCAGAAATCGAGATGAAATATTTTTGTTCCGTTTTAAAAGACCCTTGTTCGTACTGAGTAATCGTAAAGCTTCTTCCAAGCCTTTAATATAGCCTTGAGCTACTTTTTCGCCCCATTGATCTACGGAATAACTGTATATATTGACCAAATCATCTTTGGCCCTATCGGTTAGCTCAATCCTTGTCATTGGCCTTTAATGCCTTGTGGTCCTTAATGTCCTGAAGCAAATCACCTGAAAATTTGGTGTAGCGACCAGCAAGGACATCATGATAACCCTCAAGAATAGATTCTCTCAAAGCAGCAGCCTCTTTTTTGTCGCATTCATGACGGATTAGATCTCGGACATATTCACTAGGGGTGGCGTACATCGTGCCATCACCGGACTGGCTGGTAACAAACCGCTTCATTTCATCGGTCAATGCTATATTGATGGTCTCTGTTTTTGCCATAATCTTCTCTTAATGCTCCTATAAAGATAAAGCATGCTTTATTATATGTCAATATTTAAAGAGATTTTGCTATTTCAAACCATTGTTATAGCTAAAAGAACTCAAAATGCTCCTCAACATATGCAACTTCTGTGATCCCCTTGAAGCCTGTCAGGCTTTTGTTTAGGTTGGCCGTGAGTTGTACGCGTAGCTCCTGTTTCATGAAAGTTTTGTAGTCCTGGCCGACTGTAGTCATCTTGCTGGAATTTTTTGTACTTACCTTCATGTCCAGTCAAATGTAGCAGGTCCAGTTGGACATGTGCCATGGATACTGGGCTTTGGCCTGCAGGTATTTGAGTAACAAG
>CAZKFM010000002.1:0-116498 GCA_964552195.1 uncultured Flavobacteriaceae bacterium
CGTCACCGAAGTCCCAGTCGTATGTAGCTATGGTACCGTCGGCATCGCTGGACGCGGCTGCGTCGAAGGACACCGGCAGCGGAGCGAATCCGTTATCCGGGGTAGCACTAAAGGCTGCAACGGGCGGCACATTGGCTACTACCTCGTTTACTGTAATGGTAATCGTCTCCGTATCCTGTGCACCTTCGTTGTCAATAACCGTCAGGCTTACCGTATAGGTGCCTGCTTCGGTATAGGTATGGTCGGAGGTGAGACCGGTGGCGGTGTTTCCGTCACCGAAGTCCCAGTCGTATGTAGCTATGGTACCGTCGGCATCGCTGGACGCGGCTGCGTCGAAGGACACCGGCAGCGGAGCGAATCCGTTATCCGGGGTAGCACTAAAGGCGGCAACGGGATTTTGATTGGTTACTTCTTCTTTTCCGAGGAGTTCAAGAGCGGAAAGCTTGGGCTGATCGACTCCGTCGGCTCCTTCTGCATCGAAGTTGAGATTGAGCACTCCGTCGCTAACCGTAACCTCAAAGGTCTGGGTGACCACAGTTTCGGCCCCCACATCGGCATTGATATCGTAATCATTCAATATCAATTGCCCTTCGGCAGAAACATCGAAGATTCGTTGCCCGGTTCCTAAGGCACCTCCTCCAGTTGCTCCCCAGTAAATTTCTGCGAAGTGTAGGGTAAGTACATAGTCCCCGTTAGGCACCGGAATCTCATAGGCGAAGGCCGGTGGCAGGGCGCTTCGTTCGGTCTGGTAGAGAACCGGAACATTAGCACTGGCATTTTCGTAGGCCTTACCTCCCAGGAAGAATTGATCTTCCGACCAGAGCTTACCATCGTAGGTGAGCTCAGGTCCACCCGCATTAATCCTGAGGGCATAAGCGGAGACTGGAGGTTCTTCGACCGTGATGTCTACCGTCGTTGTATTGGATTCACCATCGTTGTCAGTAACTGTCAGGCTAACCGTATAGGTACCGGCAGCGGTGAATATGTTCGAAGCATTGGCACCCGTGGCCGTGTTGCCATCTCCAAAGTTCCAGTCGTAAGTGGCGATAGTGCCGTCGGGATCATTGGAGCCCGTTCCATCGAAGGAAACGGTAAGTGGTGCAAAACCGCTCGTGGTCGAAGCCACTATATCAGAAACCGGCGGCTGGTTGGGTTCGGTATCCAGTCCGAATAGTTCGATGGCAGAGAGTTTGGGTTGGTTTACACCGTCGGCTCCGAGCGCATCGAATTCCAGGTTCAGGATACCGTCGCTTACCGTGACCTCGAAGGTCTGGGTCGTTGGGGTTTCAGGTCCCACGGCCTCGTTGATGTCGAAATCATCCAGAATCAGGTCGCCTTCGGCAAAAGCGTCGAAGATGCGCTGATCGGTGCCGAGTGCACCTCCGCCATTGGCTCCCCAGTAAATTTCTGCAAAGTGCAGTACCAGCACATAGGTTCCATCTGGTACGGGTATGTTATAGGCAAATTCCGGCGGAGAGGCACTGCGCTCAGTCTGGTAGAGCACCGGTACGTTTGCGCTCGCGTTTTCATAGGATTTACCTCCTTCGAAGAACTGATCCGCCTCGAAGGTCTCCCCGTCAAAGACGACCTCGGGTCCACCGGCATTTATTCTGAGTACGAAGTCGCCCACATTCGGGTTCACCGTAATCTGTACAGAATTACTGCTGGTCTGACCGTTGGCATCGGTTACGGTCAGGGTAGCCGTAAATACTCCAAAACCTTCGTACACGTGATTCACGGTTTCACCGCTTCCGGTGTTTCCGTCACCGAAGTCCCAGTCGTAAGCTGTGATGGCAGCATTACTGTCGGATCCACTACCATTAAATGCTACGGTAAGAGGGGAAACCCCGTTGGTGACATCCGAACCGATTACGGCAACCGGACCTGTTAGCGGTGGAGAGGAAACCGTAATGGTAACACTCGCCGTATCGCTGAGATTAAACCCATCCGTTACCGTGAGTACAGCCGTATATACCCCGGGTGAACCGAAGGTATGTGTAGGATCGGCTTCCTGGCTTCCGTTGCCATCGCCGAAATCCCAGCTGTACCCAACAATACCTGTATCGTCTGTGGATGTACTTCCCGTGAACTGTACGAACAGCGCTGCATCACCGGCGGTAGGAGTAGCCAGGGCCACCGCTACCGGGGCATTGTTACCCTCGGTGACAACAACCGTCACAGTGGCATTGGAGCTCAGTCCGGATTCGTCCTCCACCGTGTAAGTAAAGGTATCGGTACCGATAAAGTCCAGATCCGGAGTATAGGTTACCACATCATTCGCGTCGAGTTCTGCAATACCATTGGCGGGATCGCTGACCGATACGATGTCCATGGTCTCACCATTAGGTTCGTTGTCATTCTCCAACAGATTATCGATTGCCACTGCCTGGTTCTGCAGGGTAAACGCCTCGTCATCGGTAGCCTCAGGCGCACCGTTGATAATGAGGGTAACCGAGGTTGTCGCGGTAAGACCGTTGTAGTCCGTACCCACGATTTCCAAGGTGAAGTTTCCGCTCACATCGGCCGGTACCGTTCCGCTGATATCGGCAGTCTCCGGGTTGAACGCAATCCAGGAAGGGAGTCCTCCTCCTTCGTAGGTGGCCGTAAAGGTCAGCTTATTACCTGCATAGCCCTTATCGAAGGCCTCTCCAAGCGCCTCTGAGAACACCTCTTCATTGGTCAGCAGGATGTCGGCGATGGGTTGTGCCGTGGGTACAGCCTGCGGACGGATATTAATAAAGTAGAAGGTATTATCGTTCCAGTCGCAGTTTGCGGAACCGGCACCGCATCCCCCTCCAACGTAGTCCTGGAGTACCAGGTACTCGTTGGGAATTGCATTGCCCTTGTGGTCGATCACCCTGTACACTCGTAAACCGAGTACCCCCGGGTTGTTACCGTTAAGGTTATTTCCACCTGTATTCAGGTAGTTGGCCACCGCAATGCGGAAGGGTTCGTTGATCACACCTGCGGAGTCGTGGTTGATGGAACCGTCGTTCTCCTTGGGCAGCAGGGACTGATACCAGAACTGGTTGTGCGTAAGGCTCATTCCGGCTACCGTTCCGGTACCATTTACCTCTACGAACTTTCCGTTGGCCCCACCCGGACCACCGTGCAGTGCAGACAGTTGGATTCCGATCACGGGCTGCGAAGGGTCCGCCTGTACGAAGGCATCGGTCAGGATCATATCCCCCTCGTAACCTGCATCCACATTAGCAGGATCGGGGAAGTTGGAACTCGGCCTGAACGGCAGGTTATTGGGAGGAGTAATCGTTCCTTCATCGTTCACTATACTCAGCATATTGGTTTGGAAACCAAAGGCCTGGAATACTTCGTCGGCATCTATTTCATCTCCACCTTCTGGCTGAGGTGCGAATCCACCGTGCAAAGAGGCCGTATTTTCCAAAGCATTATCGGCATTGGATACGATTTCAATGCTTTCCAGGAACATGGCATTGGCTCCTCCTCCCGGATCGGCGATAAAGGTGATCTCCAGATCCACGAAGCTGCCCGGTGCGATGGTGAACGGCAGGGTAATGGTCTGGCCATTGTTATCCGCAGCGGTGTAGATATAGTTGTTCGTGTTGGAAATATTCACTTCCGTCACGATCAGATCACCAGTACCAACGTTATTCAAACGCATTACGTTATCGTCATGAACCAGGGCCTGACCCGGATTACGGAATCGGTAGAAGGTATAGTAATCGTCGGCTGGGAAACCCCGATCGGTACCGGGAACCTTGGTCATATTTTCGATAGCGAGTTCCGCTCCGGTCGGTTCCTCAATCGTGATGTCAAATTCTTCTACCGTCGAATTGCCGTTTCCATCTTCGGCTATAGCGGTAATGGTATATGTGCCTGGAGCCGACAGCGTGAACGGATTCACATAGGGTTGAGGTGCACCGCCATCGATACCGTACTCGAAGCTTGCGATACCGCTGTTGTTCTGGGCAGTTGCCTCCAATGTGATCTCCACGGCACCACGGAATACTCCGGGTGAGAATTCATTTCCATCGAATTCTGCGGTCACTAGCGGTGGCACCAGGTCATTGTTAAATGGTGCCAATCGAATGTAGTTGGGCTTGGCATTGACTCCACCCGTTGCCAGGCTCAGTCGCAGCGTGCCGTCTACGACGTTAACTACTTCCGTGTCCTCGAAGAAGACCAGATTGTTCGGGTTATTGTTCTCCTGATCGAAATCGACCACGGTAACTCCGTTCACGTCCAATTTGTGGTAGCTGTCTGAGAAGTCGGGATCTCCGACGCTGATATTCACATAGTAGCTTCCGTTGGGTACATTCACCACCCAATCTCTGAGTGGAAATTGAGCCCCATTACGATGTCCGATGATGTTGAAGGTCTTGAGGACCGGATCGTCGTCCACGCCATTGTTTCTGTTTCGGGCCGAAGAGTCGGCGCTGGCCGGAGTGGTTGTATTGGGTTCCACCCAGCCAAAGGTCAGGTCACCCAGAGGGGTGTTCTGCAGGCCGTAAGGAGCACCCAGATCGTCCGCCCAACCCTCCGGACTCACCTCTACATCGGTCGGGTCCTGGAAGTTGAACTGATAGGTATATACGATCTCATTGGTCACCGTGAGGTCGATCACTAAGGTAGCATCGTTATAGTTGGGAGCTGAGGCAGTTACTATGGCCTGGTAGTTTCCTGTGCCCAGGGACTGGGTATCGATGCCGAATTCCATGGGCGATCCCAGGTCGACCTGAGGAAGCACAACCCAGTCTTCGGTCGACTCCAGACTGATCTGCCCGGCTGTAATGCCGCCGTTTCCAGTCAAGCTGGCCAACTGAACGGGTACATCCTGCTGACCAATGGCCACGGTGTAGTCCAGTTCGCTGGGCGCAAAGTTCAGCGCCAGTATGCCATCCTCGAAGGGCTGGATATTGTCTACGACAAATACGTAATCCTGATAGTCTCCATTATTTGCGTCTTCAAAGGTGACTAGGTAGCTGTTTTCTATGGGGTTGCCCTCCCGGTCCTTGTTGGGATAAATACGGGTTCGGTGTGCCACTCCACCCGTATTCAGGAGATCTTCGGTATAATTGACTCGATTGAATGAATTGGAATCCACATAGAAGCCGAATACGCTTCCCTCTGGATCGAACTCGGAAACCCCGCTTGCCAATGGTGGGAATAGCGTCTGGGCATTGTCAATGCCATCGGCTAGTACACCCACCTGGTTAAGTACAACACCCGAAGTGTTCGTGTACCATCCGAAAGGCAGGGCCTCGGCAGGCGAATAGCGAGCTACCGGAGTTATTGTTACCGGTGCGTTGCTGGCCTTGATAAAGACTTCCGCCTCTACCTCGTCCCCAACTGGTGCAGGATCGGTGCCATTGGATAGGCTGGTCCATCCCACATCGATTCCAATTCCGAGGGCATTCACTACATCCTGTAGCGGAGGCTCCTGTCCTCCCTCGAAGCCGGATTTTTTCAATCCGTAGAGATCTACAGTGAATACAGGCTGTTTCGGATCGTCCGAACTGAATTCGATCGCTGCATCCTGGAAACCGAGGGCGGTATTGTTCAGGTCAGGGGCATAGGTTATGCTGTACTGCAGGCTACCTCCGACCGGGATGGTCTGAGGCCCGGCTGGGGTCACATTTTCGAACTGATCGGCGAAGTTTCCTACCAGACTGAAGCTGCTGATGTTCAAGGGCTCCGTGCCCTGATTCAGGATCTCCACCACCTGGGTGTCCGTATTCTCTCCTTCATTGTTGGTGGTCGCCTCGAAGATGAGTTCCACGGGATTGGCAGCGATTTCGGGCCCGGTGGTCGCCGGTATGGCAGCACGCAGCAACCTAATTCTTGGCGTACCGTTGTTACTCCTGTCGTACTCTGAGATGTAGATGTTACCCGTACGGATATCCTCCACCACATCCAGGGGGTCGTCGAATCCGCTGAGTCCGGGAATGCTGTTGTAGGCCTCCTGAATGTCACCGTTTTCCTTGGGCAACATACCCAGCAGGTCGTCCTGACCGCTAAAACGCGTCACGAAGAGCAGTCCCTGAAGCTTACCATCGAAAGCGTCGCTGCGGTATTCGATCACTCCATTGGGTGATTTGTTCTTCTCGAAGTCGTAGGCCGGCTGACGGTAGTTGGGGTCCGGTTGCAGATCGTCCGGGTACTTGGCTACATCCGTGTAGGGATTGATCTGCTGACCTGGGAGTCCGCTATAGGAGATGCCACCGTGGTTCAGCACGAATTCACCTCGAAGCGGGTTGGGGTGCCCGTGGTAGGAGCCTCCCTGGGTCTTGAACAGCCAGTCTTTCTGGGTCTCCCCGCCGAGTAGGGCAGGGACATCCGGGATGCTGGTTCGTCCGTCGATCCTGCGGGCAAGCGGATAATCTGCCGTACCGGGAGAGTTCGGTGAGTTGTTATTGTTACCTGCGGTACCATTAGTCGGTACGTAGAGCCAGCCGTTGGTATGCCAGATCAGATCGTAGGCATTGCGCACTCCACTGGCGAAAATCGTCAGTGGGGAATTGTCCGCATAGGGGTTGTAGGTACCGTCGGACATTAATAAGCTGCTGTTTGGCGCGGCATTGATCACCGCTATATTATCTGTAGTGTAAACACTCAATGGCAGGCTGCCCGGCAGCTTATCCAGCTCCAGTTTCAGTACCGCACCTGCGAGCAATCGCTCGGGTCTCAGGCCCCAGGCGGGATCCGGATCTCCACCGGCCGTATTACTTCCCTGGTTGATGTACATTTCGCCCTGCGGATCAAATGCAATACTATTGGACAGGTGGTCCTTGGTGGATCGGGGCAGGTGAATGATCAGATCCTCAACCGTGCTGAGGTCGGGTCCGCTAAGGCGCGTCAGCTTTCCGTCCCATTCGGGGCCATTGGTCAGCGAGGCTTCACTGTGGGTAACATAGGCCACCAGGTTTTCTGCCGTTGCGTTTGGATCGAAGGCGAAACCGATAATCAGGCGGTTGTTATTGTTCCTCGCTCCATTCACTGGGTGAGGGGAGCCTTCCAGTTGAGGGCTGAGGATCTCCAGGTTGGTCAGGGTTCCATCCGCTTCGATATCCCAGCGGAAAATCTGACCGTCACCGTTGAAGTCGCCGACGGTGCTGGCATACAGTTTACCGTCGGGTCCGATGGTCAGGCTGGAGAATCGCTGATTCTCGGTGCCTTCGCCCAGATCCGTTCCGAATACCTGGGTGAATTCAACACCTGTCAGGTCGCGAGTGGGTACGGTTCCCCCATCGAACTGTCCCGTAGTAAAGGTCGATTCGAAGGGCTGGAAGTTCAAGCGGTTGTTTACATCCCCGATGAGGTTGGCCTCGATGTCACCGCTCATTCGGAACACATAGGGTGTGAATTCCTTAAGGTCACCGAGCGGGGTGAGCGTTATGGCGTCTCCTCCGGCGGTATCGTTAAAGTTTGCGGGCACCTCGACCTCGCCGTTCTGGGTGATTTCGAAGAGCTTCACGTTGCCTGCCAGCGTTGCCTTATCCAATTCATAGCCTTCGGGAGTGATCACCTCCACATTGACCTGGAAATCCTCCAGGGCCACGTTAATGGCATTGTTGGGGGGCGTCACGTTAGTAAAGAAGGGCTGAGATGCTCCCAGTCCGCTGATCGAGAAGTCCTCGAAGGTGTATTGTACAACAGTCCCTGCATCCTCCCTGCGCTTGGAAGCAAATACACCCGCGAAGGAGAGGTTGTCGTAATTGGCATTACCGTCTATATAGGCCTGTGGGAGTAGGAGGGAGCCCAGTTCGGTCTCCGTTCCTCCGTTCAGGCTGTAGAACGCGGTAAGCAGGCTGTTTTCGGCATCAACCAGTAGCCTCAGGGTAACGGTCGACGTGTTTACACCAGCTGCGGGTTCCTGTACCTGATTGGCGTTGGTCGAGGCTCCTCCCACTTCTGAGCGCAGCTCGATCTGTCCGCTTCCATTGGCGACAAGCTTAACGAAATTATCCTCGTCCAGACCGAACCAGAGACCTCCCTGCTCAGAATCGTTATCCGCATCGGTATAGGGATTTACGACCGTGGTACTAATGCTGAAGCTATTGAGAGCTGAAGCGTCGAAGCCTACACCCAGGGTATTGATCTGAGAGTTTACTTCGGTGCTGAATCCTGCACCGGCGCCATTGGTGACGAATGCGATACCCTTATTGGCGGTGATCTGCAGATTTCCACTGTTCACCTCCAGCTGACCGGGCTCATATCCGGGAACATTGGGGTTGCTTACCGCTCCGTCCTCGGGGATTCGGGCCGATGGATTGTCGACCATAGTAAAGCCGGTATCAGAGAGGCCGCCTTCGGAGCCGTCGAAGGTCAGGCTGAAGGGGAGATTAACGGCAATCTGATCGCAATCCAGCGTACTGATCGGACTACAGCCAGCGACGGGCGGAGTGCCATCGGATGGTTGTACGTTACGTGCGATCACGACTATATCCTGATAATCGAAACCGGAAATGTGTTCTTCCGTAGCTATGATGTAGGCATTCTCCTCACCGGGCAATTCATACACACGAACGTGATGGGGTATGGCATTGTTAAAGATATTCAGTACATCCTCGGAGAAGAGCTGGCGGTTGCCGAAAAATGGCCAGCGGTTGTAGAAGCCGAATTCCTGCAGGCCTGGATCGAACTCCAGGACTCCGGTAATCAGCGGATTCACGGTCTGTCCATTTCCTCCAGGAGTATTTTCTACTGTAAATACTTCATTGGTCGAGCCGCTGTCTCCGGCAGGATACCAGCCGAAGGCTACTATAGGATTATTGGCTTCTGGGCCGTAAACACCCAGTACCTCCAGGGTAACCGGAGCATCGACAGCCCTGACAAAGGTCTGAGCGTCGATCTCGTCCCCGAGCAGGTCGTTATAGGTACTGCTGCCCGGCAGATCGATCAGGTTCGTAGCCGGATTGGTATCCCCCACGTTCACCACTCCGGCACCCAGATAGGTGTCGAGGATGTACTGCAGGGATGGCTCGTTGCCACCTCCGGTACCCACCTTGCCGAGTCCCTGAAGAATGATAACTACAGGATCTACTCCGTCTCCGGTAAGAGTGAGCGTAGCGAAGCTCGGACCAATGGCGGCTGGGTTGAATACGATATTGAACGAGTCTGAAGTCTGGCTGTTCAGGCTGGTCGCAAGGCCATTTACCGCGAAGTCACCGCTGTTCGGTCCTGTGATCTCGGCCGTGATGCCCGTAAGTTGAGCATTCCCCAGGTTGGAAAGGATGATTTCCTCCGTATAGGCATTACCACTTACAATAGCATCTCCAATAACTTCCTGGGTGCTGACGGCAATCAACGCCTGCGGTGAGGCCTGGTTGCTCGGCTTTAACAGAACAATCTCGCTGCGTCCGTAGTCGGATACATAGATGTTACCGGTATTTACGTCCTCGATCAGGTCCAGGGGATCCTGAAAGCCGGTGAATCCGGGTATGCCTTCTTTGAAGGTGCCGATATCGCCATTGGGTCCGTCGGGAACCAGTGCGATGATATCGCTTCCACCGCTATATCGAACCACAAGAAGAGCCCCTTTCAGGTTGCCGTTTTCGGCATTACTCTGGTATTCGATCACCCCGTTGGGCGACTTGTTGAATTCGAAGTCAAAGGCCGCGCCGCGATAGTTCACATCGGGTTGTACGCCATTGTAAACTCCATTATTCACGTCCGGATCTCCGCGGTTAATCACGAATTCTCCACGGAGTGGATTAGGGTGTCCGTAGTAGCCCAGTGGATTGTTCGGGTCGAGACGGAACAGCCAATCGCGTTGGGTGTTCTGGCTGGTTGAAAGCGGTATAACCGGGTAGAATCCGCTGGGATCGTTGTGGTCGTAAACGGTTCCATCAGGACGGGGCATATCGTCGATGGAGGCAGGTGAGTTGCTACCCCCTGCGGTGCCGTTGGTCGGAATGTACAGCTGTCCATTCGAGTGCCATACCAAGTCGTAGGCATTTCGAATACCGGTGCCGTAGAGCTGCAGAGGAGCATCCACGTAATAGGGGTTGTACAGTCCGCCCAGGGTAGGGGAATTGCGATCGACGTTCTTGATCGCGTTGACGTCTCCCGTAGTCTGCACATCGAGTGGCAGCTGGGTCGGAAGTTTGCTCAGGTCAAGTACAAGGGAAGCGGCAGATAATAAACGCTCGGGACGGTTACCCCAGGCACCATCGGGCTGACCTCCTGCACTATTACTTCCCTGATTGAAATAAAGTTTGTTGTTTTCACCGGGACGGAAGGCAATACTGTTGGTCAGGTGGTCCCGCACGGATCTCGGCAGGTTGGTTACCAGCAGTTCTTCGTTTTCCAGATTGGCCCCGCTGATTCGGGAAATCTTGCCATCCCATTCGGGTGCATTGCTCAGGCCTCCCGACTGATGACTGATGTAGGCCACCAGATTTCCAGCCGTAGCCGTAGGATCGAAGGCCAGACCGATGGCAGCCCGGGATCCATAGCCGGACTTCCAGGCGTTCAGCAACTGCTCGTTGGTGAGTGTTCCGTCGGCGGCAATATCGTACCTCTTGATGTCCCCGTCGATTTCTAGGGCGTAGAGTTTGCCGTCGGGTCCGATGGTCAGGGTGGTATACTTACCTCCCGAGCCTACCGTACCAGAGTTGGTAAAGGACACGTTGTCCAGATCGGTAGTCGGACCTCCGCCTCCACTCGTACCGGTGGTAAAGGTGGAGGTGAAGAATTCGAAGGTTTCTCCAAAGGTATCCTGAACGCCGTCGATCTCGAATACGTAGGTCGTGTTTTCCTCCAGGGGCAGGTTGGGCACCAGATTAATGGCGTCCCCGCCGCCCGTGCCGTTCACGGTAGCCCCAATGGGCGTCGTACTGCCTTGTTTGAACAGCTTGACTGTCGAGGTGGTTATGGTGCTGTTATCGACACCGGCAATGCCATTGGTATCCACATTCGGCATGAACAGATCGTTGGCCGATACACTAGTGTTTACGCTCACACCCGTGGCTCCGTTCGTTGGATTAACGGCCAGAACTCGGGGAGTCTGTGGTCCACCAGTACCGGTGGTGATCTCTACATAGTTGATCTTGGTGTTAAAGCCACCGAAGGCATCCAGGGTGAGTTTGCCGTCCGTAACAGTAACCGTTCCGGAGCCCGTGGTAAAGCGTGTAGCTGCTCCTGCCGCACCCGTTGGCGTATAGGGGGCTATAATCTGAACGCCTTCGGCATTGATGGCGTGGCTCGGTGTATCTTCTGGGCTTCCGTCTATGGTCGGGTCACCCACACCCACCAGGACGAAGTAGGTACCATTGGGCACTTCGACCTCCCAGACTCCTTCCGTGGGATTACCATTGGTGCCGTTGATGTCGTCGTACTGCATATGGTTGAGCGTGTTCTGCAACACATTTACCCCAGACACTCCACGGTTTCGTACGTTACCGGACAGGTCCAGGGGAGTGGTTCCATCGGTGGTGGCCCAGCCGTAGGTAAACCCATTGCTGCGATTGGCATAGGCTTGCCCGGCATCGGTGACAAATCCTGCAGGTGGTGTTACTGTCGAAGGGGAGAAGTTGACCTTGAGGTCGAAATCCGGAGTAGCCGTTTCGGTCACTTCGAGGTTGATGGTCAGTTCCGCATTCTGATACCCTAAATCTGGTTGGTCGATGGCGAAAATGGTAGTTGAATAAGTGCCGGGTTCGAGGCCCTCAACGATACCAAATTCCAGGTTCCCCAGTGCTGGAGAATTAGGCAATACGAGCCAGGTGGCCTCCGGATCGGGCTGAAGAATAATGGATGGCGTTCCGATATTCGCACTCAGGGTTGCGGTCTGGGGAGCGATAATCGCCCCCTGTTCGCCCGAGAAGTTTAACTCTGCAACGTCGAAAGACAGCTCAGGGGCAGCGGCCTGTCCGCTGATGGAGAAATCCTCGAAGGTGTACTGTACGAGCGTAGTTGCATCTTCACGTCGCTTGGAGGCGAAGATACCGGCAAAGCTCTGGTTGTCGTAGTTTGCGTTGCCGTCCACATAGGCCTGTGGGAGTGGTAGGGAGAACAGTTGGTTCTCCGCTCCTCCGTTCAGGCTGTAAAAGGCCGTCATAAGTTGGTTGTCTACATCGATCAGCAGACGCAGCCCAACCGTGGAGGTGTTCAGGCCGGCCACAGCGGCGATCTCTTGATTGGCAGGCGTAGAGGCTCCTCCTAGCTCGGATCTGAGCTCGACCTGTCCGTTGCCATTGGCAATCAGTTTGACAAAATTGTCCTCGTCCAGGCCGAACCAGATACCTGCCTGTTCGGAATTGTTGGTCCCATCTGCATAGGGCTCCACGATGGTGGTGGAAATATTGAAGCTGCTCTGTGCACCTGCATCGAAGCCTACGCCCAGGGTGTTGATCTGGGAATTAACCTCAGTGCTTGAGCTATTGGTAACATAGGCAATACCCTTGTTCGCGGTGATGATCAGATTATCGCCGGTTACTTGCAGTTGGCCGGGTTCGAATCCGGGAACATCCGGGTTGCTAATGGGTCCGTCTGCAGCCAGGCGGGCTGAAGGATTGTCCACCATGGTAAACCCTGTGTCAGCCAGGCCACCTTCGCTGCCATCAAATGTCAGGCTATAGGGCAGACTAACTTCAATCTGATCGCAGTCCAGGGTGCTGATGGGTGAACAGGGATTGGCTTCCGCCACATCGAGCACATCGATGGTCACCTGAGCCGTTTCCGTATTGGTCCCGTCGCTTACGCTAACGGTCAGCACATATTGGGCCGTGGTTTCGAAATCGAGCAGTGCCAGGGTAGTGATAGCGCCGCTGTTTTCGTCTATTGTGAAGACATTGTCGTCGTTGCCCGCTGTAATATCAAAAGTGAGCAGGGCCGAATCGTTATCGGTAGCCTCTACCGTTCCTACCTCGGTTCCTATGACTACATCTTCATTTGCGCTGAAGGACTGATCGGCAAGTACCGGTGGCAGGTTCACCAGAGGGGCCTCCGTAACCGTCACGGTCCAGACCTGTTCCGCACCATCCTGGGCGGCAACCGTATACGGGAAATCCGTACTAAAGTCTTGTTCTGTGCCCGATTCCGGATCGATCGTGGCATCGGCAGAGACCTCGATGGTTGGAGTGAGTGTGCTAAGAGGGCTGCCGTTGGCGACTTCGATGCTCACCGTATGGGCTACTGCATCGATAACGGCTGGGCCGGTTTGCTCGGGGAAACTGAAAGCGGTAATGTCGTTTTCGGACGAAAGCGGACCGGTTACCAATAGATCCGCATCGAGGATGGCGGGCTGGAATCCCTGGGCCGTGGCAATGATCTGGTTGCTTCGGGTATCCCCATCGATCAGGGCCGTGGCATCCATAGAAAATTCGATCGCACCGAGTGCGGCTGTACCGGGTAACGCCAACCAGTCGTTGGAATCCGTGTTATTCTTGCTCACTGTATTGACCACATCGTTGATCACCAGTCCGATGGTTGCAGCTCCATCTCCGCTCAGGGTGCTCGAGAAGGTACCTGAGGTCCCTTCGACCAGCTCATTGTTCGTCGGGTTGGGATCGAACGCGAGTACACCATTTACGGGAGTTCCAATACTCTCTACCACATCGATATAGTTGATCTTGGTGTTGAATCCACCCAGGGCGTTCACGGTTAACCGTCCATCGCTTACTTGCACGACGATGGTGCCGTTTTGTACTTCTCCGGGAGTCGGTACGAAGGCCGGAATAACGGTGTATCCTTCTACCGTGGCGCTGTAGCGGCTGTCCACATTGTTGGTGTCTATGTCTCCCAGGGAAATGGTGACGGAATAAACGCCGTTAGGAACCTCGAGCTCCCAGTAGTTTTCTTCGCCTCGGGGCTGTCCGGACCAGGACTGGTTTCCGCCGGTATTGGACATGATATTGTCCCCCTGCATATGGATCAGGGTACCTTCCAGTTTTTCCTGATCGGAGGCGGCACCGTATCCTCCACCCAGACGGTTCCGCTCGGCACCGGGGCCATTGCCAGTAGCCTCAGCCGATATGTCTGCGGGAATGTCAGTAGCGGCATTGATCCATCCATAGGAGTAATCCGTACCGTTAACTGTGACTACGGAATTGGCGTTGCCATACTCCTTACCGTAATCGGCCAGATAGTTGGCCGGAGGAGTCAGAGAGGCCGGGTTGGTTTGGAAATTGATATGGGCCTCGAAGGGATCCGTGACAACCGTCACGGTCACAGTCCATATTTGCGTGGTTAACCCGTCTTCGGCCGTAACCGTATAAAAGACAGGATTGGTAAAGTCAATTGCCCCGGATGCAGGATCGACCGTTGCCCCGTCCGACAGAGTAATGGTTGGGGTTAGGCTGGTGACGTCCGTTCCGGCGGGTACCTCCAGGCTTACGGTATGGTTTATCGTATCAATGACTTCGGCATTCAGCTGCCCGGCAATGGTGAAGCTAGTGATGTCCGTCTCGACAGAGGCTGGCGGGGCTGCTTCCGTAACTGTTACGGTCCATTCCTGCAAGCTGCCATCCTCTGCGGTCACGGTATAGATGAACGGGCTGCTAAAGTCCCGCTCGGTGCCCGAAATCGGGTCGATGCTGGCCTCAGCCGAAACCTCAATGGTAGGGATTAAGGCGGCAAGGGTACTCCCGTTTTCAACCTCGATGCTCACGGTATGAGTCCCCGGATCGATGATAGCCGGTCCGGTCTGTTCGGCGAAGCTGAATGAGATGATATCGTTTTCGCTGGACTGGACCACAGGCAGAATCTCGATGGCCATCAGGATACCGTTGTTTACGGAAGCCAGGAAGTCCACATTGAGTTCCCCATCCGAAACCGTTGTGGTGAAGGATTGTAGCGTGATCACACCTTTTCCATAGGTGCCGGCCAGGTCGATGTCGTCCAGAACCACGCTTCCCTCTACGGAGACATCGAAAATTCGATTACCTGCCGCAGCGTAAAAATTGTCCGCCATGTGCAGAGTCACGGTGTATTCACCATTGGTCACCGGGAAGGCGTAGCCGAAGTCTGGGCCGAATCGCCTGGGAAAATAAAGATTTTCCTCACCACTATTCGGCGTATAGGAGGTAGTTGAAGTCTGAGTAGGCTGATTCTCGACCAGATATTGGGTGTCCTCCGCTGCGAAAATATCGCCGCCTTTATCGTACTCTGCCCCAGCAATATTCATACGGAAGGGAGTCGAAATCGGGTCTGGGATAAAGGCCGTGACCAGCAAATCCACATCGAGTTGGGCGGGCTGGAATCCCTGTGCGGTAGCAATGATCTGGTTATCGCGGGTGTCCCCATCGACCAGAGCGGAGGCATCCATGGCGAATTCGAATACACCAGGAACGTCCGTTGTAGGCATGGTAAGCCAGTCGTTGGTGGTGGCCGTCGTATTGGTCCCGTCGATGTCGTCGTCGATCACCAGACCGATTCCCGTGGCGCCTACTCCATTGAGTGTGCTGCTGAAAGTTCCTGTGGTTCCCTCAACCAGCTCGCTGCTGACCATTAATGGGTCAAAAGCCAGTACGCCGGAAACCGGTGTGCCCGTGCTTTCCACCACATCGATGTAGTTGATTTTGCTGTTGAAACCACCCAGGCCGTTCACAGTAAGCAGGCCATCGGAAACTTGTACGATTAGAGTGCCTTCACGGACTTCACCCGGTGTCGGGATAAAAGCAGGCACAGCCGTATACCCTTCGACCGTTGCGCTGTGGCGGCTGTCTAAGCTGGTACTCACGTCTCCTATGGAAACGGTCACCTCATAGACCCCGTCGGGCACTTCTAGTTCCCAGTAACTCTCCTCTCCGCGGGGCTGACCGGCCCATGAGGGAATATTATCTCCCTGGAAATGAACCAGTGTTCCTTTCAATTTTTCTAGATCGGAGGCGGCAGCGTAACCCGAGCCAAGTCGGTTCCGCTCGGCTCCGTTATTATTCCCAGCTACGGCCTCATCGGAAAGGTCATTGGGCTGGTTATCCGCTACTTTTTTCCAGCCGTAAGAATAGTCTTCTCCATCAATGGATACCACAGAATTGGGGTCGCCAAAGCCTTTACCATAATCCGCCTGATAACCCAAGGGAGGAGTCAGTGAAGCCGGATCCGGCTGGAAATTGATGTGCGCTTCAAAGGGAAGGGCAGCCGTTGTTACGGTCACCGTCCATTCCTGCGTAGTTGTCCCATCTTCAGCGGTCACTATATAGCTGAGCGGGCTGGTGAAATCTTGCTGGGTGTCCGAAAGTGGCGATACAGTCGCTCCGTCTGACAGGGTGAGGGTCGGAGAAAGGGCACTGATATCGGTACCACCGGGCATCTCGATGCTAACGGTATGGTTAACAGCATCGATTACTGCTGTGCCGGTTTCTCCGGGTATCGTAAAGGCCAGGATATCCGTCTCGTCCGAAGCGGGTGCCGCGGCTTGAGCGACTATGGCATAATTGATCTTGGTGTTGTTTGCCCCGGGGTCATCGGCGTCCAGAGTGAGTTTGCCGTCGGTTACCTCTACGATCAGTGTTCCGGAAGTATATCTTCCAGGGTCTCCATTGGACAGGTTGCTGTCTACGTCATAAATGGGAATAACTACCTCACCTTCCGCGCGAATGAAGTGGTTCGGTGTTTCTATAAGATTACCATCCTGATTAGAGTCACCTACACTCACCGTAACCTCGTACCATCCGTTGGGCAGAGCGATTTCCCAGACTCCCTCATTACTCCGGTTTCCGGTCCAGCTGGCAATATCGTTACCCTGCATATGTACCAGGGTTTCCTGTCTAAGGTCCAGGGAGGGGTAGTCTCCACGATTCCTGCCCACACCCGTAGATGGTTGGGTCAGATCAATAGGCAGACCGTCCGATAGCTTGATCCACCCATAGGTCAATCCTCCGCCTTTGGAACCATAGGCCTGTCCGAAATCCTTTAGGTAGCCTGCAGGAGGAGTCGTGGGCTCGTCCTGGAAGTTGATCTGATAGGGGAAAGAGGCGACAAAAGGTTCGGTCACGCTTACCGTCTGCGAGGTGGTGGCCGTATTACCGGCGGCATCCGTTACCCGCAGTACGACCGTGTAATCGCCGTCTGCAGGATAGGTGTTCGTTGGCGAGACTCCGGTACCCTCATAGGTTCCGTCACCGTCAAAGTCCCATTCATATAGGGTAATTCCGTTGTCGTCCTGGGAAGCAGATCCATCAAAATCGACCACGAGGTCGTTGGCCGTAAAGGTGAATAATGCCAGTGGATCGCTATCCACCTGCTCGGTTACTACCTCGGTATAATCAGTGCCCAGTCGGATCGGGCCTATGTTGCCTTCGTTTGCGGTTGAAGTGGAGCTAATGAATATACGCGCCAGCTGAGGTGTCCCGCTTACGGCATGTGTTCCTACGGCTGTATAGGTGTTATTGGCTTCGTTCGTATCCGGATTTATGATGTATTCGTACGATACGGTACCACTACCGTCCCAGATACCTTTAACCAGGATTTGCAGAGTTTGACCGGGGTAGATATTCTCCTGCACGTTGTTGGCGGAGTTTGCACCTCCCAGGGTTACTGCAGCCGCAAAGTCACCTCCGTAGCGACCAACCCGATGCCTTACCCAGTCCGTTCCACTTCCGTGGTCGACCTGAGCAGCTACCCTGAAGCGATTAGATTCGCCCCCACCCAATTCGTTCACCTTGAAGTAGGTAGCAAAATAGAAGGGAACCCCGGACTCAATGTCGACGGGGTTGTTAATCAGGGTCTCGTAATCGTAAACCGTAGCATCGTTTAAAAATTCGAGGGAGTTTGTTGTGTTTGACGTTAGAGCGGTTGCCGATACACTGATGTCGTCATCGGTGCCATTCTCTTTGGTCCATGCGCCTCCGGCGACGGATTCCAGTTCCCCCAGTGCTTAAGTGTCGAAATCTTCGATAAAGTTAAATCCTGCTGGAGGCGGAGTTACGGCCTGCTCTATTGAGAAGCTTTTGAATGTGGTAGTAAAGGACTGATCTACCGCAGCATTTCTATGGCTGGTAAAGATACCGGCAAAACTGGCCGTAGCCGTTCCTCCGTCGTAGGTTACACCACTATAAAAAGACGCGGGTGTGGCAATACTGGAGGCGCCACCTTCTTCTACAAGTATTTCAGCTCCCGTTCCCAGAGTGTAATAACCCCGGACTTCGTTATTCACAGGATCGAGCTCCATGCGCAGCGTGACTTCTCCTGTGTTTGAGGCAATGTTGAGGGTGTTTAATTCAATAACGGTCTCGGCGGTTAGGTCCTCAACCTGCAATTGCACTTTCCTGCTGTTGGTGCCTGTCTTGACCAGCACCAGTTTTGCGTAGTGATCCTCATCCAATCCAAAATACAAACCTGCCTGCTGCGAACTGTTCCCCGTGCTGACTGAGAAGTCAGGGTTATCCAGCACAAGGGTTATATCAAACACCTGGGCCGGGGCATCAATACCTACCCCCAGCGCGTTCATCTGTGAGTTGGTATTACTACTTGCTGGAAGACCCGTTCCCGGTGGAGTCCTAAACAGTATTCCCTTGGTACTGATAATGGACAGCCCAACTCCATCAGTTCTGGAAACCAAACTGGGGGCATAACCCGGGACATTGGGATCGGCGATCGCATCGTCACTGGAAAGCCTGAAACTCGGCTCCAGAACCATGGTGAAACCGGAGTCCGAGATGTTGCCACCGGAAGACGTAAAATCCAATGAAACAGGAAGTGTCTCCTCGATGTCCGCGCAATCCAGGGTACTGATGGGATTGCATACCTGGGCCCGGCCCATGATGGTGAAAATGGAAATTAGCAGGAATAATTTCAGCGTTTTCATAAAGTGCACTTGATTAGTGTTGGTGGAGTAAAAATTTGTATGGGATGGCTTAGCGGAACGCATATCCGCATCCACGGGATTTGCTTTTGGAAATGTGTTTTTTTTGACCACAGTTACCTTATTCGTTAAAGGAACCGAGTCTCAATCCAGGCCATAATAAACTAGGCCGTGCACAGTCACTAAAACTGATCGTTTTGAACAGATTGGGGGTATCTAAAGACGTGGGGCGATGGGATCAGTGAAGAGTAGTGGTGTTTTCTATACGATTGAGTTTGATCGGTTACTTTGGGTTATTTAGTTGTTTCAATTATTATTTTTCGCAATAAATTCACGAATGATTTGCCAATGTATTAAAAATGAGTTTTCCAGAATTGAGTAAAATTTATCCGTTAACCTTTTTTTAATGAACACAATTCGCTGTAAAATAGAACAAGCGGTTGTATTCGTTTGAATAAACATCGCAGGATTCGTTAATCGATAGATTTCATCGGTGAAGTGTGAATCGGGTGGGTATGACCGTAAGAAAATGCTTCCAAATATTCCAAATTATAAAAGAGGTCGAATCGGCGTAAGTACGAAATATCAGATGAAAATTCCGGCAACTTAAAAAGCAGGACGTTCCGAATTAATTCCCTTAAATTGCTTAGAACAGAAACTTTTAAAATCATTAATGTTTTATGAAACGCATTCAAATGGGGATGTTGGCAGTATTTGCTTTCTTCCTATCCTGCGAACAACCCGAACAACCGATCCAGATACAGTGGGATGAATGGGGTGTTCCTCACATTCAGGCAGACACCCAGGAAGAGCTATTCTTTGCTCAGGGCTGGGCCCAGATGCACAACCATGCCAACCTGATCCTCGAACTCTATGCTAAGTCACGCGGTCGTTCGGCGGAATACTGGGGAGTCAAGGGCCTCGAGAACGATATTATGGTCCATACCCTGGGCTTCGAGGAACTGGCCGAGGAATGGATGCAGCAGCAGGATCCGGAACTCAAGGCCATTTTTGAATCGTTTGCCAATGGTCTTAATGCCTATGCGGAGGCCCATCCGGATGCCATCGACGAGAAGTATAGGCCTGTCCTGCCCGTTACCGTTAAGGATATCAACATGCACGGTATGTATGTGGTGTTTACCCGGTTTATCGGGGGATATGAGTTGGGCAGGGTACAGCAGTGGCCGGATATGGGATCCAATGCATACGCCATTGCCCCGTCTCGATCGGCCTCGGGCAATGCGATGCTGGTTCAGAATCCGCACCTTCCCTGGGGTGGAGAGTTTACCTGGTTTGAGTCTCACCTAAAGCTCAACGATAGCAATATGTATGGGGCGATCCTGGTCGGACTCCCCGGTATTGGCATAGGATTCAACGACCATATGGGCTGGACGCATACCGATAACACCATCGATAATGCCGACACCTATGAATTGGAGCTGAGCGGGCAAGGCTACTTGCTGGATGGAGAGGAGAAGCCTTTCGAGCTGAGCTCTAAGACTATCAAGGTGAAGCAGGAAGATGGGGGGCTACTGAATCAGGAAATTCAAATATACCGGACCGAGCACGGCCCGGTAGTGAAGAAGACGGACTCCAAGGTGCTGGCCCTAAGACTGGTGATGCAGGATCGTCCGAACTGGGGACTGCAGCACTGGAGAATGATCAACAGCCGAAACCTGCAGGAATTCGAAGAGGCTCTCAAGATGGCACAGATCGGATTTTGGAATGTGATGTATGCCGACAAACACGGGGATATTTTTTATCTGTTTAATGGCCTGGTTCCCAAGCGTTCCTCCGGGGATTGGAACTACTGGAATCGAATCATACCCGGGGGTAAATCGGAGGATATCTGGACGGAGGTGCACCCCTACGAGGATTTGCCAAAGGTTAAGAATCCTCCCGGGGGCTGGCTGCAGAATGCCAACGATCCGCCGTGGAGCAGTACGATTCCACAGACGCTTCAGCCGGAGGACTTTCCGCCCTATATGTCACCTGTTCAGATGTACCTGCGACCGCAACGTTCGGCCAGAATGCTGATGGAAGACGACTCCATAACCTTTGACGAACTGGTGAGCTATAAGCTCTCTACCCGTGTCGAGTTCGCCGATCGAATCCTTGACGATCTCGAGCTTACCGTTAGAGAGTCCGGATCGGCCCGGGCCGGTGAAGCCATGGATGTACTACAGGCTTGGGATCGTGAGGCCGATGCTGATAGTGAAGGCATGCTGTTGTTTTACAACTGGGCGAACAAGTTTCAGGTTTGGAACCATGAGAATTTTGAAATTCCCTGGGACGAGAACAATCCTACTTCTACCCCATATGGCATCAAGGATCCGACCCGGGCCGTCGCCCTGCTGGAGCAAAGTGCAGACGAAGTCGAGGCTGGCTTTGGAAAGCTCGATGCACCCTGGGGCGATTATTATCGGATCGTACGGGGCGAACGAAACTTGCCTGCCAATGGAATTGACGGTTCCCTTGGGGTATTCAGGGTGCTTTGGCCAGGGGGAGGAAACGGAACGAATCTTTTTGCCGGCGGAGGAGACTCCTGGGTCGGGGTAATCGAATTCGGTGATTCCCCCAGGGCGAAGGTATTATTGAGCTATGGAAACGCCTCACAGCCGGGTTCACCCCATAATGGGGATCAACTCGAGCTTTTTTCTAAAAAGGAACTCCGCGACGCCTGGATTACTGCCGAGCAGCTGGATGGGCATGTGGTGCGAACCGAGGTGCTGGATTCGATAGTGCCGTAACATTTCGAGTCTATAAACAAGAAATCCTCCACTCTGGGATTGACCCAAAGAGTGGAGGATTTCTTTCCTTATGGAGGGCCGCAGCAGGCTATGGGTAGTGGCCCACTACGTAACCCGTTTGTCCGGCATTCCAGTTATCCGAAAGCAGCATCTCGTCAAAGTCTACGCCTTCCACAGGAACCACGCGCTGGGACTCTTCGTCCCAGTCAATGGCGCGTCCGAGTTTCCAGGACAGCCCCGCCATATGGGCGGTTATGGCCTCTTCGAATCCTTCTTGTATGCCGCAGCTTACCGCATTCCCTTTGCGTATGGCGTTAATCCATTCGCGCAGGTGCAGCCAGGCCGAGTCCACACGCTTGCCGTCCACATAGGTCCAGAGCAGGCCTTTCTCGGCAAAATACTGGGAGGTGGCTGAGGAAATGGCATCCGGCACCTCGGCCGAGGGGTCGAACTGAAATATGGGCTTGGCAGGGGATACCCGCTCGGCCTCGAGCATATCCAGGTATTTAGTCGAGTAGGCATCGGGCCAAATGGTCAGCCGGTTGCCGAGCTCCATGGAGGCGTCGTGGCCCATCAGTATGGTAGGCCGGTTGAAGGTATTTCCCAGTGTGGCACTGTAACAGAAGGTCATGCCTTTCTCTTTGCCCTTCCACTGACTACCTCCGCGGAAGTAGTCCGGAAATTCCATGTTCACCTGCATCACATCAGGTACCGTGCGTCCATCGCGATGGGTATAGATTCCCCCGGAGGCATGGACCCTCTTGGGTATGCCCATTTCGAGTACACAGTTCAGACGGTCGTAGTCGTGGGTCATCAGGTCACCCGAGAGGCCGGATCCATAGGCCCACCACTTGCGCCATTGAAAGAAGTGCTCCTTGTTAAAGGGGATTTTGGGGGCGTTGCCGAGAAAGCCCTCCCAGTCTATGGTGTCGGGTCCCGCCAACTCGTGTATTTCGTAATTCCAGGCTCCATTATCATCGTTCCTGTTTGTATTGGTCTGTATCAGGTTGATATGGCCCAATACCCCCTGATCGACGATGTGTTTGGCCGTCTTAAAACTCTGGGTCTGACGGTGCTGGTGTCCTACGACGAATACGGCCTTCGAATTGCGCGCGGCCTCCCTGAGCCTATAGGTCTCCTCCAGGGTATGCGTCATGGGCTTTTCCACATATACATGGATATCCCGCTCCAGGGCGGCTATCGACATGGGTGCATGCCAGTGGTCCGGAGTGGCAATAATCACGGCGTCCACTGTTCCGCTGTCCAGTAATTCGAGGAAGTTCGTGAAGCGCTTGATCTTGCTGTCTTCCGTATTGAAGGAATTAAGTGCACGTTTGGCCCGTACATCGAATACATCGCAAACGGCAGTGATGCGAACGTTGGATTTCTCCTGATTTTCGAAGTCTTCGATAGCCGTGATTTGGGGCTCTTCAATCATGAGTTCCCGAACTTCGTCGTACCATTCCTTGGTGGCATAACCCAGGGCTCTGCACAAGTGTTCACCCCGGCCGCCGAAACCAATGATCCCTATTCGCAGGGGGTCTCCATCGATATCGGGATAGGGCGTGGGAATGATGGGTGCAATATCGAGCTGATCCAAAATGGCCTGCCGTTCTTTGCGCTGCCCGACGACCTTATCGGCACCTGCCCACCAAACAGCGCCCAGCACGGGAATCCCGCCCAGGCCTTTTAGTATATCTCTTCTACTCCATGCCATGGCTTACGCTTTTTTGGGTGGAAGCCCCCCGCAGAGCGGGCAGGCCAAAAAAGGCACCCGTGGGTACCAAATACAGAAAAAGGACCACGACCAATTCGATTAGGTTCTTGTTCACCAGCCAGTAATTGCCCTCCACGGCGATTTGTTCCAGGCCCGGAAAGGGAGGGTGAGCGAGGTAGTAAAGCAGGAGGAGGCCAGCTGCCATCAGGGCGCCGACCCGTTCCCAGATACCCAGGATCAGGCTGATGCCTGCCAGGGTGAGTACAGCCTTATTGGCCAGATTTACCGGGTCGAGCCAAGGATCCTGTGCGAGCATCTGGAACAGGCCACTTAAGGGACCCTGCGAAGATTGCAGGTACCCGAAGGCGGACCAATCCGGATTATACCACTTTACGGCACCTTCGTACAGGAAATGCCAACCCACCAGAACACGAAGTAGGGCGAGTACACCCAGTGCCCTGGAATTTAGGTTTACGGATTGCATAATGATATTTTGGATAGGTATGTTCCTTCGAAGGTAACGCAGAGGTCCTTCAGAAAATATGATAAAAATCATTACCCTGGCTAAAACAGGCCTGAGTTTCAGGGACTATTTCAGCGGCTCGATGAAGAACCGGAAGCGGTAATCCTTAGCGGGAAGCAGGTAGGGCGGACGCGCCGTTAGTCCCCAGCTGTTATCGCCTCCCACTCCCATTTGTGCCAGGTCGATATTCACGTTGATCAGATCGCGATTGAGGATGTCTATAGTATGGCGCTGGCTCTTGGTCGGACCTCCGTCAAAATCTGAATTGTACTGGTGGTGGGCGCTGAAGCCGAAGGCGTATGGAGCCGAAAACCGGATTCCCTGGCCGAATTCATCTTTGAAGCTAATCCAGCGTATATCCGTTCGGTACCCGTTTTCCTGGGGACGGTTGTACGGAAAAAGGAGGTCCCTAACCCGAGACTTGTATCTGCCCAGCAGGGCCGAAGTTTTTCGGTCCGCGTAGTTCTCATGGGGTCCCCTTCCGTACCATTCTACACGGTCATAGGTGTCGTCGAGGATCAGATTGGTGCCTACCCGGGGCAGCATGGGCAGTGCACGGGAGACCCCATCCAATTCGGTCTGAACTTCGATGGCACCTTCCGGGTATATTCGATACTCGACCTTCCAGTTGCTTCGCGAATTCGGCAGCCTGTGCGTCGCAGAGACCACCACGCTTCCATCACTTATTTTTCGGGCCTTCAGTGAGCCTAGTCGCTGTTCTTCGGTATCCTTTTTCCAGATGCCCAGCTTTTCAGGCATATCAAAACCGTAATCGTTATCGGTGGTCGCCCTCCAGAAGTTTGCCTTCAGCCCGCTGAGAAGCAGGTTGCCCTGACCGTAATCCAGCAAGGTCATCACGCCGGTTTTACGGTCGAACTGAATGAGGACCTTACTGCCTTCGACGCTGAGGTTGCGGTTGTCCTGTACAATCTGTAGAGGGTCACCAGGATAAACCTGAATGCGCTGAGGAAAGGGATATTCTCGAGTGGTAAATTGTTCATAGGCCAGCAGATGCCCAGATGGAAGCAGGGCCGATTCCCTGATCGAACGGGCGTAGAGGGTAACCAGGTACTCCGAATTCCCTTTGAAGAGACCCCGTAGAGGGAGTTCTACTTCTTTTGACTCCCCCGGCTTCAGAGGAAATGTTCCAAGTTCTCCCCGGGCTACCTCTGTACCGTCTTCAGTCAGTAACCAGCTGAATATTGCGTTGTCCAGGCCGATGAAATCGTAGCCATTGGTAATGCGAAAGATACCCTGGCTTGCCTCTAGGGCTTCGAATTGAATATATTGGTAAACCTTTTTGACTTCATATAGTGCGGGCTGGGGTGAACGGTCGGGATTGACAATACCATTCATGCAGAAGTTCCCGTCGTTCTGTATATCCGCACCTCCGAGGTCTCCTCCGTAGGCCCAGTACTCCCTTCCCTGTGAATCCCGGGTAAGGAGTCCCTGGTCTACCCAGTCCCAGATAAAACCTCCCTGCATGCTCGGGTAACGGTTTATCACATCCCAATAGTCCTGTAGATTGCCCACACTGTTGCCCATGGCATGGGCGTACTCGCACTGAATCAGGGGGCGCTTACCACCCTCTTCCACATAATCGATCATCTGCTCGATGGTCCAGTACATCGGGGCCTGTATGTCCGTATTGGCATAGGAAGTCGCCCCTTCGTATTGAACAGGGCGGCTGGAGTCCCTTTGTTTGAGCCAGTCATAGGTGGCGAAGAAGTTCTCCCCGTTCCCCGCTTCGTTCCCCAATGACCAGATAACGATACAGGGTTGGTTCTTATCCCGTTCAAACATGCGCAGGGTTCGGTCTAGGTGCATGGCTTTCCATTCGGGACGGTAGGCCGGGTGTACGGCCTGCGCTTCCGTATCCTCATCCAGCCCTTGGTTGGTGGTGCCCATACCGTGTGTCTCTATGTTGGCCTCGTCGATGACGTAGAAGCCCAATTCGTTACACAGCCGGTAAAAGTGCGGGTCCTTGGGGTAATGACTGCAACGGATGGCATTGATGTTGTTGCGCTTCATCAGCCGCAGGTCTTTCAGGGTCAATTCTTCGTCCACCACGTGGCCACTAATGTCGCTGTGATCGTGCAGATTAACGCCTTTCAGGGTAACGGCCCTGCCATTTATCAGGAACTGTCCATCTTCGATTCGAATGTTGCGGAATCCCACCTGTGCAGAGGTGGCCTCTAAAATTTCCCCCTCTTCATCCTTCAGTGTGATCATGAGGGTGTAGAGATTAGGAGTTTCTGCGGTCCAGGGAAATACCTGTTCGAGGTTGTTTTCGAAGGTCAGGGTATTGGGACCCTTGATCAGGGTAAGGGATTTTTCGGTACGATAGACCGGTGACCTGTCCCAAAGGAGTTCAATGCCGGCCGTTACGCGTTTACTTGCCTCGGTCTGATTGGATAGTTGCAGATCGAGTGTGAATAACCCCTTCCGATAGTCTTCAATGAGGTCACTGCCAACCCGGAAATCCAGTATGGATGCCCGGGGTCGGGTATAAAGGTAGACGTCCCGTTCGATGCCACTGAGCCTCCAAAAGTCCTGGTCTTCCAGGTAGCTGGCATCCGACCATCGAAGCACCTGAACGGACAAGTTGTTTTTTCCGGGTCGAATGTGGGGTGTGAGATCGAACTCCGCCGGGGTTTTACTGCCCTCATTATAGCCTACGAACTGTCCATTGAGATAAACGTACATGGCCCCGCTTACACCGGCAAAGTGAAGTAAAACTTCCTGATCCCTCCAGTCTGTCGGAAGGTCAAAACTCCGGCGGTAGGTACCTACGGGGTTCATGTCATGCGGGATATAGGGCGGGTTTTTGGGGAAAACATATTCGATATTGGTGTAAATCGGAATGCCATAGCCTTCGAGTTCCCAGTTTGAGGGCACGGATATGGTATCCCATCCATCGACACTGAAATCTTCTTTGTAGTAGTCAGTAGGTCTGGCCTGCACGCTGTCTGCGTAGTAGAAGTTCCAATTACCGTTCAGGGAGAGGTATCTCGGTGAGTTCTCCCAGTTCGAACCGTTCATCGCAGAAGAAGCATTGGGGAAACGATAGAAGGTCGCCGTGGGATATACCCGGTTGATCTCGAAGACTTCAGGATTCTCCCATTCGGGGTTTTCCCAAACGGTGGCTTGGTATACTGGGCGTTTCATAGGCTTGCTCTCACAGCCCGGAAACAGTGCTGATAGAACACTTGCCATGATAAGGAAGGGTATTTCCGCTAATTTCCTGTTCATTGGGCTTAGGTTTTCGGGTGCTTTTCAAATTACAACGCACAAGGCGTCCACGGCGTGTTACGGCTTGGCCGAAAATAAGGAAAAACCTTTCTTTTTCGGCCCGATCTGAATGGGAATCTCGATTCAATTCGTTTTCTTTAAGTCCAGTAATAGTTTGGTTTTCCATGACACGATTCTGCATTTGCTGCCTGATTGCTTTATTCTGGAGTTCGTTCGCCTACGCCCAGTCTGCCAGTGAAATTACGGGGGCATTTAGCACCGCCGATTACAGCCTGGGCCTGAGACTGCGGGAACAGAGTGAAGACCGTTACGAAGGAACCCTGCAGAGCGCTCAGGGCGTTTTCGCTTTACAACTTGTACGGGAGGGCGACGGATTAAAGGGTACGGTATATACCGGAACCGTCAGTTACCCGTTTCAGGGTACCGTAAGCCCATCAGGACTTACCCTTACTTCTGAGGCCGGAACGTATCAGTTCTATTTAGTCCAGAAGGACCACGGGCTACAAGGGGTCGATCTCAGTTCGTATTTTACCCAAACCAGTGCGGCAGAGAATACCCGAGCCTCCCCCGGTCCTCAGGCAGCTCAGGGATCGAAGGGAGAGGTGTTCGAACTGGTGGCCGGAAGCCAACTGGTTTTCTATCAAAGGACTTCGTATGTAAACGATAACACAGCCAGTTCGATTACCTATGTGAATTTCTGCCGTGATGGCCGGTTTAGCCTCAATTACGACGGTGGATTCAGGGTTATAGCCTCCGGAGGAAATGCACAGGGGGCGAATTACGGATCGCGCTCAGGCACTTGGAGGGTGGACGTTCAAGGGGAAGTTCCCTATGTTACACTGATTTATGGCAACGGTCAGCGGCAGTCCAACCCTGTAAATGTTCAATACCTCCGTCAGGGACGATGGCGGATAGGCAATACGCAGTACGCCCTGGTCCGAAATAAGGTGAGTTGCCCTTAGCCGGGCAGTCGCAGATACCCATGATGGGTATACTTATCAGATCTTCCTTTCCGTTAATTCTATAAACTCCTTATACCATGAGTACCTACAGATTTCTCCTGCTGCTTCCATTCCTTTTGCTTATTTCCTGCAGCTCTGGTGGCGAGTCTGATGATCTGGTGGAGCCGGATCTAAGCCTTGCGGGGATGTGGGCCCTGACGGGTGCTGAATTCGATGACCCGGGCAGCCTCGATGCCATCTTTGCACAGCAGGTATTTGCTGAGCTCAATTCCCAGGGCTGTGTACTGGTCGGGTTTACCTTCGAAGAAAATGGAACCGGTTCGGCCGTATCCCGGATTGAATACCTGGATATTTCCGGTTTTCAGATTTCCTGTCCCCAGGAGAGCGACACCGAAACCTTTGACTGGTCTCAGGAAGGCGATCAGCTCACCATAACCGATGATCTGGGAGAATCCAGCACCGTTACCATAAACCTGCAACAGGATTCCTTCCGCATCTCGGGTGATGAAGTGGATCCGGATAGTTTCGGTGGTGCCGTGGCGGTATTTACCCGGCTATGATACCTGACTGAGCAGGGTTTCCAGGGCTCGTTCCAAATGATCCGTATCGTTTTCAAGACCGACAGAAATCCGCACTTTCCCGGGTGTGCCGAAAGCGTCCATAGGTCTTACCATAATTCCCAGGCTCATGAGGGTTTCCACGAATTCAGGAGCCGGTATCGGGGGGTCGATCAGAATAAAGTTACCCTGTGAAGGCCATTGCCTGATTTTCAGCCGGTCGAACAACCGGGCCATTCTATCGCGTTGAGCAGTGACCACTTCCACACTATGCCTTACATATTCCCGATCGTCAAGCGCGGCAATTCCAGCCGCTATGGCCAGCTGGGGGAGGATGAAGGGTTTGCATATCAGTCGGATATAATCGGCGATTTCCCGGGTGGTATAGCCATAACCCAGTCGAATGCCAGCCAGCCCGTAGAGCTTGGAAAAGCTCTGCAGTCCGATGATGGGGTAGCCCTGTTCTACGTAGGGTACGGCGGTCGTATAGTCTTCTGCCAGGGCGAAATTGGCGTAAACCTCATCGTACACCACGAGTACATCACCCGGTAAACGGTCCAGAAGTTCCTCCAGGGTTTTACGGGGTATGTAGGTCCCGGTTGGATTGTTCGGGCTGGTCAGAAAAACAATTCTCGTCTTGTCGGTCGCTGCCGCTAGGACGCCATCCACATTCAGGCTGTAGTCTTCCGGCGAAAGGGGCACATCAATAACCCGGGCATCGTACCAACCTGCGAAAACCGTATAGGGTAGAAAGGAAGGGTTGGATAGAATCACCTCGTCCCCCGGCCTGATAAAAGCACGAAGAATCAGGTCGATCATTTCCGAACCGCTGGGAGCCCCGATGAATTGTGCGGCGTCCAGCCGGTAGTCGTAGAATCGTTCGAGGGCCTCTCGCAGCCTGACATCGGTCTGATCCGGATAGCGATGCAGACCGGATATGGCCTGGGCGATGGCCTCCATGGCTTTAGGCGATGGGCCAAGGGGGTTTTCGTTGGAGGATAACTTAACGATTTCCCGATCCCCTTCGGGCGCACCCTTGCCGCCCTCGTATTTCATTTTGGGTATCAGATAATCCTTAAAATGCTCTTTGATCTTACTCCCCATAGTTTAGGTTTTCCTGGAACACGAGATATAGCCAGGCCAGTTCCACATTTCCATCCCGGATCAATTCCTGTGCCCTGATATGGGCATTCTGCATGTTCTGTGCCTTCCAATCATGTTCTGCGGCTTTGGCGCGGGCCTCTTCCATTTCTGGTAATTCGGGTGCATTTCCGAGGATACCGAGGTCGTTGCCGCTGAGATAGGGGCTGGTCCTTATACGTTCCGGCAGGGCATCTACGCCCATTCCCAGGGGCTGCGAGGGCTTGGGAACTTCAAAAAGTGCCTCAGGATTTGTGCGGGTGTACCAGTTTCCTCCATGCCGGCCAACCAGGTCCAATAGTACCGGATCGGGCAAGCCCTCAGAATCCAGCTTGCTCTCCAGTACATGCATCCTGAGCACGCGGGCAAGTACCAGATTTCCGGCAGAGGGCCCGTCACCCAGGGGAATGACCTGATCTACGACGCACTCCATACTTACCGGTGCCTCTGCGACTCTGGGAGGGCGAACCCTGTCGGACGGTGCCGCGGTAAAACCGGATTTTACGAATTCGTTTACGCCCTTGGCGTAGTCACTGCTGGCCAGGGACATTTGGTTGACCATGTCATAGGTTACCATATTAATGGTGACTTCCGGCACCTCGAGCACATTCTCGTAACTGTGCTTAACCGTATTGTCCCGTCCGCG
This sequence comes from uncultured Flavobacteriaceae bacterium, assembly GCA_964552195.1. Classification (GTDB taxonomy): domain Bacteria; phylum Bacteroidota; class Bacteroidia; order Flavobacteriales; family Flavobacteriaceae; genus CAZKAP01. The sequence goes on from CAZKFM010000002.1 coordinate 30,275, forward strand.
GCGGGAAGGGGAGAAGATGACTACGGGTGGATTCGCACTGAACACATTAAAGAAACTGAAGGGGCTCAGGTTTACCCGGCCTTCACGGTCGATGGTACTGGCGAAACAAATGGGCCTCGGGGCTACGGTATTCAGCAGGTAGCGATGTACCAACTGGGGCTTCATACCTTCAAAATCGACGGAGCGAACACCCTGTTTTTTATTCATGTGCGGGCAGGATTTTCGTTTCCACCTGGCCGAAGCCTACGCGAATATCCCCCTTCTGAGCGTATCCCCTCATGGTAACGGTATCTCCATCTTCTATAAAGGTACGCGTACTTCCATCGGAAAGTTCTATCGGCCGGGTACCCATCCAGGAAAGCTCCAGCATCGACCCATAACTGTTTTCTTCGGGTCCGGATATGGTGCCAGATGCCAGCATGTCGCCAGGCTGAATATTGCATCCGGTTACGGTGTGATGGGCGAGTTGCTGGGCCATATTCCAGTACATATACCGGAAATTGGAGCTGCAGATGGTCTTCTCTTCGCCTCCCTCTGGTCGCAGGGCTACTTCCAGATTGATGTCGAAGTTCGAAGGTCCCTCACTTTGGAGATAAGGCAGTACTTCCGGCTCCTGTCGGGGTCCGGGCACCCGGAAACGCTCCAATGCCTCCAGGGTAACGATCCAGGGCGAAATCGATGAAGCGAAATTCTTGGCCAGGAAGGGACCCAGGGGGACGTATTCCCACTTCTGTATGTCCCGGGCAGACCAATCGTTGAACAGCAGCAATCCAAATATGTGTTCCTCCGCCTTATCCACGGAGATGGGTGCTCCTAGTGCATTGCCGGTCTGGGTTATGACGGCCATTTCGAGTTCGAAATCAAGGCGGCTGCTCGCCTGAAAAACCGGCTTGTCCGCACCCTTTGGCAGCACTTGTCCTTTAGGCCTTCGAACCGGGATCCCACTCAGGATAATGGACGAGGCCCGTCCGTGATAACCGACAGGCAGGTGTTTCCAGTTGGGCAGGAGTGCATTCTCCGGGTCGCGGAACATTTTACCGACGTTGGTGGCATGCTCAATACTGGAATAGAAATCGGTATAGTCACCCACCCGGACGGGCAGGTGCAGGGATGCGGAATTCATGGGCACCCAAAGGGATTCATCGGCGTAAACCGGATCTTCGGATCTCAGGCCCCGCTGCACCATTTCTCTGAAGGGTACCGTATGGGCCTTGCCCAGTGCCATGAATTCGTTCAGACTCGATTGGCTGAAAACCTGCGGATCAAAGCCAATTTCCACTTTGCCGGAAAGCTGTTGCAGGTCTAATATGTATGAACCATAGGCCATACCGGCCCGGGGGGAGCGTTCCGCAGTGGAGAAAATACCGAAAGGCAGATTATGGATGCTAAAATCGCTGTTGGTTTCGGGTTTGGGGATCATAGATCGCTTTAGATAGGATTACGGCTTCTCGAGCCAGGATTTGTGATAGCCCGGATCCTCGATGGACAGAGCCTGGCGGGTAAGTTTCATAGGTTTGAAGGTATCGACCATGACGGCGAGTTCCTCAGTGGATTTCTTTCCGATGCTGCCCTCATAGGTTCCCGGATGAGGCCCGTGTGGTATTCCTGCAGGGTGCAGGGATATATAGCCCTGGTCAATGCCGGTACGGCTCATAAAATCCCCGTCCACGTAGTACAGTACTTCATCGGAATCGATATTCGAGTGGTTGTAAGGCGCGGGAATAGCCTGGGGATGGTAGTCGTACAATCGAGGGCAGAACGAACAGACCACGAAGGCCGAGGTCTCGAAGGTCTGGTGTACAGGAGGCGGTTGATGAACCCTTCCTGTAATGGGTTCGAACTGGTGAATCGAAAAACCATAAGGGAAGTTGTACCCGTCCCAGCCCACTACATCGAAGGGATGAGAGGCATACGTAATGGGGTGCAGCATCTGCTCCTTCTTTACCTTGATCAGAAATTCTCCTTTTTGGTCAACGGGCTCGCGGAATGTGGGTAGTTTCAGATCCCGCTCACAGAATGGGGAGTGTTCCAGGAGCTGTCCAAACCAGTTTCGGTACCGCTTTGGAGTGTAGATGGGGTGATACGACTCCACATAAAAGATGCGGTTGTCTTCGTTCTCAAATTCGATCTGATAGATGGTGCCCCTGGGGATCAGCAGATAGTCACCTTCTTCAAAGACGATATCCCCGAACAGGGTTTTCAAAGTGCCCTTACCCCGGTGAATGAACAACAACTCATCGGCATCGGCATTCTTATAGAAATATTCGGTCAGCGATTCTTGCGGTGCGGCGAGGCCGATGATCAGGTCGGAATTCACCATAAGGGGTACCCGGGAGTCCAGGAAATCGGGTTTAGGGGCGACCTGAAATCCGATAAATTTCCTGGATTGTATGTGGGAGTCCACGGCTATCTCCGGCCTGAGATCCACGGAAGGGTGCACATCACTGACCATGGTTGGCCGGTGCACGTGATACAGCAGGGACGACATGCCATCGAATCCGATCGTCCCAAAAAGTTGCTCGTAATACAGACTTCCGTCCGGTTTGCGAAACTGGGTGTGTCTCTTTGGGGGTATGTCCCCCAGTCTGTGATATATGGGCATATGTTAAGCTTTCTTTAGTGCAGGGTTCCGCGGATTTCCTGCTCGCGTTCGATCGCTTCGAACAGGGCCTTGAAGTTACCCTTTCCAAAGGACTGCGCACCTTTTCTCTGTATGATTTCGAAGAACATGGTCGGACGGGGTTCTACGGGGCGGGTGAAAATCTGGAGGAGATAGCCCTCGTCGTCCCGGTCGACCAGTATGCCTAACTCCCTGAGCGGAGCCAGATCCTCATCGATGGTTCCCACCCTGTCCAGTACGGCGTCGTAGTAGGTGTCAGGAACTTTGAGGAATTCTACACCCCGGCTAAGCAGTTCGCGTACGGTTTTGATAATGTCGTCGGTAGCCACGGCTATGTGCTGCACCCCCTCGCCCTCATAAAAATCCAGGTATTCCTCGACCTGTGATTTCTTCTTGCCTTCGGCGGGTTCGTTGATAGGAAATTTTATGCGGCCGTTTCCGTTGCTCATCACCTTGCTCATCAGGGCCGTGTACTCGGTGGAGATGTCCTTGTCGTCAAAGGAGAGTATCTGCTTGAAGCCCATGACGTCCTCATAAAAGGCGACCCATTCATTCATCCGGTTCCAGCCTACGTTGCCCACCATGTGGTCCACGAACTTCAGGCCGACAGGCTCCGGATTGTAGTGCGGGGTTTCCCATTTTTTGTAGCCTGGAAGAAAGGTCCCGTTGTAATCCTTACGTTCCATGAAAATATGGACCGTTTCTCCGTAGGTATAGATTCCGGACTTTACTACCTGCCCATGATCGTCCTTTTCGGTTACCGGCTCCATATAGGATTTTGCCCCGCGTTCCATGGCTGCATTGTATGCATAGGTGGCGTCGTCCACCCAGAGGGCCACTACCTTTACTCCGTCCCCGTGCTGATCAATATGACGCCCGATCTCGGTGCCACTCTTCAGGGGTGAGGTCAGGACCAGGCGTATTTTGTCCTGTACCACGACATAGCTTTCCCTGTCTTTGAGCCCCGTCTCCAGACCGGCGTAGGCGAGCGACTGGAAGCCGAAGGCAGCTTTGTAGAAATGAGCGGCCTGCTTGGAGTTGCCGACATACAGTTCGATGTAGTCAGTTCCATTGATGGGCATAAAGTCCTGAGTTGCCTTTTCGGCAGGAGAAATATTTGGTTCCATACGTTAAATGTTGTTCATGCAACGAAAATACATACTTTTGAGCGGAATTCAAACGGGATTTTCTTACCGGCTTACGGTAAATGGTCCCCGCTAAAAGGCTACGGTTGCTTCACAAGATAGATTCCATATCGGGTATAGGACTTCATCTGGATCTGGTCCTCCGGCAGATACAAAAACGGTACCTCAGTGAATTCGCTGAGAAGGACATAGAAATAACCATTGAACAGTGGGTACTCCTTCATCGAATCTATGAATGCGGTGATCACGCGGCCCAGGCCGATATCGTGCGTACGGATTTCCGGAACCGGGCTACCACATCGCGGGTGATTTCGGGACTCGAAAGGAAGGGATATATCATTAAAGATCGTTTCAAGGGGGACCGCAAGCGATTCAGGCTCTCCCTCACCCCTGAAGGACGCGAACTCGTTCATCGTGCGCTTCCCCTGGCTAAGGAACTACGCCTTCTGGCTGTTGAAGGTATAGATGAGGGCGAATTCCGAGTTTTCCTGCGCGTACTGGAAGCAATCCGAAGCAACTACGCGGGTGAAGACGATCCAACCTAGCCGGGTTTCAAGCCATAGTTAGTGGGCTTCCAGCCAGTTGGTACCCACCCCGACTTCAACGCTGAGGGGGACAGACAGTTCGTAGGCGTTCTCCATGTGTTCGCGGATTTGCACAGCCATTTCCTCCTGTTCGGGCTTATATACATCGAACACGAGTTCGTCGTGTACCTGTAGCAGCATGCGCGTGTGGTAGTTACCCTTCCTGAGAAAATCGTGGATGCGGATCATGGCGATCTTGATGATGTCCGCAGCACTCCCCTGTATGGGAGCATTGACGGCATTCCGCTCGGCCGCGCCTCGCACTACGGCATTGGCCGACTGTATATCCTTCAGGTAGCGACGGCGTCCAAGGACCGTCTGAACGTATCCTTGTTCACGTGCAAAATCGACTTGTTCGCTGATGTAGGACCTGAGTTTAGGGTAGGTCGCGTAGTAGGTATCGATCAGCTCCTTGGCCTCGGTGCGGCTGAGGTCGGTTTGATTGCTGAGTCCGAAGGCGGATACGCCATATATGATGCCGAAGTTCACCGTTTTGGCATTGCCCCTTTGCTCCCGGGTAACTTCGGATATCGGCACACCGAATACCTTGGCGGCTGTCGAGGCATGAATGTCTTCACCATTGCGAAAGGCCTCGATCATGTTGTCTTCCTGGCTCAGCGCGGCAATAATGCGGAGTTCGATCTGGGAGTAGTCGGCCGCCATCAGTATGTGGTTCTCGTCCCGGGAGACAAAGGCCTTCCTGACTTGTCGTCCCCGCTCGGTCCGTATGGGTATGTTCTGCAGGTTGGGATTGTTGCTGCTGAGGCGCCCCGTTGCGGCTACCGTTTGCATGTACTCGGTATGTACCCGCCCCGTTGCCGGATGTACTTCCTGGGGCAGGGCATCCACATAGGTGTTCTTCAGTTTGGTCAGCCCTCTGTAATCGAGTACATGCTGCACGATAGAGTGTTTTCGCGCCAGGTCGGACAATACATCTTCCGAGGTACTGTACTGGCCTGTTCGCGTCTTTTTGGGTTTTTCCACCAACTTCATCTTCTGGAAGAGGATATCTCCGAGTTGTCTGGGAGAACCGATATTGAACTCTACTCCGGCCTCCTGGTGTATGGTGTCCTGCAGTTGGTTTATGTCCCGGTCGAGGGCATCAGACAAGCTGTGGAGGTAATCGACATCAAGACGGATTCCTTCCATTTCCATGTCTCCCAGTACACGAAGCAGGGGCACTTCTACATCGCGAAACAGTTCTGTGGCCGATGAATCTCCGAGCTCCTTTCGGAATAACTGGGAGAGCCTCAGGGTGATATCGGCGTCCTCTACCGCATATTCGGTCTTTCGGTCCAAGGGAACCTCCCGCATGCTGAGCTGATTTTTACCCTTCTTACCGATCAGATCGGATATGGGGATCGGCGTATAGTTGAGGTAGGTTTCGGCGAGCACGTCCATATTGTGCCGCATATCGGGATTGATCAGGTAGTGGGCGATCATGGTGTCGAACAGAGGGCCCCGGACCTCAATCCCATATCGGGTTAAAACTTTGAGATCGTATTTCAGGTTCTGGCCAACCTTTTCAATGGATTCGGATTCAAAGAAGGGCATCAGAGCACGGAGTTCTTCCCTGACGACTGCGTCGCCTTCGGAAAAGTTGAGGTAATAGCCTTTACCGGCTTCCCAGCTAAATGCGATTCCAATGAGTTCGGCATCCAGAGGATTCAGGGAGGTGGTCTCCGTATCGAAACATACCACATCCTGTTCCATGAGTTTTTGAAGGAAGAGTTCGCGTGCCTGTCCGCCCGAGACATGCTGGTAGAAATGCGGGTGATCCGATATGGAGCTCCGCGTCCCCGAAGCGGATTCCTTGGACTCCTGCTGATCGAACAGGGCAAACTGTCCGGTTCCGGCCTGTGCAGCAGAGGATGGGGGGTTAGTAGTGTTTTTTGAGGTCTCGGCTGGAGACGAATCCTCGGCATACAGCTTTTTGAACTGCTCGGCCAGGCGACGAAATTCCAATTCCTCAAAGGCTTTCAGTACAGCCTCATGGTCGGGTTCCGATAGCACGAAGGACTCTTCGTCGAAAGTCACATCACAGTCCGTGTTGATGGTTGCCAGTTTTCTGGATAACCGACCCAACTCGGCGTTTTCCATCACTCGCTCCTTCATCTTGCCCTTGAGCTGGTCCGCATGGGCCAGAAGACCTTCGAGCGAACCGTACTCCGCGATAAACTTTTTCGCGGTCTTATCGCCCACACCGGGTAGTCCGGGTATGTTGTCGCTGGAATCCCCCATCATTCCGAGATAGTCGATTACCTGTTCGGGCCGCTCTACCCCGAATCGCTCCTGAACCTCAGGGATGCCCCAAATTTCCGCGCCATTTCCCATACGGGATGGACGGTACATAAAGATATTCTCCGAAACCAGCTGACCGAAATCTTTGTCGGGGGTGACCATAAAGACCTGATAGCCCTTCTTTTCGGCTTGCTTGGCCAGGGTGCCGATCAGGTCGTCTGCTTCCATACCGGCCTGCTCGATGATGGGAATCTGCATGCCCTCCAGGATCTGGTGGATAAAGGGTACGGCAATTTTTATGGCTTCGGGCGTTTCATCCCGGTTAGCCTTGTAATCTGCATAGAGTTCTGTGCGTTCGGCACTCCCTTCCTTGTCGAAACACACCGCAAGGTGATCGGGCTTCTCCCTCCGTATAACATCGAAGAGGGAATTCATGAATCCCATTATGGCCGAGGTGTCCAGCCCCTTGGAGTTGATACGGGGATTTTTGATCAGGGCGTAGTAGCCCCGGAAGATTAATGCATACGCATCCAGCAAAAACAAACGTTTTTCTTGAAGAGAATCGGAACTCATGGCTTGAAAATTGCTTATGAGGAAGTAAAGCTACGAATAGCAGCCGCCATTCAGGAACATAAAGATAGGGCTTGCCTTAAAGTGGATAACGATTGGCAGCAGTGAGATCAAACGAGTCTTTCTCTGTCGTTGGCGGTTTAAAGGAAAGGTTAAATGTGCTTAAACATCGGTGGATGTCGTTGGTCCTTAGGGGCAAACGGATAAATTTGTACGATCGTTTAGCGGGAATACATGGAGGATATAAATTGGCGTTTCTGGACAATACTCGCGGTGTATTTCGCCATGGGTGCTTATGGATACCAGGCCTATCGGCAATGGTTCAGCGGGGCCTTTCTGCGCTTTATCTTTATCCTGGGCTATGTCGGTGTGGGCGGTGGCTTTTTTTATTTCCTGTGGCAGCTGGCCGAGGGCCATATCTCCAGTATGTTAGGAATAGCGGGCCTGTTCTCAGGAGGCTTCCTGGCGTTTTTTGTATTTGGTGCCATCCTGACGCTCTTTATGCTGGTCGAAGATGTCTTTCGTGTGATTCAGTTTATCATGAATCATATGGTCGGTTTGGATCATGAGGGCCAATCCTATATGCCGGGCCGGAGGAAGTTCATGAGTGGACTCGGTCTATTGCTGGCCTCGGTGCCTTTCGGTTCTTTGCTTTACGGCATGTATAAAGGGAGATTTGAATATAAAATTTTCAAAGAAGTCCTGGAGTTCGAGGATTTACCCGAGGCTTTCGACGGTTTTACGATCACCCAACTCTCCGATTTTCACGGCGGGAGCTTTGATTCCGACAACTCCTGGGAAATGGAGCAGGTAATCCGCGGTATAGAGATGGCCAATTCCCTGGATTCGGATCTGATCGTGTTTACCGGGGATATGGTGAATGATGCTACCGAAGAAATGCTGCCCTGGAGCCATGTCTTCGGTGCCCTGGAAGCGCGCGAAGGAAAACTAGCCATACTCGGCAACCACGACTATGGCGATTACCGCAAATGGGACAACGAACTGGACAAGGAAGCGAATTTCGAGGAATTGCTGGTCCTCCAAAAGGAAATGGGCTTCGATACGCTCAGGAACGAACACCGAATCCTGGAGCGGGACGGACAGCAGCTCGCCATAGTTGGGTGTGAAAACTGGGGCGAGGGACGTTTCGTGAAGAAAGGAGATCTGAACATGGCTGCTGAAGGCCTGGATGACAATATCTTCAAGGTATTGCTCAGTCACGATCCTTCCCACTGGCGAGCCCATGTCCTTGGGTATGAAAAGAAGTTTCAACTCACCCTCAGCGGTCATACGCACGGGTTCCAGTTCGGGGTCGAACTACCCGAATACGGCAAGTGGAGTCCTGTACAATACAAATATCCCGAATGGGCCGGACTGTACGAAGAAGCAGGTAAATTTATCTATGTGAATCGGGGCTTCGGCTTTATAGGTTATCCCGGTCGTGTAGGTATTTGGCCCGAGATCACGCAGATTACCCTGAAAAAGAAGACCTTGTAAATACGGGTTCAACCCTTGCTTCATTTCGACACGCATAAAGTTCTATAATCCGTTTATTTCTTAATTTTATCAGAGTTTAAACGATATCTCATGTCCAAATTCGGTGAGCTTATTGACCTGAATGTACCGGTATTGATCAACTTCTACGCCGACTGGAGCGATGCCTCCCAGAACATGCACGACATATTGAGGGATGTTTCGGCTAACCTGGGGGACAAAGGCAAGGTGGTTAAGATCGATGTGGACAAGAACAAAGAGTTGTCTCAGGCCCTTAGGATCAAGACCCTTCCTACCCTGATGATCTACAAGAAGGGAGAAATGGTCTGGAGGCAGAGTGGAGAGCAGGACGCCGTGACCCTGATCGGGAAACTCAACGAGTACGTGTAAACGTCGCTTATTCCAGAATTTAGATTCCTGCCGTAAGGGTATTAAATATTCACCGTATCGGAGGCCGCCTGCCCTGCTGATTCGGCACTAGAGCTGTCGGGTGATTCGGGTATGGAGTCCCGAACCTTCAGGCTGTCTTCTGCCGGTAGCGGCAATTCTTGCTCCACCTCCACTCCCGGATCATAGCCCAGCAGGTCTTCCAGAAAGGGGATGTACTCCTGGTTTAATAGCGTATTCTCTTGTTCGGCCCGTTCGACTTCGTTATTGGCCGTCAGGATTTCCACGATGCGGACGTAATTCTGAATCTCCGAAAAAATGTCCTCGATGCGGTCTTCCTGTTCGGTTTTGTCCATGGATTGGTAGAATGCGATCCGCTCCTGGTAGATATTCTTGAGCTTATCGAATAACGCGAGACCCTCCTCTCTTTTACCAACCTTGAAATAGCCGTCGAGGAAGGGTTCCAGGAAGGGATAAAAGCCAAAGGGTTCCACCGGGATATGGGTCATCGCCAGATCGATAACCCGGGCAGCCTTGTCCGTTTTTCCCTCTTCGATCAACTGCTCGGTGAGTCGGGCGAGGTTGCTGCGGAAGGAAATGCCCTGCGATCGGGTCTGAGGATCGTGATAGATGTCCAGGTCCCCTGAATTTCCCCATTCCCAGCGCATAACGATATCGTACATCAGGTCGCTGTCGATCCGGCCCATCTCGAAGGAGCTTTTCCGCTCCGTGTAGATGGGTATAAGTTTGTACACCAGTCCGTCCAGTTGCAGGTAATCCTTCATCCACAGATATTCGGCGTTGTCAAAGCTTCCGCCCGAGAAGTATATGGGTCTCTTCCAGTCGTTCTCCGCGAGTATATCCAGCATGAGCAAGCGATTTTTCGTCAGTACCGAGGGCAGTTCGAAATCGATGTAGTCGACCATTTTATCTGCGTCCTCGGGGCGAACCAGTCCGCTGCTTAGCGCGTTTTCCTTGTTTACAGGAACCCGGATTTTTCGGGTGGGGTAATACACGATGTTCAGATCGGATTCCGGCCAGTCGGAGGTGTCGTAATTCTGTCGATCGAACAAGAATTTAAGTCGGGTCTGCGGCCTATCGCTCTTCACCCATTCCATGAATTCCTTTATGTCCCAACGCTGGTCTTCCATTCCTGGTACGGCCTGGTAATACAGGAGGTCCCGGGTGCCGAACTTGTAATGATCGTGCGTCAGTGCGGAAGGGATGGGTGGGCTGTTATAGGCCTGTCTCTTCATCTGGTCGATATACCAGTCGGTGGCGAACAGGCTGGTATTGATTACGCGCACATCGGTGCGGAAGCCTTCGATTTCCTGGGCATACCACAGGGGAAAGGTGTCGTTGTCACCAATGGTGAACAGCATGGCTCCGGCATCTTCCTGGCAGCTGTCCAGGTAGGACATGGCCGTGGAACGTGCGGTCTCGCGCCCCGAACGGTCGTGATCGTCCCAGTTTTGCACGGCCATGAGCAAGGGAACGGCCGATACGCATAGGAGAACCGCGCTGGGTGCCGCAATGCGGTCTCTGAGAAAGGCACCGGCATAACGGAAGAGGGCGAAGACCCCCATGCCAATCCAAATGCAGAAGATGAAAAACGACCCAACCAGTGAATAATCCCGCTCTCGGGGTTGAAACAAGTAGGGGTTCGTATAGAATTGAATGGCGAGACCCGTGAACAGGAAAAATACCAGCAGGGTCCAGAACATGCGGGGCTGATTTTTAGCCTGATAAACCAGTCCTATGATTCCCAGGATCAGGGGTAGGAAAAAATAGGTGTTCCTGGCCTTGTTGTTCTTCATGTCCGAAGGCAAATTTTTCTGAGGGCCTGCCAGGGACTTATCAATAAAGGAAATACCGCTCAGCCACTTCCCGTTTTCGTCATAGCGGCCCTGACGGTCATTCTGTCGGCCCGCGAAGTTCCACATAAAGTATCTCACGTACATGTAACCCCACTGAAAATCCAGCAGGTAACGAATGTTGTCTGCCAAAGACGGTGGCTTGACCACAATGTAGTCTCGGGCATCGTTTAGGACTCGGATGTATTCAGCGGCGGTTATCCTGGGATCGTCCCTGAGTTCCTTGATCCTATTTCTCCCCCTCCGGATCTCGGGATTACCCATGTACTCCCTCTTAATGTCGAAGTCAAGACGGCCGAAGTACGTCATATAATTCTCGGCATGGGAACCGCTCCACATGCGAGGAAGCAGGCCCACATGATCCGGGTCTGATCCCTGTAAAGCGTCTTTGTAATCGTTGACAATGACATACTTTCCCTTTTTGAAATCCTTTTCATACTTGGGTTTGTCGTCTTTGCGCGGTTTATCCGCAGAAGAAAACTGATCGGAATAGTACGAACCGTAGACCGGGCTTTCCACACCAGGATACTGTTCCCGGTTGTAGTAAGCCAGCAGCGATCGGGCATCTTCAGGATTATTCTCGTTTACTACCGTCATGGCATTGGCGCGGATGGGCAGCATGAGCCAGCAGGAGAAGCCCATAAAGAGGAAAAGTACACAGTGTACTATCAGGCTGGCTATCGGATAGTTTTTCTGACGGGTATAGCGGATGGCCCAGTAAAACAAGCCGGCGAAGGCCAGGCCGACGATGATGGTTCCGGAGTTAAAAGGCATGCCCACCTGATTGATAAAGAAGACTTCTCCCCAGCCAAAAATCTTTAACACATAGGTCAGGCTGTATTTGTACACCAGGAATAGCAGCGCAATCACCACTGCGTTGGCGAGCAGGAATTGTTTGAGGGTGAATTCCGGATACTTCTTGAAAAAGTACAGTAGCCCTATCGAGGGTATGGCCAGAAAGCCCATGAACTGTATGCCGAATACCAAGCCCACTACGAAGCTGATCAAGAGGAGCCATCGGTGTCCTCGCTCTTCATGCATGTGGTCCACCCACTTCAGACCCAGCCAAAGCAGCAGGGCCATCATGAAGCTAGCCATGGAATATACCTCCGTCTCACCCGCGTTGAACCAGAAACTGTCCGAAAAGCAAAGCGCCAGTGAACCGACGACCCCACTGCCGAAGATAACAAGGGACTTGTAGCCGTTCCAATCGGCAGAGGCGCCTTCCTCCGCTATCCACAATTTGGTAAGCAGATTGGTTATGATCCAAAAGGTAAATAGTATGGCAAAAGCGCTGGACACCACGGACATATAGTTGACCATGAGCGCGATCTTCATTTCGTTTCCGAAGGCGAAGAGAGCAAAGAATGCACCTATCATTTGAAAGAGAGGCGCTCCGGGAGGGTGGCCTACCTGTAACTTCGCCGAGGTGGAAATGTATTCCCCACAATCCCAGAAGCTCCCCGTAGGTTCAACCGTAAGGCTGTAAACCACCAAAGCGATGGTGAAAACACCCCAACCTATCCAATTATTCCATTTCTCAGTGTCTTCGGCTAAAGCGTCGATCCAGCGCATACTTCAATTTCGAATGATGACGGGAGCGAAATTACCAAAATAATGAGTTCTACTGCGGTTTTTAATAAAACCTTGGCAGGCCTTGATACTGCTGGAAACTTCGGATTTTTGGCGCAATGACCACGGAAGGCAGGGGGATAATGAGTTGGATTTGGTATGTAATTTGCTCCGGTGATTTCGTACTCCGTTTTAAAGCTACTCCATGTGAAACGAATTCTTCTTCTCCTGCTACTGTCCTGTTCCGGTCTTTCATTCGCCCAGAGTATTTTCTCCGTCGATTACGAGTCACAGGCGGATTTTTCGGTATTTGTTGTGGATTACGAGTCCCAGGCCGATCTGAAGGTGTTTAAGGTGTCTTACGAGAGCCGTGCCAGGGGCAATGAAGGACTCTGGTATTTCGTCGATTACGCCTCGCGGGCGGATAAGAAAGTATTTTTCGTCGATTACGCCTCCCAGGCAGATCTTAAGGTGTTTTTCGTCGATTACGAATCCCGGGCAGGGTGGCGTACGCGAAGCAAAATGCACCTGTTGCATTAGCCCATGGAGGTGTTGGGCTAACTGCTCGAAAATTTCACAGAAAACACGAATTATTTGTTTAAATTTGCGCCCTCGAAACGGTATTGGCCTATGGTGTAATTGGCAACACTACTGATTTTGGTTCAGTCATTCTAGGTTCGAGTCCTAGTAGGCCAACAAAGAAAACCGCGATAAACAAGTCGCGGTTTTTCCATTCCCATCCATCTGTACTGTGCCTTTCCATACTATCTTTCCCTTCTAAACAGCCCTTCCATGTTTCGTTTCTTCCGCACCATCCGGAGCTCACTCCTTGAACGGGGCAAATTAAGCAGCTATCTGGCCTATGCCTTCGGTGAAATTGTACTTGTGGTTATTGGCATACTGCTCGCACTTCAGATCAATAACTGGAATACTCAGCTTAGGGAGCTCAGGCAGGAAAAATCCTTCTATGCCGATGTGCTGGACGATCTGGAAAAGGACAGAAACGAATTGATAAGAATGAAGTCTTTTCAGGATAACCGCATTAAAAACGCCCGCTGGTTGCTCGCCCGGGTACGGAATCCCGAGCAGCAGCTTACAGGTGATGAATTCGGCTTGCATTCCGAGCCTCTGTATTACGGTCCGATCTCCATTTCCTATAGTTCGTCCTTCGATGCGGCCCGTTCTGCCGGTGCGTTCTCCGGTTTTACTCATAAGGAACTATTACATTCCCTCACCCAGTACTACGCCGATTACGACGAATTGCGGCTTATTTATGAAGCCCAAGTACAACTTATACAGGATGTGTTTGAACCCTTAATGGCGCCCATATCCAATTCCTATTTCGAACAGGATGTCCAATCCGTAGTGTTTACATGGGGCGGGGATCAGAACGCGGGCTTCTACGAACTGCTGAAATCCCTTGAGGATACCCGGTCTGGTTTTGAAAATTTTCAAACACTTATGCAGGACCTCAGATATGAAAGCTATTTGATAGGCGATCTGGGCAGAGCCTTTAACGCGCGGCAGGCCGTGGAACGAAGACTGGAACTGATACTAGAGCTGAAGGAGCAAATAAGGGAATACGTTCAAGCCCCGTAATTCTATACAACAATAGGCCCCCTGTAGCAGGAGGCCTTTTGAATGGTGGTTCTCCGGTTTATTGATTGAGTAGCAGATCTACCGATTTGCGAGGGTTGATGAGTCGGATGCCTTCGTCGGAAACGTCAGAGCCCTCCTCGATGAGCTCGATGACTTCGCTTACGCTGAGGTTCGGATTAAGGGCGATGAGTTTTCCGGCCAGGTTGGCTACCTGAGGCGAGGCCATGGAAGTTCCTGAAAACAGCAGTCGGTTACCGCCGGGCACATAGCTTTCTATCCGATGTCCGTTGGCATAGTAGTCCACGCTCTCCCCTTCGGTGGTAAAGGAGGCCTTCTTGCCTTCTATGTCCACAGCACCTATGGTAATCAGATTGGGAAGGTTCAGACCCGCCGGTATGTACTCGGCAAAATCGGCGTCGTTGTTTTCATTTCCGGATCCGCATACAAACAAGATTTCCGGTGCATTATTCATGGTGGTGTAGAGAGCGTCCTTTTCAATTTGGAAAATCTTGCGCGCCAGTTCTGCTCTCTCCTCGGTGGAACCTCCGACTCCATTGGCGGCCAAAGCACCTTCATAGGCCTGGCTGTTGTACCTCCAGCTCATGTTTACTACGCGAACCTTGTTAGCTTTAAAGTACTCCACGGTCTCCGTGAACATCCTGGCCCAGCGCTCTGCACGTTCAACGGTTGGCACGTCCGGCAGGCTCTTGGTGCTGTATTCGAGTCGTGCCGCCAGAATTTTGGCGCTTGGATTTCCGTCCTGTACGATGCCAGCCACATGAGTTCCATGGGAATACGCACCATACCAACCCGTGTCCTCCTGAAATTTCTGAACTTCATCCTGCTTGAGCGATCGGATCGTTTGCATGGTCTTATCCGCTGCCTCACTCTGGATATTATACCTCAGATCAAATACACCCTCTATCAGTTCTTCCAATTCGGCTACAGGAGTTGACAAGTCGGCCTCAGGAGTGAGCATGGAGTCGGACCGATTTCCTTCCTTATCGAAGAAAATTCCGGATTTTCCAGCCTTGTCGGCAAAGCGGTTTTTCTGAGGGAATACCTCGATGTCTACTCCGGTGTCCCAAACCGCCAACACTACGGGAGTGATGTCCGGGTTACCGGTGCTCAGGTCGACAACACGGTCTTTCCAGAAGTCTTTTATTCCGGAGGAACTCGATTTGTTCGCGGCCTCCCATGCGTTGATCACCTCGACCTGGACCGGGATCAGATCCATGCCCTCTTCCAGCAAATCTTCGTAAGTAAAGAGGGTAGCCACTATACTTTCGTCCCAGGTATCGCCCATGTTCTGCACTATAGGTTCAAGCTGAGCCTTGATACCACCTACTATCAGATCTCTGGTGAGGTAGTTGAATTGATTCCTTCTGGCCAGCAGGGTCTCGGCCACTACATCGTAGGGCAGCTCGCTGTAGCTGTCGGCAAGACTTTCCTTGTAAGCGTTTTTAAAGGTATCGCCAGTCCTCTTACCAACCTTTTTATAGGCTGCTATATAGGCCTGGGTCCCCAATCCACTGAGTAGTTTTTCGGGTTCCTTCTGGCTGAGTTCCTTGGAAATCTGGCTGTATTCCAATAGTTTATCGAAATTCTTCTCCCGTTGTTCCAGTACCATGAGGGACGTGTAATAAGCCTTCAAGGTGGCTGCGTCGGCAATTTCATAGGTGTTCAGATCTGCAAGCAGATTGGTTTTAAGCTCGGAAGCCAGTCTATTCATAAGGGCCTCGTCTTTCATGGCGGACATGAAGCTCTCTGCCTGGACGTCGTAAGTTCTGCGGGGCAATTGGTCCGCGCTGCTGATTTTTTGTTTCTGGCCGATTACCGGTAACACAGTAGCCAGGAGGCCTGCAATCATAATGGTATGTTTTATGGTTTTCATCATCTGTCTGTTATTGATTTGATGCCACTATCCGTAGGCCTAATCCCATAATTGTTACAACAGCACCTCATGGGTGGATGGGTTCCCCCGGCTTTTATTGGGATTAAACGGCACGTAAACCGAGATTTATAGTTAATCTGAAGTGAAAACTATCGGAGCTATATAAGTTATGATAGGGAAGTCCGAAACCAATCGTCCTTGTGTTGGTCTGAGAACAGCAGAAATAAATGTTAATGATTTCGTAATGTTTGGCTAAATTAACCGCTAAATACTCAATGAGCTGACCTATGGAAACCACTACTGCTGCAGGGCGACCTCGCAAAAAGAAGTTGAGCTTCTGGGAAATTTGGAACATGAGCTTCGGCTTCCTGGGCATTCAGTTCGGGTTTGCCCTGCAAAATGCCAATACGTCCCGAATATTCGAGACACTGGGTGCCGACGTGGAAGATATTCCCATTCTCTGGATAGCCGCGCCCGTAACCGGATTGGTAGTACAACCCATAATCGGATATTTCAGTGACCGTACCTGGACCCGACTGGGCAGGAGGCGACCCTATTTCCTGGTAGGAGCCATTTTTGCATCGATTGCGCTGACGATCATGCCCAATTCTCCTGCGCTTTGGGTGGCAGCGGGCATGCTGTGGATCATGGACGCGTCTATCAATATTTCAATGGAGCCCTTCCGGGCCTTTGTGGGTGACAATCTTCCTGCGGATCAGCGCACCCTGGGGTTTTCCATGCAGAGTTTCTTCATTGGAGTGGGTGCAGTGGTGGGTTCTCTTTTGCCATACGTGCTCACCAACTGGTTGGGTATGGCGAAAACCGCACCTGAGGGAGTGGTGCCCGAGTCGGTCAAATGGTCCTTTTACTTCGGGGCCTTCGTCTTTCTTACCGCCGTATTGTGGACCGTTTTCAAATCGCGTGAATACAGCCCCGAAGAGCTGGAATCCTTCGAAAATACCGAGGATACCGGTCCGGTTGCCCTGAGTCCCGAAGAGAACTCCCGACGGATTTCGCGATTACAGAATTTCGGTCTGGCCCTGTTTATTCTTGGAGCCCTCTCAACGACCTACCTCAACAGAGCCGACCTTAAAAAAGAACTTTATGTAGTTTCTGTTGGACTTGCCGTTGTAGGCGTGCTTTTCGTACTTGCCTCCATTGTAAGAAGGGTAAAAGGCCGAACCGGCTTCGTCATTATCATGACCGATTTGCTGATGATGCCCAAAACCATGAAGCAACTTGCCTGGGTCCAGTTTTTCTCCTGGTTTGGACTCTTCTCCATGTGGATATACAGTACGTCGGCGGTAGCTAATCACGTTTACGGTACCGGGGATACGAGCTCGGAACTTTATAATGAAGCGGCCAACTGGGTAGGCATCCTCTTTGCCGTTTATAATGGAGTGGCCGCACTCGTTGCCTTTACGCTGCCGCTGATGGCCAAAAAAGTGGGAAGAAAAATGACCCACCTGATCGCACTTACCCTGGGTGGACTCGGCCTTACATCCATTTACATCATAAAAGACCCCAACCTCCTCATCCTTTCCATGGTAGGTGTGGGAGTGGCCTGGGCTAGTGTGCTATCGATTCCTTATGCGATGCTCACCGGGGCTTTGCCAGCACAGAAAATGGGCTATTACATGGGCGTGTTTAATTTCTTCATTGTGATCCCGCAGATGGTAGCCGCCTCCATCCTGGGCTTTCTGGTGAATCAGTTTTTCGGCGGTGAAACCATTTATGTGCTAATCACCGGGGGTATTTCCATGCTGCTCGCCGGACTGCTTACTCTCAGGGTAGACGATGACACCGACGTTCACATACACGAAGAAGGCGATCTGAGTGCTGCCTGAAGCAAACAGTAAATTTCATTTGTTTAATGATTTATTATACCTTTGCACTACTGAACGGATATAAGAATTCACGAGGGGACCACGAGTCCCCTCTTTTAATACTGAAATTTGATGTTGGAAGAGCAGGTGCGGAGCCTACTCGGCGCAGCACTGGAGGACCGCCCGGATTTATTCCTGATCGAATTACGTATCACCCCATCTCATCAGATACGGATTGTACTGGACGGGGACAGCGGAGTAAATCTGGAGGATTGCATATCGATCAGTCGAAGCATCGAACACCAACTTGATCGGGAAGATCAGGACTTTTCACTGGAGGTGAGTTCTGCCGGGGCCTCGGCCCCGCTTACCATGCCCCGTCAATACGGAAAGCATATCGGAAGAAAGCTCAAAGTGCGGACCAGGGATGGAGAGGAAGTAGAAGCTATGCTCAAAGAGGTTGGCGATAAGGGTATACACCTGACCTGGAAAGCCCGTGAACCCAAAGGAGTAGGTAAGGGCAAGGTAACGGTGACGAAAGAAAAAGACATTGATTTTACGGAGATAGAAATGGCAACTGTTATTTTAAAATTCTAATCGAACCATGGAGAATCTGGCGCTCATAGAGTCGTTTTCCGAGTTCAAGGACGACAAATTCATCGATCGGGTTACGCTGATGGCTATACTGGAAGAAGTTTTCAGAAATGCCCTGAAGAAGAAATTCGGTTCCGATGATAACTTTGACATCATTATCAATCCGGATAAGGGCGACCTGGAGATTTGGAGGAACCGGGTGGTGGTGGAAGATGGAGAGGTTGAAGATCCCAACGAGGAGATTTCTCTTTCCGAAGCGAGGAAGATCGAGCCTGACTTCGAAGTAGGAGAAGATGTTTCAGAGGAAGTGAAGCTGATCGACCTGGGAAGGCGTTCCATACTGGCCCTGCGCCAGAATTTGATCGCTAAGATCAGCGAACACGATAACACCACCCTCTACAAGCAATTTAAAGACCTGGAAGGGGAGATCTATAACGCAGAGGTACATCACGTCAGGCATAAGGCTGTAATCCTGCTAGACGACGAAGGCAACGAAATCATACTGCCCAAGGAGCATCAGATTCCATCGGATTTCTTCAGAAAGGGTGACAATGTGAGGGGCATCATCGATCGGGTGGAATTAAAGGGAACCAAGCCGACCATTATCATGTCGAGAACTTCCCCCAAATTTTTGGAGCAGTTGTTTTTCCAGGAAATACCTGAGGTGTTCGACGGTCTGATCACGATTAAGAAAGCGGTCCGTATCCCTGGTGAGAAGGCCAAGGTAGCGGTGGATTCCTATGACGATCGCATCGATCCCGTAGGGGCTTGTGTGGGGATGAAGGGTTCACGTATTCACGGAATTGTCCGGGAACTCGGAAACGAAAATATCGATGTGATTAACTGGACGAACAACCCTCAGCTGATGGTTACCCGTGCACTGAGTCCCGCCCGGGTTTCGTCGGTTAAGCTCAACGACGAGAAGATGACGGCACAGGTTTATCTGAAGCCCGAAGAGGTCTCCAAGGCCATCGGTCGTGGTGGGCATAACATCCGCCTGGCTGGACAGCTCACGGGATATGAGATCGATGTGTTCAGGGAAGGAGTGGAAGAGGATGTGGAGTTGACTGAATTCTCGGATGAAATCGATCAGTGGATCATCGAAGAGTTTCACAAAATTGGACTGGATACAGCCCGAAGCGTACTCGAACTCGAGAAGGGAGATCTGATTAAACGTACTGATTTAGAGGAAGAAACCGTAGATGAAGTACTGAAAATCCTCAAATCGGAGTTTGAAGATTAATCTATATTTGCAGCGAAATTAAGGAGCAGAAAGTTTTTTATGTCGGGTAACCCAACAATACGATTAAATAAGGTTCTCAGGGAATTGAACATATCCCTCGACCGTGCTGTGGACCACTTGCATTCTAAGGGATTTGAAGTAGAGGCTCGGCCTACTACTAAAATCACGGGTGAGGTGTACCAGGTATTGTTGGACGAATTCCAGACGGACAAGAGCAAGAAGGTAGCCTCGGTTGAGGTAGGCGAAGAGAAGCGCAAAGAGAAAGAAGCGCTCAGGATACAAATTGAGCAGGAGCAGGAGGAAAAACGTCTCGCGCGTGAACGGCGACAGGCCAGCGAAGAAACGATTAAGGCCAAGGCCAATCTGGCCGGCCCTAAGACGGTAGGCAAAATCGATCTCGACGGGGATAAGCCCAAGGAAGAAGCCCAGACAACGGCTCCGAAAGCTGAGCCAAAACCCGCGCCGGTTAAGGAGGAAGAGACTGCTGCGGCAGAGGCTCCGGAGGCTCCCAAAGAAGAAAAGGAGGCTCCGGCAGAGAAGGCAAAAGAGGCCGTTGCTGAGACCGCTCCAGAAGAGGCCAAGTCTATTGAGACCAAGTATCAGAAGCTCTCCGGACTCAAGATTACGGGTGATAAGATCGACCTTTCTAAGTTCGAGAGACCCAAGAAGAAAAAAGAGGACACCAGTAAAAAGGACGATGGGCCCGATAGGAAAAAAAGAAGGAAGCGCATTGTATCCAATACCGGACCCGGCGGAGCTCGGGTTCGGAATCAGGGGGGTAAACGCGGCCGCTCCAATGAGCCACGTGTAGAGCCCACCGAAGAGGAAGTTCAAAAGCAGGTTCGGGAAACCCTGGAAAAATTGCAGGGTAAGACCAGCCGTGGCAAGGGCGCCAAATACCGCAGGGAGAAAAGAGATCAGCATCGCCAGCAGACGGAGCGGGATCTGGAGCAACAGGAGCTGGAAAGTAAAATCCTCAAGGTCACCGAATTCGTTACGGTAAACGAGGTGGCTACCATGATGGATGTATCCACCACCGAGATCATATCGGCCTGTATGTCCCTGGGCATCATGGTTACCCTGAATCAGCGGCTCGATGCGGAAACGCTCTCCATAGTTGCAGACGAATTCGGCTATGAGGTGGAATTTGTCAAGACGGAGATGGAAGAAGCCATTGAGGTAGTCGAAGACAACGAGGAAGACCTCAAGCCCCGGGCTCCCATAGTAACCGTCATGGGTCACGTAGACCACGGAAAGACGTCCCTGCTCGATTACATACGGAAGGAGAATGTCATAGCCGGAGAAAGCGGAGGTATCACCCAGCATATCGGTGCGTACTCTGTGATGCTGGATAGTGGACAGCGCATTACCTTTCTCGATACTCCCGGGCACGAGGCCTTCACCGCCATGCGTGCGCGAGGTGCTCAGGTGACGGACATAGCCATTATAGTCATAGCAGCGGATGACGATATCATGCCACAGACCAAAGAGGCGATCAGTCATGCCCAGGCTGCCAATGTCCCCATCGTATTTGCCATCAATAAAATCGACCGGCCCACAGCTAATCCGGACAAGATTAAGGAAGGGCTGGCTGGCATGAATCTCCTGGTCGAGGACTGGGGAGGAAAGATTCAGTCTCACGACATATCGGCTAAGAATGGACAGGGGGTTAAAGAACTCCTGGAGAAGGTGTTGTTGGAAGCCGAACTGCTCGAACTCAAGGCCAATCCGGAGAGATTGGCAACGGGTACCGTGGTCGAGGCTACGCTGGATAAGGGTCGGGGTTACGTTTCGACCATACTGGTTCAATCGGGTACACTCAAGATCGGCGACTATGTGCTGGCGGGAACGTGCAGTGGGAAGGTTAAGGCCATGGAGGACGAACGCGGTAAGAATGTGGACGAGGCAGGACCCGCCACACCCATAACCATACTGGGACTGGACGGCTCTCCTCAGGCGGGAGACCGCTTTGTCGTTATGGAAGACGAACGGGATGCGAAGCAAATTGCAGCCAAGCGTTCGCAGCTGCAAAGGGAACAGAGTGTTCGTACCCAACGCCATATCACCCTCGATGAAATCGGAAGACGGATTGCCCTCGGCGAATTCAAGGAGCTCAATATCATTCTTCGTGGTGATGTGGACGGATCCGTAGAAGCGCTAACGGATTCCTTCCAGAAATTGTCCACGGATGAGATTCAGGTCAATGTGATCCACAAAGGGGTCGGGGCCATAACGGAGAACGACGTTATGCTCGCCAGCGCATCTGAGGCCATAATCATCGGATTTAATGTTCGGCCCATGGGTAATGCTAGGGCAGTTGCCGAACGAGAGGAAATCGACATACGGACCTATTCCATTATATACGATGCCATCAATGATCTGAAAGACGCCATGGAAGGCATGCTTTCTCCAGAGATGAAGGAGGAGATAACCGGAACAGCTGAGATCAGAGAGACCTTTAAAATCTCCAAAATTGGTACGATTGCGGGCTGTATGGTAACGGATGGTAAAATATTCCGCAACTCCCGAGTCCGTCTGATCCGCGATGGTGTGGTCATCTTTACCGGTGAACTTGCTTCTCTAAAGCGCTTCAAGGACGATGTGAAGGAGGTTTCCAAAGGTTACGACTGCGGACTCCAGATCAAGAATTACAACGACATTAGGATAGACGATACGGTTGAGGCCTTCCAGGAAGTGGCCGTTCGCAAGACTCTTTAGGGGGTGCTTTCAAGGCTGATCCAACCGCGGTCCGCATTGCTCAATGCATTCTAATCCGGGAGCATTAACGGATCGATATTATTCCTCCGGGCGAAGCAATATGGCCTGGGGGAATTGACGTCTTACCAACCGGAAGTTGCGTTCTGCATCCAGTATATTGTAAAACTGTCCAATCCTAACACGATAGGTGGTATGCTCGAATTCCAGTCGCGGTGGCCATTGTGGAAAAATGGCAGCGGCATCTGCCTGAAGTTTCCTGGCCATTTCCAGAGACCCGAAACCCAACTGTATCTGATAATACGAATTCTGCGTTCTCGCGTCTTTGTATAACTCCACCAGTTCGTTTAAGACCGGGTCCTGCTGAATTTGGATGACACCTTCCTGTGAATGGATTAAAAAAGTGGTAAATACTAGGGTTCCAGTGATATAGAGAGCTTTCATTTCAATCAAAAATAGTACGCAGCCAAAGATCGTAAAGTTTTGATTAATTGGAAGTTAAACAAAATAGAATTATCCTATTTAGACAGGTTATAAATTGTTATTATCAATTCGTTAACGTTTCAAGTTATAGGGCCGTGGCTTATTTTTGTTGCCAATTCGGGAGGCCGCAAGCTCGATGTTTGTTGAATTTGTCAATTTTCCATCTCCCGACATACCAGAAACCAAGAGAAATATGAGAAAGGTGCCACGCCTCCCTCGTCTGTGCTATTCCAGTCACATTTACAGGTTTGTCATATTCATTTCTTTACTATTCCCCCTAGCCCTCTCCGCCCAGGATGATGCGGTGGTGGACCCGGCAGCAGAAAGCTCGACTGCGGAGGATCTCGGTGGAGATCCTGCAGCGGGCAAAACATTGTTCAATCAGAACTGTGCTGCCTGTCATGCTCTGAACCGCAACATGACGGGGCCTGCACTGGCTAATGTGGAGCAACGGCTTTATGAGGAAGAGGGCCTGGACCGCGAATGGTTGTATAAATGGATCCGCAACTCCGCTGGCCTGATTGGTTCGGGTGATGACTATGCCAACCGGGTCTACAACGAGTGGAATCAGGTGGCCATGAATGCCTTTCCGACGCTATCGGATCAGGATATAGACAACATATTGGCTTATACTGCCGCTCCGCCACCGGCACCGGTGACCACAACGACCGCAGCCGCGGAGGCTACTTCGGCCACGGGTTCGTCGGGAATCTCTAACGAATTGATACTGGGAGTCCTGGCCTTCGTGCTATTGGTACTGGTGGTGATGCTCGTGACCGTAAATGCGACCCTGAGGAGAATAGCCGTAGCTAACAACGTAGAACTGACTGAATTAAAGAAAGCTCGTGGTAAGCCCATCTGGCAGGCGTTCGTGGAGAATCAGTTTCTGGTGTTCGTCTCCGTAGTGGCCTTTCTGCTCGTAGGCACCTATTACGTATATGCCTACATGATGCAGATCGGTATCGACCAGGGCTATGCTCCGGTGCAACCCATTCACTACTCACACCGCATACATGCCGGCGTCAATAAGATTGAGTGTACGTATTGCCATTCTTCTGCCTTGGAGTCCAAGCATTCAGGCATCCCATCTTTGAACGTGTGTATGAACTGTCATAAGTCCATATACGAATACAAGGGTACGCCCGAGGGACCCTCTGCCGAGGATCTGGCCAACGGCTACACCAACGAATTTTATACCGGAGAAATCAAGAAGCTTTACAAGGCCGTTGGATGGGACGAAGAAACCCAGCAGTATACCGGTGAAACCCAGCCTGTGGAGTGGGTACGTATCCACAACCTGCCGGATTACGCCTATTTCAATCACTCCCAGCACGTGGTTGCCGGTCAGATCGAATGTCAGACCTGTCACGGCCCGGTCGAAGAGATGGAGATACTCTATCAGTATTCGCCGCTTACCATGGGTTGGTGCATCAACTGCCACCGGGAGACCGAGGTGAAGCTGGCAGATAATGAGTACTACGACAAAATCCACAAACAGCTTTCGGAAAAGTATGGTGTAGAATCGCTTACTGCTGCCCAGATGGGCGGTATTGAGTGCGGTAAGTGTCACTATTAGGGAAGAAATTTATGGCATCAAAGAAAAAATACTGGAAGGCGGATATAGAATTGCAGGACGGGAATTCTGTAGTCGATAAGTTGAGGGCCGACGAGTTCTCCGAGAAGCTGCCGGTCGAAGGCTTCATGGAAGACAAAAAGTCCCTGGATGGTTCACAGACCAACCGCAGGGATTTCTTGAAATATCTCGGTTTCAGTACGGCTGCCGCTACCATGGCGGCTTGCGAGGGACCGGTCAAGAAGTCCATTCCTTACGTAGTTCAGCCCAATGAACTGGTACCCGGAGTGGCTAATTATTACGCCACCTCCATGGCCGATGGCTTCGACTTTGCCAATGTGCTGGTCAAAACCCGGGAGGGTCGTCCAATCAAGATTGAGCCCAATACAATGGAAGGTTCACTCGGGGCAGTCAATGCTCGAGTAAACGCGTCCGTTCTCACACTGTACGATCGATACAGGCTGCAGCGGCCCATGAGTGGGGACAGTCCGGCCGATTGGTCCATGATAGACCAGGCCGTGATCTCAAAACTGCCGCAGCTGAGTGTCAGCGGAAAGAAAGCGTTGCTGCTCACCAGAACCTACGCCAGCCCCAGCATGAAGCGCCTAATCGGTGATTTTACGGAGGCTTTTCCCGAGATTTCACATGTCGTTTACGATGCGCTTTCTAAGGAAGCTGCTCTGTCGGCTTTTGAAGAAGCTTATGGTGAACGGGCGCTGGCCGATTATGATTTTTCTAAGGCGGACCTCATTATTTCATTCGATGCAGACTTCCTGTCCGACTGGCAGGGTGGTGGATATGAAACTGGCTATGCCAAGAACAGGGTGCCCAGAAACGGTAAAATGTCCCGGCATATTCACCTGGAGTCCAATATGAGCCTTACGGGTTCTAATGCCGACAAGCGTATTCCGCTGAAGCCTGCCCAGATCAAAATAGGTCTGGCTAAACTCTTTGGTAAGCTGAATGGAAGTAATATCGGAGGCGGTGTTGATTCCAGTATCGATGGCTATGTGGATCGCATAGCAGACGAAATCAAAAAGGCCGGAACTCGCGCAGTGGTGGTGTGTGGAATCGACGATAAAGATGCCCAGGCGGTTACCCTGGCTATTAATAAGCTCATTCAAAGTGAAGCCTTCGACCCTCAGCGGCCCAAATATGTTCGTCAGGGTTCCTCGGATGCCGTAAACCAATTGATGTCGGACATGGAGTCGGGCAGGGTTGGCTTGCTGCTTATGGATGGGGTGAATCCTGTTTATACACTGGCTGAGGGCTCGCGATTTGCCGAGGCCCTGAAACGGGTTGACCTTTCGGTATCGCTTTCATTTGCTTGGGACGAAACTGCACAATCTTCCACCTATGCGGGTGCGGGTTCGCATTACCTGGAGTCTTGGGGCGATCTGGAGATCAAGAAGGGGTTCTACAGTCTGGTTCAGCCGGTGATCAAGGAATTATTCGATACTCGTCAGATGGGTGACTGCCTGCTTACCTGGATGGGAGCAGAGGGCACTTATTACGACTATGTAAGGAAGAACTGGGAAGAAAATATACTGGGCGGAGCGGCCTGGAACAAGACCCTGCAGGATGGGGTATTGATTCGGGAAACCGAGTCCGAGGATTCTTCGTCCGAAGCCGATAATGAAGAAGCCGAGAGTCGGGTCGAGAGCCTGGCGGTCTCACTCAGGGCCCTGGTCAGCGCACCGAATCCCGATGAGTCCCTTATACTTTACAGCAAAGTGGGTATGGGCGACGGTCAACAGGCTAATAATCCCTGGCTTCAGGAGTTCCCTGATCCCATATCCCGCGTTTCCTGGGATAATTATATCACTGTTTCCAAGGCAGACGCTGAGCGACTCGATATACCCAATACCTATTCGGATAACGGCGGCATGAACGGATCTTATGTTCGTGTGCGCGTGGGCGATGAGGTACTGGAGCGGGTGCCCGTAGTCGTGCAGCCGGGTCAGGCCAAAGGTACCTATGGACTCTCCGTGGGTTACGGAAGAGAAGCCGGCCTTCAGGAGGAAATGAGGACGGGTGTCAATGCGTACCGTCTCTACAAGAATTTCTCCCGTACGCAGGAAGTTACCCTGGAAAAAGTCGATGGTCGTCACGAGTTTGCCAGCGTACAGCTGCACAAGACTCTGATGGGCAGGGGAGACATTATCAAGGAGGCAACGCTAAGGGAATACAATACTGAAGATCCCTCCAGCTGGAATCCGGTACCCGTCGTATCATTAAATCACCAAGAAGTACCAGCGACTTCGGTCGACCTGTGGGAGAGTTTCGACCGTTCCATAGGACATCATTTTAACCTTTCCATCGATCTGAATGCCTGCACCGGTTGCGGGGCATGCGTGATCGCCTGTCACGCCGAAAATAATGTGCCTGTGGTTGGAAAGGCAGAGGTCCGTATGTCCAGGGATATGCACTGGCTCAGAATCGATCGCTACTACTCCTCGGAAGAGACCTTCGCGGAAGATGTCGAGCGGAAGGAGTCATTAGAAGGATTGTTCGGCGAGAATGGTAGCCTGCAGGGATTCCGCCAAATGGAGGATCCGGCGGAAAATCCTCAGGTCGCTTTTCAACCTGTGATGTGTCAGCACTGCAATCACGCTCCCTGCGAAACGGTTTGTCCGGTGGCCGCGACTTCTCACAGTCGTCAGGGTCACAACCACATGGTCTACAATCGTTGTATCGGGACGCGCTACTGTGCGAATAACTGTCCGTATAAAGTGCGTCGCTTTAACTGGTTCGAATACGGCAAGAACGACGAGTTCGACTTCCATATGAACAACGATCTGGGCCGAATGGTTTTGAACCCGGACGTAACGGTTCGCTCCAGAGGGGTAATGGAAAAGTGCTCGTTCTGCATACAGAACACCCAAAAGGCTATACTCGATGCCAAACGCGATGGACGGGAGGTCAGGGATGAAGAATTCCAAACGGTCTGTTCTACCGCCTGTACGTCGGGAGCACTTGTCTTTGGGGACATCAACGATCCAGAGAGCGAAGTCTCCAAACTGAAGAAGAACGATCGCATGTATCACCTGCTCGAGCATGTAGGTACGCAGCCCAACGTGTTCTATCACGTGAAGGTTCGCAACACGGAAGAGGCTTAATTGTACAACCGAAGAAGTAAGGAATAAGAAAATTATGGGTTCGCATTACGAAGCACCAATACGAAGGCCCCTGGTACTGGGCGACAAGGGTTACCACGACGTAACCAGAGACATCGCCCGTCCCGTCGAAGGTATGCCCAACCGACAGTGGTGGGTGGTCTTTTCTATCGCCATGGTGGCGTTCCTCTGGGGAGTAGGCTGCATAGTCTACACCATTGCCACAGGTATCGGGGTCTGGGGTCTGAATAAGACCGTAAACTGGGCCTGGGACATTACCAACTTCGTCTGGTGGGTGGGAATAGGTCACGCCGGAACGCTGATTTCGGCTGTACTCCTTTTGTTTCGACAGAAATGGAGGATGGCTATCAACCGATCTGCAGAGGCGATGACCATTTTTTCAGTGATTCAGGCCGGCTTATTCCCGCTGATTCACATGGGGCGTATTTGGGTAGCATACTGGGTATTGCCTATTCCTAACCAATATGGTTCGCTCTGGGTGAATTTCAACTCCCCCCTGCTTTGGGATGTTTTTGCCATATCGACCTACCTCTCCGTGTCGCTGGTTTTCTGGTGGACGGGGCTGCTTCCGGATTTCGCCATGATTCGGGACCGGGCGGTCAAACCTTTTCAGAAGAAAATCTACGGATTGCTTAGCTTCGGTTGGACAGGACGCGCCAAGGACTGGCAGCGATTTGAGGAAGTTTCTCTTGTGCTGGCAGGTCTTGCGACTCCACTGGTACTTTCCGTTCACACCATCGTATCCTTCGACTTCGCCACTTCGGTCATACCGGGATGGCACACCACTATATTCCCGCCGTACTTCGTTGCGGGTGCGATATTCTCCGGATTCGCTATGGTACAAACCCTTTTGATTATCATGCGTAAGGTGCTGAACCTGGAGGCGTATATCACCCTGCAGCACATAGAACTCATGAATATCGTGATCATGATCACGGGATCCATCGTGGGTTGTGCGTACATCACAGAGCTTTTTATCGCCTGGTATTCGGGAGTAGAGTACGAGCAGTACGCCTTCCTGAATCGTGCAACCGGTCCCTACCTTTGGGCCTACTGGATGATGATGACTTGTAACGTGTTTTCTCCTCAGGTGATGTGGTTCAAGAAGATACGAACCAGCGTTACGGCCTCCTTTATCATTTCCATAGTAGTGAATATCGGGATGTGGTTTGAGCGTTTCGTGATCATTGTAACCTCCACTCACAGGGATTACCTTCCATCGTCATGGACCATGTTCTCGCCTACATTCGTAGATATCGGAATATTCATCGGAACTCTTGGATTCTTCTTTGTATTATTCCTGTTATACGCGAGGACATTCCCTGTGATCGCCCAGGCAGAAGTCAAAACCATACTGAAGTCTTCCGGCGAGCGATTCAAGGCGCTCCGGGAAGCTGGGAAGGCACTTTACGAAATGCCACCGAGAGGTAAAGTGGTTACCTACGAGCCCGATCCTGTAGAGCAGGAAGAGGTCGAAACCGCAGAGGGCGAAGGCTACAATCTGGGAGGGGCCCCTGAGGCCCAGTTACTGATGAACCGTCTGGGGCTCTTTGATCCTTCCAGGGGAAGAGGAGATAACCTCCAAAAGATCTGTGGTATAGGGCCAATCATGGAGAAGGGCCTGAATCAGATTGGGATTTACACCTTTAACCAGTTGAGTAAGCTGGGTAGCGAAGAGTACAGCCTGTTAGACCGTATAACCGGCTCCTTCCCCGGGCGTGCCGAACGGGATGACTGGGCTGGTCAGGCAAAACGATTGTTAAATTAAGAGCTGGTATCATGTCAACGATTATAAGAGCACTTTACCACGACGACGATATACTGGTTAAGGCCGTTAAAAAGCTGAAGTCAGAGAAATATCATATAGAGGAGGTCTACACTCCGTTCCCGGTTCACGGACTCGACAAGGTCATGGGACTGGATGAGACACGCATTTCCATCGCTGCTTTTATTTACGGCGCTATCGGACTCACCGTCTCGGTTGTTTTGATGAACTACATCATGATAGTGGATTGGCCGCAGGACATTGGGGGTAAGCCCAGTTTCTCCTACTTGCAGAACATGCCGGCCTTTGTTCCGATCATGTTCGAGCTTACGGTGTTTTTTGCGGCTCACCTGATGGTCATCACCTTCTATCTGAGGAGCAAGATGTGGCCGTTCAAGAAGGCTGAAAATCCTGATAAGCGCACTACCGACGATCACTTCCTGGTCGAGATCGAACTCAAAGGAAGCCAGGAGACCCTGACCGAATTGTTATTGGATACCGGAGCCGTAGAGGTTCAGGTGCCTAAATCGAATTAAGATGAAGATAAGCCTAACACGATATATTGTACTGCTCGGAGGAGCGCTGTTGCTGACCTCTTGTTTCGACAAGAGCAAGCCGAATTACCAGTATATGCCGGATATGTACGAGTCAATAGGCTACGAGACTTATCAGGAGGCTGAATTTCTTGGGGGGCAGGCGGCGTTACTTCCGCCTGAGAACACCATTCGAAGGGGATACCTGCCTTTCGAATACGAGGATACTCCTGAAGGCAAGGAGCAGGCACGGGTATTGCAGAGCCCACTGGATTCGCTCAGTCGAGAGGAGGACCTGGCGAAGGGGAAGGAACTGTACGACATCTATTGCGCTATTTGTCACGGGGCAAAAGGAGATGGTCAGGGATGGCTGGTGCAGCAGGAAAAAATCCTCGGTGTCCCCAGCTATGATGACGCCGCCCGTAATGTTACTGCGGGCAGCACCTATCACACCATGTACTACGGCCTGAATTCCATGGGCTCTTACGCGGCCCAGATCGGAAGCGAGGAGAAGTTGTGGCAGGTGAGCGAATACGTAATGAAGTTGAAAAGCGATTTAACTCAATAGGTCCATGAACTACACTTTTTCCAGCAGATTAAAAACGAGCTCCATCGTATTGATGGTTCTGGGAGTTCTCTGTCTCGCGTACGGCTTTTTCGACACTCCGTCGACCGTAGAGGAGGTCAAACAGCGCCTGGAAAAGGCTGAAGGACATGGTGGGCACGGTGGTGATCACGGCGCTATAAATGCCCACGGCAGCAATGAGTTGGCTATGTTAGACGCCGCTGAAATGGCCGCCTTGCAGGATGAATCCCATGACGATCAATCCCATTCAGCCGCTGATAGCCATGGGGAAGAGGCTTCGCACGAGGAGCATGCCGGGGATACACATCACAGCGAAGCAGCTGCTCACGGTAGTGGGCATGGCGATGCTGGTCATCACGGAGGAGGGCATCACGACCCGGATACGATCATGCTGCACCAGATGCAGAACCGACCCTGGTCTGCGCTGTATGTAGCGGCATTTTTCTTTTTCATGACTGCGCTTGGCGTGCTCGCGTTCTACGCAGTTAACCGCGCCGCTCAGGCGGGCTGGTCACCGCTGCTGTTCAGAGTGATGGAGGCCATTACCTCCTATTTGGTTCCAGGCGGGATCGTATTGTTTATCATTTTCGTTCTTTCGGTCGCCCACCTGAACCACTTATTTGTCTGGATGGATGCCGAAACCGTTGAGGCGGACCACCTTTTGACCAAGAAAAAGGGGTATCTGAATCCGGTAGGTTTTCTGATACGCTCGGCCATTTATCTCGGTCTTTGGATTCTCTACCAACGTGTGTCGCGCCGACTTTCACTGGCTCAGGACAAAGCTGAACCGGGAGATGTTAAGAATTACACGCGTAATTTCAAATGGTCCGCCGGCTTCCTGGTAATCTACCTGATTTCCGAATCCATGATGTCGTGGGACTGGATCATGAGCCTGGACCCGCATTGGTTCAGCACCCTCTTCGGATGGTACGTATTCGCGAGTATGTTTGTGTCGGGAATTACGACTATAGTTCTGGTAACCATTTACCTGAAATCCAAGGGATATCTGGAAGTGGTCAATGATAGTCATATACACGATTTGGCTAAGTTTATGTTCGGTATCAGTATTTTCTGGACCTATCTGTGGTTTAGTCAGTTTATGCTGATCTGGTATGCGAACATACCGGAAGAGGTGACCTATTACCAGATGCGATTTGACGATTATCAGCTGCCGTTCTTCACCATGGTTGTGCTGAACTTCGTGTTCCCACTACTGGTGTTGATGCGCAGTCATTACAAGCGTATTAACTGGTTTGTGGTTACCACGGGAATCGTTATTTTAATCGGCCATTACATGGACGTGTTTAATATGGTTATGCCCGGCACCGTCGGTCCCTATTACGGCTTCGGCATTCCGGAAATTGGAGGTATACTGTTCTTCGGGGGCCTCTTTGTTTACACGGTCTTTAGTGCTTTGGCCAAATATCCGCTGGTACCGACAAACAGCCCATTCATTGAGGAGAGCAAGCAGTTTGAATATTAAAAGAAGAGACGCAGAATGACATCGACGATTTTGATACTTAGTGTATTGGTCCTGGTTGCCATAGCCATATGGCAGATGGGAAAAATCTTTGAGTTCTCCCAGCTGAGTACCAAGCGGGATGGGCATCCCGAGGTGGCCAATGATACCGATAACAAGAACAACGGTTATCTCCTTTTTGCCTTCCTGATTTTTATCTATGGAATAACCATCTTTAGTTTGGTGCGTTACAGCAAGTTTCTGTTGCCGGAGGCGGCCTCCGATTTCGGGCCCAATTACGACCGCATGATGGGCATTACCCTGGCGATCATTTTCCTTGTACAGGTGGTTACTCAGGCCCTGCTGCATTACTTCGGTTATCGCTACAGAGGGGAGAAAGGCAAGAAAGCACTCTTCTACGCGGATAACGATAGACTCGAAGCCATCTGGACCTTAATCCCGGTAGTGGTCCTCGCAGGACTGATCATCTACGGATTGGGTGCCTGGATAGACATCACGGATATCAACGACGAAGGCGATCCATTGGAAGTGGAGCTATATGCTCAACAGTTCAACTGGACCGCACGCTATGGAGGCGAGGATAATGTGCTGGGCTCGGCGAGTGTTCGTCTTATCGATATCGACCGTGCCAATGTTCTCGGACTGGATGAATCCGATCCCTATTCAAGTGACGATATCATTGTCAAGGAACTCCACCTGCCTGCAGGACGCAAGGTCAATTTCAAGATGCGCTCTCAGGACGTGCTGCACTCGGCCTATATGCCTCACTTCCGTGCTCAGATGAACTGCGTTCCCGGTATGGTTACCCAGTTTTCCTTTACCCCTACGGTTACTACCGAGGAGATGCGCCTAAACCCCGATGTGGTGGATAAGGTTAAAAGAACCAACGCTATCCGTGCAGAATGGGCGGCCGAGGGAAGACCAAATTCCGACCCCTGGGAGTTTGATTATGTACTTTTGTGCAACAAGATTTGTGGTAAGTCTCACTATAACATGCAGTTAAAGATTATAGTGGAGACCGAAGAAGAATACAACGCCTGGCTGGCAGAGCAGAAAACCTTCGATCAGATGCTGCTCCCGGCCGCGGAATAATAATTGCTGGAAAAAGAAAACGAATAAAACACGATTGCTATGGCTGTAGAGGTACAGGATCCTCAGGTTGAGTCCCATGGTCATCCACACGACGAGGACCACGGGCACCATCACAAGGATACATTTATCACGAAGTATATATTTAGCCAGGATCACAAGATGATCGCTAAGCAGTACCTGATTACGGGCCTGATCATGGGCTTCATAGGTATTGCGATGTCACTGCTTTTCCGTATGCAGTTGGCGTGGCCCGGGGAATCTTTTCCCGTGTTCGAAGCCTTGCTGGGCAAATGGGCTCCCGATGGGGTCATGGATGCAGACATATATCTGGCTTTGGTAACCATACACGGGACACTGATGGTGTTCTTCGTGCTCACTGCCGGACTATCCGGTACATTCAGTAACCTGCTCATTCCGTTGCAGGTCGGTGCCCGCGATATGGCATCACCATTCCTGAATATGATATCGTACTGGCTCTTTTTCGTGTCCAGTGTGATCATGGTGATTTCCCTTTTCGCCGAGGCAGGACCTGCGGCTGCCGGGTGGACGATTTATCCTCCCCTGAGCGCACTGCCCATGGCTCAGCCCGGTTCCGGCCTGGGTATGACCCTGTGGCTGGTTTCGATGGCGATCTTTATCGCTTCTTCACTGATGGGCTCTCTGAATTACATCGTTACTGTTCTTAACCTCAGGACTAAGGGGATGACAATGACCCGACTGCCGCTGACCGTCTGGGCGTTTTTCGTTACGGCCATCATCGGTGTGGTTTCCTTCCCCGTGCTTCTTTCCGCAGCATTGATGATGGTGATGGACCGGAGTTTTGGAACCTCATTTTTCCTTTCGGATATATTCATACAGGGCGAAGTCCTGCACTATCAGGGAGGTTCTCCGGTACTGTACGAACACCTGTTCTGGTTTTTGGGACATCCAGAAGTATACATTGTACTGTTGCCTGCTTTGGGAATTACCTCAGAAGTAATGGCCACCAATGCGCGCAAGCCCATTTTCGGTTATCGAGCCATGGTAGCCTCCATACTGGCTATTGCTTTCTTGTCTACTGTGGTGTGGGGGCACCACATGTTCATTTCCGGAATGAATCCTTTCCTGGGAGCGGTATTTACATTCACTACCCTATTGATCGCGATTCCTTCTGCGGTTAAGGCGTTCAATTATATTACCACACTGTGGAAAGGGAACCTGCAGCTTAATCCCGCCATGCTGTTTTCTATTGGCCTGGTTTCTACTTTTATTACCGGTGGTCTCACCGGTATCATACTGGGTAACAGTTTCTTGGATATCAATGTGCACGATACCTATTTCGTGGTTGCTCACTTCCACCTGGTCATGGGAATCTCAGCCCTATATGGTCTTTTTGCCGGTATCTACCACTGGTTCCCCATTATGTTCCAGGGCCGAATGATGAATAAAAACCTGGGGTACATACATTTTTGGGTTACTGCCGTATGTGCGTACGGAATATTCTTTCCCATGCATTTCGTCGGAATGGCTGGAGTACCTCGGAGGTACTATCAGAATACGGCCTTCCCCATGTTCGATGAGCTCACCGATGTGCAGATACTCATGACGGTTTTCGCACTTATAGCTGGATTAGCGCAATTGGTGTTCGTTTATAACTTTATCAGCAGTATATTCTACGGCAAGCGAGCCTCTAAAAACCCCTGGGGTTCCAATACGCTGGAGTGGACGGCTTCTCAGAAACACATACACGGTAACTGGCCGGGTGCCATACCTCATGTCCACCGTTGGGCGTACGACTACAGCAAAGTGGACGAGAAAGGAGAATACATTATTCCTGGACAGGATTTTGTGCCTCAGACGGTTCCTATCAAGGAGAACGAAGAGGAACTTACGCACTAGGCGGATGCCTCGTAAAACGTAACCCGGCCCCGGCCGGGTTTTTTTGTTTGTCGCAGTCCGAATAGACCGAAAGAGATTTACCTGTAACTTTAGGATATGAAACGAATTCTGATCGCAATTGTATTCTTGGTTTCCATCCCCTTGCCGGCACAGAAGCTGCCTACGCTAAAGGGGAGCCGGCAGGTAGAGCGTTACGCGGAAAGGCTGGACTTTTTTCGCGAGGTGGTCCTGGAAGGGGATATCGAGATTGAACTTTTACCCGGGATCACACCCCGATATGAGTTGATCGCAGACGACAACATCAAGGATGTCATGTCCATAGAGGTGCGGGACGAGGTTCTGTATATAGACCTGTATTACCGTATTACCCGCGCAAAGTCCTTGACCATGAAGGTGTTTTACACTGAACTCGACCATATTCGGGTCAAAGTGGGAAAGGTAGTGGTTCCGGAGGTCCTCACCCCTGAAACCCTTACCCTGGAGGTTGCTGACCGTTGTTCGCTGGAGGCTCAGGCCAATGTCCGACGTGCCGAGGTCCGTATGGAGGGGGCTGCACGGCTCAAGTTCAATGTAGATGCAGACGCCTTATTGGTCGAAGCAAAAGGAAATTCCACAACGCGTATTTACGCCACTGCCGAGGAGACCCGGATCAGCCTGGATGAATATGCCAATTTCGAACTGGAGGGTACTGGAGACCGGCTTCAACTGCACCAGCTGGGAAATTCCCGATTCAGGGCGTTCGGCTTTCAGACCAAGGTAGCCGAGGTGGAACTCGATCAGAATCCGGATGCCAACCTGTTTGTGACCGAGCAGCTTACCCTGAATTCGCAAGGGAAAGCCCGAACTGAATTTTATGGAGAACCTGCCATTACCATTAATCGCTTCTTGAATGCAAGTCAGCTCATTAAAAGGGAATTGAAAGAGACCGAATGAACGAAAACCTGGACCCATCCCCCGAGCGCTATTCCAACGAGGAACTGGCGATAGAAAAGGCCCTCAGACCCGAACGTTTCGACGATTTTACGGGCCAACAGAAGGTGCTCGAAAACCTCAAAATTTTCGTAGAAGCGGCCAACATGCGGGGCGAGGCTCTCGACCATACCCTATTGCACGGTCCGCCCGGTCTCGGTAAGACTACCCTGGCCCATATACTCGCCAATGAGCTGGGAGTAGGCATCAAAATTACCTCGGGTCCCGTATTGGATAAACCCGGTGACCTGGCCGGACTGTTAACGAACCTCTCCGAAAGGGATGTGCTGTTTATCGATGAGATACACCGACTGAGTCCAATAGTGGAGGAATACCTGTATTCTGCCATGGAGGACTATCGAATCGACATCATGATCGAAACCGGCCCCAACG
The DNA here is from genome assembly GCA_964552195.1 of uncultured Flavobacteriaceae bacterium. GTDB lineage: Bacteria > Bacteroidota > Bacteroidia > Flavobacteriales > Flavobacteriaceae > CAZKAP01. The sequence continues at coordinate 66,522 of CAZKFM010000002.1, forward strand.
CCAGGTCAGTTCAAATCAACCTGAATCCTTTTACGCTAGTTGGGGCCACAACCCGTTCGGGTCTGCTCACCGCACCCATGCGGGCCCGTTTTGGCATTCAGAGTCGCCTGGAGTACTACGACGATGACCTCCTTGCCGATATCGTTACCCGGAGTGCCGACATACTTCAGGTGGGTATTCGGGCAGACGCTGCCCAGGAGATTGCCGGAAGGAGCCGCGGAACACCCAGGATATGCAATGCACTTCTGCGACGCGTACGCGATTTTGCACAGATCAAGGGAGATGGTAATATCGATCTGGCCATTGCCCAGTATGGACTTAAGGCGCTTAATGTAGATGCTAATGGTCTGGACGAGATGGACAACAAGATACTGTCCACGCTCATTGACAAGTTCAAAGGAGGTCCCGTGGGCATTACCACCCTGGCTACGGCGGTATCTGAAAACGCCGATACCATCGAAGAGGTGTACGAACCTTTCCTGATTCAGCAGGGCTTCATTATGCGCACGCCCAGGGGCAGGGAAGCCACGGAACGCGCGTACAAACATTTGGGCCGGGTACCCGGACAGGGTGCCGGAGGTCCTGATCTCTTTACCTCCTGACGGGATGGGTAATCCGGATCATCATAAACGACTCATTAGTCAGGAAGCCCGCCGTCTGGGATTTCTTTCCATGGGGGTTTCCCGGGCCGAATTCCTCACAGAAGAAGCGCCACGCCTGGAACAATGGCTCAAGCAGGGCTTCCACGGCTCTATGGCCTACATGGAGAACCATTTTGACAAGAGGTTGGATCCGCGTAAGCTGGTTCCCGGTGCCCGGACCGTGGTTTCTTTGCTTTTTAACTACTATCCGGAGCGCGAACAGCGCCCGGATGCCCCACGAATCTCCAAGTACGCCTATGGTGAGGACTATCATCATGTCCTTAAGAGAAAACTCAAGGAACTGCTCGCCTTTATACGGGATGAAATCGGAGAGGTGAATGGTCGCGTGTTTGTCGATTCGGCACCTGTGATGGAGAAAGCCTGGGCCGCGCGTTCCGGATTGGGCTGGGTTGGTAAGCACAGTAACCTGCTTACCAAATCAGAGGGGTCCTTCTACTTCCTGGCCGAGCTGATCTCGGATTTGGAGCTGCCCGAGGACGGACCGGTTACGGACCACTGCGGAAGTTGTACAGCCTGCATAGACGCCTGTCCCACAGACGCCATACCCCTTCCTTACACCGTCGATGCCTCCCGGTGCATATCCTATTTTACTATAGAACTCAGAGACGAGATCCCGGCCTCTTTCGCCGGTACATTCGAGGACTGGATGTTCGGTTGCGACATTTGCCAGGATGTTTGCCCCTGGAACCGCTTCAGTACACCTACAACCGAGCCCGCTTTCAGGCCAAGTGAAGAAATCCTGGGGTATAGCCGGAGCGAGTGGGAGGAACTCACCGAGGAAACCTTTGGAGAGATTTTTAGAAAATCTGCGGTCAAACGAACCAAATTTACCGGGCTTTTACGGAATCTGGAATTCCTAAAGAAGTCCTAATTTCCATTAAAATCCTATATTAGGCGGCAAAACATTCAATTTTTCATTTTTCTTCGAACGAATTGTTGAATGAATCGTAACTGATAAACGCTGAACTTTTATGAATACCCTCTCCGCCATAGATCTGGTAGTGATCGTAGTATATCTCATCGGAATTGTTATCTACGGGATTTCTAAGTCCAAGCGCAGCAGCTCCGAAGACTATTTCCTGGGCGGAAGGACCATGACCTGGCCCATAGTGGGTATTGCCCTGTTTTCGGCCAATATTTCCAGTTCCACGCTGGTGGGTCTGGCATCCGATGGTTTTCAGACTAATGTAAATGTGTACAACTATGAGTGGTACGCTGTGGTGATACTGATTTTCTTCGCCATATTCTTCCTTCCCTTCTATCTGAAGTCCGGGGTGTATACCATGCCGGAATTCCTCGAAAAGCGATACGATTCCCGTTCTCGTTATTACTTTTCGCTTATCACCATAGTCGGCAATGTACTGGTGGATACTGCGGCAGGACTCTACGTGGGTAGCATCGTACTCAAGTTGTTGTTTCCGGATGTTTCAACCCCGGTCATCATCATCATACTAGCCGTGGCCGCGGCGGCCTATACTATACCCGGCGGGCTAAACTCCGTAATTCAGACGGAGGTGATTCAGGCGATACTCCTCATTATCGGTTCCTGTCTGCTGACCTACTTCGCATTCAGCGAACTCGGTGTGGGCTGGAATGGAATGATGTCTATGCTGGATGAGCGACTGGCATCCGGTCAGGTGGATTTCGGAGAACGGGCGGAGAATGGATTTTATATGCCTTCCACTGCGGATGAGGTATTCAGTCTAGTGCGTCCGGGTAATGACGAGTTTATGCCCTGGTGGGGTCTGATATCGGGTGTGGCCCTGCTCGGTTTTTACTTCTGGGCCAATAATCAGTTCATGGTGCAGCGGGTCCTGGGAGCCAAGGACCTGAATCACGGCCGCTGGGGAGCCCTCTTCGCAGGTCTGCTGAAACTACCCGTGATCTTCATCATGGTGGTGCCCGGAGTTCTGGCTCTGCTACTTTTCAACAATCTGGATATATCCGAGATGAACTATCCGCTACCCTCGGGTGAAGGGGTGTGCGAAAACCTTTCAGACTGTACGAATCTCACCTATCCCGTTTTGCTTTTCCAACTCCTGCCCACGGGCATACTTGGTTTGGTTGTCGCCGGCTTACTGGCTGCCATGATGTCCTCAGTATCGGCCACCTTCAACTCGGCCTCGACCCTGATCACCATGGATTTCGTGCGACAGATCAACCCCAAGCTCAGCAGCAAGCAACTCGTCAGGGTGGGGCAGATTGCCACCTTGGTGCTGGTGATACTGGCCTCGGCCTGGGTGCCCTTTATCGAGAAGGTGAGCAGCTCTCTTTGGGTGTACCTGCAGCTGGTTATTGCCTTTACCAGCCCACCGGTCGTATCGGCATTTATCCTCGGGCTCTTCTGGAAAAGGGCCAACGCCAATGGGGCTTTCGCGAGTCTGATTGTCGGAGGGCTCTTCGCTCTATTCATGATACTCTCTCAGGTAAATGGCTGGTATCCCGAACTCAACGAATTACACTTCCTAGCCAAGGCCAATGTTCTCTTTGTCCTCAGCGTCTTCGTGCACGCAGTGGTCAGCCTGACCACCGGCAAGCCCGACAGCGAAAAAGTAGAGCACTATACGTATCGCCGCGAATTCTTCCGTCAGGAAACGGAGGAGCTCAAGCCTCTTCCATGGTATAAGAACTACCGCAATCTGGCTGTCATTCTCCTGACGATGACGGCTATAATTGTGATCTACTTTTGGTAAGGGATGCTGGTAACGTTATTTCCCACAAAATAAAGCCAGGTATGAGGGATTACTTTTACATTTACAGGGTAATTTCTTCCTAATGAGTAAAGGCAAGCTGAAGAAAGAGGCACTCGCTTACCATTCCCAGCCTCAGCCCGGAAAGATTAAAATAGTTCCCACCAAACCCTATGCGTCGCAGCGGGATCTCGCTCTGGCATATTCTCCTGGTGTGGCAGAACCCTGTCTGGAGATCGAGAAGGACCCGGAAAAGGCCTACGATTATACGATCAAGGGAAATACGGTAGCGGTAATCACGAACGGAACCGCTGTGCTGGGCCTGGGCAATATAGGTCCGGCTGCGTCCAAGCCTGTCATGGAGGGGAAGTGTCTGCTGTTTAAAATATTCGCCGATATCGACGGTATCGATATTGAACTGGACACCGAGGATGTCGATCGCTTCGTGGAAACCGTTCGCATACTCGCTCCCACCTTTGGCGGGATGAATCTGGAGGACATCAAAGCGCCTGAGGCCTTTGAAATTGAACGGAGGCTCAAGGAGGAACTGGACATCCCCGTAATGCACGACGATCAGCACGGCACCGCGATAATTTCAGCTGCCGCGCTTCTGAACGCACTGGAGCTCGCCGAAAAGAAAATGGAAGACGTCTGGATCGTTGTCAGCGGGGCGGGTGCCGCCGCTATATCGTGTTCTCGTATGTACAAGGCATTCGGTGCACGGCCGGAACACATCGTTATGGTGGATAGTAAAGGGGTAATCCGCAGCGACAGAGAGGGAGTGAGCGGGGAGAAGCTGGAATTCGCTACAGACCGCGATTTACATACCCTGGAAGACGCCATGAAGCATGCCGATGTGTTCATAGGCTTGTCGATAGCCGATATCGTTACCGCAGACATGCTGGAATCCATGGCGGAAAACCCCATCGTATTTGCGATGGCCAATCCCGATCCCGAGATTTCCTACGAACTCGCCTGTGCGACCCGAAATGATATCATCATGGCCACCGGCCGGTCCGACCATCCGAATCAGGTAAACAATGTGCTGGGTTTCCCGTTCATCTTCCGGGGGGCATTGGATGTTCGTGCTACCAAGATCAATGAGGAGATGAAGATGGCCGCGGTTCGCGCCCTCGCGGATCTCGCCAAGGAACCCGTACCCGAGCAGGTCAATGTGGCCTATGCGCACACCCGGCTGACCTTTGGCCGGGATTACATCATTCCCAAGCCATTCGACCCCAGGCTCATTTACAAGATACCCCCTGCAGTGGCTCGAGCCGCCATAGAAAGCGGTGTGGCCCGACACACCATAGAGGACTGGGAAGGTTATGAGGAGGCATTGCTCCGGCGCTCGGGTAAGGACAATAAATTTATCCGCAGCCTGCACGATCAGGCCCGTATAGATCCCAAAAGAGTGGTATTCACTGAGGCCGATCTGCTGGATGTGGTTAAGGCCGCTCAGATCGTGCACGAGGAAGGCATCGCCCGCCCCATACTCCTGGGAAATGAGGATCGCATACGCACTCATATGAAGGAACTTGACTTCCAGGCCGATATACCCATACTCAATCCGCAATCGGAGGAGTCCAGGGAATGGCGCGAGAGATATAGTACGAACTACTGGAAGAACAGGCAGCGAAGCGGGGAAACCGAATACAGCGCAGGGTCGAATATGAAGCGACGCAACTACTTCGGTGCTCAGATGGTCGTCGAAGGTGACGCTGACGCTATGATTTCAGGTTATTCCAGAGCATTTCCGATGGTTTTGCGCCCAGTATTCAAGGTGGTTGGACGCGCCGATGGGGTGCGTAAGGCGGCGACCCTCAACATCATGCTCACGGAATTCGGCCCACTGTTCCTGGCCGACACCAGCATTAATATAGATCCAACGGCCGAAGAACTGGCCGAAATCGGAATAATGGCTTCCCGGGTTGCAAGCCACTTTGGCTATCATCCTGTGGTTGCCTTCTTGTCTTATGCCAATTACGGATCTTCTTCGCATCCCCGGGCTGAAAAGGTTCGCGAAGCCGTCAAGATTCTTCATCGCCAGCAACCGGATCTGGCTGTGGATGGAGAAATACAGACGGATTTCGCTCTGGATCAGGAACTGGGAATGCGAAACTTTCCGTTCTCGAAAATCGCGGGAAAAAAGGTCAATGTACTGATCTTCCCCAATCTCGAATCGGCCAACATAACCTACAAGATGCTAAAGGGGCTCAACGCGGATTCGGTCGGTCCGGTAATGATGGGACTTCAGAGGCCTGTCCACATACTGCAACTGGGAGCCAGCGTACAGGAGATCGTCAATATGACGGCGGTTGCCGTAGTGGATGCCCAGGGAAGGGATGACGGCATGAATACCTAAACGAACAGGACCTTTTGCCACAACCTAATGAAATAGCTGATGATAACCTTTTTAGAAGGGGAGATTGAGGTAAAGACCCCCACGGAACTCATCCTGGATTGCCAGGGGATTGGATACCTGATTCATATTTCACTGCATTCGTATTCCCTGCTTCCGGATTCGGGCAGGGTACGCGTATTTACCCACCTGCACATCAAGGAGGACAGTCATAGCCTTTATGGATTTGCCCAGGAGGAGGAACGGGAAATGTTCCGACTGCTGATCGGAGTCTCAGGCATAGGGACCCAGACGGCGCGTACCGTGCTCTCTTCGCTCTCTCCGGATCAGCTCCATCAGGCCATACTCGAGGAAGATGTGCGGAGAATTCAGGCTGTTAAGGGCATAGGTGCCAAGACTGCCCAACGGGTCATTCTGGACCTGAAGGACAAGGCAAAACGGGTCTCCATCGGTGAACAACTTTCAAATTCGGGAAGCAATACCCGAAAAGAAGAAGCGTTATCAGCTTTAGAAGTTCTTGGATACACAAGAAAACAAACCGAACACGTTATCAATCAATCCCTGGAGTCCAACCCAGATTTGGATGTGGAGGATATGATTAAATTCGCGCTTAAAAATCTGTAAGGCAATTTTGGAAACTGGGAGCAGAGCCATCCTGAAAGCACTTGCAAAAAGGGCCGTTTGGACACTTATGGCCGGGCTATTGCTCAGCGGATTCGCATACAGTCAGGAGCAAGTGCGGGACAGCACCGTTCAGGACTCGGTTAAGACCGGAGTGGCCCTCGGTGAACTTAAGCTACCCAACCCGGACAGCGTTATTTCCAAGTATACCTACGACCCCACCATAGATCGCTACGTTTATACGGAACAAGTTGGCGGCTACTCCGTTAATTATCCTCTGTTTCTGACTCCCGACCAGTATTATGAACTGGTAAGGCGGGAATCCATTAAAAGCTACTTCAAAGAGAAGATTGACGCCTTTTCAGGCAAGAAAGAGGGCGCAGATGAGGCTCGCAAAAACCTGCTGCCCAACTTTTATGTGAATTCAAACTTCTTCGAGACCATTTTCGGCGGGAATACCATCGAGGTAATTCCCCAGGGTTCGGTTGCCATGGATTTAGGAGTATTGTGGCAAAAAAACGACAACCCCTCCCTTTCGCCCCGTAACCGCTCGAATCTATCCCTGGACTTCGACCAGAGAATTCAGCTGAGCCTGTTGGGTAAGGTCGGGGAGCGACTCGAGGTCAGTGCTCAGTACGACACCGAAGCGACATTCGATTTCCAGAATCTGATCAAGCTGGAGTACAAGCCCACTGAGGATGATATACTTCAGAATATTGAGATCGGTAACGTGAACATGCCTCTCAGCGGTGCACTCATTTCGGGGGCCCAGAGCCTTTTTGGGGTCAAAACCGAACTTCAGTTCGGCAGGACACGGGTAACCGCCGTTTTCTCGGAACAGCAGTCTCAGAACAATTCGGTAGTTGCCCAGGGTGGGGGTACCATAGACGACTTCCTGCTCACGGCCCTGGACTACGATGAAGATCGGCACTTTTTCCTTTCCCAGTACTTTCGAGATAATTACGATCGCGCATTGGAGAGCTATCCCTTTGTTCAGAGCCAGGTCCAGATTACCCGACTGGAGGTTTGGGTGACCAATCGCAGCCAGCAGACGCTCAACGTCCGAAATGTAGTGGCGATACAGGATTTGGGAGAAACCCGTTTAGAGCGTACTCGTATCGGTTGGGCCGGGGGAGCTCCGGCAGGATTCTTTAATCCCGAGTCCGCCAGTGGCCTGCCACAAAATGCGGCTAACGATTACGATCCTGTTCGGATTGGAGCCGATGGGGTGTTGACTCCCGGTATTCGCGATATCGCCACAGTGGAAAATGCCTTTAACATACCGGGAGGTTATGTGGCCAACCAGGGCTTCGACTACACCTTCCTGGAGAATGCTCAGAAACTGGAACCCGGCAGGGACTACCAGTTCGATTCCCAGTTGGGCTACATTTCCCTGAACCAGCGGCTCAGTAACGACGAGGTACTGGCGGTGGCCTTCCAGTACACCTTCAATGGACAAGTGTATCAGGTGGGGGAATTTGCCAACGGGTCCATAGAGGCGACTTCGGTTTCTGCCGGTGCTCAGGCTCCTGTGGTGTCGAACAACACCCTGATCCTGAAACTGCTCAAGAGTAACATCACCAATGTGGACGATCCCATATGGGATCTGATGATGAAGAATATCTACTCCACGGGTGCTTTCCAGCTCAGTCAGGAAGATTTTAAATTAAATATCCTCTACTCGGACCCCAGTCCCAGGAATTACATCACGCCGGTAGACCCCGCCCAGGGATGGCCGGACGGGCTGCAGGATCGCATACTGATCAATGTGTTCAACTTCGACCGACTGAATATTTATAACGACGTTCAGGAGGGGGGTGACGGCTTCTTCGATTTCATACCCGGGCGCACGGTGGATACACAGAGCGGGCGCATCATCTTTACCAAGGTGGAACCCTTTGGAGAGTATCTCTTTGAATTGCTCAGAAACGATGCCTCCGAGGTCTATGACGTGGAAAACGACCAAGGATACAATCCGAATCAGGAAAAATATGTATTCCGGGATCTCTATGCGAAAACCAAAGCGGCGTCTTTGGAGGATGCGGCCAAAAACCGATTTCAGATCAAGGGTCGCTACAAGTCCCAGGGTCAGAGTGGCATACCCATAGGTGCGTTTAATGTCCCCCGCGGCTCTGTCCGGGTGACTGCTGGTGGGCGGCAGTTGCAGGAAGGCGTTGACTACACGGTCAATTACCAGGGAGGTACGGTTCAGCTTTTGGATCCGAGCCTGGAAGCGAGTAATGTACCCATCAACATATCTGTTGAGAACAACGCGGTATTCGGACAGCAGACCCGACGATTTACCGGCATCAATGTGGAGCACACCTTCAACGAAAACTTCGTGATCAACGGTACGCTGATCAATCTGAATGAGAGGCCCCTGACCCAGAAGGCGAATTTCGGGGTAGAGCCGGTGAACAATACCGTCTTCGGGCTGAATGGAATCTTTTCAACCGAGCTCCCCTTTCTGACCAGGCTGGCCAACAAACTGCCCAATATCGATACCGATGCCCCTTCGAACCTGTCCCTGAGGGGAGAGGTGGCATTCCTGAGCCCGAATTCTCCCAAGAACGCGGACTTTAACGGAGAAACCACCTCCTATCTGGACGATTTCGAGGGTGCTCAGGCGCTTATAGACGTGCGGGGCTTCCTGGGCTGGACCCTGGCGAGCCCTCCTCTGGAGTTTTTCCCAGGAAACAGCCTGCCCGGTTCCACACCGGATGACCCGCTTAACCTGACCTCGGGCTACGGCAGGGCTAAAATGGCCTGGTATACCATTGATCCGATCTTTTACACAAACCAGCGGCCGTCCGGCCTTACCGACAACGATGTTTCCCTGAACGAGACTCGCCGGGTCTTCATAGACGAGGTGTTCCCCACTGTGGATATCGCCCAGGGTCAGACCACGGTTCAGGGTACTCTGGACCTGGCGTATTACCCCAATCGAAAGGGTCCGTATAACAGCAATCCAGGTTTCAATGGCCTTTCACCGGAGCAGAAGTGGGGTGGGATCATGCGCCCGCTGAGCAGTACGAATTTCGAGCAGTCCAATGTTGAATTCGTGCAGTTCTGGGTATTGGACCCCTATGTGGATGGAATTGCCACAGATGCGGGAGAGCTGGTGATCAATCTGGGGAACATTTCCGAGGATATACTCAAGGACGGACGCAAGCAGTACGAAAACGGGCTACCCGCTACCGACGGAGATGTACTGGTTTCCCCTACATCATGGGGACAGGTACCTTCCTCTCAGTCCCTGGTGTATGCCTTCGATGCCAACGAGGCCAATCGTTCCCTGCAGGATCTGGGTCTGGACGGGCTCACGGATGAAGCTGAGGCCGCCATCTATAACAATCCGGGGGACGACCCGGCCCTGGATAACTATACCTATTACCTCGCCAGAGAAGGCGGTATACTCGAGCGCTATCTGGACTTCAACAATCCTGAAGGGAACTCTCCGGTAAGCGTTACCAATACCGATCGGGGATCGACTACCCTTCCCGATGTCGAGGATATCGACCGGGATCTGACGATGAATACTGTCAACAGCTACTATGAATACCGAATACCCATAAAGCCCAACACGACCATAGACGACCAGTACGTGACCGACATACGGGAGGGAGTCACCCCGACCCTCGCCAACGGCCAACAGCTCAATCGTCGCTGGATACAGTACAAGATACCTCTGAGTGACTTCACCGAAGCCGTTGGAGGTATTGCCGACTTCCGTTCGATCAGTTTCATGCGGATGTACCTCACGGGCTTTAACAGCGATGTAGTACTGCGATTCGCCACGCTGGACCTGGTACGGGGCGACTGGAGGACGTATCTGAGTACGCTGCAGACCAATGAGGACGATCCGTCCGACGACCTGACCACCGTGGACGTAAATACTGTTAACATAGAGGAAAACAGCGGACGTATTCCCATCCCATACGTTTTGCCTCCGGGGGTAGTACGCGAGCAGCTGAACAATAATAATACCATCATACGGCAGAACGAGCAGTCCCTTTCTTTTCTTCTGGAGGACCTGGAACCCCAGGACTCACGCGGAGTATTCAAGAACATTAATATCGATGTGCGCCAGTATGAGCGGATACGGATGTTTATGCATGCCGAAGAAGTGCTGGAGAGCGACTACGGCAGCGGGGAAACTCCGCTGGTCGGCTTCCTTCGGATCGGGACAGATTTCTCGGAGAATTTCTATCAGATCGAACTGCCGCTAGAATTTACGCCCTTCACTGCTCGTTCGCCCAGGGAGATCTGGCCCGAGGTCAACGAGATCAACATCGATCTGGACCAGCTGAACCTGATCAAATCCAGGGGAATCGAACAGGGAACACTCAGTGACCTCACCTATTACGAATTTGTGGATGGTCAGCTTCTCGAGGTATCCGAGAATACGCCCCATACGCTCGGGCGTCAGCGGATTGCCATCAAGGGGAATCCCTCGCTGGGTAGTCTAAGGGCCATGATGATCGGGGTAAAGAATACCGATAACCTGCCCGCGCGGGGCGAGGTCTGGTTTAACGAATTACGCCTGGCCGGCCTGGACAACCAGGGAGGGTGGGCCGCAACAGCCGCTCTGGATGCCAATATGGCGGACTTCATGAATGTGACGGCAACCATGAACCGCAGCACCTCCGGATTCGGTTCCATCGATCAGATTCCGAACGAACGGGCCCGTGAAGATACCCGTACCTACGATGTGGTAACCAATGTCAATGTCGGTCAGTTGCTGCCCAGGAAATGGGGGATACAACTCCCGGTGAACTACGGCTTCTCCGAGACATTGATCACCCCGGAGTTCGATCCGGTATATGACGACCTCAAACTCGATGATCGCATTTCGCAGGCCGCCACGCCCGCCGACGCGGACCGGGTTCGGGAACAGGCCGAAGACTATACCAAAAGGCGGAGCTTTAACTTGATCGGAGTCAGGAAGGATCGGTCCCCGGATGCCAAGCCCAATTTTTTCGACGTCGAGAATTTCACGTTCAACTATTCCTATAACGAGACTAACCACCGGGACTTTGAAATCGCGGAGCTGAGGGAGCAACGCATCAACGCAGGGGTTGTATATGCCCATGAATTCCAGCCCGTGGAGGTAGCTCCGTTTGCCAAGAACGACTCCATCTTGAAAAGTCGATACTGGCAGTGGCTCAAGGAACTCAACTTCAATTTGTTGCCGACCAGCATTTCGATGAATGCCGACATCAATCGCACCTTCAATCAGCAGCGGTTCCGCGAGGTCTTCGAGCCTGGCGTGGAGACCCTGGCCCTTCCTACACTGCAGCAGCGCAATTACCTGTTTAACTGGCAGTATGCGGTGAACTACAACATCACCAAATCCCTGAGGGCGAACCTGACGGCTTCCAACAACAGCATTGTCCGTAACTATTTCAACGTGGACGGTGACGACCGTTCCGGGGTCAATGCAGGGCTGAACATCTGGGACGGATTCTTCGATGTGGGTGAGCCCAATCGCCACAGCCAGATTTTGCAAGTCAATTACGATCTTCCGCTGGATAAATTCCCGTTCCTGAACTTTATGACCGCTCAATACACCTATAACAGCAATTTCGACTGGCAACGGGGAGGAGATGCCTTGAGAGAGGTGGCCGGTGAGAACATCAATACCGTGCAGAATGCCAGTACTCACAATATGGTGGTCAATATGACGCTGCAAGGATTGTATGATTATCTCGGCCTGGTCAAACGCGATGGCACGGAGCCTCCGGCGCCCAGGGGACCGCTAACTCCGGTTGTGGATGGGGAGGAAGAAAAGGAAAAAAAACCCAAGAAAACCTCCAAAGCTTTCAATACCATGGTCGATATACTTACCATGGTCAAACGGGGTACGGTGAATTACACGGAGAGCAGGGGAACGGTATTGCCGGGTTATACCCGCTCAGTGGGCTTCATAGGAACCTCCAAGCCTACTCTGGGATTCGTGTTCGGGAGTCAGGCAGACGTGCGTTTTGATGCGGCACGCAGGGGCTTTCTGACGACTTTCCCTGAGTTCAACTCCCAATTCATGCAGAACCTGTCCCGTCAGCTGAGCATCACCGCTACCGCCCAGCCGACACCGGACCTCACCATCGACCTGGTTGCCGACCGCCAGTTTGCGACTAATCTGCTTGAGAACTTCCGCGTCGACCAGCTAGCTGATGACAACTTTGAGTACGTGCAGCTACTGACTAATAACAGCGGGAACTTTAGTATTTCCAACATCATGATTGCTACGGCTTTTAGCCAGAGCGATGAGTTTAACTCGACTACATTCGAGCAGTTTAAGGAAAACCGCCTGACCATAGCGAACCGCCTGCTTGCCTCCCAGCCGGGACTGGATACCGGTAACCGGGATGCAGACGGATTCCCCGAACGTTTCGGGAAGACCCAGCAGGATGTGCTGTTGCCCGCTTTCGTAGCCGCCTATACCGGACAGAGCGCAGAGAATGTGAATCTGGGAGCATTTCGCAACATACCCCTTCCCAACTGGACCATTAAGTGGACGGGCCTGATGAAGAATAAGTGGTTTAAGGAGCGATTCCGCAGATTCTCCATACAGCACGGCTACCGTTCGGCCTACTCCATCAATAATTTCCAGACCAACCTGGAAAAACAGAACAGCCTGTTCGAGCCGGAGACGGGCAACATTCGTCCCGATGACATCATCAGTAATGTGGTGTTGAACGACCAGTTCAATCCGCTGATACGTCTCGACTTCGAAATGGAAAACTCGCTGAGTGTTTTGGCTGAGGTGAGGACGGACCGGGCGCTTTCCCTGAGTTTCGACAACAATCTGCTAACGGAAGTTAACGGACGGGAGTACACCCTGGGGCTGGGCTACCGAATCAAGGATGTGCGATTCGTTACCAATATTGGTGGTGAGCAGACCCGACTGAAAGGCGATCTCAACCTGAAGGCCGATATTTCCTTAAGGGACAACGAGACGATTATACGTAACCTGGATCTGGACAACAATCAGATCACCTCGGGCCAGCAGCTATGGGGGATCAATTTCACGGCAGACTACGCACTGAGCCAAAGCCTGAATGCGCTTTTCTTCTACGATCACTCCTTCTCCCAGTTCAAAGTATCCACCGCCTTTCCACAGACGTCCATCAATGCCGGCTTTACCCTGAGGTACAACTTCGGTAACTAGGGACGAAAAAACCACCTGAACTAGGCCGCGGAATTGTACTTTTGTGTCCATAAAAACACGAAAATGAATCTACCCGAAGGACTCAAGTATACCAAGGAGCACGAATGGGTGCGTCTGGAAGGCGAAATTGCCATCATTGGAATTACCGATTTTGCACAAGGCGAGTTGGGCGACATCGTTTATGTCGAAGTGGAAACGGTAGGGGAGACCCTGGACAAGGACGAGGTGTTCGGTACCGTAGAAGCTGTAAAGACCGTCTCGGACCTCTTCCTGCCAGTCGCAGGTGAAATCGTTGAGTTTAACGAAACCCTGGAACAATCGGCTGAACTGGTTAACAGTGATCCGTATGGGGAAGGCTGGATGATCAAGGTCAAGGTTTCGGATCCTTCCGAACTGGACGACCTTATGGATGCCCAGGAATATGAAAAAATGGTTACCGGTTAGATATCCGCTGTTCTCTTACCTTTTCTGGGCCTGGCTGGTGCTGGTTACCCTGTTGAGTCTTTTGCCCTCTCTTGGGGATGTACCGGATGCCATCAGCATACCCCATCTCGATAAGGTAGCTCACTTCAGTTTTTATATGGGTGTCTGTGTGCTGGGCATACTTAGGCAGATCGGCAGTGATCAGAGCGATTGGGCAGTACGACTATACCGAGGTAAATATCAAAACCTGATTCTGCTTTCTTTTGTCTTGGCGGTATTTTATGGTACAGTTATTGAAGTTTTGCAGACGCTGTTGACGGATACACGTAAAATGGAGGCAGAGGACGTGCTGGCCAATAGTCTGGGTGCACTAAGCGGGGCTTTAATATCGTACACAAGCTTTCCGGTATATCAAACGTTAATAAAAAGGCTGGTAGGTAGGGAAATTGAGATAAAATATTAAATTAGCGAACACACAAAAAGTACGGAATGGAACCAAAAAAGAACCCGAAAGCGGATATTAGCAGAAATAGCGGTCTGTATTTCGTTATAGGACTTACCGTTGTTATGGTATTGGTATTATCGGCATTGGAGTGGAAGAAGTACGATAAATCTCAGGATTATGACATTGCTATCAATGTAGATGAGGACCTGGATGAGGAAGTGCCCATGACCGAACAAATCAAGACCCCACCACCACCACCACCACCTGCGGCACCTGAGGTTATTGAAGTCGTGGAAGACGAGGAAGAAGTGGAGGAAACCATAATCGAGGACACCGAAAGCGATTCTGAGGAAGAAATTGCTGAAGTAGAGGATATCGTAGCCGAGGAGATGGAAGAGGAAGAAGTAGTTCCCTTTGCCGTTATTGAAGATGTGCCCGTGTTCCCTGGCTGCGAAAGGGCCAGCAATAAGAAGCAGTGTTTTCAGGATAAAATGCAGGACCACATCCGCAAGAACTTCCGTTATCCGGAGATTGCCCAGGAAATGGGTGTGCAGGGTAGGGTTAACGTCGTGTTCGTAATCCAGAAGGATGGTTCCATCGGCGACATTCGGATGAGGGGGCCGGACAAGAACCTTGAGGCCGAGGCCTTGCGAATCATCAAGAAGCTTCCCAAAATGACTCCGGGAAAACAAAGGGGGCGAGCGGTTAAGGTGCCCTTCAGTATACCGATCACCTTCCGGCTACAATAAAACAACTTATTTAAGAAAAGTATCAGAACCCGTGGTAACATATCACGGGTTTTTTTATGTCTGCTGTAACTATAGTGGTACGATACTTGGAGTAAGGTTAATACAACTAACTGCCTGACGACTTTACTTTTCTAAAATCGTTAGCGCATGAGAAATTCATCCACCAACGGAGGCATCCGTTTTGCCATGGGGCTGCTTTTTGCCCTGAGTCTTGTTTACACGGCCCTGGAATGGAAAACACTGGTCATCACCCTGGATACCCGTGAAGATCAAGAGCTGGAGACCGCTTTACTTTGGGAAGATCCGCCACCCGAATTGTCCATTTCAAGGAAACTAGTGGAGCGTAAGAAGACCTCCGTTCTGATTGAGCCAGAGGAGATCTTGATAGTTAATGACGCAGCCGATATCAATGCGGATTCCAAGACTTTTGAGGAGATCACGGCCGATTCCCTGGCGGTATCGACCATAGAATACGATAGTGGTCCCGAGGAACCCGAAGTGATTCCACTGGGGCCACATATACAGCAGTGGCCCGTGTTTCCCGGATGCGAAGGGGCGGAGAGTTTGCAGCGCTGTTTTCAGGAAAAAATGAATCGCCATATCCACAGGAATTTGCGTCTGCGCGATGATTTTAGAATGGGTGTTCAAGACGTTAGAGTTTATGTCCGTTTCGAAATCGATCGGGAGGGTCGTGTCCGTCGAATTGAAGGTTCCTCTCCAAATGAGCGACTTACTGCCGAAGTCGTGCGCGTATTTCAAACACTTCCTGAGATGCAGCCCGCCATACAGGGCAATCGTGAAGTAGGGGTAATCTATACCATACCCGTTCGGGTCTACCTGGAGTAATTGGCCAGGATCGGTCCTGTTGGCCCATAGGGTTGGTGAGCGTTGGGTAACCGTACACCATGCCGTATATTTGCAGGAATATTGATCGGATGAAGTTATACGGAGGAGTTCTTACGCGGGTGAATGTCTGGACCCTGAAATGGTCGGACTTTCTGGAGCTGACCAAGGTCAGGCTCTCCATGAGCGTCGTGTTCTCTTCTCTTGCAGGTTATCTGCTGGCGGTACGCCAGTTTGATGCCTGGGTATTGTTGTTGCTTGCCGCCGGAGGATATGCCCTGGTCGGGGCCTCCAATGTTTTTAATCAGGTGATGGAAAAGGATCTGGATTTCCTGATGAAACGAACCCGTAACCGGCCTTTACCGGCAGGGCGGGTAAGCCCGCCCACTGCGCTGGTTTTGGGCTCCGGTCTGACATTCTTTGGCCTGGGCTGCCTGTTGGCCATTAATGTTAAAACGGCTCTGTTCGGGGCCCTTTCCATACTGATTTACACCCTGGTTTATACACCGCTGAAGACGCGAACTCCGTTATCAGTACTGGTTGGTGCCATTCCGGGCGCCATACCTTTTATGCTGGGCTGGGTAGCCGCGACCGGATCCTTCGGCATAGAACCCGGGACCCTCTTTATGATGCAGTTTTTCTGGCAGTTTCCACACTTCTGGGCATTGGCCTGGATGCTGGACGACGACTACCGAAAGGGTGGCTTTAAGATGCTGCCCACCGGAAAACGCGACCAGGGAACGGCACTGCAGATTGTATTGTATACGGTGTGGACCATACTTATATCGGTTTTGCCCTACTGGGGGTACACCGGAAACCTGACCTTGTCTTTGGTGGGGGTAATAGCCGTGGGCTTGCTGGGGGCGCTCATGCTTACGGCTGCTTTTGAACTCTACCTGGAACGAACCCGGGCCGCTGCCCGGAGGCTCATGCTTCGCAGTGTGCTGTATATCACATTGCTGCAGCTCATTTACGTAATCGATCACTTTATAAGACAGTCAGGATGGATCTAGTACAACAGAAACTATCGGATCGCGAGATCAGGGCCCGCAGGATGATGATGTGGTTTGCCATGGGAAGCCTTTTTATGGGCTTTGCGGGTTGGACCAGCGCTTATGTGGTCCGCAGTAAGGAACAGGACTGGCTGAGCAGTATTGAACTGCCACCGGCCTTCTATATCTCTGCCGTGGTTTTGCTGGCGAGCAGTTTTACCTATGGGTTTGCCAGGAAGGCCATTAAGAACGACGATCGTCAGCGGACGACCCTGTTTTTGGGAACGACCTACGGTCTGGGCATACTGTTCGCGGTGTTGCAATTTGTCGGTTTTAACCAGATGCTGGACAATGGATATAACTTCACCGGTGTCGGCAGTTCCATAAAGATGTCCTTTATTTACCTGATTGCAGCTGTTCACCTGGCGCACCTCGCTGCGGGATTAATTTCCCTAACGGTAGTACTGGTTAAGCATACGCAGGGAAAATACAGTTCTGAAAATTATTTTGGCCTGGAGTTGAGCAATATGTTCTGGCATTTTCTCGATTTCTTATGGCTATATTTGGTCGTGTTCATGACACTGGTCAAATAGCATATCCAGGTTTTGTGAATGAGCGCAATCCCTTACATTTGTCAAAATTCTTAACAACCGTTCCTGAATGGATACAACGCTAACGACGGAAGAAAATTCGTGGGGTGGAGGCAGCCGGCCCTTCGGAGCCAGTTATGGTAAATTGATGATGTGGTTTTTCATCGTATCGGATGCCCTGACCTTTTCCGGTTTTATCGTAGCCTATGGCTTCTCCCGATTTAAGTTTGTAGAGATATGGCCTATAGCGGATGAAGTGTTCACCCACGTTCCTTTTATACACGGGAACTATCCCATGATTTACGTGGCCTTCATGACCTTTGTGCTGATCATGTCCTCGGTTACCATGGTGCTCGCCGTGGACGCCGGTCATCGCATGCAGAAGAACAAGGTCGTTTTTTACATGGGGCTTACCGTACTCGGGGGCCTCATCTTCGTCGGTTCCCAGGCGTGGGAGTGGGCGACCTTCATCAAGGGGGATTACGGAGCTCTGGAGACCAAGGGCGGCAGGATACTGCAATTCGTTGACCAGAATGGAGATCGGGTTGCTCTCCAGTCTTTCGCCGCCAACATACCAGAAAGCCGGGTGAATCATGTCAAGTCAGAAGGAGTATGGTTCTACGAAGGGGAGAAGATGCCTTCGGTGACCCTGCAGGAAGTAGTGGCAGGGTTCGAGGCCAGCCCCAACCTATTGATCAAGACAGAAAGTATTATTCAGGAAGGCGAGAATGCGGGCAAGAAAGAAATTCTAAGCCGCATGGAATCGCTGGAGCGCATCAAACAGACGGTACGGGTGGTCGAAGGAGCTAATCTGATTCGCAATGAATACGGAAACCGCCTGTTTGCCGACTTCTTCTTTTTCATTACCGGCTTCCACGGCTTTCACGTGTTTTCCGGTGTAGTGATCAACCTGATTATTTTCTTCAACGTGCTCATGGGTACCTATGAGAAAAGAGGGCATTACGAGATGGTGGAGAAAGTCGGGCTTTACTGGCACTTTGTAGACCTGGTATGGGTATTTGTATTTACATTCTTTTATTTGGTTTAAGACATGGCACACGATCACAAGCTTGAGATATTTCGGGGTTTAGTAAAATTTTCGTCTAACGTAACTAAGATATGGGGAGTACTGACCTTCCTGGCCATTGTTACCGCAATAGAAGTTATTTTAGGTATAATACGCCCGGAGTATCTGGACTCGAATTTTTTTCTCGGCCTGAAACTGCTTAACTGGATTTTTATCATCCTCACGCTGGTCAAGGCGTATTACATAGCCTGGGATTTCATGCACTTGCGTGACGAAACCAGCGGGCTGAGGCGTACCGTAGTCTGGGTGGCCTTTTTCCTGATTGCTTATCTGGCATTCATACTGCTATTGGAAGGCGACTATATTTTTGAGGTATTTAAGGAGAGTTTCCTTACCTGGAACTTCTAAACTTCAGTAAACGCATGGAAAAGGTGGCTCATAAGGCCACCTTTTTTTATTTTTGTATCCTCAAAATTGCTTATGAAAAAGACCTTCGTTTTTGCGGTGCTCTTCGCCCTCCCGTTGGTCGCTTATCTCTTCTTCGCCACGGGTGTTCAGAATTTTGGCCGGCTGCCTATACTGGATGAAGACCTGCGATCCATGCCTGAGCAGCAGGGGGATACGCTGTTTGATGGAAAAATTAGCATAGTCGGCTTTCTCGGGAGCAAACCCGAGAGACGAAAGGGGCAGCTCTTTAACCTGAACATGAAGATTTACCGTCAGTTCAAAGACTTCAATGACTTCCAGATCGTGATGATCGGGACTGAAGGTTCCACTCCGAGCTGGAATCGGGTGTCTGAGGAACTCGGACGTGTAAATGAGGTCGTGGGATGGAAGTTTACCGAAATGTCTGAGGAACAGATTCGTGCCTTGTTCAGCGAATTGGGACCCGATTACGAGTTGGAGGGAGACCTGGGCTCCTCCTATGTATTCATAGTGGATAAGGAATCCAAGCAGCGGGGCAGGAATGACGACGAGGACGAAGGGGTAAAAAGCGGATATGACATTACTTCGGTAGCGGAGATTAACAATAAAATGGAGGATGATGTCAAAATCATCCTGGCCGAGTATCGCTTGGCGCTAAAGAAGAACTATGCCGACAGGAGCCGCTAGCAAGAAGCGACAGACCTACATTTGGATAGCGGTGATCATCCTGATTTTCGGGGTGCTTACTATACCTGCTCTAATCGAAAAAATCTCGGAGGGAACGGTTATCGATACCAAAAGGCTCTCGGTAAACGCGGACACCGGAGTGGAGGTAGGATATGTATATCAGGATGGAGTCCGTAGAAGCGTGCCTGATTTCCGCCTCATCGACCAGGACAGCCTGCCTTTTGATTCTCAGCAGATGGAGGGCAAAGTTTGGGTACTGGATTTCTTCTTTACCACCTGCCCTACGATCTGCCCGCGCATGAGCAAGAACCTGAGCAAAGTTCAGGAGGAATTTGGCGACGAGGTGGGGATCATTAGCATTACCATAAATCCCCGTTATGACAGCCCGGCTCGCCTCAAGGCATATGCGGAACGATATGAAGCCGGACCACAATGGTATTTCCTTAGCGGAGAGAAGAACTCGATACACGATTTGTCTCGGAAAGGGTTTTATATGCTGGCCGAAGAAGGTGAGGATTATCCCGGAGGTTTCGAGCATTCGGGTCTGTTTGCCCTTATCGACCAGGAAGGCTTTATACGCAGCCGTACCGACGAATTTGGAAATCCGTTGATTTACTACCGGGGCTCCATCCTGCCCGAAGAATCTCCCGATGAGAACGGAGAGGAGGAGCAGGTGACTATACTAATGGAAGACCTACGCAAACTATTGAAAGAATGAATCAGGAATTGACCCTGCAAGAGAAGAAACTAAACCTTTGGATCAATGTAGTCTCCGTGGCCGTGCCCGTAGTGGTCGCCATTTTGTTTGGCGTACGCCTGGAGAACGTAGAGCCGTTGAGTTTCTTGCCACCCATTTACGCAGGAATCAATGCCCTGACTGCGGTGCTCCTGATCGCTGCCTTGCTGGCCATCAAGAACGGCAACGTAAGACTCCACCGGGCCCTTACCACCAGCTGCATTGGCCTGTCTCTGGTCTTTCTGCTGATGTATGTGGCCTATCACATGACATCCGACAGCACGCCTTACGGAGGAGAAGGCTTCATGAGGTATCTGTACTTTTTTATACTGATCAGCCATATACTGCTGTCCATAGTGGTTATACCTTTGGTTTTGCGGACCTACCTCAAGGCCTACCTCAATCAAATGGCCGCTCATCGCAAGTGGGCAAAAATCACCTTTCCCATCTGGCTGTATGTAGCCGTAACCGGAGTGGTGGTCTACCTGATGATATCCCCATATTACGTTTAGGATGATGCGTAAGGCCCGTTTTACAGCGATTCTCCTCGCTCTGCTTATTCCGGCTTGCGAGCTCCATGCGCAGTGCTCCATGTGCCGGGCGGTGCTGGAAACCGAGGCCAGTGGAGAAGCAGCTCAAGGACTCAATGATGGTATTGTTTACCTGATGGTGATTCCATACATCCTGGTAGGACTCGCTATTTTTCTGGTCTATACACGATTTCGCAATAGAAAGGCACGAACAGGGACTACCGGATGATTTACTGATCTGAATTTCTGCCTTTTTCTGTAACATTATCCCTGACCGAGAGTCTTTTGTGTGTAGCCTGACTCCATAGACCTCAGAGTTTACGCATTAGGCAACACTTAGCAAAAAACTAACACCCCTCGACTCACTATTTGGCGATATTCCTCGTCTGATAGAATACCCTGTTACGGGTAAGCGTACTCCGGGGGCCTAGAGACTATATCATGTTTGATCTCGAACGATGGCAGGAATTGCTGGAAACACTTTGGAAGAACCGACTGAGGACCTTCCTTACCGGGCTGGCTGTAAGTTCGGGTATATTTATACTAGTCATTCTACTGGGATTCGGAAAAGGACTGGAAAACGGTATTGAATACGAGTTCGAGCAGGATTCGTCCACTTCGCTCTGGGTCTGGCCCGAGACGACTTCCGTAGCCTATGACGGGCTTAACCCGGGAAGAAGGATCCGCTTCTCTCTGGAAGAATTCCAGGACCTCAAGAAAGCCTTCGGCTCAGAGTACGAATATGGATCACCCCGCATGTTCGTGGGTGGCGTATCCGCGGTCTACGGTAACGAGGCCCTGCCGTACTCCATTCAGGCCGTCAATGATGAGTTCCAGTTTATTGAGAATGCCGGGATAGGCGAGGGTCGCTTCCTGAACAAGCTGGATTTAGAAGAGCGGAATAAGGTTATCGTTATCGGACGAAAGCTAAGGGACGAAGTATTCGAGCAAGGTCAGTCTCCTATCGGCGAGTATATTGAGCTGTCTGGTATTCCATTCATGGTCGTCGGAGTATACGAGGAGATGAATGAAGGCGAGGAACAGCGTATGTATGTCCCGATCACTACCGCTGAAGTCGTTTTCGCAGACTTCAACCAGGTGGGGAATTACGCATTCAGCCTGTATGAAAAAGAGAATCTGGACGAGACTCTTGCCAATACGGCCTATGTCAAGGAGATCCTCTTTGACTACCTCAAGAAAAAACACCGGGTAGCACCCGAAGACGACCGGGCCATATTCATCTGGAGCATGGCCGAGGAAACCGAACGCTACTACAACCTGATCAACAACATTTCCCTGTTCAACTGGTTCGTCGGAATCTGTACCCTCATCGCGGGCATAGTAGGGGTAGGGAACATCATGCTGATCGTCGTTAAAGAACGCACCAGGGAACTGGGTATTCGAAAGGCACTGGGAGCGACCCCGACGAGCCTGATCGGACTGATCCTGCACGAAGCACTTTTTATTACCATTGTTTCCGGGAGCATCGGATTCGTTACGAGTATGGGACTGCTGGAGATCTTCGGGGCCGACCTGGCCATTGATTATCTGAGGTATCCGGCGGTGGATTTTAGAATCGCCACGGCCATGGTCCTGGTCCTCGTCGTTGCGGGGACCATAGCCGGACTGGTTCCGGCCATGAAGGCGGCAAAGACCCGGGTAGTGGTTGCACTTAAGGAAGAATAGCAGAGAAGATGTTTTCAAGAGACCGATGGAGGGAAATACTGGAAGTGCTGGCGGCCAAGCCGAGCAGGACGCTGTTGACGGCCTTTGGTGTAGGCTGGGGCATCTACATCTTTATCCTCCTTTTGGCTGTCAATGACGGACTGGAAAAAGGGGTAAGGCTCGATTTCGGAAACATCGCAACCAATACGGTATTTATCTGGGGCAGAAGTACGACCGAGGCCTATGACGGTTTGCCTAAGGGCCGGCCCATACGGTATCGCGTGGGTGATCTGGAGGCCATACGCGAGCAGGTGCCCCATCTGAAGTACATATCCGGACGCAACCAGCAGCGAAGTAGCGAACCCAACGTAATACGAGGAGTAGAGAGCGGAAGCTATGTGATCTTCGCCGATTTCCCGGATATCATGAATCAGGAACCTATGGAAATTCCCCTGGGACGGTTCATCAATGCCAGAGACATAGAGGGAAGCCGGAAAATCGCGGTAATTGGCCCCGGGGTGGTCAGGGAATTGTATAAGAAAGACGAGGAGGTGCTGGGATCCTACATCAAGATACAGGGAGTGAATTTTCAGGTAGTCGGAACCTATAAGAAGGCCAATGAAAGTGCAGACGATACCGAGGATCAGAAGTCGATTTATGTTCCCTTTACCGCGTTTAACCAGGTCTTTAACCAGGGCGACCGCGTGGGGTGGATGGCCATAACGGCGGAGGATGAATTTCCGATCACCGCACTCAAGGGTCAGATTATCGATGTGCTAAAGCGGAATCACCGGGTGAGCCCTACGGATAACCGGGCCATAGGCAACAACGACATCTTCGAGGAATTCGGTAAGGTACAGTCCCTGTTCGATGTGCTCGATCTGGTGGCCATAGTGGTCGGACTCATGGTGTTGCTATCCGGTATCATAGGGGTGAGCAATATTATGCTGATCATCGTCAAGGAGCGGACCCGGGAGATCGGCATCCGCCGGGCGCTGGGAGAAAAAGCATCGTCCATAAAATTTCAGATTTTGGCAGAGTCCGCCGTGATCACCGTATTGAGTGGTATGACCGGAGTGGGCTTCGGAGCCCTGACCATTTATGGAATCAATTATGCCCTGGAACAGGTTGGCCCGGTGGACATGTTCTTTAATCCGAGCGTCCAGATCGGGTATGTGGCCCTGGCCTTGTTCTTTCTGGTGGGATCAGGTCTGCTGGCCGGATTTATTCCCGCCAGAAGCGCCTTAAGGGTACGACCCATAGAAGCCATACGAACCGAATAGCAGTCAATCATATCAACGTCATGAAAAAGTTTGTCACCATTATCGTTCTCAGCCTTATCGTTATCGGATTCGGAACGTCCATGTACTACCTGTACACCAAGAATCAGGAGGACCCCGTTACCTATGCCACCGATACGGTAGAAAGGCGCAGCATTGTTCGCAAAACAGTGGCCACGGGAAAGATCATCCCCAAGGAGGAGGTACTTATAAAGCCTAATATTTCAGGGGTCATACAGGCCGTCTTCGTCGAAGGAGGGGACTATGTCAAGTCGGGTGACCTCATTGCCCGCATCAAGGTCGTACCCAATTTGCAGCAGCTCAACGATGCCAAGAATGCCGTGGAAGAGGCCCGCATACGACGCGCCGATCAGAAGCGCAATTACGACCGGCAGAAGTCGCTCTTTGAACGGGGTGTGATTTCCCAGGCCGATATGGACGTAGCCCAGGTGAACTACGATCAGGCCAATCTCGCTTATAACGCTGCAAGCAAGCGGTACGACATCGTTCGGACGGGCTCCACCAAGGAACTTGGCAAGGCAGCCAACACCCGGATCACGGCTACCGTTAGCGGTATGGTACTGGACGTGCCGGTGGAAGTGGGTAACCAGGTGATAGAGGCCAATAACTTCAATGAAGGGACCACGATTGCCGCCATAGCGGACATCAATCGAATGATTTTCGAGGGTAAGATCGACGAGGCCGAGGTCGGCAATGTTAGAGAGAATCTGCCATTGGAAATTACTGTGGGGGCCCTTAAGAATCAGGTTTTCGATGCCGTACTGGATTACATTGCCCCGAAGGGCGTAGAAGAGAACGGGGCCATACAGTTCGAAATTAAAGGCACGCTAAAGAAGTCAGATTCAATCTTCATCCGTGCCGGGCTTAGCGCGAATGCCTCCATTATACTCGAGAGGGCCGATAGTGTCCTTGCGATCAAGGAGGGACTCCTGCAATTCGACAAGGATACCAACCAGCCCTTCGTTGAGGTCGAGGTGGGCGAGAAGAACTTTGAACGAAGAGAAGTAACCCTGGGGGTGAGCGATGGGCTCTATGTTGAGATTCGTGATGGACTTAATGAAACTGACCGTATCAAGGTCTGGAATGTGAAGTAAACGTCTGCATACAGGGTCTGTACCCGCAAATCATAAAATCCACGATTTTAGGCAATGGAGTGATCAACTCCCATTGGTCCGCTCATCTTACGAAAACGGATGTCCGGATTTATAAATGATCGGGGATTCCATTTTTAAACTGCCGTGTTAGCTGTATAGTTTTAGGTTGTCCACGACACCTGTTTCCTAACCATAAATACAGCATATGAATAACATCAGAAATCTTGAACGGCTTCAGTTTATTCACAAGGCAATCGAAAATGAAAGTACAGGCAGTCCCACAGAGTTAGCGGGAAGGTTACGTATCAGCGAGCGATTGGTCTATCATCTCATCGAACAGTTGAAGGATTTCAAAGCACGAATAGGGTACGACCGTTCGCGCAAGACGTACTTCTACAAAGAATACTTCAACCTGCAGGTCCGCATTAGTGTCATGATCGTCAATGAGGACGAAACTACGGAACTCTATGGCGGATGAAAGGAAACTGCACCCACCGCGGATAGATTTGCTCAAAACAAAGCCTTATTATGTTCAAGCAAATCAGAAAGCACTGGCCCTGGGATCCAGAGCCACAAAAGATCGAATGGGAGGGATGCATTCCCATAATACCAATCCTACCCAAAATTCCATATTAACAAGAAAACAGCAAGCAGATGCATGAATCCGATGAATTGATGGACCTCTTTGACGTGGTGGAACTGGAACAGCGGTTTGAGATGGGCTGGATCCGCGGCGGGGATGTCGGTGTTCAGTACGAACCCTCAAACGGGGATCTCGAACTCACCGCTAAAGTTCGGTTTTAATTACGGGTGGCCCGATCCGGGCCACTCCTTTTTCTGTTACTATGTTACGAGCAATGGTAATGATGTTGCTGACAGCCAGCGCATTCGCCCAGGAACACACCCTGATCATTCTCAGCGGGGAACAGGGTGATCCGCTGGAGCATGCAGTAATTACCGACACCAATACTTCGAGGGTTTGGTTTTCAGACAAGCGCGGCCAATGTCGGATACCGGAAAACACCACACATCTCAGTATTACCCATATCGGATACAAATCCATAGGAGACTATCGCTTAACAGGTAATCTCAGAGACACGATTTACCTGCTTCCCCACCGAATGCAACTGGATGAAGTCCATCTGGTAGCGACGCATCCAAGGGTCATTTACCAGCGACTCATTCGGGCCAGAAGGAGTTCCGGGCCTAAGCTGCTCACCTACAGGGAAGCATTCCTGGTCGACGGATTGCCCAGGCGTCAGCTTCAGGCCCAATTCGCTGTGAATCGCCTGCGTACAAGATTTGTCCAGAATCACAAGTGGTACAGGCAATTCAGTATATACGGGTACAATCTGGATTACATGAAATCGTCGCCCGAATCCAGTCCCTGGGACAGAGGATTCGTACCTAACCGCGACATTGCCAGGTTATTTTACCTGAACACTACTGTAGGTTTCCTGTTCCGGCCAGACTGGCTCTGGTCCTGGCACGAGCGAGCTGGCCCGGCAAACCATCGCCAATACAAGTTCAATGTTCGTCACAAGAATTGGCAGGATTCCCGTATAACGGGTTTCATCCTTTATCCTCAGGAGGAGAACGGAGCATACTGCATATCCTTTGAATACCTTCCCGGTTCCGACTCCAAACAGGCTTTGAGGCTGGGTGAAGAGCATTATGGCAGACGACTCAGCCGGCAGCAGACGGAACTCTGGATTGATTATAGACAGGGTTGGCTAAGTCTGAGCCGCGTACGGTTTATCGAGGAAGGAAGGGTTTATGACTCCGGCTCTTCCCACAGGTATTCGATGGAGATTGAACTGTTCAATCACGGCGAAGGAAGGGGATTGCCGTATTCTAAATCCGTACTTGACCCCCACCAGCCCTGGTACCGGCAACTGGGAAAGGAAAATCCGGATCGGATTCAAATGGGATATCATCCTGAACAAATCGACCATGGCTCATACTACAGATCCCGTGAGGAATAGGCTGAATAGCTATTATCAAAATTATGCAAGCCTGTTCGGGGACTTTTTTCCCCAGGTGAAGAAGTCTTCCATCCTCCGGCTCGATGAGTCGGGTTGGCAGTGCTTTCAGGCAGCACTTCAATTGGACAGGCTGGCCGATGAAGCAGACCCGGATGCCCTGACTCCCTTACTCGGGACGTACCGCCGGTCGGTTTTACTGTTGAGAGAACTCTTCAGTTCCGATAGTCCCTTCTGGATGAAGTGGGCTTCAAGGGAGGCCGAAATGATATGGGCCATCAGAACGGAGAGGGCATTTTCTGGAAGGGACAAGGTAGTATTCGACGATTTCGGAAGACTGGCCGAGGCAAAGTCCGCCATGGCGAAGCTTGCCCTGGACGCGCTATATCAATTAACGCACGATAGGGAGAATGCGGAATCGATTTACCGGAGCCTTTTGAGATCGCATGCCCATTTCTCCATGGCCCTGCAGTTGTATGACGACCTGGTAGATGTGGAAGAGGACTTCACAGCCAATCGCTTTAACTGGGTGCTGTATACCTGGTCGAACCAAAACGGACGGCCCGAATCTCCAGAGCAGTTAGCTGTTGCCAGGAAGAAGATGTATTTGAAGGGCCACACTCATCGGATCTTCGAGCAGGTGTTCGATCAGCTTGAAAGATCACGTCACCATATTCCCGGAGAGGGACAATGGCGTAAAGTGGTCGAACAGGTATTTGGGGAATTGCGTTTCTATGACCAACAGGCTTCGGGCTATGTCCAAATATGCCAGAGCCGTTATAGACTGCATAGCAAGAACAGTGCGGCGAAACCTGAAACTCTGGGGGCTGTCCGAGAATGGAGTTGGAATCGGGGTATGAAGTTCCTGAATGGCGAGCGAAAACGGAACTGGCCTGGACTCAGACATTTTATGTATTTAACTGAAGGAGAAGGATTCCATGGGGTCTCGGGCATCCACAGTTCAGACCTGTTTTACCGCCTTCTGGCTGACGATTTCCTGGCTCGACAGTTGAGCTCATCGGCTGACATAAGGGGATATTTAGAGGGGGAAATAGCGTATTACCTGAGACAGAGGCGCAGTCATTCCAAAGACTTGTGGTCCTATTTTCCCAGTATGCCTTTACTGTCAGCAGACATCGACGACCTGTCGCAGGTGATGCGCTTTTTTCTTCGCATGCATAGGCGCGATCTTATCGATCGGTATTGCTTGGAGAAGTTGAGCCGGCATGCATCTCACGGTTTGAATGAAAGTGGTGTGATGCTGACCTGGATTACATCCGGTTCTGATCGGGAAAGCATTCACCGGCAGCGGGAATTGAATGACCGGCTTTGGGGAGTGGGGCCAGACCCTGAGGTTGTGGCCAATATGTACGACGTACTGCTCGATTACAATCCCTCCTTGCTCGAGCCACTCCGGGTCGCATCCGTGGCCTATCTGAAGAACGCCCAGCTACCTTCGGGAGCTTGGAGCAGCAGGTGGTATGTGGGGTGGCCCTACGGAACCTATAGGGTGGGGCGTTATCTCTACAGAATTGAAGAATTAAAGGGGCTTACCCGGCAACGCTGGCATAGATTCCTGTATGAGGGTCGGAACCCGGATGGTGGCTACGGATTGCGGCCCGGGGTCGAATCAGACCCACTATCGACGGCTCTTATGGCCCTATGTATGCGGGATACCGGACATAAACAACACCCGTATTTTCGAGAAGCCCGGGACTTCCTGCTGCGCACTCAAAGTGAAGACGGTTCCTGGGAATCCGTACCCTTTGTAACCCCCAGGCCAGGTCAGGCTTTTCGCAGCCGGGCAGTCACCACGATATTCGCTCTGGACGCTCTACATGGATAAAAATGAATCGGTCCCTGTGTTACAACTTGACCCGGGTGTTCGGATCAAGCCCATCGGTCCGGGGAAATGGCTGGTTTGGAGGGAAGGAACATCCACCTTCTTGAAAACGAGCCTTCCGGGCTATCTATTCCTTATGCTGCTCAGGCAGAAAAAAAGCGTTCGCCAGCTTGCGTCTTTGCTCAATGACCGCATGGGTAGCAATCTTAGGGAAGAAGATATACTGAGGATATACCATTCCCGCTTTCGAAACAAGGGGCTATTCTTAGATGAAAGCCCCCTGTACTCCAAGAGAACGGTTCCGCACTACCTCCTCTGGGGATTTACCCTGATGGATAAAGATCGAGTGGCGGCTGCTGGCAGGTTTTTCAAATACCTTCATACCTGGCCTGCAGTACTGATTATGGTGATATGGATGCTCATCAGTGTTTGGACGTCGAATCCGGCTCAGACGAGACTGGAAGCTCTGAACTGGCCAATGGAAATTTTACTTACGGCTTGCGCCGTACTCATGCACGAATTTGGGCATGCTTCGGCCCTTTCCTACTACGGTGGCCGTCCGGGTGTTATAGGTGCGGGAATATATGCGGTGTTCCCGGTTATGTTTTCCGACGTAACCGATGCCTGGCGATTAAGTCCTGGGAAGAGGGTGCATATCAACCTCGGAGGCATGTATTTTGAATGGATCTTTTGCGCGATACTCTTGACCTTCTCTGAGGTATCCGCATTCGAATCGGGAAAGTTGGCGGCTGTGTTGATCGTCCTCAGGTCGCTCTGGAATCTGAATCCATTGGTCAGGGGCGACGGCTACTGGGTGCTTACGGATCTCACGGGAATCGATAATCTGAATGAACGGGCGAGGATGGAATTCGGGAAATGGCTGAAAAACCCGGGCAGATCGCTGGAATCAGCAAAATGTCGAATGCTTGCGATTCTTGGGTTATTGCATTACCTGGCGATTCTGTTTTTTCTTGCGGGCTTGTTGTTTGCCGGATATGAAGTTTTGCGGACTGGAGTATTGACAGATTTGGTTCAGGCGGTTTTGAAAACAGAAGAAAAGAGGATGGCTTTCGGATCGGTTTTACCCCGGTTGTATCCGGTTATTCTTTTGCTATTTATACTGATCCGTTACTTGAACCGGGCGAATGTAATCTACAGTTTGGGACACTACTTTAGACGTGTCGTGGGCTTCCCGGGATCCCGAAGCACTGCGGCCAAGGAGTAAGCCGAAAATCCTGAAAAGAGTAGGAGAATAGTAAACCCAAAGACTATTGATTGCATCAACTGTCAAATCCGAGCTTAACCCCTTTCCGGTAATTCCACTTGTCGTTTTGCTGGCTATCGATGCCGTACTTATCGGCACCATGACCGGGTACATTTACGAATCCTCTGTTAGTGACCATTAGCATGAAGTATGTACGTGAGCTTTCCCAGGAGGAAAGGAGGGAAATCCGTGGTGGATTCATCCGTCCGAACTGGACCGTGGCCATACTCGAGCTATATGTGAAGAGCTTTAATTACGGCAGGAAGCTCTATCATCTAGGCTGCGAGCATGATTGATAGGGATTGGCCAGCTGCATGCTGGCCAATCTTATTTGAGATCAGAGTTCTCCATATTCGGCCGGGTATTACCTTATCGGAATGGATTTCTGTGGTGGATAACTTCTGTGGGTCTCGTCGAATATTCCGATCTGTTTTGATTTGAGAGTTATATCTTTGAAGTGTTGCGGATGAAGTAGAATTACGATTAATGCGTTTAGGTTCAGTTTTTTATGACTTCGAGCAGTCCTATCTTCCCGCTTATCAGGACAGCTCGATCCGGAAAATGTTAAGGGAGCGCTACGTAAGCGTTTATCTCATCCGCTTGCTTGATTCCAGCACCCCCCGTTACCGAATAGCCCGCCCATTTTACCGATGGGTGCTCGAATACATGTTCTACCGCAGGGTGTCTTCCTTCTTCGTATTGTACGGTAAATAGAATAGGGTTATCAATCGCTTCATTTTATGTACGTGTTCCGGCATGATCGGAAACTCCTGGCGCTGCGTCGTCTAGGGGTGGAAGTCAGACAGAAAGCCCGAGCAGACTGTGGTCCCGCCTGTGTACTCTCCATTTTCAGGTTTTTTGCGATACCGGCTACTTATGATGAGGTTTATGCTTCCTGTCGCACAGGAGTAGAGGGAACCCGTTTGATCGATTTGGAGGACACCCTAGAGAACCAGGGTGTTCGGGCAAGGAGTATGACCCTGGAAGCTCAGCCTGTCCTGGTCGGGATGAATCGATTTTGTTTAAGGATGCCCCTTATATTGATCATAGACAAGGCTATGGATATCCATCACTACGCTGTCCTTTATGAAGCTGATAATAACGGGTTCTGGTTCATGGATCCTGCGGTCGGCCGGCTTCGATTTAACTCAAAAAACACCGGGATTCCGGGTTGGACTGGTAACTTTGTACTGTGCGAGCGAAAGACGCGTTAAACATTCGGACGCAGAAAATTGCAGTTGATCGGTAAAAAAGAGCAGTTAGTCCGGTGAGGCCTGAATTTTACTGTGTTTTAACAAGAATTTAAGAGAATCGAGGTAACATCCCTCGGCCTGCGGAGTCTTATGTAAAGGACGTTCCCGAAAACCATTAAAAAGCGCCAGATGATTACTATTAAAGACCTGCACAAGTCCTACCAGATGGGCTCGAATTCCCTGCATGTACTCAAGGGTATCGACTTTACGGTAGAATCGGGAGAACTTGTAGCCATAATGGGTTCCTCCGGATCTGGAAAATCAACCCTGCTTAACATCATAGGTATACTGGATAGCGCCGATTCCGGCATCTACGAACTGGATGGTGTACCCATTAAGAATCTGGATGAGACCAAGGCGGCCGAGTACAGGAATAAGTTTCTGGGCTTTGTATTTCAGTCGTTCAACCTGATCAACTATAAGTCTGCCCTGGAGAATGTGGCCCTACCTCTGTACTATCAGGGAATGGGGCGTAAGGAGCGGAATCGCAAAGCGTTGGGATATCTGGAACGAGTAGGCCTGAAGGAATGGGCCAAGCACCTTCCCAGTGAACTTTCCGGGGGACAGAAGCAACGCGTGGCTATTGCCCGTGCCATGGCCTCTGAGCCCAAAGTACTCCTGGCCGATGAGCCTACAGGAGCCCTGGATAGCACTACCTCCCACGAAGTGATGGCCCTGATACAGAAGATCAACGACGATGGAAATACCATACTAGTCGTTACGCATGAGGACGATATTGCGCACATGTGCAAACGCATCGTTTACCTCAAGGATGGGGTAATAGTCAAGGACGAAAAAGTGGAACAGGTAAGAGTTACGCCGCATGTTTAGTCTGGAGGCCTGGAAAGAAATCTATTCTACGCTCCGGAAGAATAAACTCCGGACGTTCCTTACGGGCTTTACCATGGCCCTGGGAATCTTTATCGTCGTAATCCTGGTAGGTCTGACCAACGGCCTGAAGAATACCTTCGATAAATTCTTCGGCAATAATCCCACCAATGTTATCTATTTCTTTCCGGGACGTACGACCATACCCTTCAAAGGATTCGAATCCAACCGACGCGTCGAGTTTGAGAATTCAGATATAGTCGATATACAGGAGAACTTCGACAATTTTCTTTCGGCTATTTCGCCCAGGATTTCACGGGGGAATTTGGTGCGCTACAAGCAGGAGTCCAATAACTATACCACCCAGGGCGTTGCTCCTTCTCACCACATAGTGGAACAGACCATTATGATGAAGGGACGCTACATCAACGACAACGACCTTAAGGACCGCACCAAGGTCTGTATAATCGGGCGTATGGTAGTCAAGGACCTGTACGGGGATGAGGAACCTATAGGGACCTATTTGGATATCGGTGGAATCGCCTTTCAGGTGGTTGGGGTATTTCAGGACGACGACGGAGATAATGCCGAACGCATCATTTATTTACCTTACACGACGGTCCAGCGAATCGAGAAGAGCACAGATAAGGTGGACTTCCTGATCATCCTGTTCAAGCCCGGCATCAGCGCTCAGATAGCCACTGCATTTCAGAACAATGTACTGAATTTCCTGAGGGACAAGAAGGTCATTGCCCCAGACGATACCCGAGCCATTTTCGTTAGGAATGTTGCCAGTGACTATGAGCGCAACCAACAGTTTGCCGGGGCCCTGGGGATGATCGCTTTATCCTTCGCAGTAGGAACCATTATTGCCGGAATTGTGGCCATCGGCAACATCATGGTGTTCGTGGTCAAGGAGCGTACACGTGAGATTGGTATTCGAAAGGCCGTGGGGGCCCGACCCAGGGATATCATCGGCATCATCCTTTTGGAAGCCTCGGTGATTACCATCATCTTCGGTTTTATAGGCATGGGCATAGGCGTGCTGATCTTGGAGAACATGGGGGATGTGCTCAGCGATTACTTCATCGAAGATCCCTATGTGAGTGCCCGCTTTGCGATATCGGCCACCGTATTATTAATTGTCTGTGGAATCCTTGCCGGGATGATACCCGCCCGCAGGGCAGCCCGAATTCAGCCCGTCGAGGCCATGAGAAGCGAATAAATGAAACTACTCTTTAGCTTAAATACCTGGCAGGAGATCTTTAATTCCATTGGAAGCAACTGGGTACGCACCCTGTTGACCATGTTCGGTGTGTTTTGGGGAATCTTTGTATATATCACCATGTCCGGTGCGGCCAAAGGACTGGATAACGGCTTCGACCGGGCATTCGAACGCACGGCGATCAATACCATGTTTGTCTGGGCGCAGCGTACGAGTAAGCCCTATGCGGGCTTCAAACAGGGCCGCTTCGTTCCTATTCGCATCGAGGACTTGAGTCTGCTGAAGAAGCGCGTTCCGGATATCGAATATATTGCCCCCTCCAACGCGAAGGGGATATTCGGAAGCCCAGGCGGGGTGATCAAGCGAGGCCTAAGGCAGGGAAGTTTCGCCGTTTATGGAGAATCCCCGGTATCCCTGAAAATCGCCGCCCGGGATATATTCGAGGGCGGGCGGTACATCAACGACGATGACATGAAGTACGAGCGCAAGGTCTGCGTGATTGGTGAACGCGCCAAGGCCGAGCTCTTTGAGAAAGACGAAAAGGCAATAGGAGAATTTATAGAAATTGATGGAGTCAGCTTCCAGGTGATCGGAGTACAGAAGTTTATCCCCTCCAGCCCCTTTTCCTCTGATACGGACATATATATTCCGTTTAATACCTATCGAAAGCTCTACAATACCGGAGACCGGGTCAACTGGATGCTCATAGCGGCTTATGATAGCTCGAATGTGGTGCAGGTGGAGAAGGACATCAAGGCGGTCCTGAAGTTTGAGAAAAACATCGATCCCACCGACGAGGTGGCGATTTCTTCTGTAAATCTGGGTGCGATTTTTAACAACATTAAGAATTTTTCCTCGGGTATGACACTTCTTTCCCTGATCATAGGGGTGGCCACCATATTGGCCGGGGTAATATCCATTGGAAATATACTGCTGATCTCCGTCCGGGAACGTACCAAGGAACTCGGCGTTCGCCGTGCCCTAGGGGCCAAACCCGTAGAGGTCCGCACGTTGATCATACTCGAAAGTACCGTGTTGACACTGATATCCGGAATTTACGGTATTTCTTTTGGGGCCCTGGTCCTCTGGCTGGTCGATCGCGCCACTCAGGACCTGACGGATTTCCCCTACACGAATCCAACGGTCCCCATCCCCTTTGTGATAGCGGCCCTGGTGATCATGGTCGTGTTCAGTACACTCATTGGATTAATACCTGCTCAGAGGGCGTTGCGAATCCGGCCTATAGAGGCATTACGAGAAGAATAATAACAGATTGCATAACAACAACAAATACCAAGTCTAATGAAGAAATTTCTGATCATATCCGGGATAGTCCTCCTGATAGTAGGAGGTCTCGCCGCTGCTTCGTTCTTTATCAGTTCGAACAGCAAGGATTCCGTTCAATACGAAACCTACTCCCCATTCATCTCCAGTATAGAGAGAAAAACGGTCGCTACCGGTAGCGTGGTGCCCGAGGATGAGGTGGAGATCAAACCGCAGATTACGGGAATCGTCGATAAGATCCTCAAGAAGGAAGGAGACCAGGTAAAAAGCGGTGACCTGATCGCCGTAATTAAGGTGGTGCCTAACGAGCAGGCCCTGAATCAGGCGCAGGGAAGGGTGCGCAACGCCGAATTGGCACTGAACAATGCCAAGATCGAATACGACCGTAGCAAGGCCCTGTATGACAAAGGCGTGATATCGAGCCAGGACTACCTGAACCTGCAGCTGACCTATAACCGGGCCGAACAGGAACTTTCCAACGCCAGGGCTGACTACCAAATTATACGCCGGGGAACTGCCGGTGGAATCACCGAGGCCAATACCAACATACGGGCCCTGGTCGACGGGACCATTCTAGAAATCCCTGTGAAAGTAGGTGACCAGGTGATTCAGAGTAACAACTTCAATCCGGGCACCACGGTGGCCATATTGGCCGACCTCAATAAAATGATCTTCGAGGGTCAGGTAGACGAAGGGGAGGTGGGCAAACTCAAAGTCGGCATGCACCTGACCATTACCATGGGAGCCATTGAGGATAAGCAGTACGAAGCCATCCTGCGCTTCGTTGCGCCTAAGGGTACAGATGAAGGAGGAGCGGTACAGTTCAAGATCGAAGGGGATGTGACTCTGGACGAGGAATTCCAGATTCGTGCGGGTTACAGCGCCAATGCTTCCTTTGTGCTAGAGAGTAAGGACAGCGTACTGGTCATACAAGAAGCTTTGCTGCAATTCGATCGATCTACCAACAAGCCTTATGTTGAGGTACTCAAAGAGGATGGCAAGTTCGAACGAAGAGATATCGAAATTGGCCTGTCCGATGGCATTAATGTCGAAATCATTTCGGGACTGACCGAGGAAGACAAGGTCAAACAATGGAATAAGACCGAACCCATAAAGAAGGGTGACGAGGAAGAAGACGGTGGAGAAAACAACGAATAAAGACCAGAATTGATGATAGGAATCAAATCATACCATAAATTCGCCTTTACCCTGCTGCTCTCCCTTATCCTGGGATCGGGTATGTATGCCCAGAAGAAATGGACACTGGAGGAATGCGTAATGTACGCCATAGAAAACAACCTGACGGTAGAGCAGTTTGAGCTCGATCTGGAGAACGCGGCTATAGCCAAATCCGACGCTCTCGGAAACTTTTTACCCAACCTGAACGGTTCTGTTTCGGCTCGTGAAAGCCGCGGTCTGATCCTGGATCCCCAGACCCAGACCAATACCGCTGGTGAGATCCTTTCCGGTTCGGCCAACCTGAATGTAGGCTATACGCTATTCGACGGTCTTCGAAACTTTAACAGGGCGAGTCGTGCGAAGTTAAATACCATTGCGAACCGCTATCGACTGGAGAACCTGAAGGACGATATCCGCCTCAATGTCGCCAACGCCTATTTGCAGGTCATTTCTAACAAAGAAGCCTTGAACGTAGCCAGGGCTCAGTATGAGGTAACGAAGAATGACCTGGAGCGGGTAAGGAATTTGGTAGCGGAGGGTGCCGCCCCGGAAGGTGATTTACTCGAAGTGCAGGCCACCGCAGCCACTCAGTTACAGCAGATCACCAATACGGAGAGTCTGGTGATCATATCCCGGATTAATCTGGCGCAGCTGCTTCAGATCACGGATTATGAGAATTTCCAGTTGGCGGAAGAGACCTTTAATGTACCGGCATCTCAAATTCTGAAGAATACTCCCAAAGTGATCTTCGAAAAAGCGTTGTCGTTTAGGAACGATGTGAAATTTGCCGAAACGAATGTGGAAGTAGCGGAGAAAGACCTGTCGATTGCTCGGGGCGCCTACTATCCGACACTCAGTGCGTTCTTCAACTACAATACCTTTGCCACAGATGCCTTTCAAATCGCTCCGAATCCGGATCAGGACCCCGGTGACCCCACAGACGATTTCGTGGTGTTCCGACCGGACTTCGTGGCTCAGCTCGAGAACAATGATGGGATTTCCTATGGCTTCCAGATGAACATACCCATTTTTAACGGGAACTCCGCACGCAATAACGTTAAGCGGGCCAAGATTGGGGTACTGCAAAGTAAGCTGCAACTGGAGCAGACCAAACTCGACCTGGAGAATGCCATCAACCAGGCCTACGTCGATGTGGAAACCTTTTACCTCGCGTATGATGCCGCCCTAAAGACGCTTGATGCGCGCCGTGTCGCCCTTGATTACGCAAGGCAGCGCTACGAAAATGGTCTGCTTAATGCCTTCGATTACGGTCAGGCCCAGGCCCGTTTGGATAACGCAGAAGCCACAGCGATACGAACCAAGTACGATTATATTTTCCGTCTCAAAATCCTGGAATTCTATTTCGGACTTCCAATAGTGCTCGATTAAATTTGCAGGATCTAAGCATTGGCCTATGATTCTGTGTTTGGAAACCACATCCAAGAATTGCTCCGTATCCCTGTTTGACGGCTCTGAGTCTATACTCAGGGAGGAGCGCAGCGATCGGTACATACACTCCGAGAAGCTGCATCTCTTTATCGATGAAGTTCATCATTTGGCGGGTATCCAGCCAACAGATCTCAAAGCGGTTGCCGTAAGTCAGGGTCCGGGCTCTTATACCGGACTACGAATCGGCGTGGCCACGGCCAAGGGCATTTGTTATGCCCTGGGAATACCCCTAATTGCCCTGAACTCCCTGGAAGTGCTCGCACGATTAGTGGCGGTGGATGAGTCCGATCGTATCATACCTGTTATGGATGCCCGGCGGATGGAGGTTTACAGCCAAGTGTACGCATCCGATTTCACTCCGCTGCGCGAGATCCGGGCCGAGGTGATCTCCGAAGATGCCTTCGTGGAATACCGGGGTACTGGAGTCTTGCACTTAGTCGGGGATGGAGCGGAGAAATGCCTGGGCCTACTCGGGGAAGATGGGTTTCGCTATTACACCGACCTGCTGCCCACAGCACAGATTATGGGGCCCGTAGCGTACGCCCGTTTCAAGTCCGGCCAATTCGAGGATGTCGCCTATTTCGAACCTTACTATCTGAAGGACTTCCAGACCACCAAGCCCAAGGGCTCCTGAACGTACTTACTAGTGATATCTAGTCTGCAGCATCGCCCACTCGGTGGACTACACGCTGTGGGAACGGTATTTCGATTCCGTTCTTATCGAAGGCTATCTTGATATTCTCGATTAATTCGAAATGAGCCGGCCAGAATACGCTGGTATGCGCCCAGAACCGCACTGCAAGGTTGACAGAACTGTCCGCCAACTCCGATAGCAAAACCGCCGGGGCGGGATCTTTATCGATGCGCTCGTCGGCGGCGCACAGGTCTAGAATGATCCGGCGGGCCTCCTCGATGTCTGAACTGTAGGAAATACCGATGGTGATGTTGTCCCGGCGGCGATCCAGGGTGTTATAATTCACAATACTTCCATTGGAGAGAGCCCCATTTGGAATCGAGGCGATTTGATTTCCAAAGGTTATGATCTTGGTATTGAAGATCCCGATTTCCTGTACTTCTCCGTCTATGCCCTGGGCAGAGACCCAGTCACCGACTTTCATCGGTTTGAAGATCAACAGCAGTATACCCCCTGCGAAGTTGGATAGCGATCCCTGCAAAGCGAGGCCTACGGCTAGTCCAGCTGCACCAATTACGGCGATCAGGGAAGACGTCTTAACGCCAAGCTGAGTAATGATGAGAACGATCAGCAGTACACGGAGGCTGTACTTGACTACGTTCTGGATAAAGAGTTTAAGGGTAACATCGTAGTCCTTTTTGTCGAAGAACCGCTTGAGTCGGGCATTGGCCAGGGGAATCGCCCATATGCCGATCAGGAGGATCAAAAGTGCGGATACCAGGTTTGGAACAAAGCCCCAGAACCATTCTATGCCCTGTTTGAGGTGTTCACTGATTCCGTTTACCGTTTCGTCGATTTGAATTTGATAGCGTATCATGGTTTTGTTGTTTTTTCGAGTTCTTGAATGGAGTGTACTGGTAGCTGGCAATGACCGTACTGACAGGCAAAATACCGGATGTCGTCACCGACTTGTTTGCCGTTCAGCACTTCCGGGAAATCCGTTGGCCTGCCGGAACCGGCATAGATTCTATGGGGGTGATAGGTCTTAAAGAGCTCCTTGAGGCCCTGGCTGTTATCTTCTCCAAGGACCGCAACCTCGTAGAATGGCCCCTCCTCAAACAGGAAGACCTTTAACCAAAGGGCGTAATAGCCCGGGTAACGCACCGCCGTCTCCCAGATCTCATCCCGCATCCGTTCTGAAATAGCGGTGTATTCAAGTGATGGAAAAAGCCTTCCCAGTACCCACAGATTTTCGCACATTACGGCGTTGGAAGAGGGAATGACATTATCCTCGGTTTCGAAGGTGTTCCGGATCAGGGAGCCCTGTTTTTGGGAAGCGTAGGCCAGTAGAGCGGTATCCGGACGACCGAATGTCTGCAACACGTAATCCGTCCAGTACAATGCCTGTTCCAGATCGCGGTTTTGTTGTAAGATCTGATAGCGATCGGTATAGAATCGGATCAGGAAGGCGTAATCGTCCAGGAAGCCCTCTCGCTCCCTGCCGTCCTGACCAAAAGTCCTCCGGAGGAAACCCCGCTGCTCCGCTACCAGTTCCTGTTCTATGAATTCCAGTATTCCATCGGCGATGTCCCGATACGATTCATCCCCAAATACCCGGAAGGCCCTCAAGAGTCCTGAACCCGTAATGGCATTCCAGGAGGCTATAATTTTGGAATCCCTTTCCGGAGGCTTTCGATTGGCCTCGCGGTAGTTTCGGAGCAGGAGCAGTGACTTGTTCAGGCTCTCCCGCATTTCGGTCTCGTTCATC
Source organism: uncultured Flavobacteriaceae bacterium (assembly GCA_964552195.1). Lineage (GTDB taxonomy): Bacteria > Bacteroidota > Bacteroidia > Flavobacteriales > Flavobacteriaceae > CAZKAP01. The sequence continues at coordinate 106,245 of CAZKFM010000002.1, forward strand.
TCCAGGTCCCTGGCGAGCCTCTCCCAGGAACGATCTCTGATAAAAACGTAATTGCCGTTTTCCCAATGACCCTTATCGTTCATGTTAAAGCAGACCTTTATAAGCCTGGCTTCCTTATGGGTCAGCACTTCATCGATTTCCTTGTCGGTCCAAACGTAGAAGGCGCCCTCTTCCGATTCACCACTAGTATTCAGGCTATCGGCATCCAGGGCCGAGTAGAGCCCTCCGTGCTCACTGAGGAGTTCCCTTCGAATGAAATTCGCAATTCCTTCTGCGGTTTCTCTAAAGAGTTCATCACCGAACTGGGTATAGGCGTCGCTGTAGGTTCTCAGTAGCAAACCGTTATCGTATAGCATTTTCTCAAAATGGGGTACATGCCAGCGGGCATCTACCGAGTACCTGGCGAAGCCTCCGCCCACTACATCGTGTACTCCTCCCCAGGCCATTCGCATAAGGGTGGTGCGCACATGGTCCAATACCGCCTGATCTTTTCGCTTCCAGCCGTATTGCATCAACATGTCCAATGTGGCCGGCATCATGAACTTGGGAGCCCGGTTATTTCCGCCGTACACTTCGTCCCATAGTGAGGACCATTCCCGGATCGCACGGTCGATCCGTCCTGATTCTCGCACAGGCTTTTCATCGCTTGCCACCAATTTGGTTTCCCTCAGGCCCTGGTGGAGGTTGGCTGCGTAGGATTCTACCTTGCCCGGATCGCTTTTGTGGAGCTCAACGAGTTGGGATAGGGCAGAAAGCCAGCGGTCCTTGGGCAGATAGGTCGCTCCCCAAAAAGGCCGCTGATTGGGAAGAGCAACTATGTTCAAAGGCCATCCCCCCTGCCCGGACATAAGCTGGAGGGCATCCATGTAAATGTGGTCGATATCCGGCCGCTCCTCCCGGTCTACCTTGATGTTCACAAAGTGTTTATTCATGAAGGCGGCCACTTCTTCGTCTTCGAAGCAGTGTTCTTCCATGACATGACACCAGTGGCAGGCAGAATAGCCGATACTGATCAGGAGCAGCTTTCCCTCCGATCGGTTATGTTCGAGGATTTTTTCATCCCAAGGCTTCCAGTCCACGGGATTGTATGCGTGCTGCAGCAGATACGGACTGGAACTGTTTATCAGGGAATTGGCTTTGCGGTTTTTATCCGGCATAGGAAGTGAAGGGCTTATCCGTTAAGTGCGACCACTTCCTCGACCTTATCGCCCAGCATGTTCTTGAGCATGGTCTCAATACCGTTTTTCAAGGTAAAGGTGGAGGACGGGCAACCGCTACAGGCACCCTGCAGAATTACATGTACCCTCTTGCTCTCTTCCTCGTAGGCTTTGAACAGTATGTTCCCTCCATCCCCGGCTACGGCCGGTTTTACGTATTCTTCCAGTATGTCTATAATCTTTTTCGAGGTCTCATCCAGTTCCTGTTGGTTTTCGCCTTCGGCAGCCATGCTGGTGGAACTTACCCGTTCTGTGTGTACGGTTGGTTCCCCTGTATTCAGGAATTGCATGATGGCATCTCGTATGGTCACATTTATTTCGTCCCATTCCACCCTGTCGTACTTGGTCACGGATATGTAATTTTCGTCCATGAACACCTCCTTCACGTAGGGGAATTCGAATAATCGGGTGGCCAGGGGGGAATCCACGGCCTCGTCTATATTCTTGAATTCGAACATTGTAGGCACGATAAGTCGGTTGGAAACGTACTTCATCACGGCCGGATTGGGTGTAATTTCGGCATAGAGCTCCCGGGGAATAGCCGATTCTTCCTGTCCGGCTTCGTTGACCACCGGCAAGCCTTCGTTAAGGTAGTCCACCAGCTTCTGGCCCAGTTCCGTTTTAACATCCTCCCATTGAACGATATCGAAGCGTTCAATGGCCACGAAGTTCCCCGAGATGTACACGGTCTTGACAAAGGGGAGATGAAACAGTTGTTGAGCCAGGGGTGAGTCCTTGGCGTCATCTATATTGCGGTATTCGTAGGGTCCTCCCTTTACCAGAAAAATACTCGCCTGAAACTTGTAAACGGCAGGGTTGGTAGTCGGTTTGGCCGTCAGGATCACTTCGTTCATTGCAAAATTTTTGTCAAAAATACGAACTGAGCTTGGGATTCCCTCAGAATCAGAGGTACTGCTGCTATCTTTGAAGCCGCTTACAGAGGCAATAAATCGTGTCGAAATACGTTACTTCTGCATAATCGAACACTGCTATGAAACCCCGTTGCGCCCAAATCCCACGGACCTTCCTGCTTGCTATAACCTTACTTTTCTGCATGTCCGTTCGTGCGCAGGAGGGCGTTCCCATCTATTTCGACTACCTGACCGATAATTATTACCTAGTTTATCCCTCCATGGCGGGAATAGGAGAAGGAGGAAAAGCAAGGCTCACGGCCCGTCAGCAATGGTTCAATATACAAGATGCCCCGTCACTTCAGACCTTCAATATGAATTGGAGGCTCAACGATCGAAGCGGAGTAGGGGGCATTATCTTCAATGACAGTAACGGTTACCACTCTCAGACCGGGTTCAAAGCCACTTACGCCCACCATATCAAGCTCAGCTATGATTTCCGAACCCTGCACCAGTTGTCCTTTGGACTCAGCGCCGGAGTCACGGTAAGCTCCCTGGATTTCTCCGAATTCCCTACCCTGGTTCCCGATCCCGTGCTAGGCGTGGACGAACGCACGCTGGGTTTTTTCAATGTGGATGCAGGGGTTTCGTACAATTTATTTGAGTTTTATGCCCATTTCGCCGTCTTGAACCTGCTGGGGCAGGGCCGGGACCGTTATTCGGGGGTGGAATTCGACAACTTCAGGAGGTATTTGCTTTCCGCCGGATATGTATTCGGACGGGGTTCATTCCGTATCGAACCCTCCTTTTTACTGCAGTTGACGGAATTTACCAACGAACGTACCCTGGACCTGAACATCAAACTCCACAAAGACCTGAATGAGCAGGTCACCCTTTTTGCAGGGGCCTCCTATCGGCGCACCTTTGAGGGCACCGAATTCTTCCTGAACGGTCAGGTGGGCCAGCAGCGACTGCAGATGATCACCCCCTGGGCCGGAGCCCGTTTTAACCGGTTCCTGATCGCCTATAATTACTCCTATCAGATTGGGGACATTCGTATCGGAAACGGCGGCTTTCACCAGATTACTTTGGGTTACGACCTGGGAGAGCAGCCGGAGAATCGCTACGACTGCTACTGCCCGGCCGCCAATAACTAACCTCGGTTTACTTTTCGCTTACCCAGACAAACCCCTTGGCTGAAGCCTGATCCCTCAGGGCTGAGATCAGTGCATTCTCCAGTTCACCTCCGGCCTTTTCCTGGTTTTCTGCCAGAAACTTTTCGCGTTTGGCATTGGCTTCGCTGATCTCCTTTTGAATGCGGTCTCGTTCCTTCCGCTTGGCCTGTATGTACGCCTGGATTTGTGATTTGCTCATGTCCTGCAGTTCCTCGGGCAGCTCATCTTTGTCCAGGGAAAGTACCGACTCCTCGTCCTGCTCGTAGGCGTCCACCAGATCCCAGGCGGTGTTCCTGTAATAGGAAGAGCTTTTGGAGACGGCACGCTTGACCGCAACACCGCGGTTTACGCTGGAGGCATTGGCGTCCTGGGCCATCTGCCGTTCCGCCATTTCGTATCCACGGGCCCCGTACTGTATGTAGGTGCTGTTCAGACCCTTGTTTAGACGTATGATGATATCATCGTAGGGAGTGTCTATTTCTACCCTCAGATCGTTGTGGTCAATGGCGCTGTACTTTCCACCGGTTAGCAGTGCCCCGTCTTTCCAGTACGTGTCCACACCAAGGCGATAGCGGCCGCAGAATATAGTGTTTACCACTACGCCTTTGCGCTTGGCCTCCTCAGCGGCGGTCGTATAATCGTAAGTGCCCTGATTGAAGGGTTCATTTCCGGCTATGAAAATGAGTCTCAGATCTTTTGGGTTGTTGTTCCATATCAGTTGTTTCAAAGAGGTGTGAATCACTTCTCCACAAAATTCTTCCCCTCCGTTAGTGGTCAGGGCGAACAGCTTTTCCGAGATCAGATCGAGGTCCCCGGTAAAGCCAACGACCTGTCGGATGTAGCCCTCTTCGGAAGAGAGGTTGTCGTTCCCGTATTCGTACAAGGCTATTTGCAGATCGGGTCTTGATTTGTCATGGCAACGGACATAGGCCAGTTCGTTCACGATGTCCCAGAGTTGTGATTTGGCCTGTGTAATTAGCCCATCCATGGAGTTGCTCGTGTCCAGCAATAAAGCCAGCTGAACGGCCTGTTGTTTACTGGAGGTCTCGGACGGGAGTACGGGAGCTTCCGGGGCCGGCCACAGGCTAAACGACCAGTTTGCCGATGCCGTGCAGTATTCAGGGGGGAGTTGTGGTCCTTCTGTAAGCGTATCTCCGATAGGAGATCCGAATGATAAGCCAGGTATGAGCAGCATCCACAGAAGGGCCAGTGGCCAGTGAAAATTTAAGCTTGCAAAGGTTCGGGGTTGAATCGACTTTTTCATGGTTCAGGTGTTTTTATACTATGCTAAGAGTAAAAATCATACCAAAAACCGCTGAGGCGTATCATTTTAAGTAAAATTTGATATAATCCGCCTCCACCCGGTATTTCCATTCCGGGCCTGAAAAGGTGTGATATGGCTGGAGTACGGGGCATCGATGAGGAATCATGAGAAGACCTCAAGATCAATGGCATTCAGCGTATATTTAAGGAGTGCCGAGTTAGTCCGGCCGTATGCCTATGAGAAATATCTTCACTAAACCGCTGCTTTTGATCTCCTTGTGTATGTCCTACTGGTCGGTGATCGGACAGCCAGCAGGAGATACAGCCGATCCGTCATCGATCCTGGCGGAGATTGCCAGGGAATACGCCTCATACCAACCCGTGGACTACGGTAAGTATCCGCTGGGCGTGCACACCGACAGTGCCTATCGCGCGCAATCAGATTACAAAAAGGCACTACTGGACCGTCTTCGTAAGCTGGAATCGAGCGAATTGGCCGATACGGAACGGATTACCTGGGAACTGCTGGAATACCAGCTTCAGGAAGGAGTGGATTCCTACGCCTGGGGACTCCACCTCAATCCACCCCTCGCGGATCACGGATTCCACCTGGATCTGAATTACCGCATACGTCCGCTGAGAAGCCTTAATAGTGCTGAAAGATATATACGCATGCTGCATGCCATACCCGACTTTACCGAACAATATCTGGTCCTGCTTCGGCAGGGCCTGCAAAGCGGAAACAGTCAGCCCCGTGCGATATTCGAAGGATTCGAACAGACTTACAATTCCCATATTGTGGATAGACCCGAGGATAGCCCGTTCTACGGACCCTTGCTCCGCCTGCCACAAAATCTGAGCCCAGGTACCCGGGATTCCATATTGGGGCTTGCCCGGAAGGTTATAGGCCAAGAGGTCATTCCGGCCTATCGAAGAATAAGAGATTTTTTTGAAGTCGAATATTTGCCTCAGACCAGGGAGGACATCGGACTTTCATCCATTCCGAACGGGGCCGCCATGTATCAGAATCGCATTAATTACTACACTACGTCCAGGGAATATACCGCAAGAGATATTCATCAGATCGGCCGGAAGGAAGTAGCGCGTATCCGCTCCGAAATGCAGACTGTAATCACCGAACTGGGATTCCAGGGCACGTTTTCAGAGTTTCTGGAATACCTGAGGCGAGACCCTGCATTCTACCCCAAAAGCGGGGACGAATTACTGATGAAGGCACGGGACATTTCTAAGCGAATCGATGCGGAACTCCCACGATTTTTTAAGCGGTTGCCCAGAAGGCCGTATGGCGTTATTCCGGTTCCTGAAGCACTCGCCCCTAAATACACGGCTGGACGGTATGCTCCTCCCAGGGGGGATAGGGAACCAGGCTATTATCTCGTGAATACGTATAAACTGGATAGCCGCCCCCTGTATGCGCTGCCCGCATTGACTGCACACGAGGCCGTACCCGGTCATCACCTTCAGATCTCCCTTAACGCGGAACTGGAAGACCGTTTTCCGGAATTCAGGAAGAATCTTTACATCTCGGCATACGGCGAGGGCTGGGCATTGTACACGGAGTATCTGGCCGACGAGATGGGCATCTATACCACCCCGTACGAGAAATTTGGCCAGCTTACCTATGAAATGTGGCGTGCCTGCCGGCTGGTAGTCGATACGGGCATACACGCCCTGGGTTGGTCCCGGGAACAGCTGGTGGATTATATGCTGAAGAATACCGCCCTGTCCGTTCATGAAGTCCATACCGAAACCGATCGATATATTTCGTGGCCAGGCCAGGCGTTGTCCTATAAAATGGGTGAGATCAAGATCCGGGAGCTTCGAAAGGAGGCGGTACAGGAGCTGGGTGAGGCGTTTGATATCCGGGAGTTTCACCATGTGATACTCGAAGAGGGCACGGTGACATTACCCATATTGGAACGGCGTATAAAGGCCTACATACATTCCTTGAAGTAGGACATTGGACCAAATGGTTTAACATACAAAACGAGAACCCACGTATATGAACATCATTGAGGTGCGGGGCCAGACCCCGCAGTACGGAGAAGACTGTTTTATCGCGCCCACGGCTACCCTGATCGGAGACGTGGAAATGGGCGATCGCTGCAGCGTATGGTTTAATGCGGTGGTCCGGGGGGACGTCCATTTCATCAAAATCGGGGATGAGGTGAACATTCAGGATGGGGCAGTGATCCATTGTACCTATCAAAAGGCACCGACCCGTATTGGTAATCGGGTATCCATTGGGCATAATGCCATCGTACACGGCTGCACCCTGCACGATAATGTGCTGATAGGCATGGGAAGCATCGTTATGGACGATGCGGTAGTCGAATCGGGTTCCATAGTTGCCGCCGGTGCCGTCGTTACTCAAGGTACCGTCGTTGAAGCCGGTACGATCTATGCCGGGATACCCGCCCGAAAGGTGAAGGAAGTATCTGCCGAACTTACCCAGGGAGAAATCGAACGGATTTCCCAGAACTACCTGAAGTATTCGGGTTGGTTTAAGAAATCTCCCGGGCATAAATAAAGACACCCGCCGGTAAAGGCAGGTGTCTCCACGGTCCGGATCAGGTTGTCGAGTTTTACGCCAAAGGCGAAAGAATTAGTTGACCTGAACCGTTTCCTTAAATCCGACTACGAGGTACTCGGCAGTTACCGCACCCTGGTTTTCGACCGAATGCTCACAGGCCTCATGCCAGTGTATGGTTCCCTTTTCCATCGGCCATTCCGCCTTGTCTTCGTTATCGTCCTCATACATGAGGGTGTAGTCATTCAAGGAATAAATGAGCCGGTTGATACCGGAGTGCCTGGGCACCACTGCACCCGTAGGCAGGCTCAATTTAACGATGCGGAAAACCTCGTTCTCGAACTGTACGGTGGCATAGTCCGGTACTTTTGAAGCCACATCATTGGTAATCCACTCTTCGGGGCACTCGGGCAGCTTGTTGCCTTTGTGAATGAAGGCAACCCATTCGGCTACATTTTCGCCGGTATTCTTAGCTGCATGCACGCCTCCATCGTGATAATGAAGGTTACCGCTTTCCTGGCTTTTGGTTACCGCCTCTTTGCCTTCCTCTTCCCACTGCAGGCTGTAGTCCGTGACGGAGTAAATAACCCGTCTTCCTCCATCATGGGATGCCAGTTCCCCTCCGGGCTGAAGGACAATCCGGACAACACGGACAAATTCGTTTTCGAACAGGATTTCGGGTTCAACGACTCCGCTAGCCGAGGCATCAGCGGTATCTGAATCGTTTGTGGTTTTCGGCTGTTCCTTGCAGGATGCCAGCAGCAATATGCCCAAGCCGAGAGCCAGGCAAATAAAAGAGTTGAGATACTTCATCGCGACAGTGTTTAATTATTGTACAGTGCTTAATTTCAGAACAATGCAGGCGGTTCCCGGCCCTCTTAATGTAGTGCAACACGGATCGTGTAAGCGATGGAATTTCAAATTACTGGCAGGTCGGAAATTGTCTTTGAAAGTACGTCTTGTAAGGGAAATAAAAACTGATATTGATCAGATTAACTTGAATAATTCTACCTGTATTTTCCTAGTGCCGACTAGACGGTTTGCGGTTCTCCGTTTCCCCAGTAGAATCGGGCGAGTAATCTGTACAACAACCAGAAGCAGAGGCCGCCGAGCAGGGTCCACAGGATGTCGTTCCAGTCAAAGGTTCCCCTCGGAGTGTACCTCTGGAAAAACTCCCAGCCAATGAGTCCCACCATGGAAATTCCCAAAGAAAGCGTTCCCTTGTGCAGGGTCCAGAAGCCACTTCGTCCGAACATTTCGGGCAGCAGCATACTCAGTGCCGCTGGTACTCCGAGTCTGGGAAGGAAGTTAGGGGCAATACCAAGGAGGTAGATGAGGTAGAGATTATCCCCCTGATAAGAGGGCCTTAAGCTGTCCTGCACATAAGTATATCCCAGGGTGGCCAGGGCAAACAGGGAAAACCATATGTCGCGTTCTCTAAGCTTCATTTGCGGTAGGAAGAAGATTCTGTTTCATGCGGAGTGAAAACACCTGATTTGTTTCAATCTCTTGGTAATTTTATCCGACCGGGGGGAATTTTTGGGCAGGTTTTCCGTTTGTACATAGTCGACGGTAGCAGTCATTGTAGGCTTTTACGAGGATTTTCCAAAGCGAACTGTTACCTTCGCAGAGGACAAACTATTGGTATGAAGGCATATGTATTCCCCGGTCAGGGCGCCCAGTTCGCTGGCATGGGCTCGGATCTCAACGAAAATTATCCCGAAGCGCGCGAACTTTTTCAACAAGCCGACGGCATATTGGGATTCGATATTTCCGATATCATGTTTAACGGAAGCGATGAGGATCTGATGCAGACCCGCGTAACCCAACCGGCCATCTTCCTGCATTCTGTAATCTCAGCGATAATTATGGGCTCGGAGTTTCTGCCCGACATGGTAGCAGGTCACTCCCTAGGTGAATTCTCGGCGTTGGTAGCCGCGGGCTCACTAAGCTTCGAAGATGGACTGCGCCTCGTTCAGAAGAGGGCCCAGGCGATGCAAAGGGCATGCGATCAGGTGCCGGGTACCATGGCTGCGGTTATAGGACTGGAGGATGCAGTCGTGGAGAAGGTCTGTGAAGATACCGAAGGAATTGTAGTTGCGGCAAATTATAATTGTCCCGGTCAGCTGGTGATATCCGGGGAACTGTCAGCGGTGGAAAAGGCCTGTGAAACCTTAAAGGTGCTGGGAGCCAAACGCGCTATGGTTCTTAATGTAGGAGGAGCCTTCCACTCTCCGTTAATGGAGCCCGCAAGGGAAGAACTGGCCGGTGCCATAGAACAGGTGACTTTTAATGAGATTCGGTGTCCGATCTACCAGAACACGGTAGCCTCTGCGGTGAAAGATGCTTCGTCCATTAAGAAAAATCTGATTGATCAGCTGACATCTCCGGTGCGCTGGACCCAGAGCATGCAACAGATGATCACTGATGGTGGCAGTAATTTCCGTGAGGTGGGCCCGGGTAAGGTGCTGCAGGGACTACTTCGGAAGATCGATCGAAACGTTGAATTTGAGGTGTAAGTATTTATAATCAAGTGTAATACGGTATTTCAACCAGAATATCCAGATTTAATCTGAATTTATCACGGTTACACTATATTTTTACTAATATTGGCTTTAGCTCCAACTTATTATTACTCAACTTGCTGAAATTGAACCACATGACCTGCTGGGATGAGGCCATTAGAAGCTCAAGTGGCCAAGGGAATGCTCGCCAACCCTGGAATGCGCTCTTCCTGTTTCTCCTGTTCTTCAGTTTACAGGCGGCGACCGCACAGGTCGTATCTATTACCGACCAGACTTTTAATGAAGGAGACGGCAGCGTTACGGTCAATGTGCAGCTGGATAATGTCGTTGCGGGAGGGACTGAGGTATCCTATACGATAAATGACGGTACTGCCGTCAATGGCGATGACTTTACGGCTGCCGATAATACTCTGACCTTTGACGGTGATGCAAACGAGATCGAGACCATAACCATTACCTTGAATGACGATACTGTCCTAGAAGGCGATGAGGCCTTTACCATCTCCCTGGGCACGCCGACCAACGGTGTGGTAACCGCCGGTTCTCCGGCCACTATCACCATTGAGGACAACGATACGGCTTCCCTGACCATTGCAGATCAGATCTTTAACGAGGCCGACGGCAGCGTTACGGTCAATGTGCAGCTGGATAATGTCGTTGCGGGAGGGACTG
>CAZKFM010000002.1:116598-395225 GCA_964552195.1 uncultured Flavobacteriaceae bacterium
CTAGAAGGCGATGAGGCCTTTACCATCTCCCTGGGCACGCCGACCAACGGTGTGGGAACCACCGGTTCTCCGGCTACCATTACCATAGAGGATAACGATACGGCTACGCTGAGTATTAATGATGTATCCCAGAATGAATCAGCGGGCTCCATGGTATTTGAATTAGAACTGACTGGAACGGTTGAAGAAGGCTTCTCGCTGACTTACAATACGGTGCCGGTTACGGCTACTGCGGGAGGGACCGACTTCTTCGTTTCTTCGGGCAACCTCAATTTTAATGGCAATAATGGCGAACGGATTCTCATCGCGGTTCCAATCACGGACGATAATGTGGTAGAACCGGACGAGACCTTCGAGTTCACCGTGAACAACCTTAGTAAACCCGTAACTCTTCAGGGGTTCCCTGCATTAGGGGAGATACTCAATGACGACACGGCCGATCTGAATGTGGCCGACGTTACCGTTAGCGAGGCCGACGGAACGGCTGTGGTATCCTTCGATCTGACCGGCCAGGTTCAGGGAGGCTTTACGCTGGATTACGCTACTCAGGACGATACCGCTCTGGATGTTGAAGACTATACGGCAACCAGCGGCACCCTGTCGTTTACTAATGTGGCGGATGATACCCGCGATGTACAGGTGACCCTTACCGATGATCAGATTATCGAAACCGTTGAGACCTTTGTGCTCAACTTTAGCAATTTGTCTAATCCTGATGTAATCCTCGGCATCACCTCCGTGGTGATAACCATAGAAGACGACGATGTATGCGCTGCGGGGGATACGGCGCCTGAGATCGATCCATCAATCCCGACGGGCTTCTGTGATACGCCGAATTTGGATCTCGACAATTATCTGCTGACGTCAGTACCGTCCGGTGCGACCCTGGAATGGACAACGAACGAGATCGATCCCCTTGCACCCGAGAATCTGTTGACCGATAGTGTAATCACGAATCCAGGAACCTATTTTGCCTTTTTTTACGATGCTATAAACGATTGTCGCAGTCCTCTGGCACCGGTGGATATTACCTTCAATCTTACTCCTGTGGCAGGGGTTACTTCCAATGTTTCTGCCTGTAACCTGGCCGCCAACGGAAATACCCTGATCGATCTGGACGACCAGATCAGCGGACAGGACCCCGGTGTGTGGAGTGTTTTTCAGGATCCTTCGGGAGGCAGCATAGTGATAAGCCCTGCCAACCTGATTAATTTCGAGGGCCTGCCCGATGGCACCTATATATTCCGTTACACCACCAATACCGCTGTGGCTCCCTGCGAGGACGCCTTTGCGGATGTAGAGGTTACCGTTAACGATTGCAGCGGACCCTGCGATGCGGGCAATATGGCACCCACGCTTGACCCCGAAGCCGTCCTGGAATATTGTGATAATGTAACGCTCGATCTCAATTCCATCGTCACCAATACGGCTCCTGCCGGTTCCGTGCTTACCTGGAGTACCAACCCGGATCCTCTGATCTTGGCCGCTCACCGCAACAGCGAAATTGCCGCGCCAGGCACCTATTACGGTTTCTTTTATGATGAGGTGAATGACTGTGCTAGTCCTACGGTAGAGGTTACCGTTGAGGTGTATATTACCCCAACCATCGACAGCATTACGGCCGATCCCATTTGTGGGAGTGGAAGTGTGACCCTACAGGTGAGTGTGGCGGATGGAGTAATCGTTCGCTGGTACGATGTGGCAGCGGGCGGAGAGCCCATAGCGACAGGTACCGAATTCGTGACACCGGTGCTTACGGAAACCACAGCATATTACGTGGAGGTCGCAGGTGAGAACTGCGTTTCGGACCGTACCCAGGTCGATGCGACAATCAATAACGAGCCGACGACGGGTACGGCGACGAACCTGCAGGCCTGTACCACCGTGGAAGGAAATTTCCCCAGCCTGGTAGATCTGGACGACGCCCTCACCGGTGCTGATCCCGGAGAATGGACGCTGACAACCGACCCGTCTGGTGGAAGTGTTGTCATTAATGCCAATAATGAGGTGGATTTCCTCTCCCTGACTGCGGGTATATACGAATTCACATATACGACCACAGGGGCTCAAGCACCTTGCGTAAATGCCTCGGTGACCATACAGGTAGTGGCCTCGGCCTGCGCAGAGGACACTGACGCGGACGGTCTTACCAATGAAGAGGAGGCCAACCTGGGGACAGACCCCAATGACCCGGATACCGATGGTGACGGGATATTGGATGGAGTTGAAGTAAACGATGGGACGGATCCTCTGGACGATTGCGATTCCATAGGCGGTACGGCACTACCCGATTCGGATTGTGACCTGGACGGACTAACGACTCAGGAAGAGAATGACCTGGGTACGGATCCAAACGATCCGGATACCGATGGAGATGGCATAGACGATGGCCAGGAAGTAACAGATGGCAGCGATCCCCTGGACGATTGCAGCCCGAACCTGACTCCGGCCTGTAATCCAGACCCCATAGATCTGGAGATTACCAAAACCGCCAATCGCGGCAGTGTACTGGTGGACGACCAGGTGGTCTTTACCATTACTGTAACGAACCTGACCGACGATCCGGTAGGTTCCGCCAGCGTAAGCGATCTGTTAGGTGTGGATACCGGTTTCACCTATGTCTCACACACCACCGATAACGGACCTTATGACCGTATTACAGGTATTTGGAGTATAGGCGAGATGGATCCGAACGGTTCTGCGGTACTCGAGTTGGTAGTCAGCGTAGACAATACGGGGGTATACACCAATACGGCACGTATCATCGATTCCTTCCCCGACGACTCCAACACCGCTAATAATGTCGCATCCGTGGATATCAACGTGAGTGCGACCATAGATGATTGCGATTTTGTATTCAACCAGTTTTCGCCCAATGGAGACGGATCTAATGATGTGTTGTTCATCAATTGCATCGATCAGAGGCCCCAGAACAGCCTTGAGATTTTCGATCGCTATGGCAGTAGCGTCTACTCCGCCGCTCCCTACAACAATAATTGGGCTGGAGAAGGCAAGGGTGGACCCCTGCCTGCCGGGACTTATTTCTATGTGCTGAATCTGGGAGATGGATCTCCCGTGAAGAAAGGCTGGATCCAAATCATACGATAACGACCCTATGAATGTGAACCTGAAATACGCGTTTTTTACTGTAGCCCTCGGACTGCTGTCGTGCCTTTCATATGGTCAGAAGGAGCCTTTGTACACCCAGTACATGTTCAACATTGGGAGCTTTAATCCGGCTTACGCTGCTTCCCTGGAGGATGCCGATTATACGCTTGCCTACCGGGCGCAGTGGGTGGGCCTGGATGGCGCACCGACCACATTTCGAATCGGTTACAACAAGCCCTTTGACAACGGAAAGAATGGACTCGGGATCAACATCAGCAGAGACGAAATCGGGCCGGCCTCTCAGACCTTTTTCGATATCGCCTATTCGTTTCAGATACAGCTGGGAGGGGGCACGTTTCTATCCATGGGAATAGACGGCGGGGCGTCCATACTGAACCTCGATTTCAGCCAGGGGAATTTCCGGGATCCCAATGAGCCCCTACTGAATCAGTCCACTGCCAATAATTTCTATCCCACAGTTGGTGCCGGATTGTTCCTGTACGATACGGACTGGTACGTCGGGGCCTCCGTACCCAATTTTCTGGCCGCCAACTTTTACAGTGAAGAGATACGCAGCCTCACCCCGGAGCAGCTGCAATTCGATGTGATCGCCGGCTATATTTATACTTCACCAAGCGAGATGTTAAAACTCAAACCGGCCCTGCTGATGAGTTATACCAGCGGAATCCCGGTAAACATGAATTTGTCCGCTACCGCAATGATCAGTAATATGGTAATACTGGGAGCCAATTACCGGCTTCAGAACTCCCTTAGCGCTATTGCGGGGGTGCAGGTAGCGCCTTCGTTCTACATAGGCTATGCCTACGATTACAACACGAATAACCTGGGAGAGTACAATAGTGGCTCCCACGAGATCGTTCTTAAGTATTACACAGGTCGGAAGAGCCGATCCAACCGTGCCCGAAGAAACGGTAATAACGGTAAGGAGAATGTAATTGACAGCCCCCGGTTCTTTTAAAATGTAACTATGAAACGCCTTGTTCTGCTCTTACTCATCACCCTGTTTACGACAGTGTCTTCTTCTGCCCAGCGCAATAAGGAGAAGTCGGGTGACGAGTTATTCGAGTCGAGAAAATACCTCGAGGCCATTGATGCCTATCAGCGCGAGATCGATCTACAGGGACTCGATGTGGTCCAGCAACTTCGGTTGGCCGATTCGTATTATATGGCGGGCTTGCCGGGTGAGGCGGCTAAGTGGTACTGGAAACTGCACCGGCTCGATACCAGCTCTGTAAATCCTCTGCTCAAGGATTTCCATCTGAATTACGCCATGAACAGCCTGAAAGCCAGCGATGAATATCGCGATCGCAGTGGGACTTTTTTGCAGGAACGTATTTCGGATTTCCCCAGGGAGCTTATGGAAAATGCGGACTTCAATTACGATCTGCTTCATTCTGAGCCCAATCAGGAATTGAATTATCAGCTGTTCTCCTGCACGGTCAATACGGATGCCATGGAATTCGCACCCGCATTTTATGGGAGTAAGTTGCTCTTTAGCAGTGATAGACCCAACTTCGCCAAGGACGAGGAAGGGAACTACACCGGCTATCTCGATATATTCGTTGCCGACACTGAGGCGTCCGGACAGCTACAGGAGGCCCGATTTTTTGATGAACTCCCTTCATCGGCCTTCCATAAGGCGACTCCTTTTTATGCCGAGAGTCTGGGTAGCATCCTCTATGTCACATCCAATACCATACGGGGGCGACTGGAATTCAACGATAAGGGCAAGAATTCCCTGTCGATCGTATCTCAGCGAATGAGTCTGGACAGTTGGAATTATCTGATGAAAGACCTGAGCATTTCCTTCTACTACCCATTCTATGACGAGCTTTCCGGACGGCTGTACTTTGCTGCCAATCTGCCCGGCGACACCTACGGTGGAACGGATATCTATTATGTACATACGAATCAGGGACAGATCATGTCGGCCCCCATAAACCTCGGGCCCCGGATCAACTCTCCTGGCAACGAGATCGCCCCTTTTATTTTTGAGGAGAGCCTCTATTTCTCTTCCGATATATTCTTCGGGCTAGGAGGTATGGATATGTATAAGGCCAATGTTCAGGATGCCGATACCTTCAGCATACCGGTAAATCTGGGCCCTGAGATTAATAGTGATAAGGACGACTATGGGCTGATCCTGAAACAGAAGGGTGAAGGCCTGATCGGGTATTTCGCCTCCAACCGCAGGGGAGGGAAGGGAAAGGACGATATCTACGGATTTGTCGTGGACCAAAAACCTGGTCTCAAGACGCTCACTCTTACCGGTAACGTTACTAAATCGTACAATACCGAAGTCATAGCTGATGTATTGATCGAGTTGTACAACAAGGAAGGGGAATTGCTCAAGGAGACCCTTTCGGACGAATCCGGGGAATACCGCATCGAAGTTCCCTGGGAGGAGGAGATCCGGGTACGGGCTGTAAAGGACCGATTCTCGTTCTACAAAAGGGAACTGGGCAAGGAGCGGCTAGACGACCTGCAGGACGAGGATTTCAACATACGGTTGAGCCAATACGACGATCTGGTGACTGAACGCCATGGCCAAAAAGTAATCAAACTGGAAAGGTTCTATTTCGGTAAAGGCAAGACGATCATTACCGATGAAATTGCCCGCGAGCTGGATAAGGTGGTCGAGTTCGCCAAGTTGTTTCCACAGGTTCAGATACGGATCGAATGCCATACGGATAGCCGGGGCAGCGGTACGTCCAATACCCGCTTCACTCAGGAACGTGCCAACAAGATCAAACAGTACCTGATACGTAAAGGGGTTTCCTCGTCTAATTTGCCCTTCGCCATCGGGTTTGGTGAGGAAAAGCTCGTAAATAACTGCCAGAACGGGGTGTATTGTCTGGAAGTCCTGCACAAGCAAAATCAGCGCACCGAATTTGCTATCGTAAATGACAACCTCATGTTTGCCCAGAAGCCCTGAGCAAGGTTTCCTTTATCAGGCAGGTAAAAAGAGGCTCAGCATATAGGCAACCGCAAGAGCTCCGAGAATCCCTATTCCCAACCAAGACCAGGTCCTGCTAAACCTTCCCGGCCGAAGTTTCGGGGGCACCTGATTTCGGGTTACGGTCCTGAGATTCAGCCAGCCGATTAAGGGGGCAAATACAAATGAAATAAAGGTCGCAGCCGTGATCAGAGTCCCCATATCCGAAGAAAACCACCGGATAACCCCCATGTTCACTAACCCTATCACAACTACCAACAAACCTGTGAGTTTTCGCTTGCGGTTGTGGGGGAGTTCGATTCCCAGGTAGGAATAGCACTCGACACTGACGCGGGCCAGGCCGTCGTGCGCAGTCATGGCACTGCTAAGCATGGTGGCGAAGGCCGCGAAAGCGATGAGGAGCCTGAATTCGTGACCCAGTTGAGAGCTGAAAAGCATGGCAAATTGCCGGCTGAAACCCGCTCCACTCAGTTCGAAGACTGTATCGGAGCCGTAAAGTACGTACCAGCCCATAAAAAAGAACATCAGGGCCAGGACAGCGGTGAGCGCGTAACCAAAATCGAATTCTAACATGGATTCCCGGAAACTGGTTAACAGCGTTTTGTCGGATTTCTTCTCCACCGTCCACATACTTACCCAGGCAGCGGTTTCTACTGCTGTTGGCATCCATCCGATCAGGGACATCATAAAAAGCCATTCAGCCGGCCCCGAGAAGCGCGGGATTTCCCAGACGTGATCCGGATAGGCGGCACCCGAGATGCCCACCTGAGTCACGGCATAAATCAGAATGGCCAGTAACAGGGCTACCAGGATTTTCAGTGAATTCTCCAGGAATCGATATTTGCCAACCACGAGCAGAATTGAGATTATGGCAATGAGAATTAGAGTGAGCGCAGCAGGGTTACCCGAAGCTGTTCCGAGAACGAAGCCCAGAAGCTGGGCGGTTACCAGATAGAGGGCGGCGGGTATGCTGATGGCGTTGAGCACGGTAATGGCAGCGTATAGCCTGAGGAACCAGGGATTTTCCTTATAGTATCCCTCGATCAGGCTTCGCCCGGTCGCCTCTGAGAAGCGCACACCGTATTGAAAGAAGGGATACTTGAGCACATTGGCCAGAATTATTGGGATTACCATAATCCAGCCGTAACTCGCTCCCGCTTTAGTCGAAAGCACCAGGTGCGAGGTTCCCACAGCCATACTCGCAAAGAGTATTCCCGGGCCGATTTTCTTAAGTCCGTCGCGGATGCCTCCCATATAGAGTGAAAATACGGATTTTGCCCTCCGCTTGCATGAAGCGCCATGATTCTTTGAATGAAGAGGTTAAATAGCTTAAAAACACGAACATATACCAAAAGATCATGCGCTTCCGCATCCTGCTGTGGAAAAAGAATTCCTTCTACATTCGGGCTTCCCTTTATAAACTGTTACTTTCATCCTTCATTAAAGCGATAGAAATGACAGCAAAAGCGAACGACAAGGTACAGGTGCATTACAAGGGAAGCCTGAGCAATGGTGAGGTATTTGATTCCTCAGAAGGCAGGGAACCTCTGGAATTTACCCTGGGTTCAGGTCAGATCATCCCCGGTTTCGAGCAGGGCGTATTGGGTATGGCCG
The DNA here is from genome assembly GCA_964552195.1 of uncultured Flavobacteriaceae bacterium. Classification (GTDB taxonomy): domain Bacteria; phylum Bacteroidota; class Bacteroidia; order Flavobacteriales; family Flavobacteriaceae; genus CAZKAP01. Next base: position 124,298 of record CAZKFM010000002.1, read on the forward strand.
TGGACGAATCAAAAACGATTAACATACCCGCAGCGGAGGCCTATGGTGAACCCCGGGAGGAGCTCATACAGGAGGTGTCTAAGGAAAATCTGCCCGAGGAGATCAAGCCCGAGGTAGGCATGCAGCTCATGTCCAAGGCACCCAATGGACAGGAGACTCCTCTGGTTGTAACCGAGGTCAAGGAGGAAAGCATAGTGGTGGATGCCAATCATCCCCTGGCCGGAAAAGACCTGACTTTTGAGTTGACTTTGGTCAGCATTAATTCGTAGGTCCCGATCCAGATCAAATATAGAGGCCGCAGGAATCCATTGTGATTCCTGCGGCCTCTTACCTTTTTGTAATCAGGCTTCTATAAGATCGCGCTGCACGTTTTCGGGGACCGTCTCAAAACTGGAAAATTTAGACGTGAACGATGCCTTTCCCTGCGTGAGCGAACGCAGATTCGTAGAGTATCCTTCCAGTTCGGATTCCGGTGTGGTACACTTGATGATCTGGAAGTTTTCCACTGTGTCGAAGCCAAGGATCATGGAACGACGCGACTGTAGGTCGGTCATAACATTACCGAGCATGTCCTCGGGAACCCGGATCAACAGTTCCCGAAGGGGTTCCATCAGCTGAGGTTTGGCCTGAAGGAATGCGTCCTTAAAAGCGTGGGCCCCGGCGATCTTGAAGGCGATATCGTTGGAGTCTACCGAGTGCATTTTGCCGTCGTACACCATAACGCGGATGTCGCGCACATAGGACCCGGTCAGCGGGCCAGACTCCATAACCTCGAGGATACCCTTCTTGATGGATGGCAGGTACCTGAGGTCGATAACACCACCTACAATGCAGTTATAGAAGACCAGTTTTCCTCCCCAGGGCAGTTCCACTTCTTCCTTACCACGTATGTTAAATCCCTCGGGTTCCGGCATGCCTTCGTACCAGGGTTCGATTTTTAGGTGAACCTCGGCGAACTGACCGGCACCGCCCGACTGCTTCTTGTGGCGGTAGCTGGATCGTGCAGAACGCGTAATGGTTTCCCGGTAGGCAATGCGGGGTGCCTCGAAAATGGGCTCTACTCCATAGAGGTTCTCCAGCATCCATTTTACCGTGGACATGTGTAGCTCTCCCTGAAATCCCACCAGTTGCTGCTTAAGTTCGTCGGAATAGTGAACGAAGACCGTGGGATCCTGGCTCTGTATCTTCTTGAGGGCCTCAGTGAGTTTCTCTTCCTCGTTTTGTGATGCGGCAGAGACGGCCTTAGTCAGCTTGGATTCCGGGTACTTAATGGGCTTGATAGAAACGGGGAACCCCTCGGTACTCAGGGTGTCATTGGTTCGGGTATCCTTGAGCTTTAGTGTTGCGCCTATGTCGCCAAGCTTGAGCCTGGAAACCGGTTCCCGCTTTTTACCGTCCATAATGAAGAGCTGGTTGAGTACCTCGGTTTCTCCGGTTCGCGAATTGACGAGTTTGTCGTTGGCCTGTATGCTGCCCGATTTTACTTTGAAGAAGGTCAACTGACCCACGTTGGTCAGATTCACGGTCTTAAATATAAAGAGGGAGGTAGGTGTATCCGGGCTCGGGGGAACATCGGTTCCCTCAACGCTTTGCTCGGGCTTGAGTTCGACGGCTGCTGGCGCAACATTGTCGATGAATCCCATCAGGCGCCCGCTACCCATGTCGTTCAGAGCCGATATGCAGAATACCGGGAAAACTTCATGATTGAGCATCCCGGCTTTAATGCCCTGCCTCATCTCGTCCTCGGTCAGGGTACCCTTCTCGAAGAAGAGTTCCATAAGATTTTCATCGTTCTCAGCGGCTTTTTCCACCAATTCGTTATGCAGTTGGTCAGCGAGCTCCTTCTGGTCTTCCGGTATGGGTAGCTTTTCGGGTTTCCCGCCTTGGGGACCGAATTTGTACATCTTCATCTTAAGGACATCGATGATGCATTGTGCCCCGTCTACCACGAGCGGATACTGTACCATGACCGCTCCGTTACCCGCCAGCTCTTTGATTTGGACGAAACTATCTTCGAAATTCGCTGCGGGATCATCGATCTGATTGACGACAAACAGAGTAGGCTTGTGGAAGGTGTCTATGTAGTCCCAGATGATCTCCGTACCTATTTCAACTCCATTTTTGGCATTGAGAACCATGACTACGGTGTCGGCAACGCGTATGGAAGACATGATTTCACCCACAAAATCGTCCAGTCCCGGTGTATCGATGATGTTGATTTTGTAATTCCGCCATTCCGTATGCAGAGGGGTGGCAAATACCGAGGCTCCTCTTTCGTGCTCGATTTCATGGTAGTCGGCCACGGTATTCTTGTTTTCAACGGTTCCCCTCCGGTTGAGCAATCCCGCTTCGAACAGCATGGTCTCAGACAAGGTGGTCTTGCCTGAGCCATGGGCGCCCACGAAGACCACATTCTTAATATGCTTTTCGTCATATATTTTCATAGGTAATGGAGTTAAAGGGTTAATTCCTAGAATACAAGTCTTTAAAATTACAGGGATCACTTCTCAAAAAACATGACATTTAGCAGGTTCTGATGTGTCGAGATCAACTTTGCGGAGGGCCTATTTACTTGGGATATATATGCCAGATAGGTATGGAATAGTCTTCCGGATTCTTCAATAGTGCTTTACTGTTGGCGCTGTTTTTTATCTTACAGAGGAAGAGTGCAGGCTATTTCCATCCATAAATTTGGAATAGACTATAAACTAAACAGCCGTAATTAAGTACGTTCATGAGTTATGAGAAATCTATGGTATGCAGCGGTGTTGGTCTTTCTGCCGCTTAATGGACAGAAAACCGATAATTCTGAGCTACCCGTACTGGAAGACGCAGGAGGAGTTCTGGTAGAGAAACTAAACAGCAGGGATAAAGATCCAAACCAGTACACCAGGGATAACGCCATATATAAACCCGGTTTTTCGTATGTATTCTCGTTTAAACATATAGATCCGCAGGGTGAGTTAGCCTTGTTCAAAAGTCCAGAGGGTACCAGGAGTTGGGAGTTTGTCCCGGTTTCCGATTCAACGGTATTACATGAGGTGGTGAACGCCATTCGCCTTATCCCAATGCCAGGTACTGATCCTGAACTCAGTAGGGGTTCTGAATACCGGCAGACACTGATTTCTTACCGATACCTGTCGAAGGACGGCCCGCTAAGATTCGGTGAAATCACGGGATTGATCGAGAATCAGGGTAACGTCTGGTTGCATCCCCCGCGTGCCAGGTATTTCAGGATACTCGAGCTTAATCCCTTTCCCTTTATCAAAGCACCATACCAGGTAGGTAACGCATGGGAATGGGATTTAAAAATCGGGGATCACTGGTCTGATGAGCGCTGGAAAACGTGGAAAGGACGTGTACAGATGAAGTACAAGTATCAGATAACCGAAAACCTGGACATGCAGACCGAATGGGGAATCCTGAACTGCTATAAGATTGAGTCCACGGCCTCAAGCAGACTGGGTGTATCAAGACTTACCGCCTACTTCAATCTGGAGTACGGATTTGTGCGACTCCATTATACCAATATCGATGGTTCTCAAACCCTGCTGGAGTTAGTAGGCCGTGAGGAAGAATAAAAAAGCGCATCCCGGTTTATGCTCTCGCTCGCAATGACCTTGATCAAGACTTCGTATTTACAGGTAGCATATAGGTCGAAAGCACTATATTGCCCGGTATTAACCAACGCATTTTTAAGTTATTGCAAAAAACTACCTGCTCATGAACGCTCTAAAAAGCATGCTCCTGGTTGTCCTCTTCCTGGTAGTGGTTGTCCTGGTTGTTTATTTTACCGGGCCACGAGTAGATAAGCCCAACCTGAACAGGGATCTGCCCGAGGTCAGTCGCAATCTGTACGAACTCGAGCTGATGATTGGCAAAAGAGAAGACAGCATTCCCAACATCAAACCGGGTAACCAGGCCCGAATAATCTGGTTAGACAGCATTCCCAAAAAGACGCCCTACAGCCTGGTGTATCTTCACGGCTGGTCCGCCAGCTCCGAAGAAGGGGCGCCCATACACGAGAACCTCGCCCGGCAGTACGGTTGTAATCTCTATTTGCCGCGCCTGGCGGGGCATGGTCTGGATGAAGAAGAGCCCATGCTCACCCTGACGGCCGACCGATACCTGGCTTCGGCCAAGGAAGCGATCGCCATTGCTCAGCAAATGGGGGACAGCCTGATCATCATGGGTACTTCCACGGGTGCATCTCTGGCCCTGCATCTGAGCGAATCGGTGGATAATCTCGCCGGTCTTATACTCTATTCCCCCAATGTGGAAATTCGTGACAAGAACGCTCGCATCCTATCCGGGCCCTGGGGACTGCAGCTGGCCCGGCTGGTCAAAGGAGACAACTACCACGAGTTCGAGGCCGACTCGCTCAGAAAAAAGTACTGGGTGACGCGGTACCGACTCGAGTCACTCACGCATCTGCAAGCCTTCGTGGAGGGCACCATGAGGAAGGAGACCTTCGAAAAGGTCACGGAGCCGGTCTTTATGGCGTACTATTATAAAAATGAAGAGGAGCAGGATGAGGTGGTGTCGGTGGAGGCTATGCGGGACATGTTCACCCAGCTGGGTACTCCGGAGAGCCGAAAACGCCAAATCGCCTTTGACAAGGCTGGTGATCACGTAATCTCATCCTATGTGACCTCGGCTCAATACGAAGAAGTACAGAAAGAGAGCGAACGATTTCTAGAGGACGTTATTGGACTTCGGAAAAAGGCACTGTAACGGTTTATTGCCTCAGGGCTTTCGGAACACCAGTACATCCCGTCGAATGGACTGATCTACCCTGTGAGCGAGCCTCTCCAGGTGATCTCCTCCCAGAGGGCTAAGCCCGTGCCGGGCGGCGACGGCCATCATTTCGGCCCTGGGACTGACCTGGGAATTCCAGGCAAGGACCATGCAACCTCCCCCGGTCAGGACCGAGAGCCAGGAGGGGAGTGCCTCCCCAAGCAGCTCCGAGGGGTTCCTTAACGGGGGCTGCTTCGGATTTCCCTTCTGAGTGCGGCTGCCGTGCTTTACTCCATAGGGCAGATCACCAACCAGTAGATGGAACGAACCTTTTTTGAAGTACTGGTTGAGCTCCAGGCTGTTCCCGCAAATCATGCCGATTTCACGTGGCGGATCATCCGGATTTTCGAAGGCCGCCCGATTCCGGGCGTATTCGATCTCGTCCATATATACCGCTTCGGCACCCTTTGCTCCTGCGACTTGCCTGCGCTGCGAACGAAAGGTATAGCGTTCCCTTTTCAGATAGGTCTTTATAAAACTGTATCCTTCGTGTTGCGCCTTTTTCTGTATCTCTACGCCGAAGGTGTCGTACCCCCTCAGGGCTCCTTCGATCAGGGTCGTTCCCTTACCTGCTACCGGATCGAGCAACCGAAGACGGTCCAGGGGATTAAAGTCGCTGCTAAACGCGGCCAGGTTGATCATAAAACGCGTAAACAGTTCATTGGTCTTGCCTGAATATCGCATCAGTGTGCTGAATTTGTCGTCCATGGTAAAAGTGAACGGGTTTTCCAGCGGATTCAGGCAAACCTCATTATTTTGTTGGCTTTCTCTGAAAAGGGCGTAGACGAAGGAAAGGCTTCCGAGCAACTTCAATTCTTGTGTACTGAGTTCGGAATCTGTCTTCAGTGATATGTAGGAGACTCCCCCGTATTGCAGCTCCGAAAATTCAAAGTCGGATCCTGCTAACTTGGGTATGGCCGAACGGAGTTCGGCCAGTGCTAATTCTTTGGAAGATTCGAAATAGACCCGGTTGTGTCCGGGATGACGCATCAGCAGGTAATCGGACATGCCTACTTTTTCATGCAAAGGTACAGCAGGAACGGGTTCAGGTGCGACATACCCTGTAGGCGAGCGCAAAGATCAGGGCAAAAACTCCTCCGGCAAGGAAAAACAAATTAGTACTCCAGACTTCGAAGAGAATGCCCCCGGCGATCAGTCCGGTCATTCGGGCGATGCTTCCCATGGACGCACCGTACCCTTGTATGCTGCCCTGAATGGACACATCGCCCTTACTGCCCAGTATATTGAGAAAGCTTGGCCACATCAAACCATTTCCCAGTGCCATAACGGTCACCCCCAGGTATAAGAAGGGAAGATCACTGCCGGTGAGCAGCATAAACCCGGGTATCAGGGTCAGGGATCCGAAAAGTACCAGGGTTCTCTTGTCAAAGCGTTTGCTGACCGATGAGAGCAAGGGGCCCTGCACCAGGATCATCATAAGGGAAAAATAGGCCAGGAAGAGCCCCAGCTGACGGGCATCCCATCCCAGATATCGGGAGGCGTAGATGGGCAGGGCGACATAGTACAGGCTAAAGGAGAAGAAAACGAGGAAATAAATCGTGTACAGGGCGGGCATATCCTTGATGCGCAAAACCTCGGCCCGACTCTGTCCTGGTTTTTTATCCGTACCGTCATTGCCGGATTCGTTTTTCGGCATGCGAAAGATATAGCGTAAGCCAGGGAATGGGTTTTTCCGGATGTTTTCTGTCACGGGTACGGTCTCGCCTAATTTCAGATAAATAACCCCGGCCGTTGCCAGTGCGAGTATGGCAGAAACGATCAGCGGTAACCGTTCCTCCAGGGGAGTCCCTGTGAGTACACCCGCCATAACCGGGCCCACTATAAAGCCCAGGCTGGTGGAAGCCCCAATCAATCCGAAATTCTTACCCCGGGTCTCCTCGGTAGATATATCGGCCATGTAGGCATTGGCCACTGAGATATTCCCGCCGGTATAGCCATCGACGACTCGGGCCAGCGTTAGTATCACCAAGGGGAGGGTCATGGTGTAAGCCCCGGTGAGTGCAGTATCCTGTTGCCACAGTTCCCACTTGGGCACAGCGAAGGCGAGCAGGAATAGTGACCATGCGATAAACGAACCTATTTGGGTCAGGATGAGTACATTTCGTCGGCCCACCCGGTCCGACAGGCGTCCGAGGCGGGGTGCCCCTAGGAACTGGAAAAAGGGGTAGGCTGCACCGACTATGCCGTAGATGAAACCATTGCCCCCGAATTGGGTGACGATATATATGAGAATAGGGATCACGACGCTATAGCCGAGGATTCCCATGAAATTCACCAACAGTATGGGGAAGGTCTGGCTATTAAAGGCTCTGTTCAGAAGGGTCTTCATGAGGCCTGCCAAAGATAAGGACATTATACCAGTGGTCCCCGGCATTCACTAAAGAGGGTGTGCTTAAATCTGTTGGTTTTGCGGCTCTCCTGTGTATATTGCACCCGTACCTCTAATTTTTTTAGGTTATGAATCCGAGTTCTAATCTCCATTTGCCCAACTTTTTTACTGTATTAAACAGAAGCGTGCTGCTCAGCCTGCTTCTCATTCCCTTTTTGAGCAGTTGCGACTCGAGGGATTCTAAGGATCCGGTCGAAGTTCCGGAATTGTACACACCCCAGGAAGAACAGGCCCTGCTGGATAGTGTGGCCGATCATCCCAGCCCCCGCATGCAGTTCAGGCGGGTACAGTCTCCATTTAAGTCTAAAACAGAAATTTACGGGACACTCTTCAGCGAGGTTGAGGGCTTTTCCCAAGAACGGTACAACGAACTAGTTCCACTGGTTTTAGAGAAAAACATACCCGAGATACAGGAAGCCGTGGCCGATGGACTCCTTACCTATGAAGAGCTGACCCTGTTTTATCTCAAGCGGATCTACCGCTACGAATTGGATAAGGAAACCGGCCTGCAATCGATCATATCACTGAATCCAGAAGTGCTGGATCAGGCCCGGGCCCTGGATAGTCAACAGGGTTCACACCATCCGATTTACGGAATGCCGGTGTTGCTCAAGGATAATGTGGGTACCGAAGGCATGGCTACCACTGCCGGAGCAGTCGCGTTTTTGAGTAATTGGGCCGGAGATGCCTTTATAACGGCTCGCCTTAAGGACAAGGGAGCACTTATCCTCGGTAAGACCAATCTGAGCGAGTGGGCAAATTTCCTGTGCGATTGCCCGAACGGGCAGAGCGCCGTGGGCGGGCAGACGCTCAACCCCTATGGCCGATTCGTACACGATACCGGCGGCTCCAGTTCAGGCAGCGGAACCGCAACCGCAGCGGGTTATGCCGTCGCAGCGGTGGGTACCGAGACATCGGGATCCATTCTGTCCCCCTCAAGCAGTAATTCCCTGGTTGGTATGAAACCCACCATTGGTCTCCTAAGCCGGGGCGGGATAGTCCCTATTTCTGCCACCCTGGACACACCGGGACCCATGACTCGCTCTCTGATCGACAATGCCATACTGCTCGACGCCATGCTCGGTTATGATGGTATGGATCCCGCCTCGGTGCAGGTCAATTGGGAGGGCGATTGGTACAGGCCTGAGCCGGGCTATAGTCTCAAGGGGAAAAGACTGGGGTTCTACAGGGGAGCCCTCGAAACCGATTCTTTATACCGGCAGAGTAGCGAGGCATTGGCAGCGGCCGGTGCGGAGATCGTGGAAATTGAGTTGCCTCCGGTTTCCATGGATGGGTTCCTTCAGTTGCTGAATGCCGACATGCAGGAAGCCATGCCCGATTACATTTCGAATTACGGCGGACTACCCGACTCAGTTGGTATTCGCAATATGAACGATCTTCACGCCTTTAATTTGCAGGATAGTACGGCCCGGATTCCTTACGGGCAGGTCCGATTCGATGGGGTGGTAGCCGATACCACTTCTCAGGAAGATCTGCAGGCACTTCGCAAAAGTCTGGAAGACTTGGCGCGATTGTATTTTAAGCCCGGTTTCGATCAGGGATTGGAAGCCGTATTTTCCATCAACAACGGAGGTGCTCATTACGCCGCCGCCGCGAAGTATCCTGCGCTGACCATCCCCATGGGATACCGGACCGATGGCCGTCCGGCCGGTCTGACGCTATTCGGACAGCAGTTCGAAGAGCAGCGATTATACCATCTCGGATTCGAGATCGAGCGCATACTAAATGCCCGAAAATTCCCGGAGGCTTACCGGTAAAACTAGGTGCTGGGTTCTGAAGAGGCCTGAAACTTGAGCAGGGTCGTCGCCTGCGACCTGTTGAGTCTCAGTATGCCATTTTTAATGGTGAAATTATCGATCGTAGGCAGCATCTGGTTGAATGGAATGGTATTTCCCGAATTGGGGCATGGCGTGGGGTCCCCGCTCATCTGACCGATTTCGATCCGGCCTTCCGTTTTGAGCTCGTAGGTTCCCTCGAAGGAATCGCAACCGTTAAAGCCCGATAATACACCCGATCGGTCTAGTATAAGGTAGATGTCATCCGATTCCATCTCCTTGCCCATGAGCTCGGTCAGCACCCATTTGGTGTTCTCCAGTCCGACGGGGGAGGAGGGAGCAGGCCCCTTCGGTCCCTTGATTTCCCTCGGTTTAGAAGGGGTAGTGGGAAGGTCTTCCCTCTCGGTGGTAGGTGCCTTGGGGACTACAGGGGGTATATGCGTGGCTTTTTCCGAAGTCGTCTGCTGTGCGTCCTCTTTCTTCTCCTTCGATTTACAGCCCGTGGCAGTCAAAGTGATCAATACCAGCGCCCAAATTAGAAATACGTTGCGTTTCCCGTTCATGACATTTTTTTTGCAAGACGAAATATCCTGCAAATTCTCCAGACTCACAACGGTACTCCGAAAATAGACCGAGTCTCCAATTTTCGTAACTTTTGCAAAACACTAAGGTAGAAGAGATCGCCTATGAACCTATCGTTTCAAATCAATGGTAAACCGGTGTCACTGGACATCGAAGACCCTTCGACTCCGCTCCTCTGGGTAGTCAGGGACGTACTCCTGCTCAAGGGCACAAAGTTTGGATGCGGCATGTCCGCCTGTGGAGCCTGCACCCTGCATGTGGATGGTCAGGCCATTCGTTCCTGCTCCTATCCCGTTAGTTTTGTGGAGGGCAAAAGTGTGGTAACCATAGAGGGCCTGGGCACACCCGAAGATCCCCATCCGGTACAGCAGGCCTGGATAGAGGAAGTAGTGCCTCAATGCGGGTACTGCCAGCCGGGCTTTATGATGGCAACCGCTGCTCTGCTCAAGGAAAATTCGTCCCCATCGGACTCGGAGATAGATCGTAGCATAACCAACGTTTGCCGATGTGCCACCTATTATCGGATGCGTAAGGCCATCTACCGTGCAGTCGAATTGAATCGGGAATACACCACAAAAGACGATTCTTATGAATAAGCCGGTTTCACGAAGGAAATTTTTGGTCCGGGGAGGATTGGGAACACTGGGCGTTTTAGCTGTTGGAACGTATCTGGGGCGCAATCCCTTGCGCAGGGCCATATTGAAGACGGTAGAAACCGCACCGCCCTTTTATCAGGGGCAGGGAACCGAACCCCAACTTTGGTTCGAACTCACTAAGGAGAATACGCTCGTCTTTCATTCCCCTAAAGTGGAAATGGGACAAGGCGCTTTTACCAGTTTCGCACAGATTATTCACGACGAGATGGATGTGGACATCGATCAGATTCGGGTAGTTGGGGCCGCTACGAGCACTGGCGTCATTGACGGTCTGAGTACAGGAGGAAGCCTCTCCGTCGGTGGCCTTTGGCAACCCCTGAGGGAATTGTCCGCTACCATGCGTGAAATGCTGAAGAAACAGGCCGCCGATCAATGGGGCGTTACTCCTGGTGAAGTGAATACCGGAAGCGGAATGCTCAGTTCAGGAGAAAAAAAAATGACCTATGCCGAGGCGGCGACCGGGGTGACGGACTGGGAGATTCCGAAGACTCCGGAGCTCAGACCGGTTAAGGATTACCGACTGGTGGGTACACCCGTTCCCCGCATCGACCTGGAAGAAAAGGTATTCGGTACGGCCCCCTTTGGTCTGGATGCCGAAATGCCAGATATGCTCCACGCGGCCATAGTAAGGCCCTCGGCGGTAGGAGCCCGTATGGTCGGAGTGGACAGCAGTAAGGCGGAACAAATGCCGGGTGTAGTTAAAGTGTGCCGTATCGATGACTGGGTGGGTGTGGTAGCCCAAACATACAGCCAGGCACTGGCTGCCCGGCAGGCACTACAGGTCGAATGGGACATTCCCCGGAAATGGACCGAGGAAGACCTTCGGGATATGTTGCAGGTGGGCAAGGGGCGACGTATGATCACTCAGAAAGTAGGAGGGCACCTGGATACAGAAGAAGATCGTGTTGAGACCCTGGAGTTCACTACGCCACTCGGCGCCCATGCCCAACTTGAACCCAACGGTGCTGTGGTCCACTACCGAGATGGTAAAGTTCAGGTAATACTTTCCACGCAGGTGCCGGGTCAGACCCGTAGGCAAGTAGCAAAGGCATTAGATCTGGACGAGGAGGATGTCGATATCGTTCCCACTTACCTGGGCGGGGGATTCGGGCGCCGGCTGAATACCTCACATGCCGTTCAGGTAGCCCAGCTCTCCAGGGAAGTGGGAAGGCCCGTCAAGTATATTTTCACACGTAAAGATGAATTCCAGCACGATACGTTTCGTCCGCCTACGCATCACATCATGAAAGGTAAGCTGGACCCGGGTGGTAGGCTTCATCACCTGGAGCATCATTATGCGAGCGGTGATGTGGCACATGGCTCGCCCATGTTTCCCAAGGCAATGACCGCCATTATTGGGACCGACGTAGGGGCAGCCCGGGGCGGCAACCTTATGTACGGGAATATTCCTAACAAGAGAGCCGTTCAATGGCATACCTCCCTGCCTTTTGCAACGAGTTGGTGGCGCAGCCTGGGACTGCTGGCCAATACCTTCGCCATCGAGAGCTTCATGGATGAAATGGCGGTAAAGACTGGCCAGGATCCGGTGCAATTTCGGTTGGCCCATCTCGGCGATAGCAATGGACAGGAACGCATCCGAAATGTTATTCTTATGGCAGCCGAAAAGGCGGGGTACGAGGATGGGGTGAAGGATGGCCGGGCCATGGGATTTGCCGCATCTATTGACACCAACGCTCCCTGCGCCCAGGTCGCTGAGGTTTCCATAGAGGACAATGAGATACGCGTGCACAAGGTGACCTGCGCCTTCGATTGCGGGATCGCCGTGAATCCGGATCAGGTAAGGGCCCAGTGCGAAGGCTCCATCATCATGGGACTGAGTGCAACACTGTACGAGAAAATGACATTAAGAGATGGGGAACTTTATCCGATCATCTATGGACCGTACCAGATGGCCCAGCTCAAACATGCACCGAGGGAGATCGATGTCCATCTGATTCAGGGGGCGGATATCCCCTTGCCGGTGGGTGAACCTCCCCTGGGACCGATCGGCGCGGCCATAGCCAATGCAGTTAAGCGTCTTACGGGAAAAAGGCTTACCGATATTCCGCTCAGCCTGTAGACCCATTCAGGAACTAGTTGTCTTCCGCTTTGCGGAAAGGAGCGAGTTTCCTGTCCTTCCTTGCGATACCAGAGGAAAATGAGCGGGGTATACAGGAAATAGGTTAATCCACCCGCCATGGAGGCGTAAACGGGAGAGATGGATTTGACGAACAGGGTAAGCAGGATGGAAAGCAGTGGAACGGAGAACATAATAATCAGCCGGCTCTTCTGCCAGCGTGTGAGGGCGATTTCGTATTCGCTGAGCACTAGCGCTTTCTTCAGCCTCAGGGCACGCAAGTAAAACAGGTACAGTACGAAATAAAGAGCGAAGGCGATAAAGCCGTAATACACCATCAGGTCGGGTACCTACTCCCCCCGAATGTTCAGCGTCACATCGGTCTGGAATATCAGGTTGGTGAGGAAGAGGGTCGAAAACCGTAGCGGGTACACATAGAAGATGATAAGGGCGATAAAAACCGTGTTCAGCATCTGGAACACGGAATCGTTCAGGGAATACATTTCCGAGAAGTGTAAATGCTCTTTCCAGATAATAAATATGAAAGTGATGCTGATGAGAAAGGCTGGCAGGGTCTTGGTAAACCTAAGCAAGTCTTCGAAGGAGTTGGGATTGGATAGATTAAATATCAGCAGGGTGATGGCAATCCCGAAAACGGCATCGGTTAGATTGTCCAGCCGGGATGCCGTTTCGCCGCGGTATAGCACGTAGGGGTCGTGCCGGCGGTTCGTGTAGATCTGATCTCGGATCATGAGTATGGGTGATTAGGTCGCCCTTAATTTAGTCAGAATTAGGATGAAGGCGCAAGCCGTTTACTCAGAGCCGCTGCGCACCCCTTTAGTCTATTCGTTTGGCAAATCTCTGCATGTCATAGCCTATGAACAGGCTTGCCAGTACACCGACTAATGTCCCGAGTAAGAACAATAAAGCTATGCCAATCACGGGAACCCAGCAGAACACGGCACCCAGGCCACTGAGCAATAAGATGATCGCTGTGCTCCTTTGAAAATGCCTGCTTTGCCGTATCGCGGTATAAAACATCAAGGCGGACAGCCCTCCGAAAAGGATACTAATGAGCCAGGCCGTTCCATGGAACTGGGCTAAGAGTGATTCGGAGGCGGCAATTACAGCAGATTGCTGTATCGGGCTGCTTACTTCAAAATAGGTGTCAGAAAGTGCGTAGAGTTCACGTATAGGACGGGTGAACAGTACGGCTACGGTAGAGATCAGTCCGGTGATCAGGGCCAGTAATGAAACGGAAGCAAATCGTTCTCTTAAGACGGCCCACAGCCCAAGATAAACAGGGAATTGCAAGAGGGTTCCGATCAGAACAATCGGATCCAGTTTCATGAAATATACCCAGGGCCGGGACCTGATTCCCTCCAGAACCATGAGGCCGTCGTGATCGTCAAACAATTGAGGCCAAATGAAATAGCCTGCTATTGCGAAAATCACGGTGACCGCCTGAATCCAGGCCACCCAGCCAACGATGTGTATTAGGTGAGCAAAAGGAGTCGGCTGAGACATAAGTACGGGGGGCTAGTTCTTGATCTTGGATACGGTAACCCCGGTTATTTTGGCGGGTTTGTCCATCTCAGTGCGGGCAAGGTCGATGGCTTCCCGTAAAAGGGTTTGAACGGCTGGGTTTTGCCAGTCGTCCGGCTGTTCCACGGGTAAATGTCGAATCAACTTCCCCGTTCCCTGTAGTAATCCTTCAGGATCTTGGAGCAAGGCCCCCTTGTTAAAGCCGAGATTGAGATGTCCGGTGTAAACCGGGACATGGCAGTAGGCGTCGGAAAGCCGCTCGGATAGTGAGAAAACTGCTGTCAGGGCGTGGGTGTGGTAGAGAATTTCGATGGCTTCGGCGTTGAAACTGAGCAGGTAATTCCGTAACTCACAGAAGGTTTGCACCAGCTGGGAGGGTTTGCTGTCCAGGTGCCTGAGGAAGTCCGGGTGTATGGGGCGGTTGGTGATCATGAAAGCGATTCCCATTCGGCCTGCAGGTTCTGACGGGCCTGTTGTTCATACGTTTCTCTAAAAAAAGAGGTCTGAAAAATTCTTTCTCGGCTCATGAGCTCGGCAAGCACCTTTCTTCGGCCCCTGCGAAAGACCCAGTTGGGAAAAAGGAGATACTCTTCCCGGATGCCTTCCCGATAGCTTTCGTAACGTTCCAGTGATTGCCCCAGGATACTCAGGTCCAGGTCGATCAGAATCCGGGTGTCCGGATCTTCAGACTCCTTATGCCCTTCGGTAGCCATGATCTGCGCATGACAGGAATCCACTCGGTGAAATGAAGTTTGTGACAACCAGTCCTTCATCCATTCGGCACTCCGCTTTTCGTTGTCTTTACGCCCTGGCCGGTACACACTATCGTGGTAAAAAATGGAAAAAAGAAGGGTGTCGCGGTCCTCAATGCGATCGGGGTATTTTCCGAGTTCTCCTATCATATCCCTGAGATGCTGAAGGGCATGATAATGGCGGTGGGCCTCGGAATATCTGTCGGCCAGCTTGTGCCAGGCCTCGACGATCAATTCCACATTGCTGCTGTATTTCGCGAAAAGTTCTTTGAATAATTCCTCCAGCAAATCGATTTCCTTAATGAGTGCCTGTAAAAGGTACGAAAAATATGACCCAAAAATAAGACCCTCTGGTCTGTACCGCGAGGATCGGTGAAACCGGAATGCGGCTAGGTAACAAGCAGAAGGAGTAGGATCAGGGTCAGCCCTCCTATGATGGTCGTAAACCAGCCCATCTGTTTCGATCGTGTCCAACCCGAAAGGCCGATCATGGCGATCAATGAAAAAATACCCACGAAAAATGAAATACTCCCGATAACTCTGGGGAGCAGCAGCTCATCACCCGTAATTTTAAATGGGTAGCCCGGGGTTGTTTTCATGAGTATATTGGTCATGGAGAAGATGACGGCTATAAACGAGCTTGAGGCAATGATGGCGGCACGCATGACCAGGTCCAGTACCCGACCCCTGGCCCTAGAAACCAAAATATTGGCGACTGCCGCAATGGAGAAACCACCGAGTAGCGAACTGGTCAGGATGAACTGATTCGCCAGCTGATTCCAGTATTCAAAGGAGAGTTCTGTCATGATACGAAAGTATTACAGGTTTGCGCAATGATGTACGGCCAGTAGTACTAAGTTAGCGAAAAGCCCAAGGAATAGGGTGCTGGCCGTTCCGTACTCGAGTATGATGGCCCTCAGCATTAATAACTATTCCTTAGGCGAAGTTTTGAAGGAAAATCTGCGAGCAACGCGTTTGGTCTGATCGAAAAATACACGATTTCTGCGTGATTTCTTAGGGTCTTTCGCGATCGTTATTGTTGTCCGAGGGATGGCGAATATCCCATTGATGGTTATGAAGAAGCGGAACTTCGGGATAGAGTGTATTGAACTCTAGTGTTTATTGAAGACACCCTATAGGCCTACGAGTATTTTCCTAATGCGGATTCCCAATCTCTGATGGACATAGGCTGACAATAGTAACCTCAGGGATTCTAGTCGTACCCCACTATATTTAGATCAAAAGGAGAAATATACAAGGGAATGAAGGCTATAGTGTTCGCGTTATTTTGGTTTTCCCTGACGGCCTGTGCCCAGCCATTGCCGGAGAAACGACTCAGCCAATTCCGCCTGAACGTCGACTATCAGTTTTCAGATGAAGGGGTTAGCATCGAGCTGACGAATCCACTCAAAGCCCCGATTCGTTTCTGGGTGATGTCTGAGGACCGAAAGCTAAAGAGAGTATTAAAGGGATTGAATCCACTGGTGTTGCCTCCGGAAAGCGATACCATTGTTAGAGTGGAGGCAGGTGATATCCGCGATCAAAGTCTGGGATTTGATGTGCGACTGGGAGATTCCTCCCGAATGGCACGTGGGGGATCCCTGGCCCTGCCTTTCCCGACTGGTCGCTCATATCAGGTCATTCAGGGATACAACGGGGCGTTTTCCCATCAGACCGACTGGTCTCGCTATGCGCTCGATTTCTCACTGAAGGTTGGGGATACCATTTGCTCGGCGGCCGATGGCTATGTGGTCGGCGTAGTAGACGGTTACATTCATGGCGGACCCGAAGAGAAATGGAAACCGTACGGGAATTTTGTTACTCTATTCCATCCTGACCGGGATCTGTTCACGCAATATGTGCATCTCAGACACCGGGGTAGCCTGGTCCGTGTCGGAGACCGGGTACTTCAGGGTCAGCCCATAGGGTTGTCTGGACAGACCGGTCAGACCACCACTCCACATCTGCATTTTAACTGCCTGCAGCCTTCGCCCAAAGGAGAGGGGTTGGTTTCCATTCCAGTGGATAGCTTGGGGCGTTATGCGACCAGGCAACTGCAATCGGGGAGTACAGTTTCCCACTAATGGCGGATCAGATTTATGTTGGCCTATGCCTTAAGGATTTACTTATTAGCTTTAGTCCAAAATCCCCACCCTTAAGTCCATGGAAACCAGAACCCGTTCACAGTCCCGATTACTAACTGCCATCGGGGGTTTCTATGCAGTGATTATCGCTGCTGGTGTTTTCGCCCATTTTTCAGTCCGGATGAATCTGCTGGAGCGATCCGCTTAAGCTGGATTTGTCGATGTTTTCCTGGCCAAGGCACAGTTGATCCACTGGAGCTTCCGGGCAGATGCCGCCATGGTGGTCTCTGATATGGTGGTCGGCCTTCTTTTCCTGTTGCTATTTAAACAAGTACATCGGTCGATTTCGCTGCTAGCGGCAGTCGCTCGCTGGATACAGTCCGCCATATTGGCTTATGGCATCTACTATCTCATTCCACTGCTGGATTTGCTCGACAGGGCTTCTTCCACCGGATAGACGGCTAATATACCGACAGAAGTGAGTCGATTATTGACCGAGCATGCACAGCTCTACGTACTCAGTGGGGTCTTTTTCGGACTGAGTTGCCTATTGCTGGGATACCTATTCATTCGGGCTCGGTTTATGCCTTCTTATCTGGGAGTTTTTCTGGCAATCGCTGGCTTTACCTACGTGGCAGACGGAGCGGTTAATGCCTTTCTTCCCGCCTATTCCTCCCTTACCGAGACCCTGGAAGCCATTGCGGCGCTCTTTGCTGAAATTTACCTCTGCCTCTGGCTCCTGATATTCGGAATCCGCGGGCTTAATTCGAGTAGTTCTTCAAATACGGCAGCCTCAGGAGACTAATCCCCCGTGGCTTTTTTCCAGGCCATTTCACCGCCAACAACGGGCAGGTGCAGGCGGGTCCCTGACAGGTCCACCGTGAGTTCGGTACCGGGGGAAGGCCACAGAGTAAATTCGGGATCGGTGGAAAAAATCAACAGTCCGATCTGCTGGCCTTTAGGAATCACCTGATCGTCGGGCTGAAGGGCAAATCTGAGATCGTAAAAGGTACCTGGTTTCAGAGGTTCGCTGCTTCTTAAGGACTCCCGGTTCTGGGGATCGGCCCAGCCGCGGGTGATCACATTCTTCCAGATGGGAGCATTGTTATCTCCGTCCCAGGGAAGGGACACCAGCCAGACCGATAGGTTGGCGGCGGGCTTACTGGATGCCAGTCGGATTTTAATTTCAGCCAGACCGGATATGTGAAGATCGTCGCTGAGTTCAGGGCTCAGATAAAGCAGGCGATTCGGGCTGTTCAGACTTTGGGCCAGTTCACTTCCTTTGAACCGGTAGTCATCTCGTAGGGTCTCTGTTGTTTTCTTTCGACCGGTCTTCAGGGTAAGCTCACCGGCTCCGGGGGCACCGGCTTTTAAGCCCAGTTTTACCACAGAGGCTTCCGGGTGTGGGTAGTCGGGGTAAGGCGTGGGTTGGTCGCGCTTATCGCCTTCCCTAACGATGAGTGATTTAGGGTCGTTTTCCACCCCGTTTTCTACTCCGAACAGATAGCGGGTAAACCAACGGTTCATTTCGGACAATGGAGGAGGCCCACCATGTCCGCCCTGGTGGTAGAAAATACGCGCGGGCAGGCCTTTGGACCGGGCCGCATCATAAATTCGGTAACTGTGTTCGGGCATGACGTTCCAATCGTTGAAGCCGTGCGACATAAACAAGGCGGCCTTCATGTTATCCATCTGGTTGAGGTAATCCCTGCCTTCCCAGAAATCGTTGTAATCCCCGGTTTTTCGGTCCATGCCATTTCTGAGTTCCCCATCTCTGACGGTACGGTTGTTATAGGCCCTCTTATCCGGTGCCCCGCTGTGTATGAAATCGTAGAGCACATCCACATCTTCGCCCAGGTATCCTCCCGGAGATCGCACCAGCCCATTGGACCGGTAGTAGTGGTAGTACGAGGTGTTGGGGGCAATGGGAATGATCGCCTCCAACCCCTCTACCCCGGTTGCGGCAGCCGCAATGGGCAGGGTTCCGTTGTATGAGGTTCCGGTCATACCGACTTTTGCTGTCGTCCAGTACGCAAAAACCTCTTCGTCTCCGTCGAGTTCCGTAAATCCCTTAGCCCTTCCGCACAGCCAGTCGATTACGGCCTTGGGGGCCAGGGATTCATTTTCGCCGCCAATGGTCGGAGCACCCTGGGAGAGCCCGGTCCCCGGAGAGGAGGAATGAACGACGATATATCCTCTAGGTACCCAGGTGCGTATGTGCGAATTCGATATCACAGGACGGTTCACTCGGGTTTCAACCTCAGGATGTACGCGCTCTGGACCTTCTTCGCCCAATTCGTGTCGGACATCCCAGAACAATCCCTCAACCATACGTGCCGTTCCGGCGAAATAGGGACTGGTTTCATAGATTACCGGTAGTTTCAGGTTTTCCGATTCCGTTTGTTTAGGACGTGTCACCGACACGTGCATTCTATCGGGTTTCCCATCTCCGTCCGTGTCGAATGGGGCTTCCACGAACAGGTCGTGTCTTAACCAATTACTGGGATCGCTGAACTCGGGGATAACCTGGGCCTCTCCGTTCTCAATAACCGGAACGGTTATTGTTGGATAAGGCTGTTGTGCCATGGCCGCTCCGGTTAGTATCAACAGGCAGGCCTCCAGGACGCTTTTGGGGTAAAGAAAAAGATTTCGTAACATACAGTCAATTTACTCAACATATGGATACGGCAGCAACAATTTTAGAAACACTGTCCATTATGGGTTTATCCCTTGATTGCGAAAGGATTGAAAGGTGATGGCTCAATTAGGTCTGCAGTATTGGGTTGGAAGGCGGGAATAAGTTATTAATTGAAATCAAAATAGATTGTAATTTATTTAACTGAATGCGGATTCGTCATTCAGCTGTAAATTTGTAGTGAAAAATGAAACGGTTTGTAGAAAGAATCGTCTCAATAGAAACGAGAAACATTATGAATCGAACTTTTCTGACCATGCTGGCTTTGCTGTTACCAGTGGCCATGCTAAGCGCACAAAGTCTATCGTTTAACGAACTCCGCAAGGCGGATCAACGTTTCACGGGCACCTTCAAGTCCTACACCAGTGCCGAAGGGCATACCTTTAAGGTAGGGGATACCCTGGTTCTGGGCTCTCCCAAGGGTATGGAAAGTTGCTTTGAATATGTTTGGTCCGGTGATGGGGCAGCTGCCATACGGGACATACAGGGCCGTAAACTCAAGATCAATAAATTCCGTGTTCGTGGAAATTCGCGCTATGGGTACTATGCTGTCGCCTGGGTTCCCGGTCAGGGAAACGACTATTACCGCATCGACCTGGAAAACGCGATTAAATATGGAGAAGTGCGCGAGTCGGGTAGTTTTTAAGAGGCGCTTTTTGCAAGCGATCCAGGTTATACTCACTCCGCTTTTAGCCCAGACCTGATTTCTATTAAACGCCTGCATCCCAAGTATCATTCGGGAAGGGCGACAGTATACGGATGCGATGGGATACCTTTGACATTTAGTGGCTAAAGGTCTTCCCGAATACACCGGTGGAAAGGCCTTCACCTTGTTCCACCTCCGCAACTTCGGCATGAAAAGAAAACCCATAGATGAATTTCTGAACTATCAGACTAGTGTTCCCGTGCTCGATGTGCGATCCCCTGGGGAATTTCGCCTGGGCCATATTCCGGGTTCAGAATCCCTTCCCCTGTTTTCCGATCGCGAGCGCGCAGTAATCGGTACTACTTACAAGCAGGTGGGTAAAAAGGAGGCCATCAAGGAAGGCCTGGATATAGTCGGACCCAAGATGCGCTCCTTTATAGAACAGGCCGAAGCTCTGGGTTCGGATACTTTGGCCCTGTATTGCTGGCGGGGTGGCATGCGATCCGAGAGTATGGCCTGGTTGCTGGAACGATACGGCTTTAAAACAGTGGTGCTGGAGGGTGGATATAAGGCCTATCGCCGGGCGCTAAGCCAATTCTTTATGAGCCCTCTGAACCTAACGGTGCTCACCGGCTATACAGGAAGCCAGAAGACCCGATTCCTCGCCATGCTCAGAGAAGAAGAAGCCCAGGTTATCGACCTGGAAGGATGGGCACAACATCAGGGTTCCATTTTTGGTAATGAGAAGTCGGATAGTCAGCCCAGCACAGAACACTTTCAGAACTTGCTGTTTTCGGCCTTTAAGGAGTTGGATGTCAACCGCACAATCTGGGTGGAGGATGAGAGCTTTTCGATAGGTCGCGTTAATTTGCCGGAAGGCCTGTTTCAGCAGATGAGGAGTTCGCCACATGTATTCCTGGATGTAGACAAGGCCGACCGCATTGAGTTTCTCGTTCAGGATTACGGAGGATTGGAAACTGCCGCATTGATAGAAGCTACACGGCAAATTTCCAAGCGCCTGGGTTATGATCACGCTCAGGAGGCGGTCGACCTGATAGAAAAGGGAAGGCTGGCAGAGGCAGCAGCCATCATACTCACCTATTACGACTCCCGATACAAGAAAAATATTGAACGCAAAAAGGATCTCATTAAGATGCACTATAGGCTCAGATCAACGGAGCTTCCGTTGCTGGCAAAGCAGCTCTCTGGCCAGGAAAAACATTCTTTATGAAGTATAAATTAACGGAATACAGTCATGGAGCGGGTTGTGGCTGCAAGCTCTCCCCCGCCGTATTGCAGGATATACTGGGTCGATCCGGTAGTGCTCCTGTCTTTGATCACCTGCTGGTGGGTAACGGCACCAAAGATGATGCGGCCGTGGTGGCCCTGGATGAATCGACTGCCATTGTCAGCACCACGGACTTCTTTATGCCTATAGTCGATGAACCTCATGAATTTGGTGCCATAGCGGCGACTAACGCCATCAGCGATATCTACGCCATGGGCGCTTCACCTCTGATGGCCATAGCCATACTGGGCTGGCCCATAGATAAGCTCCCATCAGAGGTGGCCGGAGAAGTGTTGGCAGGAGCTCGCGAAATCTGCACCGAGGCGGGCATTCCCCTGGCCGGCGGACACAGCATAGACGCTCCTGAGCCCATTTTCGGCCTGGCGGTTACCGGTAAAGTAGCCATCGACCGGATTAAGACGAATGAGGGCGGCAGGGAAGGGGACCTGCTGTACCTGACCAAGCCTCTGGGTGTGGGAATGGTTACGACTGCGCAGAAAAAGGGTAAGGCCTTACCGGATGACCTTGAGCTCGCGCGAAAATCCATGAGAAGTCTGAATTCCATAGGAGAGCTATTGGGCTCACTCAGCTATGTCCACGGACTCACCGACGTAACTGGATTCGGATTGGCCGGACATCTGCTCGAATTGTGCGAGGCTGCAGGGTTGTCTGCACAGGTGGATCTGGATCGTATACCGGTTTTCGAATTCGTTTCCCGATATCAGGAGCTGGGCTGCATACCCGGTGGAACACACCGCAACTGGGCCGCCTATGGAGACCGGATCGAGCTGCCGGAAGGAATTCCCTATCATGTGGTAGCCGACCCGCAGACCAGTGGTGGTTTACTGGCGAGCGTAGATCCGGATTATCGGGGGTCTTTCGAACAGGTAGCCAAAGAAAAGGGTCTGGATCTGCAGCCTTTGGGCCGATTAATCGCCACTGGAGCACACCGCACGGTCGTGTTCGGACACCGAATTATCCTTTGATCAGCGCATTCATCAGATTCTGAAACCAGGGTGCCCTGCCAACGGGTTCTATAAACAATATATATAGGTTTATCCCAACAGCGATGTAGGTAGCGAGATGTCGTATTTTTCCATACTTATAGGCCGTTAACAGGGTGAGTGCAACCAACAGAAAAACGGCGAAATACGTGGGAATCATGATATCAATATCGGGCCATTGCTCCCGGTTCATAAGGATATAGACGTTTTGCACTCCCCGGCCCAGGGCGGGAAACATGATAATAAACACCGTGGAAATTAACCACCAGGCATGGTCTTCCAAACGTTTGCGCTTCAGTATACTCTGGATTACGGCATAACCGAATAGGATGATCATGGGAATCTCCACGGAGATGACTCCATAAAAAAACCAGGGTTCAAAGGGACCGAAGCGATCTGGATTGGCGATGGAGGCATTGACGCTCTGTATGTCCCTGTGCATCATGCTCAGGGCGGTAAGGGCTACCCCTCCTGCCAGAAACATGCCAATGATTCCATTAGTCCGGTGCCTGTCCATTTGCCCATTGACGGCGTAATAAGGCTGTATAATCAGATAGAAGTACCAGACGGTGCCCGTCCAGTAATGTACGTGTACGGAAAAGGCGTTCTCGGTGAAATCGCCCCAATAGTCCATAAAAATTCCCAGTTGCATGATCACCATGGGAATAAGCATCCAGAGGTAGAGGTTCTTATAGCGTTGCATGGTCAGGTGTGCTCAGATTATACCTATAAGGTAAAAATTTTAAGGATACTGAGTTAAGTCGCCAGGTCGAGGACTTTTCAGAAGGAAATTCGAAAGGTTTGGTTAGTCCGGAGAGATCGAATCAATATGCTTTATTAACTCCTGGGACGTTTTTGCTATGAGTTGGTAATGGCTGGTTTTCTGGCTAACCAGCGACTGATAAGTCAGAAGGAGATTTTTCAGTGTACGCAGATCTTCCGTATTGTCCAGGCTCATCTCCAGTAAATCCGAATTCTCCAGGAGCCAGGGGATGAGGTTGTCCAGGAAGAAATCCGCCTGCAATTCGTTTTTGGCCGTGCATTCCAGGACCGTTCCATCGAAAAAATCACTCATTTTCTTCTGAAGCTCCAGATCCTCGATCAGACGGATTTTACCGGACGATTTCATGGAGTTGTAAACGGAGGCATTAGGCACATAATTCTCGATCTGGAAGAGGGCAGGAAGAAATTCTTCCGCTCGAGCCACGTCTTCATCTACCAAAGCAAGAATCAGGCTGTCGAGGGTTTGTTCGTACTGTTGATTGATCGGTATGTGGTACTCCCGGTAGGTCCTGGTGTCATCTTCCAGCTCAGCAGCCATAGCTCCCATTAATTGTCGGGCCTCCTTGAGCTCTCCGGCTTGTTTGGACTGCTCGTTGATTGCGAAGGCGAGATAGACGCCGAGTATAACGGCGAGGAAGTTGAGTACATGGCCCAGCCAGACGTGGTTCGTTTTCACAGATGCAGGTTTTAAATCGAGATAAAAATGCAAAAAAGTATCGGGCCGGGACTATACTATTAGGGGAACAGTGGCGATTGTCGATACTTACATACTGATCGTCGTCATAACGAGCGCAATCCATTTAGGTATTGGGTGGAAACACTGGTACAACCTGGCATTTAACAAAAAATTAACACACTGTTGATCGATGGTATTTACCCATTGGTCGGAACTCTTTCAAGTGAAATTGTAGGAATGGCAAAAATTCTGACAAAAAACGGTAATTAATCGACAAAAAACCGATAATGATAAATATCATATGAATTATTCTCAAAAATATATCCATTATATAGAGTATATTTCATCTTGGATAAGTCGATATCGGCGATTTATTCAGCCCCACTTACTTCCCGATACTGTGCATTGGTGTTAAGGCAAAACCAGCTATGAACCGGCTTCTTAGCCGCATAGATAATTG
Source organism: uncultured Flavobacteriaceae bacterium (assembly GCA_964552195.1). Lineage (GTDB taxonomy): Bacteria > Bacteroidota > Bacteroidia > Flavobacteriales > Flavobacteriaceae > CAZKAP01. The sequence goes on from CAZKFM010000002.1 coordinate 148,549, forward strand.
TAACGTAAACACTAATTAAATTTTGATCATGAAGAGAATCATGTTAGGTGCATTGGCACTGCTTGTGGGCGGGGTAACCTACGCTCAGAACAACGAGAGTAAAGTGGAGCAAATGGGTGATAAGTCATTAACCACCGTTTATCAAGAAGGAAGGGACAACAACAGTTCCACCTATACCAACGGGGTCAATAACGACATCGACATCAGGCAATTGAACCGTGAGAATCAGGTTAGGGTTGAATCCAGGAATACGGGTAGTGTCGCAGGTAGCACGAATGACAACTTTGTCAAGGTTCTACAGAACGGACGAAATAACTACTCCTCTGTTGCAGTCTGGGGCGGAGAGGACAATGAAGTTAGTATTCGACAACTCGGAAATGACAATAATCGTGGGGATGCCCATGCCCAGTTTTTCGGAGTACCACGCACGGTACAAATTGAGGGAACACGAAACAACGTAGACGTTCTTCAGGACGGAAATCGCAATGATGGGACCGTCGCCATTATGGAAGGTGCCTTCCGAAACGGTGTCGATGTCGATCAGATTGGAGCCGAAAATGTTTCCGGAGTCGAAGTAATTGGCGCTCAGGCCGGTAATAATCAGGTTATGGTTCGTCAAAACGGTAATGAGAACACAAGTGCCGTTTCCGTGAATGACGCTCAGCGCGGCATGGTCGATGTTTTTCAGAGCGGAACGGGACACACCAGCTCAGTTACTCAGCAGTCCTCACCTTGGAGTCTGAGTGACAAAAACACGGCAACGGTTCGACAGTTCAACAGCAACCAGATCAGTACGGTGATTCAGCAGGGTACCAATAATAACGCCCTCGTTCGCCAGAAGAACTAAGAGATTTATTCTACAAGTATGAGTTGCAGGGGCAGCTTTGCTCCTGCAACTCCTATTTATCACCTACTATCCATGAATTTGATACCTCACTTTTTATTCTTCCTCCTGGGCTGTTCAGCCCTGTGTGCTCAAGGTATCATTACCGATTTGAACAGTCCTCAGGTCACATTGGCGAATTTGAGTCAGGCCGTCCCTACCTCTCCGATCATGGGGAACATGGATTTATCCGTTTCCCAGATGGGCGCTTTGATCAATCAGGAGGGGAACGCCAATACCGTTGAACTGCAGACTTCGGCAGATACCAACGGTGTTTTTATTGACCAGATTGGTGACGAAAACACCATTTTGCTTAATCTCAGGGCCAATCGCATCGATTACTCTGTGCGTCAGAACGGTAATAACAATATGCTGCTGGAGTATAATGTCCAGGCCAACAAACAACTTTTGCAGCGGCGGATCGAGCAATCGGGTAACGGTCAGAACCTGATCATTCACGGGCAAAATTCCATTATGGATCGGATGCAGATAATAATGAAGGGCTCCCAAAGCGTTATTATCAGGAATACGAACTAGTAGCTCCGATACTATCGGGGCTTACGTAAAGCGTGAATGTGAGCCCTATTTTCCGTACATACCTATACCTTCTTGGACTCTGCTTGCCGCTAACACCTGGGTGTGTGGCCCAGGTAACCAACATCAGTGTGGAGGCCCGTATCGACATCCAACAGCAGGGTGAACTCCTGGAATACTTCTTTGCGGCCATTAATAAGACTGAGATCGACAAGAGCCTCTCCTATCACCTGAAGGTGATCAATTACCCCACATTAGAGGATTACGAGGTTTTGCTCGAGGAAAAAGACTTTTTTGTCCTGAAGCCGAGCGAAAAGCGGAATCTAAGGCTTTGGAGAACGGCAGACACAGGTAGTGAACGACTCATCGTATTTCTTCTGATTTACCAGGATAAGCAGGTGATAGGAAAGGACCGGATCGAACTGGTCCGTAGCCAAAATGGCGACGGCAAACTGATTCGGCGGAGTGAACCCAGGCCTAAAACCACAGACGTATCGGCCCCGGCTGAGGTCAATCTTCTCAGGGGGATGGTAGTCGAGGATACCAAGACCAAACCAGGGCGGGATTTCTACCGGTATTTCTTCCTGGAATACACCAATAAAAATATTAATGGGGAAAAGATCGTTAAGGTAACGGAGGAACTCGCGATAGGTGGAAACACCATGATCAAGATTTACGCGGGTCAGGACCTGGTGTCGCAGTTTTTTGTGAATCCAGCCTCCGCCTATCTGCAGGAAATGGCAGTGAATTCAGTCACCAGACTGGATTACTATTTCCGGCAAAACAGGGCCATACGACAAGACTTAATCAAATACTGATTGCCCCGTGAAAAAAATACTACTCGTTGCTACATTGTTGGGTTGCGGCTTCACCTTCGGTCAACAGCTGATATACACGCCCAAGAATCCGAACTTCGGAGGAGATACCTTTAATTATCAGTGGCTGCTCAGCTCGGCTAACGCCCAGAATCCTTTTCAGGACGGCTTTGCCAATTTCGGTAATGATCAGTCCGAACTCGAACAGTTTCAGGAGAGCCTGAACAGGCAATTGCTGGGTCAGTTGACCCGATCCGTCTTCGATACCCAACTGGGAGAGGGATTGCAGCCCGGCACATTCAATGTGGGCCAGTTATTACTAGAGATCTTTGAAGGTTCCGGCGGCCTGGTCGTAAACATACTGGACACCCGTACCGGGGAACAGACCCAGATCATTGTTCCTAATTAAAGCGCTCCCGAAAAGAACGAACATGAAAAAAGGCCGGAAAATACTGGTGCTCTCTTGCATTTTGGCGTGTTATGGTTGCGGCGCCTATTTTAATCAGCCTGTTGCTCCAACTGCGCCGAGGATAGGGGAGACCACCCCTCAGACGGTATCGCTGAGGAATTTACCCGAACCGGCGGAACCCGTGGTGGTAGGGGTATATAATTTCAAGGATCAGACCGGACAATACAAGGATGTGCAGAATGGAAGCACGTTCAGTACGGCTGTTCCCCAGGGCGCTACGACCATGCTGATCAAGGCTCTGGAAGACAGCAACTGGTTTATTCCCATTGAAAGGGAAAACCTTTCCAACCTGCTCAATGAACGCAACATAATCCGATCCACCCGCAGTGAGTACGAAGGCGCACAAGGCGGAAGGCCCAATCTTCCCCCCCTCTTATTCGCAGGCATATTGTTAGAAGGGGGGATCATATCGTACGACTCCAACATCATTACGGGTGGTTTCGGTGCCCGCTACTTCGGTGTAGGGGGTTCCACCCAATACAGGCAGGACAGGATTACGATTTACCTGAGGGCGGTTTCGACCTCGAATGGTAAGATTCTGAAAACGGTATATGTTTCCAAAACTATACTTTCACAAGCTCTGGATGCCAGTCTTTTCCGTTATGTGGATTTTCAGCGGCTGTTGGAGGTAGAGACAGGCATCACTAAGAATGAACCCATACAGCTCGCCATACAAAGTGCCATTGAGAATGCCGTTGAATCCCTGGTTATAGAGGGTATCGAGGCAGGACTCTGGCAAACCAGGGCAGGCCAGAACCTGGATGAGGCACTGATCAATATTTACCGCGAAAACAAGGAAGAGGACGAAGCGAACATGCTGTATAACCGGGAGATGGAATTCAAGTACCATAAGCACAGTCTGAGCACCTCATTCATGTCCCCACTGCTTAACGCAGACTATAGCGAGCAGAACCTGGGAGCCGGCGGCAGGCTGAGCTACCAGCGGTACTTCTCTCCGGGCCTGAGTCTCGGACTTGCCGGGGATTACCTGTATTTCCGGGGTGCCGGATCGTACTACAAGGAATACATGGCGGCTCATCTGCAACTCGGCTATCAATTATTGCCTTTCGAGAGGCTTTCCCCCATAGTTTACGGGGGCGCCGGTTGGATTGCAGACATACGGACACCTGAGCCCGGACTCACTGAGAATACCTCGGGGGTCAACCTGCAACTCGGGGCCGGACTCAAGTACAAGGCGAGTAAAAGCATCTATCTGCACTTGTTTGCAGAGAATAACTGGACGACCACCGATGCCCTGGACAATGTGGTCAATGGAAGGAGGAAGGATTACTATTACAATTTCGGATTGGGAATAGAGTTCAGATTAGGTATTAGACAACCCGTTTACAGACCCAAAAATGCGTTTTAATAGCCCACTTTATCGAATAGTACCAGCAGTTTTATTGCTGCTAGGCATGGTGGCGTGTCAGGAGGACACCCTCGACACCCTGAATACGGGCACACTCGAAGGAACCGTAGTTTCGCGTGGGGCCAATACGCCCCTCCAGAATGTAAAGATTACGACCAACCCCGCTTCCACAACAGTCTTTACGGATGTTGACGGGAAGTTTGTCATCGAAGAGATCACGGCGGGGGAATACTCGGTACAGGCGGAACAGCAGGACTATCAGACTGCATTCGAGGCCGCCAATGTACAGGAAGGTGGCATATCCAACGTGGTGATAGAGCTCGATAGCCTGGAGGCCGATAATCTCCCTCCGCTCCGCCCCCGGTTGCTTTCTCCTACCGACGAAGCTACGGGTGTAGGGCGCAGTCCGAACCTGGTTTGGAGTTCGTCAGCGAACGATGACGACTCCATCAATTATTCCCTTGAGCTCCGACAGGCCGATCCTGTTGAGATCACCATCATAGAGCAGATCACCGATACAACAGTTACGATCGAATCCCTTAAAATCGGAAAGACGTATTTCTGGCAGGTCACGGCGGATGATGGCATCAATGATCCCGTAGTCAGCGAATTTGCCAGCTTTACCGTGCAGGGAATAAGCGACAATCGCTATGTTTTCGTTCGGAATGTGGACGGTAACCCAGTTATCTTCTCGGGTGATGAGCCCGCCGGACAACTCGAGGACCAGATTAACCAGAATGTAATTCAACTGACCGAAAGTGATCAGAGCTCTCTGAGACCAAAAATCAATTATACGGCCGGGAAGATCGCTTTTATAGGGCTAGAAGGAGGGGAATCCCATCTATTCCTGATGAATCCTGATGGAACCGACCGCACCCAACTTACCCTAGCCAATCAGATCGCCGGTTTTAATCTGAATCAGCTGGAGTTCGCATGGAATAATGAGGGTAATGCCCTGTATTACCCCAGCTTCAACCGACTGCTGCAGGTCGGTATAGGTACAGGTGACAGCCGGGTTGTTTTTGAGGCGGCTGCGGGTGAATTCGTATCCGAAGTGGCAGTAAACCCGGTAACGGGGCTGTTGGCGCTAAAGACTAACGATGCCTCCGGATATAATGTCAGGATTATCATAGTAAACCCCGACACCGGACTGGTAGAAGAGGTTATTGTACAGGGCATTCCGGGTGCTTTCGACGGCCTGGACTTCTCCCAGGATGGGAACCGATTGCTGTTTTCCCGGGACATATCCGGGGCGGAGAATGCCAGCTATCGAAGGCTGGACAACCGGATATTCGAATACGACCTGGATTCTGGAGAGACCGAGGAAATCAATACGGAAAAACCGGTAGGACTAAACGACCTGGACCCCAAGTATGCACCTAACGACGGGTTCGTGATCTATACCCGCACATCGAATGATGGCATAAGCGAAAGGGTGATTCAGAGGACCCAGCTAACCCCGAATGATGCTGTAATTAACGAATTACTCTTCACAGATGCTTCTATGCCTTTCTGGGAGTAGGTGGGTTCGTTACGGTCTCATTTTTCCAGTTCGTAAAGACCATAGGCACGGGTCCATGCCACTACCTTACCGGGCTCCAGGTCAATGTTAAAGAACAATTCCGGACTGATTACATGTCCGAGCCCCCATAGGTTCACGGATTTCGTCGGTTCGCTCAGGGTTTCGGATATACCGATTCCCACATCTGTGTTTTCGAGTGACCAGCCAGCCGGAACGGACTTGCCTCCGGAAAGGTTACTGAAAAAGAAGGCTTCTTGCGGATTGCCCTTAAAGTCCAATTCCCGCTCACCGAATTCTACCTTTCCTTCCGGATTAACGATCTGTTCGAAGGTATCGGGCCTTAGCTCGAATGGAAATTTCAGCCGGTATCCGGGGCCTACCGGAGTGTTTTTGAGATTTAGGAAGTTATGGCAGTATTCGTTGGTTTGTAGAAGCTCGGTACCGGTATTTTCCAAGCGATATCGAATCTCAAACCCTTTATCCGTTAGTACGATTTCCTTGGTGAGCAGGTAGGCGATGCCCAGATGTTCGGGCGATTGGCATTCCAGGTGAATGTTGTCGGACTTCTGCACTACGGTGAAATCTGCCGGTTCTACCTCGTAATGCTTGAAGAAGTTGTAGTCTTCAGTATCCCGTTTTAACAAACCGACTCCGATCTTGTGGAACAGGCCTCCGGCTACGACCTTGTCGTATCCCACGGGTTGATCGATACCAAACTCGTTGAAGAACCCCTGGCCACACTCTGATACTCCTTCTTTTTCTGAGCCTGCAACGGTTACTCCCTTGTAGCTAATGGATGTAATTTTTCCGGACCAGTCGAAACGCGATTCTGTGTAGCCCTGACCGGGCAGCTCGAGCTCCAGTACCAGGTTGTTGTTCTTGAGTATGCAGGACATATTTATGGGCTTATGAGCCTGAATTTACCGAAAACTCTGTTGCCTATCGGGCAATTTGCCAACGGAAATGAATTCTAACTTAGGCTGCCGGTATCAGGCCGATGCCGCGCTTCGGTTCATCCCACGCTTCAGCCCGACAAGAATGGTAATGCTTACGATGAGCATGGCCAGGGAAAGGGTGATCAGGCTAAAGGTAACGATGCCCTCGGCCAGGGGTGGTCCTTCCTTTCCTTCTGCGGCGATGCCGAGCATCTTCCCGGCATCAAAGATGGCGGCGATCAGTATGCCTCCCCAGTTCACGAAGGTGCCATAGATCGAAAGCCAGAAGGTCAGCCTCAGCCATTTTTCGGAAAGCTCTAGCCTGCTCCATATCAGGCCGAGCATAATTAAGAACATACCGTTGAACACGCCTTCTAAGTGACTGGATACGCCCATACGGGGATTGGCAAAAACCGGAACCAGTAATCCGACTATAAGCCCTAGCAGGAATAGCCATGCTCCCAGATAAATCAGACGCTCTGCTTGGGTGCGCTTGAAATCCATGATTAGGTAGTTTACTATGTACAAATATAAAAAATCTCCCTAAACGAGGGGGAGCCTTATGGAATACGAATAAAGCCTGTGAAGCGAACTTCACAGGCTTTACACTTAAATCAGATCAATCAACCCTGAATAGGGTGGGATAGTCCCTTCAATTAACTGATAATGAACTGAGCTTTGAGTCAGATTCGCTCAGGAGCCAGCTCCCACTTCTCCGGAGACCTCCAGAGACTGGACAGCAGCAATTCCCTCATGAAGGTGAACTCCTTAGGAAGCTTGTCGTACATTCTCTCAAAGAGCTCCTCGTGGCCCAGGACTTCCTGTTTCCACTGCTCACGGTCGATATCCATGATTTCTTCGAAGTCTTCGTAAGAGAAATCAAGGCCTTCCCAGTTGATGTCATTGTAGGTAGGCATCCAACCGATAGGGCTTTCTACCGCTCCGGCGTTTCCGCGTACCCGGCCGATAACCCATTCCAGAACCCTCATGTTCTGACCGAATCCGGGCCACAGGAAGTTACTGTCCTTGTCCTTGCGGAACCAGTTGACCACGAACATCCTCGGAGGATTCGACAGGGATCGACCGAACTGCAACCAGTGGTTGAAGTAGTCGGCCATGTGGTATCCGCAGAAGGGCAGCATGGCAAAGGGATCTCTCCGTACTTTGCCTACCTGTCCGAAGGCAGCAGCGGTCATTTCCGAACCGATGGTAGCGGCGGCATAGGCACCGAAGTTCCAGTTCACGGCCTGGTAAACCAGGGGAACGGTGGTACTCCTTCGACCTCCCACCATGAATGCGCTGATAGGAACGCCCTCCGGATTTTCCCAGTTTTCGTCTATACTTGGGCACTGGCTGGCAGGGCAGGTAAAGCGCGCATTGGGATGCGCCACCTTTTCCTCAGTATTCGTATGTACATTTCCGTGCCAGTTGATGGTGCCTTCTGGCATATCTGTACCGATTCCTTCCCACCAGACATCGCCGTCAGGAGTTACCCCCACATTAGTGAAGATGCTGTTTGCCCGGATGGTCTCCATCGCATTGGGATTGGTCTTGTAGTTAGTACCTGGCGCCACACCGAAGTACCCGGCCTCGGGATTGATGGCGTAAAGCCGGCCATCGGGGCCTGGCTTGATCCATGCGATATCGTCACCTACGGTAGTTATTTCCCAGCCTTCCATACCCTTGGGAGGAATCAGCATGGCGAAATTGGTCTTTCCACAGGCGCTTGGGAACGCGGCGGCCACATAGGTCTTTTGACCTTCGGGGCTCTTGGCACCGAGGATGAGCATATGCTCAGCCAGCCATCCTTCGTCTCTGGCCATAACCGAAGCGATGCGAAGGGCGAAACACTTCTTGCCCAACAAGGCATTTCCACCGTATCCGGATCCGTAGGAAACGATGCTTCTTTCTTCGGGATAGTGAACGATATACTTAACGGTTGGGTTGCAGGGCCACTTGGCGTCTTGCTGTCCTTCTTCCAGGGGAGCTCCCACCGAATGCAGGCACTTGATGAATTCACCTTCGCTTCCCAGTTGATTTAGGGCATCCACTCCCATGCGGGTCATGATGCGCATGTTGGTGACTACATATTCAGAGTCTGTGATTTCTATACCGATCTGGGAGATGGGAGAACCTAATGGACCCATGCAGAACGGTATCACATACATGGTACGTCCCTTCATACAACCGTCGAACAGCGGGTTCAGGGTGGCTTTCATTTCCCTGGGGTCCATCCAGTTGTTGGTAGGGCCGGCATCTTCTTTTCTGCGGCTGCAGATGAATGTTTTGTCTTCTACCCGAGCCACGTCGCTGGGGTCGGAGAAGCAGGCAAAGCTATTGGGTCGTTTCTCGGGATTCAAACGAATAAAGGTGCCTTTATCCACCAATTTCTGGGTAAGGGCATCGTACTCGTCCTGCGAACCATCGCACCAGTGGATGGCATCGGGCTTACATAGGGAGGCTATCTCGGAGACCCATTGCAGGAGGGCTCCGTGTTTCACATCCATTTTTTCCTTTGAGGGGCTAATTTCCATCATGAATAATCGGGTTTAAGTTAACAGTCGATTGTAAAATCACCCCAAAAATATATAGGCGTAGTAGGGTTTAAAATGACTTTTGTTAGGTTATGGTCTTAAATTTTACGGTGTTCAAATACCGAATTCTAAACTCGTGTTTTGGAGCTGCATCTCTATAATAATCAGTGCTTTAACGTTTCGAAAGGGGCCGTATTTACGAGGCCTTCCAGATACTGTAGTGAATGGGGTCAGTATGGGAAAGTAGTCTTAAGTTAAAAGACCTGGAAAATGAAGTCAAAAAGTTGACTACTGCACTAAATCGAAGAGAAAATCCCTCACGAAAAGTATGGTGGTATCCATGTACTCCTGGTTCAGTACGAATGGCGTATGGCCCGCGCCGTCATAGGTGTAAAAGGCATTATTAATGGCGTATTCATCCAATTTCGGGTGAATAGCTGAACTGCCGTCGACCTCCAGATCAATGCCCAAAATTGATATTGTGCCGGACCCATAAGGAACTACGTTGTCATCGGTCCCATGCATGCTGACAATAGGGGTGGTTATTTCGGGATCAATATAGTCGGTATCCAAAAGTGCTCCGCAAAGGCTGATAACTCCAGCAATATTTTCGGCATAGCCCCCATTACCACTATTCCCTGAAAAACCACCTGTTTCATTAAAAATATCGGCCATCTCTTCGGGGATCTCATTTAATTCGTCCAGATGTGCGATATGTAAAGCGGTGATTGCCCCTGCGGATACTCCGCCTATAAATATTTTTGAAGTGTCGATCCTGTATAGATCCACAGTAGCTGCATCCTGATTGAAAAACCGAATGGAAGCTCGCATATCGTGCATAGCCTTCAAAACGGCTTCATACACGTTAGAAGAATCGTTGTTAACTAATAGATCGGTGGAAAGTCGATAATCGATGGCTGCGCAGACGTACCCGCGTTCGGCAAATGACTGGCTTAACCTCACGATATCTGGGCTGGTCTTCGAACCAAATACAAAGCCTCCTCCAAATGCCCATATAATCAATGGTCGGTCATTCTCGGTGTCACCGTCGGGCTGATATACATCCATGAATAATTCCTGGACCTTATCTGACTTAAGCAAAGTAGACTGCGCCGCCTCCCCAAATTTTACATCCTTGACTAAATCCACTTCAAAGATTTGATCGTAGTAGCGTTGGCCATTACTGTCAACGGGTATTTCATTTAGGGAATCGCTGCATGAAATATAGGTAAGGCAGGCCATGACAATGATTAAAACGAAGATGCATCTCACTTGATTTCTGGTTAAGATTTCCCGAAATAAATCTAAGATGGGACCTGAGCCCTTCACGTTAACATTGGATAATAAGTGAATACTTTATGCCTTGATAGTAATACGTTTCCGGATTCTACTCAATGACACTGGGGTAATGCCGAGAATTTGAGCAATATACTTGTCCGGGGCACGATTGGTAAGATCTGGGTAATCCTTTATGAATTTGAGGTATCGTTCCTCTGGATTAAGTAGTATGAAGGATTCCAGCCGTTCTTTGGCGGCCAGAAGCAATTTTCTCAGTAAGTACTTCCGATTGGCTTCCAATTTTGGATTATTGTGTACTATGCTCTCAAATACCTCGTACTCAAGGCTCCAAAAATTACTGTCCTCCAGGGTTTCGTAATTATAATTTGAGGGTTTCTCTGTTCCGATTAGGTCAAAATTGGCTACGATATTATACTCGGGTATAAGGTCAAAGGTAACCTCATCGCCCGAATCCTTAAGATGATACATTCTGACCAACCCGCTTCTCAGGTAGTACACTCTGCTGTCTCTCGAGCCCTGTTCGATCAAGACGGTTCTTTTTTTAATGGACACGGTTTCTACGGATTTAAGAAGATCCTGCACATCACTAATACTTACGTCCTTACTAAAACTGTAGAGTCTTCTAAGCTTGTCTAAATCGACCATACTTCGCGGATTTGAAATAACATTTATAAGTCTTCTGTAAAGGGATGAGTAGAAGCGAGATTCAGGACGTCGTGAACGGCAGACCCTGATTTCTTATTTAAGTACTTTCGAATTTAATACTCCTGTAACTTCCTGGCGTTACCATTTAAGGGAAAAGCCAAGCCTTCGGCTTACTTTTTTGTTACCCTTACCTTCACTCAAACAAGTTTGGTTCAGTTTCGGGCAACAAAAAAACCGAAGCTTTCGCCTCGGTTTTTCTTCTTATTCGTACTCGGAGCGGGAATTTGCTGCGCCGAGTCCCGGCCGAACGTGTTGAAAAAAGAAAAACCCGGCCTTCGGCCGATTTTTTTTGATTCACCGGCTTTCACTAGAGCGAGCTCAGCTCAATCCGTTAAAGCAAAAAAACCGAAGCTTTCGCCTCGGTTTTTCTTCTTATTCGTACTCGGAGCGGGACTTGAACCCGCACGGCCGCAATGGCCATTGGATTTTAAGTCCAACGTGTCTACCAATTCCACCATCCGAGCGATGCCTCCGCAGTGATCAACGGCGGAGGTTGGACTATCAACAAAAAAACGCTGCTGGGCAGCGTTTCGAGCGAAAAACGGGATTCGAACCCGCGACCTCCACCTTGGCAAGGTGATGCTCTACCAACTGAGCTATTTTCGCATATAGTTTGTAAAGAACCGGCCTGAGCCGTCCCCAAAATTTTGGGATAGCAAATTTAATATATTTCTCCGAATCGCGCCACCACTTTTTTCAATTAGGAAATCGCTTTGTTGTTCTTTTCGAGCAAACGTTTGATCTCGTTGAGTTTCATCAGGGCTTCTACCGGGGTAAGACGGTCGATGTCCAGCTGCAAGAGGTCCGATCGGATTTCGTCCAGTAAGGGATCGTCGAGCTGGAATATGCTGAGCTGCACGTCCTCCTCTGCAACGCGCCGCAGGGATTCTTCTATGTGATACGAATCCCGTGTGGCCTCCAGTTCCCTGAGGAGCTTCCTGGACTTCTGCAGCACGGTCTGAGGCATACCCGCCAGCTGGGCCACATGGATTCCGAAACTGTGCTCGCAACCTCCGGGGACCAGCTTTCGCAGGAAAATTACCGAGTCCTTGTTTTCCTTTACCGAAACGTTAAAATTGTGAATGCGGGGAAACTCCTCGCTCATGCGATTGAGTTCGTGGTAATGGGTCGCAAAAAGGGTCTTGGGCTGCATGGGATGATTGTGGAGGTATTCCGCAATGGCCCAGGCGATGGAGATCCCATCATAAGTGCTAGTGCCCCTGCCGATTTCATCCATGAGGATCAGGCTGCGATCCGAAAGGTTATTGAGAATCGAGGCCGTCTCGTTCATTTCCACCATGAATGTCGATTCTCCCTGAGAGAGGTTGTCACTGGCACCTACCCGGGTAAATAGCCGGTCCGTAATGGAAAGGCGTGCCGATGCCGCTGGAACGAAGGAGCCGATCTGTGCCATTAGGGTGATCAGGGCGGTTTGTCTTAGCAGGGCCGATTTTCCGCTCATATTGGGCCCCGTGATCATCAGTATCTGTTGTTCTTCCTTATTGAGGGTGAGGTCGTTGGGTACGTACGCCTTTTCCGGGGGTAGTGTAGCTTCAATCACGGGATGCCTTCCGTCGCGGATATCAATTCCTCCGTCTTCACAAAATTCCGGGCGGACGTAGTTCCGGTGCCTGCCCAACTCCGCAAACCCGCTGAGGCAGTCGAGTCGGGCTACAAGCCTTGCTAGGGTTTGTGCAGGGGCGATGGCGGGCTGCAGGGAACGGAGTAAATCTTCGAACAGCCGGGTTTCCAACTGGGTCGATTTTTCTTCCGCTCCCAAAATACGGCCCTCGTATTCCTTGAGTTCCTCGGTTATGTAGCGCTCGGCATTGACCAGGGTCTGCTTGCGGATCCAGTCTTGGGGAACCTTGTCCTTATGGGTGTTTCGAACTTCTATGTAGTAGCCGAAGACGTTATTGGACGCTATTTTTAGAGAGGTGATACCGGTTCGTTCGCTCTCCCGCTTCAGCAATTGGTCGAGGTAATCCTTACCCGAGTTGGCCAGCGAGCGCAGCTCATCCAGCTCATCGTGATATCCCCTGGCGATAACCGGGCCTTTGCCGATCTGGTTACCCGCATCTTCATCCACCACCCGCTCGATAAGAGTGATGGGGTTTCGGATATCAGGCCAGGCCTCGGCTATCTGATCGGATACCGGGTGCTTCCATTCCCTGAGCAAAGGTGGGATACCTTCTGTAAGCATGAGGGAATTTTTTAGCGATACCAGTTCCCGTGGCGAGATCCTGTGAGTCGAAAGCTTGGACAGCCATCGCTCCAGGTCACCGACCCGGGTCAGGATTTCCTGAATTTCATTTAAAGCTTCCGGCTGTTCGCAGAGGATTTGTACCAGATCGAGCCGCTCCTCCAGTGCCTCGCGATCGATGAGGGGCTGGGCGATCCAGCGCAGCAGCAGCCTTCCTCCCATGGCGGTTCGCGTCCTGTCGATCACCTCACGCAGACTGCACCCTCCTTCTGAAAGACTACCGTAAAGTTCCAGGTTGCGAATGGTAAAGCGATCCATCCAGAGGTAGTGGTCTTTCTGTATGGGCTGTAAGGCGTTGATGTGTCCCAGTCGCGTATGCTGCGTCTCCCCCAGATAATGCAGTATGGCCCCTGCGGCAATCAGCCCCGGTCCCATGTCGTTCCAGCCAAATCCCTTAAGGCTGTGCGTGCGGAAGTGCTTAAGCAGCGATTCTCTGGCGTAGTCCTCCTGATAAATCCAGTCGTCCTGGTAGTAGATATAGGGAAGGCCTGCCCATTCTTCTGATTTTTTGCGAATGCCTCGGTTCCAGAGCAATTCGGAAGGGGAGTAATGTTGCAGGCATTGTTCGATCCAGGCCCGCTCGCCCTCGGTGGCCAGGAATTCCCCTGTGGAAATGTCCAGCAAGGAAAGGCCCCAGTTCCTCCGGCCCTCGTGTACAGCCGCCAGGAAATTGTTCTTCTTCTGATTCAGGATCTCATCGGCCAGAGCTACTCCCGGGGTGACCAGTTCGGTAACCCCTCTCTTTACTATGCCCTTGGTTAGTTTAGGATCTTCGAGTTGTTCGCAAATGGCGACCCGCTTCCCGGAGCGCACCAGTTTGGGCAGGTAGGTCTGCAGGGCGTGGTGTGGGAACCCGGCCAAGGGGGTCTGATCGCCTCCGTTGTTGCGTTGGGTCAGGACGATATCCAGTATAGACGCCGCTTCGATAGCATCCTCGCCGAAGGTCTCGTAAAAGTCTCCCACCCGGAACAACAAGATCGCATCCGGATGCTTGGCCTTGGCAGAGGCGTACTGCTTCATTAAGGGAGTTGTCTTACTTTTACCGGCCATGGAACGCCTGCGTTTATCGATGCGCAATTTCTCAAAAGTAGGGAGCAGGTGACTTCCCTGAGGAATCTTGTTAATACTTAAAGTCCGATCGTTGAAAACTCGCTTCCGAAAAAGAAAGAATCCCGAACTCGCTCGTCTGGACACCGAGGAATTCCGAAATGCCTCCAAGTACCCACTGAGGCTGTTACTCGACGATGTCAGGAGTTCTCATAACGTCGGCTCCGTTTTCCGGACCGCAGACGCATTCAGGATAGAGAAAATTCATCTTTGCGGGATTACGGCCCGGCCACCGCATAAGGATATTCAGAAGACCGCACTCGGTGCTACCGAGAGTGTGGACTGGGAATACAGCCCGGACGTCCTGGATCTGGCCGATGCACTCATTGCACAGGGCTATGCGCTCATTGCCATAGAACAGGCCGAAAATGCCACGGAACTTGGGGATTTCATCCCCGAGCCCGGACAGAAATACGTATTTGTTTTAGGGCACGAGGTCAAAGGGGTCAGGCAGGAATTGATCGATAGGTGCCAGGCAGTTATTGAGATTCCTCAATTCGGGACCAAGCATTCCCTGAACATTTCTGTCGCAACAGGGATAGTGGTATGGGATTATGTAAGTCGGGTTCCCCGAACGTTTTGAGTCATTCGGTGGGCCATCCGGTATAAAGTGAATTCCAGGATCGGTTTGAGCCTGACCGGAGAAAAAAAACTCCCGGTGGTTGGCCGGGAGTTCAAAGTTGAGTTAGTTATCTAGTCCAAAAGTTAAGCGATACAATATTGTTAACTTCTTCTTAAACACCAAAAAACATTCGATGAAATGCACAATAAT
Source organism: uncultured Flavobacteriaceae bacterium (assembly GCA_964552195.1). GTDB lineage: Bacteria > Bacteroidota > Bacteroidia > Flavobacteriales > Flavobacteriaceae > CAZKAP01. The sequence continues at coordinate 163,756 of CAZKFM010000002.1, forward strand.
TTTTTATCGGTTGCGTTAGGCGTCACCTCGATTCAGTAAAGATGAGGGTAAATTCCAGTAAAACAGCACGTTAATAGGCTTTTGTGGATATTGTAGGATAATACGCCAAAAGCCTTCTAGAGATGTTTTCCCCAGTGATCAGCCATGCTTTCGGCCATCCACCGGATAAGCGTATGCAGATGATGGCTGTCGGTTAGGAAATCTCCGGAGTCGCGATTCCACGTCAGGATATGCTTAGCCTCCATGCGGGGCAGGTATTGCTGGTAGGTATAGCGAAGGCGCTCCAGATATTCCCGTTCAATGGCCTTCTCGAATGGGCGGCCTCTGCGATCGATCTGCTCCAACAGGAGCTCTTCAGGTGCCTCTAGGAATACCAGCAATTCGGGGGGGGTAAAGGTTTCCGCTATCAAACGGAAGTATTCTTCGAATAGGCGAAATTCGTTTTCCGCGAGGCTATTGCGCGCGAATACCTGGCTCTTTTGCGGATGGTAATCCGACACATAGACCGGCCCCACTTCACGACCTATTTCTTTCCAGTGTTGCACCCGGTCGTACAGGAAGAACATTTCCACCGGAAAGGCGAAACGTTCGGGGTCCTGGTAGTAGGAGGGAAGGAAGGGGTTCTTACCAAAACGCTCGAGGATCAGCGGAACCCCAAGAATCTCGGATAATTTCTCGGCCAGGGTCGTCTTGCCCACACCTATATTTCCTTCTATGCATATTCCGTTCAGGCTGCGAAGCAGCTCTGCAGGAGAAGCGTATAGTGGCCGGGAAACACGTTTAATGATGCTGCGGTCGGGGGTCTTCTTCAGGAGTTCTTCCACGGTTTTTCCCGTCTGTGGGTCCGTGAGCAAGGGATCGATTTCGAACAGAGGCGCCAGCACGAATCGCCTTTCTGTATAGCGGGGATGGGGAATACTCAGCGATCCATCAGAAATAATCTCTTCACCGAAGTAAACGATGTCTATGTCTATAGGACGGGATGCATAACCAGAACCCATCCTTTTCTGTTTCCCCAATGACCTTTCTACAGACCTGAGGCCCTCCCAGAATTCAGTCAGGTCCATTGCGGTTTCGACACGAACTACGGCATTCAAAAAATCCGGACCCTCAAAGCCCTGGGCGCCGTTCGAATAAAGGGAAGAACATGTAACGTTAGCCGTGGAGATTGCGTCTAATGAAAAGACCGCTTTCTGAATCAGGGCATAGCGATTATCGAGGTTGCTCCCTATCGACAGATAGCAGCAGGTGGGCGGGTTTGAGGAGTTCAAATCGGTCACCTTTGGTTATATTTGGTTTTTAATAAATTTTGGTATGAATTTCTTGAGAAACTTACTCGCTTCTATACTGGGGACTCTGGTGGCCCTCGGGATTTTTTTCTTTATGTTCTTCGTTTTTATGGCGGCTGTGGGCAGCACGGAAGATGCCCCAAAGGTACGGAGCAATTCGGTACTCGACCTGACCTATGAAGGCGTAGTCGTCGACTATGCACCCGGGGATAAGAACGATCCCTTCAGTAGCTTCGGATCGCCCTCCGTCGATTTCGTCGATATTTTGCATGCCATCGAAACCGCGAAGGGGGACGAAAAAATTCTGGGCATCCGAATGAATTCGAGCTTCTTTTTCGGAGGATGGACCCAGGCGGACGCCATCCGCAGTGCCTTAGAGGATTTCAGAGAGTCCGGTAAGTTCGTGTATGCCTATAGCGATATTTACACTCAGAAGGACTACTACATAGCCAGTGCGGCGGATTCGGTATTCATCAGTCCGGTGGGTTCGCTCGAATTGAAAGGTTTGGGCAGTGAGGTCCTTTACCTGAAGGAACTGCAGGAGAAAACCGGGGTGAAGATGGAAGTCATTCGTCACGGTGAGTATAAAAGCGCTGTGGAGCCTTTTCTCAACAGTCAAATGAGTGCTGAGAACCGCGAACAGATCAGTGAGCTACTCCTTTCCCTCTGGGCGCATATTGGGGGTCAGATCGCAGAATCCAGGGGTATTTCGATGAACGATCTCAACGAGATTGCGGATCGGGTGGCTGGCCGAATGCCGGAGAACGCCCTGAAGTACCAACTGGTGGACGCGGTTGTCTATCCCGACGAGCGCGACGCCCTGACCAATAAGCGCATGGGCCGTGACGAAGGTGCCAAGATTCGTTCGATCTCCCTGGAGGATTATATGCAGGTCGCTTCACGCAAGAAGAATTCCTCAAAGAACCGAATAGCCGTTATTCATGCCCAGGGCGAGATTTTCTACGGTGAGGGAGATGAGAGTACCGTTGGACAAGTATCCATGACGAGAGCCATTCGCAAGGCGGTGAGCGACGATAAGGTGAAAGCCATTGTACTCCGGGTGAATTCTCCAGGAGGTAGCGCGCTTACTTCTGATTTGATCTGGAGGGAGCTGGAACGCGCCAAGGAGAAGAAGCCCGTTTACGCTTCCTTCGGCGATGTGGCTGCTTCGGGCGGCTATTACATCGCTGCCGGTGCGGACAAGATATTTGCCGAGAACAACACCGTGACCGGTTCCATAGGGGTGTTCGGTGTAGTACCCAACATGACCGAGCTGGCTGATGATATCGGGATTAATGCCGAGCAGGTAGGGACCCACAGCCAGTCTGTGACCTATTCCGTCTTTGACCCCATGTCGGATGCGTTCCGCAATCAGCTATACGAAGACATTGAGAAGATCTACGACACCTTCATTACCCGTGTGGCCGATGGCAGGAACATGAGTAAGACCGAGGTCGATAAAATCGGCCGGGGACGTGTATGGAGCGGAAGTACGGCCAAAAAGCTCAACCTGGTTGACGAAATAGGCTCCCTGGACGATGCCATAGCAGCTGCGGCCAAAGCTGCAGAAATTGAAGATTACCAGATAGTTCGCTATCCCCGTTTCAAGACCGGACTGGAGAAACTGCTGGAAGAACTCAGCAGTGCGGAGACGCGTATAGGTGAAAAGGTACTGGAATCGCAGGTGAGCCCGGAACTCTATGAGGTGTACAGGCTAAGCCGGGATATGCAGAAAATTGAGGGCATACAGGTAAGGATGCCCTATCATCTGACCATCGAGTAGTATGTCGTTATCCCCGCGCCTGAGGCGGAAGGCACTGTCGCTCTATATCTATCTGAGCGCCCTTTTTCTGACTTCTTTGGTGGTTTCCAACTTGATCTTCAAGAAGTTCTTTAGTTGGGAGCCCTTCGGTGAGGTCACGATATTTGGGGCACCACTATTCGAGCTTTCGGTGGGCATATTGCCGTATCCCATTACCTTCCTGATTACCGATTTGATTTCGGAGATATTTGGAAAAAAGAAGGCCAATCAGGTTGTGGTAAGCGGAATATTCGCCTCGGCCTTCTCCCTGCTGATCGTATTTACAGCCCAGGCGGCCGATGCAACTTCCTGGTCCCCCATCGATAATGCAACCTTCAAAGAAGTCTTTGGAAGCACCGGTATAGCCGTATTTGCCTCCATGCTCGCGTACTTACTCGCCCAGTTTGTGGATATACAGCTCTACCACTTCTGGAAGCGCATCACCCACGGACGTATGCTTTGGGTGCGCAACAACTTCTCTACATTTTCCTCTCAGTTTATCGATACTTCGACTGTGGTCCTGCTGCTGTGTATCTTCGGCGAGATCGAATGGGAACGGTTCCTTGGACTGGTAATGGCCGGCTTTATTTTCAAGGTGATGATAGCCGCTCTGGACACCCCCTTGCTATACCTGGCGGTGTACGCCATACGCCGAACATTTAACTTAAAAATAGGGGAGGAGATTCGCCTGGAATGAGGCAGTTGTGTAATTTTCGGTAAACATTCACCTCTTTATGTTGAAGTTTCTAAGGAGACTACTCCTCCTGATACTTATCGTGGTGCTCGTGACAACGGTGATCATTCCTTGGTTCTTCGAGGATAAACTGGGCGAAGTACTCAAGGAACAGGTCAATCGTCAGATCCATGCCACCCTGGATTTCGACCGGGTTGATCTCAGTTTGTACAAAGGTTTTCCCAACGCCTATGTGACTATATCTGAGCCGGTGTTGATTAACAAGTTTCCTTTTCAGGGGGATACTCTGTTTTCGGCACAGGAACTCTCGCTGGAGATGTCCCTGGGGGAACTGTTCAACGGCAGGAATAAGCCCATAGCGGTCCAGAGACTGGATTTGGAGGAACCTTCGCTAAGGATACGGGTGGACCTACTGGGCAGGGCGAATTACGATCTGGAGAGACCCGGAGGTGCGGACCAGGCAGGCGCCGGAGGCGAGGAGAGTAAGGGAGGGATACGTTTCGACCTGAAGCGATACGAGATCACCAACGGAACGGTGGTGTACGACGATGAAAAGAGCCGCATACACCTGGAGATCAGAGATATGATGCATTACGGATTCGGGGACCTGTCGCTGGAGACTTCTGAACTGCAGACCGAAACCGAGGCCAACGTGAGTTTCGAGTACGATAGCATTACCTACCTCAAGGACAACCGCATAGCCCTTAGTGCTGGTTTCGGGATTGACCTGGGGGAAAGCAAATACGTCTTTCTAAAAAACCAGGCTTTGGTGAACAACCTCCCTCTGGTATTCGACGGCTATGTGCAGATGCTGGAGGAAGGCCAGGAAATCGATCTCAAATTCAAAACTCCCTCATCGGACTTCAATAATTTCCTGGCTGTGATACCTGAACGCTATGCCAGAGACCTAGGCAAGGTGGAGACGCAGGGGAATTTTGCCGTTAATGGCAGCCTGAAAGGGCTGGTCACGGATGACCGCATTCCGACATTTGACATCAAAATACTAGCCGAGGAAGCCGGCTTTCGCTATCCGGAACTGGAAAAATCGGTGAAAAATGTCAACATCGATGCGCGCTTTTACAATACCACAGGGATCGTGGAGGATTCCTATGTCGACCTCCGGAACCTGTCCTTTGACCTGGACGGAGATGCCTTCCGCAGTACTGCCCTGATCGAACAACTCACCGGAAATACTCGAGTAAAGGCCGAAATCAAGGGGAAGATCAATCTGTCAAATATTGCCAGGGCCTATCCCATGCCTTCTGATTACGACCTCAGGGGTAAATTGGATGTGGATGTGTCCACTGAGTTCGACATGGAAGCGGTGGAGGAAAAGGACTACGCGCGGACCCAGACCAAGGGAATGCTGCGGCTGAAGGAGTTTCTATACAACTCTGATGAGTTGCGCAATCCGGTGGAGATTGATGCTGCAGCGGTTAATTTCAGTCCCAATCGCGTGGACCTGTCTGCCTTCGATGCCCGCATAGGGAAGTCGGATATCAAGGCCAATGGAACTATTGATAACCTGCTGGGCTTTCTCTTCAACAAGGAGGATATCTCGGGAAATTTCGACCTGCAGTCCCGGCAATTTGTGGTTAACGATTTTATCGTTGACGAGGAGGTAACGGTGGAGAGCGATAAGCCCAGGGAGAAACAACAGGAATACACGGTCGAGAAAATACGCATACCCTCTTTCTTAGACTGCAAGATTAGTGCACGTGCCGACCAGGTGCTATACGACAACATGACCATCAGGAAGGTAAGCGGGGAACTCAGGGTAAAGGATCAGACTGCAGTCCTGAGCAACCTCAAGGGAGAACTGTTCGGGGGCAACATCGCCTTGACGGGTCAGGTTTCCACGGCAGGTGAGGTACCGTCTTTTGATATGAAGCTGGATGCCAATGCGCTGAATATTGGGGAAGCCTTTACCACCTTGAATCTTTTTCAAGCCCTTTCCCCCATTGGAGGAGCCATGCAGGGTTCGGTCTCCAGCAGCATGAATTTCTCCGGACTGCTCAAGGACAATCTTACCCTGGAGCTGGGTTCCGTTTTGGGTCAGGCGCAATCCTCCCTGTCGAATACGACCCTGGATTCGAGGGGTACACCTTTATTGCTTGCCCTGGACCGTGAATTCGATCAGATCTCCTTCGACGACTGGAAGCTGGACGGCACTCGGGTCTCCCTTCAATTCGAGGACGGTCGTGTCCGGGTTAAACCCTTTAAGGTGATGTTGCGGGATATACCTCTTACCGTTTCGGGCGGCCATGGTTTCGACCGATCGCTAGACTACCAGTTGGATTTCGAAATACCCTCAAAGTACCTGGGGCAAAGTGTCACCAACCTGATCATTCAATTGGACGATCCCGGGCTCCTTGACATGAAAATTCCGGTACGGGCCGAGCTAGGCGGCAGTATCTCTTCACCCCGACTTAAGTCGGATCTGACTTTTGTAGTCGAAAATCTGACCAAGCGCCTCATTGAACGACAGAAGGAACGCATGCTGAACCGGGGTGCCACTCGTGCAGGAGATCTGCTGGAAGGTCTCCTCGGTGGCGGGAAAAAGACTGCGGATTCTGCTCAGAAGGACAGTACCCGCACTAAAGTGAGTAGTGCCCTGGGAAAATTGCTGTCCGGCAAAAAGAAAGACACCACTCAACAACCCTAGACATCAGAAAATGTTCAGCCCGATGTAATAGCCCTCGTGCCCCCTTAAATTGAGAGCCAGCTGATTATCGAAAAGGAGGTATTGACCCCTGATCCCTATGAGTGTGCCTGTGAATTCGGGTTGGCTGTCCAGGCGAAAGCTCTTGACTTTGGGTGGGTATTCGAGTACGGGGAAGGTGATATCCCAGGCCTTGGGATTTTCAATTTCAAAAGGCTGAACTTCGTCAGGCAGCAGGGATTTTAAGTCTTGCCAGCACTCTTCCAGGGATGCTTCCGAATGTACATCGGTGAGCATGCGCGTGGGGACCGTCTTGTCGGATACACGCTCCTTAAGGGCCACTTCGGCCACCCCGGCCAGATAGCGGTTCGGAGTCTCCAAAACAGGCAGCGCCCTGGAAGCTCCCTGGTCGAACCAGCGTGTCGGGACCTGCGTCTTGCGGGTAACCCCCACCTTTACGCCACCCGTATCAGCCAGATATACGATATGGGGTTGCAATTGAATCTGTTTTTCGTAATCCAGGTCGCGGTCGGCCTGATCGAGATGGGCCGTACTCAGTTCTGGTTTGATGAGCCATTCTCCGGCTTGGGGTACCTCGAAGAAACAACTCTGACAGTAGCCCATACGGAAGATAGGTCGGTCCTGCGTACAGTTTAAGCACTGATTTTTTAAGTGTTTGATTTCCAGTTTTTTTCCTTGAGCCTGATTCATTTGTAGGAAATCCGAACCCAATTCCCACAAGTATTGTACGGGCTTGCCGTCTTCTGTCCGCATTTTGCGGATTACCCCCTCGTAAAGCATAAATACTGGTGTTTGAAATGAAAGTGTTAAAGCCTATTTTAGCACGGACGATCTAAAGATACCAAGAATGCCGATTCCTCTTTTCAATTCCATTGCCTCCTGGCTGTTGAAGAAACGGTATCATCAGATCGAGCTCTTTCTGAAATACCCCCACGATGTTCAACAGGAGGTTCTTCAGAGGCTGCTTCAGTTTGCGGCAGCTACCGAGGTGGGCAAGAAGTACGGATTCAATACCATAAGCAGTTACGAGGCATTCGCAGAGCGTGTACCCGTGGTTCGCTACGAGGATATATTCCAGCAAATCGAACGTACCCGTCGAGGGGAACAGAATATCTTCTGGCCTACGCAGATTCGCTGGTTTGCCAAGAGCAGCGGCACTACGAATGCCAAGAGCAAGTTCATACCCGTGAGTTCCGAGGCATTGGAAGACTGTCACTACAAATCCGGCAAGGATTTGTTGTGCCTATATCTCAACAACAACGAGAATTCCCAATTGTTCACCGGGAAAAGCCTGAGGTTGGGTGGTAGTCGGGAATTGTATCAGGACAACGGAACTTTCTTCGGTGATCTCTCCGCCATACTCATCGACAATATGCCCCTCTGGGCCGAATTCAGCAGTACCCCGAGTTCCAAGGTTTCCCTTATGGCCGAATGGGAATCCAAACTGGAGGCCATCATAGAAGAGACCATACAGGAGAATGTGACCAGCATGGCCGGTGTGCCCTCCTGGATGCTGGTTCTGCTGAATGCCGTGCTCGATAAGACCGGAAAAGAACACCTGTTCGAGGTTTGGGACAATCTCGAGGTATATTTTCATGGTGGGGTCAGTTTTGCGCCTTATCGCGATCAGTACCGCAGCCTGTTACCCCTGGACTCCTTTCAATATTACGAGATTTATAATGCTTCCGAAGGCTTCTTTGGCATACAGGATCGCAATCACGCCAGCGACCTGCTCTTGATGCTCGATTACGGGATCTTTTACGAGTTCATACCGATGACGGAATACGAGTCTGCAGAGCCCCGAGTAATACCCCTCTGGGAAGTGGAAACCGGCGTCAATTACGCCATGGTAATCACGACCAATGCAGGACTGTGGCGGTATAACATCGGCGATACGGTACGTTTCACCTCACTCAATCCATATCGAATCAGGATCAGCGGCCGTACCAAGCACCATATCAATGCCTTCGGTGAAGAGTTGATCATTGAGAATGCGGAGGCGGCCTTATCGGATGCCTGCCAGAAGACTAACGCGGATATCAGTGACTATACGGCGGCGCCTATTTTTATGTCGGGCAGGGAGAAGGGCGCTCACGAATGGATGATTGAATTTCGACGTAAACCCGAAGACCTAGAACGGTTTACCGATGTGCTGGACGAAAGTCTAAAAAAGCTCAACTCCGATTACGAAGCCAAGAGATACAACAACATAACACTCAGAAGGCCTACGGTTCATATGGCCTGTGATGGTTTGTTCTATCAGTGGCTCAAGTCCAAGAACAAGCTGGGGGGACAACATAAGATACCCAGGCTGTCGAACGATCGTGAATATATGGACGAATTACTCGAACTCAATAAAAAGTTGGCCGGAAATCTCTAGGAGACGGCCTTGAGCTTTTTGATGGTCTCCTGTCCCAGTTTCTCCTGAGCATAGGCCTGAGTAACATGAAACTCTTTTTCGTCGCTACTTGGGAGCATGAACATCGCATCGGTAAAAACGGCTTCACAAAGGGCGCGAAGACCCCGGGCGCCTAATTGATACTCCAAGGCTTTATTGACGATGTACTCCAGGGCTTCTTCATCAATCTGGAAGTCGATCCCATCCATGGCAAACAGCTTTTCATACTGCTTGATGATGGCGTTTTTGGGTTCAGTTAGAATCGCCCTCAGTGCGTTGCGATCGAGAGGATTCATATAGGTGAGCACAGGCAATCTTCCGATGATCTCAGGTATGAGGCCAAATTCCTTAAGGTCTTTGGGAATCAGATACCTGAGTACATTCTCGTGGTCCAGTCCGTCTTCGGCCTTGGACGCACTATAGCCCACGGCTTGCAGGTTGAGTCTTTTGGTGATAATTCGTTCAATACCATCAAAGGCGCCACCAGCAATAAAGAGAATGTGTTCGGTATTGACCTCTATGAATTTCTGGTCCGGGTGCTTTCGTCCACCCTTGGGTGGGACGTTTACCACCGTACCTTCCAGAAGCTTGAGTAGTCCTTGCTGCACACCTTCACCGGACACATCACGGGTGATTGAGGGGTTATCACTTTTTCGGGCGATCTTGTCGATCTCATCGATGAAAACGATCCCCCGTTCGGCCTTCTCCAAATTGTAATCTGCAGCCTGAAGCAAGCGGGTAAGTATGCTTTCCACGTCTTCTCCTACATAACCGGCCTCAGTGAGCACCGTGGCATCCACTATGGCCAGGGGTACATTCAGCATACGGGCAATGGTCTTGGCCATCAGGGTCTTTCCCGTTCCTGTCTGGCCCACCATGATGATGTTACTCTTCTGGATTTCGACGTGGTCGTCCTTAGAACTGGGTTGCAGTAGCCGCTTGTAATGGTTATAGACCGCAACGGAGAGTACTTTTTTGGTCTGTTCCTGACCGATAACGAATTCGTCCAGAAATTCTTTGATTTCCAGAGGTTTCCTAAGGACCAGGTCGGCATTGATATCCTGGTTTTTGCTCTGCCGGCTTTCCTCGGAAACTATGCTGTACGCTTGTTCGATGCAGCGATCGCAAATATGGGCATCCAGGCCCGCTATAAGCAGGTTGGTTTCCGGTTTTTTACGACCACAAAAAGAACACTCCAGATTTTCTTTTGGCATAGGTACAGGGATTAATCCTTCTAATGCAGGAGAGGGTGCTTAGCAGCTGTTAGCTCGCCTCCTGGTTACGTGCCAGGATTTCGTCTATCATGCCGTATTTCCTTGCTTCGTCCGACTTCATCCAATAGTCACGGTCACTGTCTTCGTATACTTTGTCGTAAGTCTTTCCGGAATGCTTGGCAATGATGCGATAGAGCTCTTCCTTGAGTTTGAGCACCTCTTTGGCCGCGATTTCAATATCGCTGGCCTGCCCTTGTACACCGGATAGCGGCTGGTGGATCATCACTCTGGAATGGGTAAGCCCGCTTCTCTTGTTGGGGGCACCGGCGCAAAGCAGCACTGCGGCCATGGATGCCGCTATGCCCGTACAAATGGTGGCGACGTCGGGACGTATGAACTGCATGGTATCATAGATACCTAAACCGGCGTATACACTACCTCCGGGTGAGTTGATATAAATCTGTATGTCCTTGCCGGAATCCGTGCTCTCCAGAAAGAGCAGCTGGGCCTGAACGATATTGGCTACCTGATCGCTGATCCCCGTCCCCAGGAAGATGATACGGTCCATCATCAGGCGCGAGAAGACATCAAATACAGCGATGTTCATCTGTCGTTCCTCAATGATATTAGGTGTCATGGCCATGGGGTACATACTACTGATGATCTGGTCGTAGTAGGTGCTGCTGATGCCCTGATCCTTTATGGCGAAGTCCTTGAATTCTTTAGCGGGGTTCATATAGGGAGATCCTGTTTTTGAATGCACATAGGGTCGCTTCGGCGGCCCGGAACTTACAACGGAAAAACGGCTAAAGCCGTACTTTCCCAACGGTAAATATACTTATTTATTTACTTCTTACTGGCGTAGACTTCCTTGATGAAGTTGTCATAGGAGACCTGCTTTTTCTTGAGGTTGGACTTCTCCTTGAAGAGCTTAAGCAGCTTCTTGCTCAGAATTTCCCGATTGAACTGCTGGGCATTTTCCCGGTTCTCCAGCATTTGTTTGGCGTAATTCTTCAAGAAATCCTCATTCATTCCCATAGCTGCATAACCCGACTGAGCCATTTGTTGCTGCAGGTAGCCCATCGCGTGGTTTTCAAGTTCTTCGGCGCTAACCTCGAGCCCGTGGTCCTGAACGATGCGGGATTCGATCAGGTCGTATCGAATCCCTTTTTCCGATTTTTGGTAATCCTCTCGGGCTTGTTCCTCGCTCATGGGCTCTTTGGCCGAATTCTGTATCCATTTGACCAGGAATTCCGAAGGAAGATCGAAATCAATGCTGTCCATCAGCTTGTCGGTAATGTCGCCCAGGAGCTTCTGATCGGACTGCTGAGTATACGTGTTTTCGATATCCTCGCGAATCTTTTCCCTGAATTCCTCCTCGCTCTTTACATTGCCTTCCCCGAACAGGCGATCAAATAGCTCCTGATTGGCCTCAGCCGGAATGCGTTCCTTGATCTCGTTTATGGTGAACGAAATTTCGGTATTCAGTTTTTCCACCTGGTCGGCCCCCAGTCCGAGGAACGATGCCAGCTGGTACTTCTCTTTGAAGAGCCCCTTGGTCTTCAGCTTTACGGTATCCTCCTTTTTGGCACCCTTCAGTGCCTGTATGGCTTTCTTGCTGTCCAGGGTCTGCATGCGAAGGGCACTGCTCTCCTTTTCTATCTGAATGTCCTCAGCGAATACCACTCCGTGAATTTCATCCGATTCACCGACCTCTTCCTTATCCTTCGCTTCTCCGAATTGCAACAGGATGTTCTCAATACGCTCGTCCACGGTTTTGTCATCCAGCTTGATCTGATACTGGACCAGAGGCTTGCGGAAATTCAGGTCTACCTCAAAGTCCGGGGCCAGGCCCAGCTCGAATTCGAACGACAGATTATCCTCTTCCCAATTCACATGGTTGTCCTGTCGGGGTATGGGGTACCCCAGGAATTTGATGCCTTCCTTGTCCAGAAAGGTGAACAGATTATTCTGAATGAGTTTGTTTACTTCCTCTACCGTAACGGCTTTTCCGTATTGCTTGCGGATGAGTCCCAGAGGGACCTGTCCTTTCCGAAACCCGGGAATATTTGCCGACTTGCGGTAATCCTTGAGTATGGTATCGACCTTTTCCTGGTAATCGTTCTTAACGATGTCGATACGCACCAGTGCGTTCAGCGAATCGATCTGTTCCTTGTGTATTTCCATAGATTCGGGTTACTAAGAAAAATGAGGGCAAAATTACCACTTTTTTGTCAACCGGACATAGCCCCCTTAGGTATAGCCGCAAACGGCACCCTACTGTCGTAGAACCGGGTGCCCGGGCATGCCCGCATCGCCCTTTATTCTCCGACTGAGGTTTCCGCTACCTCGTCTTCCTTGAGCATGCGGAACAGGAAGGATTGCAGAAGGGAAAGCAGCAGGCTGAAAAGCAGGGCCCACCATATGTTCTCTACATCAAAGCCGCCTACCAGGAAGTCGGCTAGTTGTATGATCAGAGCGTTGATAATCAGCAGGAACAATCCCAGGGTTATGATCGTGACCGGAAGGGTTAAGATGATGATCAGGGGTTTGACCAGGAAATTCAAAACGCCCAGAACCACAGCTACTAGTATGGCGATCAGGTAGTTGTCTACCTCTACGCCGGGAAGCAGGTAAGCCAGCACGACGACGGCCAGTGCGGTCAAGAGTATTCTTAAAAGTGTCTTCATGGCAAAAAAATAAGGGCCCCGCTAAAGGACCCTTAAAATTAATGGATTCGGCCCGGCTATTAAAGCCCGGACGCAGATAGCTCTTCTACTGTATGTACAGTCCGGTATAGGAAAGCGGGTTGAGTTCCCTGAGCTCCGCACCGAAATTATCTTCGATAACACTGATGAATTCGTTGGCCACCACGGCGTGGGCACGCGGGGTAGGATGTATCCCATCCAGGGAGAAAGCACCACCAGTGCCGAAATCGTTATTCAGCAGGCTGCCATCATCGAGCAGCACACCGGTGGTCAGCAGGCTTTGGTAGAGGGCGTCGATATCGACTAGCGGAGTGTCCGTGTTAGCAGCCACGGCAGCTATCACTTGGTTCATAGCCAACCGGGCGTTCTCGACTTCGGTTTGCTCCTCTGGGGTGAGCACCCAATTGTCGGCCAGGGGTACACCCACACCATTGACTGAGGTAGGATCATTCGGGTTGGCCAGCGTTCCGATGAAGGACGATGCAGGCAACACGATCTTGTCTTCTGCGGTTGCCTGTCGCATATTGATCAGGGCCGGATTGATGAAAGTGAGGTCGGTCAGGTCCTCGTCCAGGATCACGGGAGCGTTTCCGGGTCCTGCCTGAAAGCTGATGACCCGTCGGTCGAATTCGGCCTGATCGATCAGGTTGGCCGCCAGGGCCTGCTGCAGCCCTCCGTTGTAAGCGGCGTAGGCTCCGTTAACCACCTGAGCGGTCGCCTCGTCCAGGGGAACCGGATTAAAGGGCACCGTCGTGAAGTAGGGTACATCCAGTATGCCTGGAATATTGGCGATTACTCCCTGAGCTCCCTGTGCCTTCATAGCCGTGATCGCAGCCGTAAGGGCTCCGCCGACGACGTTAGGATCGCTGATATCGTTTCCTCCGTATGTGCTGGGGTCCAGGTTTCCGGCCTGGTTTACGCCTGCACCTCCGGATGCCGCATAGCCCAGTACGTCGTTATTGCCCAGCCAGATCGTAAAGAAGGTGGGGGATTGGGCCAATGCATCTTCCAGTATGGTGGCGGTTTCCGAGCTGGAGAATCTGGCAAAATAAGGATTCGCCAGGCCCTGAGCTACCCCGGCAACCGAACCATATCCCGGTGCGGCTATATGGTAACTCTTGGCTCCGGGAACGCCCATGTTGTTGACGCCTCCGGTAAGCTTATTGGTTACTTCTGTAGCAGGGTTGCCCGGAACGGCTACGGGTGTTGGACTTCCGGTGGTGAATGACAAGATAAGGCGATTGCCTGCGATAACCTGTCCGCCCAAGGTAAGGCCTCCGAGATTGTCCGCCATCAGGGGAGTGCTGAAATCGCCCCCACCAGCTTCGCCAAAGGCATTGCCCAGGAAGTTGGCATAGGAGGTCTCTTGGCCGTCTATAAACAGGGCGTTGTCGGAAAACCCAGCGGTTATGGAATTGCCCAGGGCCACATAGGTGCTGAAATTTGCAGAGCCGGCACTGGCCTGGAAATTGTCAACCGGTTCTTCCGGTGCTACATTGATAAACAGGTCGTCCTCCTGACAGGAGATCAGCATTAGGGGGATTAGGCCCGCTAAAAGCCATATTCTTTTCATAGTAAATTAGTTTTAAGTTAGTAAGCAGGAAATGAGAGGAATAGCCTCAAGCCTGCGGAATTTCCAAATCTAACAAAAAAATTACCGGAATATTATAAAAAAGTTAGCAAAACGCAAGCTTTTCTGTCGATTTACCGGCTGTAAAGATTCCACTTACAATTGCAGGAAGGCAGTAGTCTGTTCGAAGAAAGAAACCGGATTTTCGGCATGTAGCCAATGGCCCGCATTCTGCACCAGGGCATCCGAGGCTTCGGGAAAGTGACGCCGGATTTGTTTCCAGTCGGCATCGACAACGTATTCGGAGCGATCTCCCCGGATAAAGAGCGCAGGTCCTCCGAAAACGGCCCGCTCCTGCAGGGGTTCTCCAATTTCTTCCAGTCTTTCTTTGAGGATCGGGAGGTTGCAGCGCCACCCCAGTTTTCCGGGTTTTTCCCAGTACAGATTCTTGAGCAGGAATTGCCTGATCGATCGTTCCGGCAGGTATCGCGCCAGGGATTGATCTGCTTCCTCCCGCGTTTGAATCGACTGCAGGGGGAGGGCATCCATGGCATCCACTATGTATTGATGATGCGGGGGGTAGTACTTGGGAGCAATGTCGGCCACGATCAGACGACTTAACAGGCTGGGATTCCTGCAGGCCAGATTCATGGCCGTTTTTCCGCCCATGGAATGACCGAGTACATCAACCTTTCCCAGGCCTTTTTGCTGACAATAAACCTCAATATCCTGACTCAGCCAGTCGTAGTCAAAGTCCACGGAATGGAAACTGCGTCCGTGATTGCGCTGGTCGATCAGGTGCACTTCAAAGCCCTGTTCAGCATAGCGGTTACCCAGTGACTTCCAGTTATCCGACATGCCCAGGAAACCGTGCAGGATGAGTAAGGGCTTGCCACTTCCGAGACGTTGAGAATGAAGGAGGTTCATGACTGCAGGCGGTTCAGGTACATCGCAATGACGTTTTCCAGCCCCAGGTCTATCGACTCGCAGATCAGCGCATGCCCAATGGAAACCTCCAATAGCCCGGGTATGTTCGAAGCGAAAAAGGCGATGTTTTCCAGATTTAAGTCATGGCCTGCATTGAGTGCCAGACCGAGTTCTGCTGCCCTTTTGCCTGCCTCGGCAAAAGGAGCGACGGCCTTGCCCGGATCAGAAGGGTACCGCCGGGCATAGGACTCGGTATAGAGTTCGATCCGGTCGGTTCCTACTTCTGCTGCTCCTTCTACCATGCGAACATCGGGATCCACAAATATGGAAGTCCTCACTCCCAGCGATCTAAAATGGGCTATGGTTTCCGAAAGGAAAACCTTATGCCCGACAGTATCCCAGCCATGATCGGAAGTAATGGCGTCTTCGCCGTCGGGAACCAAGGTCACCTGATCCGGTCTGACCTCCTCAATGAGCCTTATGAATTTAGGAATGGGGTTGCCTTCGATGTTGAATTCCGTTGTAACTATATCCTTGAGCTGCCTCGCATCCTCGTAGCGGATATGCCGTTCATCGGGTCGGGGATGAATGGTGATACCCTGCCCTCCGAATTCCTCTATGCGCCTGGCCGTCCGCATCAGATCCGGTTGATTCCCGCCACGGGCATTTCTAAGGGTCGCCCACTTATTGATGTTCACGCTTAATCGTGTCATGTGTCGCTTTTGAGTCCGCAAAAATAGTCGATCCCAGGCACAAGACCTTGCGGGCAGCCCGTACCTTGTCTGTTAAGGCGTTTCTTAAATTAAAGTCGGATCGGCCGTTATGGGTATGGGAATTCGTAATTTCGACCCAGGTTAGCCTGCGTCATTATGCAATTACAACTTATACAAACGCTGCCCACCTTCGAGTTGGACCAGCACATCGAACTGATACGCGTTTTCTTCGAAGACCACACGTTTTCCCATATCGCCGTGGTGAACCAGGATCGCTTTGTGGGGATGATAGCCGAAAATGACATCGAGTGTTTCGAAGACCGGAGCCAACTGTCAGATGTGGTCTCCTCCCTTCAACCCTTTTTTGTTACCCCCCAATCCAACTGGTTGGATGTCCTGGAGCAATTCGGCCGAAACGATTCCAACATACTTCCTGTGGTGGACCATGAAGGACGGGTAATGGGATATTACGACCTGAACGAGGTAGTTGGTGGCTTTATCGAGACCCCGTTTTTTACGGAACCCGGAGGCGTCATTGTAGTGGCAGTGGGTATTAAGGACTACTCATTCAGCGAAATTTCACAGATCGTAGAGGGCAGCAATTCCCGTATTCTCGGGGCATTCATTTCGGACTCGCAGAACGATGTGGTACAGATCACGCTTAAATTAAGTGCGGGTAACCTCAACGAAGTGCTGCAGACGTTTCGGCGCTACAACTATACCATCGAGTACGGAAATGAGGCGGACCAGTATATGGGTGAGCTCCAGAAGCGCAACGATTACCTTGGGAAATACCTTAACATCGGCGAATGAAGGCAGCCCTCTATCTGCAGGTCTTTAAGGAAGAAGATTGGCCGTTCGTTCGCTTGTTCATGGACCGATGGTCCTGGGAGGGCGGGCAGTTGCTGGTCAATGACGCCTGTTATTCGGACCTCACCCAACATTGGGGAACGAATACAGGGGTTTATTCTTCTTACCGCGATCTCGATCCTGACGTCGATCTCATGGTCAGTTTCGGTGGTGATGGTACCATGCTCAGAGCGGCCACTTACCTGAAGAATGCCGACATACCTCTGGTCGGCGTCAATACAGGGCGCCTGGGTTTTTTGTCCACCGTCCACAAGGAAGCCGTGGACTATCTGGTTCGGCAGTTTAAAGATGGCAATTACCGGATCGAGAAGCGTCAGCTCCTCAGCATTGAGTGTAAGGACAGCCCAGGGATGTTTACCGACATGAATTTCGCCCTGAATGAGGTCGCCCTGAGCCGGAAGGATACGACTTCCATGATCACCATAGAGACCCACCTCAATGACGAATTCCTTACGTCCTACTGGGCCGACGGCCTGATTATTTCCTCGCCTACGGGATCGACCGGTTACTCACTCTCCTGTGGAGGCCCGGTAATATCACCCGGAGTCAGGGCGTGGGTGCTGACGCCCATAGCTCCCCATAATCTGAGTGCCCGACCGTTAGTTGTTCCGGACGACACCCGCATTCGCGTCAGGGTAAGCGGGCGCGAGGACCACCACCTGGTATCCCTGGATTCACGGATTTATACCGTGCCCAATGACTGGGAATTTACCATTCAGAAGGCAGACTTTATGCTGAAAATGCTCCTGCTTCCTGAGGAAAACTTCCTGACCACCCTGAGGAACAAGCTCCTTTGGGGAGAAGACCAGCGCAATTGAGGTCATAGGCAGTGCAATATTTTATGCCGATATCTGTTAGTTATACGGAACACTTTATGAAGTCAGGATCGCATTCCTGCATTCTTGAACTATGAGAATACTGACGCTTTTCTTTTTGCTGATCGTGGTATCGGCCCGGGCGCAAACCTATGAAATCGGAGCTTTTATTGGAGGTACCAACGGTATAGGCGATATCGGCCGTACCAACTTCGTGGATCCCAATGCCCTGGCCTGGGGTGCGGTCTTTAAGTGGAACAAAAGCCTGAGGTATTCCTGGAGGGCCAGCTTTACCCGCGGTAACCTGATCTTTGACGATTTTCGCTCTTCAGACGCCAGTCGGGTAAACCGGGGCAAGAAAAGCAACAATGTAATCACGGAGTACTCGGCGGGCATAGAATTCAACTTCTTCGAATTCAACCTGCACCGACTGGGTCCGGCCTTTACTCCCTACATCTATACAGGTCTTACCTATTTCCGATACGACTACAACTATTACGTTAATCCCACTTCGGATCTCAGGCCACTGGATACGAATCTGCGCGAGGGTGCACTGGCGGTCCCCATGACGGTAGGGGTTAAGTTTCGTTTGAATCGATTTCTTATCTTAGCAGCCGAAGTCGGAGCCCGGTATACACTGACGGACAATCTGGATGCGAGCAACCCCGAGGACCTGGAATCGCTAACGATATCGCAGATCAACCAACGGGTTTTTGGCAATGTCTTCAGCGACGACTGGTACGTATTTACCGGGGCAACCTTAACTTATACCTTTGGACGAAAACCCTGCCAGGTCTGCTACGAATAAGTTATCCCCCTTACTGGCAAAAGTACCTAAGGAGGGCAGGCCCCGCCATATCGCTATTATTATGGACGGAAACGGCCGCTGGGCGAGACAGCGCGGTCGCCTGAGGGTATTCGGACACGAAAACGGTGTGAAGGCCGTACGCGAGACCGTAGAGAGCTGCTCCCGCCTGGGCATAGAGTACCTGACCCTGTACGCGTTTTCCACCGAGAACTGGAAACGCCCACCCCTGGAAGTGGAGACACTGATGAAGCTGCTGGTGGCTTCACTTAAGAAAGAACTCAGGACGCTGAAGGACAACAACATCAAGCTGAACTCCATAGGTAATCTGGAAAACCTGCCTAAAGCCGTCAGGCAGCATCTGACGGAGGTGATCGAAGACACAGCCGGAAATACCGGCCTGACACTTACCCTGGCATTGAGTTACGGATCCCGGGAAGAGCTTGTGAATACTGTGAAACAGCTTTGTTCCAAAGTTAAAAATAACCTAATTTCGCCCGACCGTATTAGCGAGTCAGACATAAATAGCCATCTTTACACGCACGACCTGCCTGATGTGGACCTCGTGATCCGAACCAGCGGAGAGCAGCGAATCAGCAACTTTTTACTGTGGCAGATGGCTTATGCAGAACTCTATTTTACGGATGTGCTTTGGCCGGATTTCAGGGAGTCCCATCTGGTGGAAGCGATCTTGAATTATCAAAACAGAGAGCGTAGATTTGGAAAGACGAGTGAACAGTTGGGTTCTCAGGTTGGGAAGGCGCCTTAGCTTTCCTTTTTTATTGACCGCGATTCTCTGCTTTCAACCCGATGCCCGCGGTCAGGTGATATCCACGGAAGACAGTAAGAAATACATACTCGGTGGCATAAGCGTTACCGGTCTCCAGAGCTATAACGAACAGACGGTGATTTCGTTCTCCAAACTCCGGGTGGGGGAGGAGATCGAAGTGCCCGGCGAACAGCTCAGCGATGTGATCAAGCGCCTCTGGGACCTGGACCTGTTCACGGATGTATCCGTTTATCAGACCCGCTTGGTACAGGATACCATTTTCCTGGAGCTGAACATACAGGAGCGACCGACGCTGTCCGAAGTTACATTCTACGGGATCAAGAACAAGAAGATTCTGGAACTCATTGACGAGACCGGCCTGAAGAAAGGACGCAAGATCACCGAGAGTCTGATCGCCAATTCCAAGAATTATATCATTAATAAGTACCGCAAGAAGGGTTATCTGAATGCCGGGGTGCAGATTTCCACTACTCCGGATACGGTTGGGATCAATTCCCGCAAGATGGTTGTTAACATAAAGCCCGGACCCAAGGTTAAGATTAAGGATATAGAGTTCGTGGGCAACGAAAAACTTTCGGACAAGGTTTTGCGCAGTGGCAAAGGGCTTAAAAATACCAAGAAACGCAAGTTCTACCGGTTCTGGAAGGCCTCCAAATACATCGAAGAAGACTATAAGGAAGACCTGAAGAACATCATCGATACCTATGCGGAGCGGGGATACCGCGATGCCCGAATCGTTTCGGACACCTTTGTTCGCCTGGACGAAAAGAACATCGCCCTGAAGATCGAGCTGCAGGAAGGGGATCGGTACTATTTCGGAGATATCGACTTCGTTGGGAATACGGTGTACAGTGACCGGGCCCTATCTCAGATCCTAGGAATCAAAAAAGGGGATCCGTACAACGGGGTGCTATTGCGGAAGCGCATAGCCGACGATACCAAGCCGGACGCCCAGGACATTACCAATCTGTATCAGAACAACGGTTACCTCTTTTCGCGCATCAGCCCCATAGAGACCTCGGCGGTCAAGGACACCATCGACTTCGAGATTCGGATTATAGAAGGGAAGGAGACCTTCCTGGACCACGTGTATGTACAGGGCAACGACAAGACCAACGACCATGTGATCTATCGCGAAATTCGAACCAAGCCCGGGCGTAAATACAGCAAGGAAGAGATCGTCAGGACCATACGGGAACTCGGCCAGCTGGGATTCTTCGATGCCGAGCAGATCACTCCCGACATTGAGAATCCAGACCCGAATGCCGGGACGGTCGATATCAAATGGAATCTCGTTGAGGCAGGCTCCAGCCAGGTGGAATTACAGGGCGGAGTCGGCGGCGGAGGCTTTATCGGCACATTGGGGCTCTCCTTCAACAACTTCTCCATGCAGAACATCTTCAATAAGGAGGCTTACAATCCGGTACCCATGGGAGATGGTCAGCGGTTTGCACTCCGACTTCAGGCCAGCCGCACATTTCGCGTCTATAGCCTGAACTTCACCGAGCCCTGGCTTGGAGGTAGGAAGCCGGTGAGTTTTAACGTAAGCTTTCAGAGGACCCAGCAATTTTCGTCCTCCTTCCGCAACGGACGCATCGAGGTGGACCGGGACCGGGGATTCTCGATAACCGGTGTCAGCACCGGGATTTCCAAGCGGGTGACCTGGCCGGATGACTTTTTTGTCGTATCGCATGCCTTGAGTCTCCAGCTTTACGACTTTGACAACTTCAACAACGGGCTGTTTAACTTCGGTAATGGAAGTTCCAATTCCTTTACCTATTCCTTTGGACTGTCCCGGAGTTCCCAGGGGCCCAGTCGGATTTTCCCGCTAACGGGCTCTAACTTCGCCTTCACCGCGAAATTTACGCCTCCCTGGTCGCTGATCACGGGTAAGGACTTCAAGGCCATACGTCAGGAGATCGACGATATCGGACAGGAACTGTTGGAAATCGGTACCACTGACCCCGCGGCTCCTTCGCTGAGTCGCCGGCTAGAGCAGCTGGAGGAAGAGCGCTTTAAGCTCCTTGAATTTTACAAGATCAAATTCCAGGGTGACTGGTACACCCGACTGGTCGATAAGCTCGTGCTGCGCACCAATGGAGAGTTCGGATTTCTGGGGGCCTACAACAACGATATAGGGGCGGTACCCTTCGAGCGCTTCTTCGTGGGCGGGGATGGTCTGGGGAACTTTACTCTGGATGGACGGGATATCATACAGCTGCGGGGGTACGAGAACAGTTCCCTGACTCCATTTAGTACGAATCCCATTACGGGAAGGCTCGAGCAGGATGGGGGAACGATTTACAATAAATTCTCTCTGGAACTCCGATATCCGTTTACCCTCAAGCCCACGGCTTCGATTTACGGGCTCACTTTTCTGGAGGCGGGTAACTCATTCAGCAATTTTAGCACGTTTAATCCGTTTGACCTGAAACGATCTGCCGGATTTGGCCTGCGTATTTTTATGCCGGCCTTTGGACTATTGGGGATTGATTTCGGTTATGGATTCGATCGGGATAACAATCCGGCCTCCCAGCAGATCAGCGGTTGGCAGACGCACTTCATCATTGGTCAGCAATTTTAGGCCAATGAGCGAATGCCCCGGGTTAATCTGATGAGATTCTTATTTTTGGCATGGTTTTTTCCATTAAATCAACAATGAAGATGCGAAAGCTAATGTTTCTGGCACTCACTC
Organism: uncultured Flavobacteriaceae bacterium; assembly: GCA_964552195.1. Classification (GTDB taxonomy): domain Bacteria; phylum Bacteroidota; class Bacteroidia; order Flavobacteriales; family Flavobacteriaceae; genus CAZKAP01. The sequence continues at coordinate 185,728 of CAZKFM010000002.1, forward strand.
TGATCATAGGGTCGGGAACAGCCCTGGCGCAGCGCGGCGTGCGTGTCGGATACATCGACGTGGAATACATACTGGAAAATGTGGAGGAATACCGACAGGCCAACGACCAGCTGAATATCAAGGCGGCCAAGTGGAAGGAGGAGGTCGAGCTAATGCGATCTAAGATCGAAGAGATGAAGAAGGACCTCAGGGCAGAGAAAGTGCTCCTGACCAACGAGCTGATCGCGGAGCGAGAAGAGGAAATACAGCTGCTGGAATCCGAAATGATCAAGTACCAGCAGGACCGCTTCGGGCCACAGGGAGATTTGGTTCTTCAGAAAAAACTGCTGGTGCAGCCCATACAGGATATGGTATTTGCTGAGGTACAAAAGATTGGACAGAACCGGAGGTACGATTTCATTTTCGACCGATCGGCGGATGTGGTTATGCTTTTTGCCGATAAAAGGCATGATTTGAGTGATGTGGTGCTGCGGGAAATTGGCCGTACCAAGAAGATTAGTGCCTCAAAGCGCAAGCAGGAGGAACTGGAACGCATGGAGCAACTGCGCGAGGAGGGCATAGTAGCGCCCGAAGAGGAGAACGAACAACTCAAGGAACGCAAGGATGCCGTATCCAAGATCCGCGACGAGCGCCAGCAGCAGTTGGAAGAACACAGGGCCGAGCAATTGCGCCTAAGGGAAGAAAGGCGGAAAGCCTATGAGGATAGACGAAAGAAGCTCCTGGAAGAGCGGGAGAAGAGGCAACGCGAGAAGTTAAAAGGAAGAGGGGAAGCTAAGGATAGTCTGCCCGAGGCCGCAAAGGATACGGTTCCCATGTTGCCAAACGATAATAAACTATAAACACCACAATTTAATTAACTAAGAAAATGAAACAGCTAGGTAAATTATTTATGGCACTTTGTGTGGGATTGCTGTCCTTCACCGGCCTGCAAGCTCAGGATAAAGTCGCCCACATCAACGTTCAGCAACTGCTGGCCGATATGCCGGAAATGAAGGCCGCCCAGGCCGAATTAAAGAAACTCCAGGACGTCTATCGGGCAGATATCGAGAGTTCCATGACCGAACTCAAGAATAAATACGCACTCTACCAGCAGGAGGCTGCCAGCAAGACGGCTGATGAGAACAAGCGCCGAGTCGATGAGTTGGCAGGTTTCGAACGCCAAATCTCTCAGGCCGAACAAACAGCGATGCAGGAAATGCAAAAGAAACAAACAGAACTTTTCAAGCCGATATCAGAGAAAGCTAAGGCGGCCATCGAAAAGGTTGCGGCCGAGCAGGGTTTCCTATATGTAATGGACTCCAGCCCAGGTCTCGGGCTGATCGTTGCCAAGGGTAAGGACCTGCTGCCAGAGGTGAAGAAGGAACTGGGTTTCTAAGCCCTTCTCATCACAGCATAAATTAAATTCGCCTGGATCTCCGGGCGTTTTTTTTACGTGAATACACCTGTAGGCATATTGGATTCGGGTATAGGCGGTCTGACCATTTGGTCCGCGATTAGGAATGCCCTGCCCGATGAGTCCTTCGCTTATTTCTCGGATGGGGCCTACGCACCGTATGGGGATAAATCTCCCGAATTTATAGCCGAGCGATCGGAGCGGGTAGTGGAGATGCTCCTGGATTGGAATATAAAGCTATGTGTGGTGGCTTGCAATACGGCTACCACGAATGCCATAGATCATCTCAGAAGCCGATTTAACCTGCCCTTTGTGGGAGTGGAACCCGCGATCAAACCGGCAGCAAGGCAGAGTCTAAGGGGTAAGATCGGTGTACTTGCGACGGCAGGTACCCTGAGCAGTCCTTTGTATCAGGAAACGGCGCGCCGGTTTGCCTCTGAAGTCGAGGTAGTAACCGTTGTCGGTGCCGGTCTTGTAGAGCACATGGAGCGCAAGCCCTGGGACGACCCGGATCTGCTCCGTCTCCTGGACAGGTATATGGAGCCTTTTCGCAAGGCCCGAATAGACATACTCGTACTCGGATGTACGCACTATCCGTTTTTGGAGAAAGCCATACGTGAGCTCTTTCCCTATGAGATCACCATACTGGATTCTTCGGATGCGGTAGCCCGGCGCACAAAAGAACTGCTAAGGGCAGACGGGCTGTGCAGGAGTGAGGAGGAAGTACCTGGGATTCCCGGCCTTGTGGACGGGAATGAAATTCGGCAATGGTTAATGAAAAAAGAATTGCAGGCTCTGGTGCCAGCAGGAGAAAGGCCGGTACCCGGAATCTTCCTCAGTAGCGGGCCTGTCCCTACGATAACCAGGGCACTGAACTATCTGGGTGTTTTTGCAGATCCTTTCTGATATAGTGCTCAAAAGTAAACGAATATGCGTGTCTTGCATCCGCCGGGTGATACTGATTCCAAAGGAGTTTCCATCGATCGTTTTCTATAGTGGGGAAATAGGTGTCTCCATCGAGTTCCGTGTGAATACGGGTTAACTCGATGTGGGTAGCGAACTCCATGGCCTGACGGTAAATGGTTCCTCCCCCTGTTATGAACGCGAGTTCGTGCTCGCCAACCCGGGATATGGCTTCCTCCAGGCTTGAGGTCAGGGTTACCGGAAATGGAGGTTCATAGCCGTCATTACCGGTAATGACAATGTGTTCTCTCTTGGGCAGGGCCGATGGAAAAGTCTCCAATGTCTTTCGGCCCATGATAATTTTGTGACCGGTGGTAAGAGTCTTGAACCGCCGGAAGTCGTCCGGAAGGTGCCAGGGCAAATCCTGGGCTACTCCCAGTACGTTGTTTTCCGTAGCGGCTGCTATTATAACCAGTTTTCTCAGGGCGCTTCGGATTTATTGACTTTGGAAAGGGGGAATTCGGTTTCAATCTCCTTCTGAATCTCAGCTATACGTTTTTTCTGTTTCTCGATGAGTGCTTCCCGTTGCCGCTGTTCCCATTCGCTGCCCATAAACCCGGAGAAAACGAATACCTGCAGTGCGTGCAGTGCCAAAAGAAAGGCCCACATGGCGATAGCCGCCTGATACCAGTGCATGGGACCACCCACCCCGGCCAATATGTTCAGGGCAAACAGCAACAGGGAGCCGGGCAGAAAAACCAAAGCATGCTGGTACAGCCATTTCTTCTGCCGAACCCGCTTCCGCGCATTGCGTTCGATTTTGCGCTCCTCCGCTGTACGGGGGTCGGAGCTTTTTGTTTTTGTAAATTTCCACTTCATAACGATTGCTAAAGATACGAAAATCGCCTGCGGGCATGAGTTTGAGAAGATCCGACTTTCCGCTCCTGGACCAGGGCATTTACGCCAATACGGCTAGTAGTGGTTTACTCTCCCGGCCTCTTTTGCACTGGCGCAGGGAAACCGACCGGGCCATGCTGGAAGGCCAGGGTATGGCACTAGCCGATGTGGGTTCCGCCCTGGAAAACACCCGACAGGTGGTTGCCAACTTCCTGAGTGCACAACCGAACCAAATCTCTTTGATTCCCAATTTCAGCTGGGGAATGAATGCCATATCCGCAGGGCTGGCTTCGGAATCCTATCGGGTGCTGGTGCTGGATAAAGACTATCCATCCCTGAACTGGCCAGCTGAAGATCAGGCCGCTCAAGTTGTAAGACTAGCCTGGACGGGTTCCATGGAAGATCGGATACATGAATCCATAAGCGCGCACAGCATCGATGTGCTTTGCGTGTCCATGGTGCAGTGGATCAATGGCTGGCGACTGGATTCCGATATGTATAGTAAACTAAGGCGTGTCTTTCCGGAGCTATTGATCATCGCTGATGCCACGCAGTTTCTGGGCACAGGGGCATTCGATTTCGAGGCTTCCGGCATTGATGTGCTGGGATGTAGTGGCTACAAATGGCTCTTGGGTGGATATGGCAATGGCTTCTTCGCCTTTAGCGACCGTGTACTCAACCGCCTTAGGCCACCGGTAATTGGCAATAACTCCACGGCGACAAAGTCTGGAGAACGGGAGGTGATCCCATTGAATCGGACGCTGGAACCGGGGCATCTCGATCCCTTAAGTTTTGGAAGCCTTTCCTTTTCCATAGAGTATCTTATGGATATTGGCCTGGATGTTATTGAAAGCCATCTAACGGGACTTCAGCAAAGAACCCGCGAGCGTCTTGAAGACCTGCTGCCTGGGAATGAGCTGTTGCGAGAACCGGGACTGCAGGGTTCGATCTATTGGTTACCGGCCAATCAGTCTGTGTTCTCAGAACTTCAGGGATCGGGTATTTGGTGTTCGTGGCGAGACCAGGGCATTCGCCTCAGCTGGCATTTCTACAATTCTTATGAGGATATCGACAGGTTATTTGACCTGCTCAAAACCGCGATTCGAAGTCATGGGTCGGCTGAGGGGGCTTGAAAGGATGCCGCCTATAACTGAGAATTTTTCGCCTTTGCCCTCCAGCTCTTGAAATATTCCCAAAAGTTAGTCTGCAGGTTTTCAGGCTGGATTTTCTTTGATTTTTTTGTGCTGGATTTTAGGACAATCATGGCGATTCAGAAGAAGTACTTAAGGAAGAGGCCGGTATGCCGGGTCACCTTCGAGGTGTGTGCGGAACAGGCACATGCGGTTTCTGTGGTAGGGGATTTTAACCACTGGAGGCCGGAGGGCAGTAAGCTCAGCAGGAACCGGGAAGGATGCTTTACGGGAACCTTTGAATTTCCCAGGGACAACGAGTACGAGTTCCGTTATTTAATCGACGAAAACTTCGTCAATGAACCGGAGGCGGACACCTATCAATGGAATGAGTTCGCTCAGACGGAGAACTCTGTACTGCTAACCTGAATCCGGACATAGTCATTATGATGTGCCTTGCGGATCCGGGGTATACCCAATCAGACCCTTCGATCAGGTAAACCCTTGTTCAGAATACAATGAATGAGTTACAGAAGAGCAGGGTGAAGTGCTGAATACGCCGATTTTCCTTTTCACTACCCCGCTTTCTTCGTATCTTTAATAGGAAGACGATGGCATATCCCTCAGTCTTGCAGGCCCGCAATTATCCAGGTATCACCCACGATTTTACATTCTGAGACTGGCCTGCCCACCAACCGAAGCGCACCGGGTACATGTTCCCGTCGCTAACTGGGAACCACTAGTACATTACTGCGCCGAGCGCAGAACGCAAGAGTCGTTTGTTTCGACCTTACGGATCGGGTTAATCACCTGTGTTGGGTTTATCTATAAATGCCTAACTATGAAACCACAACTAGTCCCATTCGCTATACTGGGGTTTTTACTGCTCCAGGTGAATGCGATGAATGCCCAGACGAACATGGGGCTTATGAGCGAGCAACTGGAACAGTTGTCCAGGGAATCCGAGGTCACCTTAAGCACGGATGAGCTTGCTGTAATTGAGGTAATTGCATATGAAGTAGCCAGACTCTATGGACAGGAAGGCGGGGTCGATATCTCGTTCGTGGATTACGATAATTCGACCATTTCTCAGATGGCGGAGGTTTGGATGAACGCAGCTCTGCTTCACTTCGGTATTGAGGAGATTCGTGTTCACAGTTCCGGGCTTCAGCCGGATACTATTCATGTAGAAGCCCTTCTAACCTTTGAAAGGTGGGGGTTTATCGTGAGTATGGACTCCCTTCATCCAAAGCCTATGCTAACCCTGGATTATGGATCTGGAACCTGGAATGTATTTGCCAAGGGCATAGAGGCAGGCGAAATGAACGATCTCGTTCTTTATGTCGACCAGCACTGTGCGACTCACCTGCACGAAAAGGAACTCTCCGTAGTGAATTCGATACCCTTTATTCTGGGGACATCTCTAGATTGCCTGGACCAGAGTATAACAGAGTTCGCTGTGATCAATGGAAATATAGGGGTCAAGATGTTCCGATTAGTGGAACGTATCGAGGTTCTGTTGGTGGAGAACGGAAAGATAGGCCGGCAACGGAAGAGTATGGATTACATCAATTAAAACAAAATACTGACGGGAAAGGACGGTGGGAACATAGTCTGTTATTCGAAAGGATTAAGTGCTGAGGATATCGAATAGCGGGCAGAAGAATGAAGCAGAATTCAGTCAGTAAAGGAAACTGGGGGTATACCAATGGGTAGCTCCCAGTTTCTGTTTTTGGCCTATTATATTCAAAGTGCTATCTATTTATTAACAGGCCTTAAAATTCTTTATGTAAAATTTATGTTACCAAATAGGTTACAAATAGATAATTATTAAGTAACTTTTAATTAACAAAAAATTAACAAAAGATATTTCCGACCCATCTTCTGAGGAGCGGTGGTAAATCTTGAAATCACCCCCGGCTGACTTTACCAACCGGTCAGAGCCCGATCTGGACAACTACTGCGAAAGAGAATTTATTGGGGCGTATTGTGAAGATATTTTCAGTTACAAGGAGTTCAGCCGGGTTGAGTGATGTTCCACGCAGCGGATTCCATACGGGATTCGGATGCGGAAGAGATGGCAGGGTGCCGTCCTTAGAATGTTAACAAATAATGAGAGCTGTTATGAAGACACAAGTAATGCTACTGACACTGATGGGAATGTTAGTATTCCCAGTTTGTATGACCTTTGGCCAGAAAGCCAGTTGGTCGAATGATGAGATCGCCCAGTTCGCAACGGAGTCGCAGCAGCTGCTCGCTCCTGGCGAAATGGGACTTTTGAACAGGGTGGCCTTCGCCATTACAGATGAGTACGATCGGGAAAAGGGACTGGATGTACTCCTTATCGATTACGATAATTCCGTGTTTTCCCAAATGGCAGAAGTCTGGATGCAGACCGCGCTTCTTCAGTATAATATTACGGGCATACGAGTACGGAGTGCCGGTATCGACGTGGGCAGGGTAGATATGGATGCCCTTAAGACCTTTGATCAATGGGGTATCAAAGTAAAAAGGGACAAAATACATCCCGAAACCATGTTCGAGGTCGATAACAACGGACTTCGATTTAATCTATTTGCCAAGAATATTACCCCGGATGAAGCCAGGGGTATCGTCCTCTTGGTCGATAAGCCTTGTGCAGCCAAGTATCTGGGAGATGACCTGAAGACCATGAATCTGCTTCGTTTCGAACTCGGACCGTCCGATAAGTGTATGAACGGAGATGAGATCGATTATGCCATGCTCAACAGGGAGATTGGCCATCGGGTAATGGTTCTGGCTCGCCAGATTAAAATGAATATGATTCAGAAGGAGGCCGTGCGCAAACATCGCATGCAGCGATAGTATGCGGCGTGTTGGTGAATCTCCGGGCAGATGCCCTGTTTGGAGAAGCGCCCGTATGGTCTCAGGGAAACCGGGAGGAGTTTAGGATTCTTCCCGGTTTTTCGTTTGGGTGGCATACCATTCTGGCAAACCGAAGAGGTAGTTGGCATACCACTCCTTTCCGTCCCGGAACGAGTTAATGATTTGCAGACCTGCTTTATCTGAGAGCCAGCGGATTACATCGTGATCGTATTTCTGGGAAATTTCGGTATGTATGGTTTCCCAGGGGTCGAACCGGAATTCGGTTTCCAGTTTATCAATCCGAACGGTCTGATCCCGGGTCGATATCAGGAAGCTCTTACAGGTGCCGGTCTCGGGATCGTAGCTTTCCCAGTGCCTGAAGTGGTCGGTATTGAAATTACCGCCAAGCTCGCGGTTGATCCGAAGCAGAACGTTCTTGTTGAATGCCTCGGTTACACCCGTCGAGTCCGAGTAAGCCGTGCGTATGGTTTTCGGGTCTTTTTTCAGATCAAAGCCTATCAGCAGTAGATCTCCGGGATTGAGTTTTCTCCCCAATTCCGTGAGGAATTCCACAGCCTGTGGATGGAGCAGGTTGCCTATATTGGAGCCGAGGAAAAGTACCAGTTTCCTTCGTTCTTTAAGCCTACCGATATCTTCCAGTGTCTCGAAATAGGTTCCGTTCAACGGAATAATGGAAAGCTCGGGCAGTGCATCCTTCATTTTACGTGTTACCAATTCGAGCGCATTTGAGCTGATGTCGATAGGCCTGTAGGTGATTTGAATACCCTCCTGAAGAAATGCCTCGAGCAGCACACGGGTCTTTTTCCCGTCTCCAGCACCGAGTTCCACTATATCCCATTCGGTTTCGCGATTCAGGAAAGAGGCTATACGCTGCTTGTGCTCGCGAAATAACTCCCATTCACATCGGGTCAGATAGTATTCGGGCAGTTCGGTAATCTGCTGGAAGAGGCGGTCGCCTGCAGAGTCGTATATGTATTTAGAGGGCAGGCTCTTCGGGTACTTCTTCAGTCCTTCGAAAACTTCTCGCTCGAAGTCGGATGTAAATTCCATACTAAGTTATAGTGGGTTTTGAATTGAATGCCGGATGCTGTTTCACGAGATTCAACGAAACGATTATGAATTTTTTGCCAATCGGAAGCCGGTAAACTGCCACCGGAGCTGTGGGTGGAAAAAATTGCGGTAGGTGGGCCGGCTGTGGTGCATTGGGGTGGCCACAGACGCTCCCCGGAGTACTTTCTGATTAACCATGAATTTCCCATTGTATTCCCCCAGGGCTCCTTCCTCGCGTGCATAACCCGGATACGGGAGATAGGCACTCTCGGTCCATTCCCAGCGACTGCCCCAGGAGAACCTATCCTGGCTTGCCTCCCATTCGAATTCAGTGGGTAGTCTCATGCCCTTCCATTGCGCATAGGCAAATGCCTCATAGTAGGAAATATGGGTGACCGCTTCCTCCGGCTTGATATTGCTCAAACCGGAAAGGCTATACCGCTTCCATTCTCCTTCGATCCTATGCCAGTACAGGGGTGCCTGAATGTTATTTTCCTGTATCCATGACCAGGCTTCGGAATGCCAGTAGTTGTGATCCCGATAGCCCCCGACTTCCATAAACTCCTGGAACTCGTCGTTTCGAACCAGTCGATTGCTGATTTCGAAAGCGGGCAGGAATACCCGGTGAGCCCCCTTTTCGTTGTCGTAGCAAAAGTCGTTAGTCGTATGCCCGATGGAGTACATTCCCTCGTTTACAGGTATCCACTCCTCCTGCGGCGATTGAGTTCCGCTCTCATCGAAATCGGGATTGTAGGGGGGCATCAGCGGATTATTACCCAGGATATATTTGATGTCTGTCAAGAGTAATTCCTGATGCTGTTTTTCGTGGTGGATGCCGATCTCCAGTAAATCGAGGAGCTCTGCCCTCTGATCTTCCGATACCTGTCCTATGCAATCCAATACAGCATCTGTGATTTCTGAGCGGTAACGGTAGACTTCCTGAACTCCGGGTCGCGACAAATTTCCCCTGTCGGATCGGATTACTCGGGCTCCGACCGTTTCGTAATAGCTGTTGAAGACATAGGCGTATTCGGGATGATAGGGTCGGTAACCGGAAAGAAACTCTTTGAGGATGAATTCCTCAAAAAACCAGGTGGTGTGGCCAAGGTGCCACTTGGGGGGGCTGACATCGACTATGGGTTGGACGACGTAATCTTCTGTGCTCAGGGGTTCGCAAATACGTTCGGATATTTTCCGTGTATCCTGGAATAGCGCCGTAAGCGCCTCTGTGCGGTCCATAGATCAAATTCTCCTTAAACTTAGCCAAATATGCGGGCAAACACAACTCAGACCAGTCGAAACCCATTCTCGGACTGTCTGAAGCTCCGTCTGTGGCAGGAGGAATTAGAAAGCTACGGCTGCACGGATGGCAGGGTGTGGGTGGTAATTCAGCAGCTCAATGTCTTCGTAAGTGAACGCGAACAGGTCTCTGACCTCTGAGTTCAGGCGAATTCGGGGAAGCTCTTTCGGTTCCCTGCTGAGTTGCAGACGAACTTGTTCCAGGTGATTTGAATAGATGTGTACGTCCCCGAAGGTGATGATAAATTCCCCCACCTCCAGTTCACAGACCTGAGCAATCATGTGCGTAAGCAGGGAATAGGAAGCGATGTTGAAGGGCACACCCAAGAATACATCGGCACTTCTCTGATACATCTGGCAGGAAAGTCGCCCATCTGCCACATAGAACTGAAAGAACGTGTGGCAGGCGGGTAAAGCGGCCTTTCCTTCTGCCACGTTTTCTGCATAACTTTTACGGGTGTCGGGCAGTACAGACGGATTCCAGGCCGATACCAGTATCCTTCTCGAGTCCGGGTTGGTTTGGATCTGCCGAATGCACTCGCCGAGCTGATCGATGCCATCCCCGTTCCAATTTCGCCACTGGTATCCGTATAGCGGACCCAAATCACCGTTTGGGTTGGCCCATTCGTCCCAAATCCGGACCCCGTTTTCCTTCAGATAGGCGATGTTGGTGTCGCCTTTCAGAAACCAGAGCAGTTCGTGTACCACTGATTTGAAGTGCACTTTTTTGGTAGTGACCAGTGGAAATCCTTCATTCAGGTCGTAACGGGACTGATATCCGAATACGCTAATGGTGCCGGTGCCCGTGCGATCCGTTTTTTCAGCTCCGTGGTCCAGGATGTACTGCAGCAGGTCGTGGTATTGTTTCATGGGAATATCCGGTTTAGGTACGTTCTTTCAAAAGTATGGGATTAAGAATCGCAATTCCGGATTCTTAGGCGCTAAGATATTCACAGGTTTTCACAAACCGGACTTGAGTGTCATTCGGCTGACTTTCTCACGCTAACGGTATATCCAGGCTTCCAACGAAGTTCATCTTCCAGATTGCCAAAGCTGATGGCCAGTTGAAGATGACCGTCCAGCTCTATGCAAACTTCTTCTGCGGCTTCAACCCCTCCGTAACTCTCTGCAAAAGTAAAATCGCGACGGTTTCCCTGGGCATCGATAACCTCGAGGCGGTTGCCGTATTCCAGATTCCAGAGACGTTTCATGTCGGTTACTTTCAGATTGGTCGTTATGTTCCCATAGTCGTCTACTTCCAGCACAACGCCTGTGTAGCGTTCACCGTCGAATTCGGGTTCGTACCAGAACGACTTCCGACCTTCCAGTTGATTGGAGTATCGGCCGAATACCAACGCCCCCGGCAATACTTTCTCAGAAGGGCCAAGAATTTTGGGTGGATCGTTCGAACTAACACCCATTATGATTTCCGCCAGTTTACGACGCCGGTACTGGTCAAATTCCGTACGGCTTATCCCCTTTGGGGTAATGATTCTGCGATATTCCTGTATTTCAAAATCCGCTTGATTGTGAATTAGGTCCATACTTCCGCTATCGTACCCTACAAAGTACAGGGTCCTGCCCTGCGGATTCTTCATGTTCTCTTTCTTTTCGAGGGGTAGCGCATCCTGCGCTCTCTTGTCCAGAACTTGAAGGAATATCAGGTCGGTTATGGGATCACCGGGATTGGAAGGTGAAACAAAGATGGTCTGGTCGGGAAAGCGGCCCGATAGTTTTAATAAGGACCAGCTCGCGTGTAATGCACTGAACCGGTTAAATGCGTTGGGTTTAGGCGTTACGTGAATACGGGCTCTCGGACTGCTCTTGTATAGGGTTCCAATAAGCGGATCGCTATCACCGTGATCGGAAACGAAAACAATCAGGGGGGATTCTAGACTCTCCCTAATCTCCAGTGCCGTAGTAATCGTTTCACCCAGTTCCGTAACAGCCTCCGTGGTCAATTCCTGTATTTGACGGTTCACTGCTTCCGGTAGGAGGTATTCCCATCCGAGATATCCGGTTATAGCCACCACGACAGTAACTATGGCTGCCACGTTTTTCAGGGAATTATCCTTAACGCGGTGTATCTCCTTGAGCAGATCGTATTTGTTCTCACTCTGACGGGTCTGCAGTTCTTCGATTTTTTGTTGGAGCCGGTCCCGGGATGAAAGTTCATCGGACATATCTTCAGTTGAATTGAGTAGACGGGTATATGATCAGATCCAAAATACAAAAGGTATTTGACCAGAATGTGAAGCCGATGCTAAGAAGGCGTAAGCATTGCCGGGTATGAAACGCTAAGAAATAATCAACCAAGGATCATGCCAGCCAGTACGGCTGAGAGCAGTGATGCCAATGTGCCTCCGAGAACGGCCCTTAGCCCGAGTTGCGAGAGTTCTACGCGTTTAGCCGGTGCCAGTACACCTATGCCGCCGATCTGTATGCCGATGGAGGCAAAGTTTGCGAATCCGCAGAGCATATAGGTCGCCATGATCACGGATTTACGGTAGGCCAGGGAAGGAGCTTCTCCTAAGTCTTTGAGTGTGTCGAGCTGTCCATAGGCGATAAATTCACTGGCTACGAGCTTAATTCCCAACAACTGGCCCATAAAGGAGAGGTCTTTTTCCGGGACGCCTATCAGCCACATTACCGGAGCGAATAGATTTCCCAGTAAAAACTCGAGACTGAGCTGAGGGTAATCGGTATGAGAAGAGATCCATACATTGATGCCCGTGCCCGCGCCCGCCCATCCGAGAAAACCGTTGAGCAATGCAATCAGCGCAATGAATACCATGAGCATGGCTCCGACATTTACGGCCAATTTGACTCCCTCTGAAGTACCGTTGGCGATGGCATCCAGCAGATTGTCACCGGCACTCAGTTTGTCCATTTCTAACTTTGAATCCGAGGATTCCGTTGCTGGGAGCAGCATTTTGGAAACCACGATGGCGGCGGGGGCGGCCATGACCGAGGCGGCAATGAAGTGGCGGGCAAACTCCTTCTGAACTACAGGATCACCCCCGCCCAGAAGAAGTATGTACGAGGCCAGGACACCCCCTGCCACAGTCGACATGCCACCAACCATCACGAGCAGGATTTCCGAGCGGTTCATTCCCGGGAGATAACGTTTGATCAGCAATGGGGCCTCGGTCTGTCCGAGAAAAATGTTCCCGGCAACCGAGAGGCTTTCGGCCCCCGATATGCCCAGGGTGCGCGTGAGCAGGGTGCCAAGGAAACCCACGATACGCTGAATGATACCAAAGTAGTACCCTATGGAGGTCAGGGCGGCAAAAAAAACTATGGTGGGAAGAATCTGAAAGGCGAAAATATAGCCGAAGGAATCCGTTTCACCCACCAGCCAGCCGAACAGAAATAAACTGCCCTGTTCCGAGAACTCAAGAATCTTGGTAAAAACCTTACCCAGGAAGTCGAAGAAGGCCTGTATCCAGGGAACACGCAGGATTCCGATGGCGAGCAGAGCCTGGATGAGTAAACCGATCCCCACGGTCTTCCAGCGGATTTTTTTTCGGTTGGTACTGGCCAGAAAGGCAACGGTCAGTACGAAAAGTATTCCGATGAGTCCTCTAAGAACACCCTCAGGATTCATGCCCTGATGAGGGACAATGGTGGACAGTATGGAAGTAAACACAGGATAAAGGAAATCAGTGCCGGGGTTGGTCCCGTTTGGAAATCTCGTCTCTCAGTTTGGCGGCCTTCTCGTAATCTTCGCTGGCCACGGCTTTCTGGAGTTCCCTGTGCAACTCATCCATGCTCAGCTCCTTGTAGGCCTCCCCTCCGCTACCCGAACTTACTTCTGCACCTTCTTCCTGAAGGATTTCATCGACCAGAATGCTGTCGTCGGACTTCTCCTCTTTTTCTTTAGTGGAGAATTTCAGGAAGATACCAGCCTTGTCCAGTATGGCCCTGTAGGTGAAAATGGGGGCATCGAAACGAAGTGCCAGAGCTATGGCATCCGAAGTCCGGGCATCGATGATCTCCTCTACCTGTTCGCGCTCACAAATTATACTGGAATAAAAAACCCCATCTACCAGCTTGTGGATAATTACTTGCTTGACCACGATATCAAAGCGGTCCGCAAAATTCTTGAACAAGTCGTGGGTTAGGGGCCTGGGGGGACGAATCTCCTTTTCGAGAGCGATGGCAATGGATTGGGCTTCGAACGCACCAATGACTATGGGCAGCTTGCGGTCACCATTTTCCTCGTTGAGGATCAGGGCATATGCTCCATTTTGCGTCTGACTATAGGAAATGCCTTTTATCTTAAGACGAACTAAACTCATATCCGATGATCTAGCAGCAACGCTCTGGAAGTCCGGATTAGGTGTCCTCGGCCGCAGCTACTCCATTGGACAAAATAACAAAAATTAGCTATTGTTTTCCTTAAAAACGCGCAATTTTTGAGTGAGTTCTGGAACGACTTCGAAGGCATCACCAACCACGCCGTAGTCAGCGGCTTTGAAGAAGGGTGCCTCGGGATCCGTGTTGATGACCACCTTAACCTTGGAGGCGCTGACTCCTGCCAGATGCTGGATGGCCCCGGAAATCCCTATGGCGAAATAAAGATTGGTAGACACCGGTTTACCCGTTTGCCCCACATGTTCGCCATGTGGCCTCCACCCCATGTCCGAAACGGGCTTCGAGCAGGCTGTGGCGGCACCCAATACTTCGGCCAGCTCTTCGATCATTCCCCAGTTTTCCGGCCCCTTGAGCCCCCTGCCTGCAGAAACCACGATGTCCGCATCGGCTATGGTTGCCTTACCCGTGACCTTGTCTACCTGTATGGATCGGGTCTTGAAATCGGAATCACTAAGGTTTACCGATACGGTACGCTGCGACCCTTCTGTGGGGTTTTCCACCGTGCCGAATGAATTGCTGCTGATGCCGAGCACTACGAGGTCTCCCGAGACTTCGGTATGGGCAAACCCCTTGTTGGAAAAGGCCATTCGTTTAACGGTGAACGGACTGGTGTTTGATGGGAGTTCCACCACATTGGGTACATAGGCGGCTCCCAGTCGTGCGGCAAGCAGGGGGGCCAGGTAACGTGCATTGGCCGTTGTGCTGACCAGTACGGTACGGGCACCGGCTTCGACCGCCGCCTGACCGATTGCAGATGCATACGCCTGGGCATTAAAGGTATCCAGTTTTTCGTCCTGGATCTGGAACACTTCTTCCACCCCGTATGGGTATAGTGAGGTCACCTCTCCCGCGTTCACCGTTATGGCAATAACCCGGTCGCCGGTCTTTTCCGCCAGCGCACAGGCATAGGAGGCGAGCTCCCAGGCCTGCTTTTTAATGGTTCCTTTTTCGTTTTCGGCGTATATGACTATGCTCATCGTTTACAGTACTTTGGCTTCGTTGTGAAGCAGGTTAATCAATTCGTCCAGATTGTCAGCCGATACCAGCTTTACAGGTCCTTTTTCGGCGGGTTTCTCGAAGGATACATCTCGGGTCCGTACAGGGGCTTCCACCGGGTCGACAACGTGCAGGGTTTTTTTACGGGCCATCATAATTCCACGCATGTTCGGGATTTTAAGGTCACTTTCTTCCACAAGGCCTTTCTGTCCTCCTATAATCAGGGGCAGATGGGTCTTCAGCGTTTCATTTCCACCGTCAATTTCACGAATGGCCGTTGCCTCGTTGCCTTCGATTTCCAGACCTACACAGGTATTGACGAAGTTCATGGTAAGCATGGAAGCAATCAGTCCGGGTACCATGCCTCCATTGTAATCGATAGACTCCCTCCCGGCTATGACCAGGTCGTATTCCCCTTTTTTAATGATTTCGGCCAGCTGACGCGCTACGAAGGCCCCGTCGACGGGTTCGGCATTGACTCGGATACCTTCATCAGCACCAATGGCAAGGGCCTTCCTCAGCGTAGGCTCCACTTCGGGACCACCCACGGTGACTACGTGAACCACGGCCTGGTCTTTTTCTTTGAACCACATGGCGCGGGTGAGGCCAAATTCATCGTTGGGATTGATCACGAACTGAACTCCGTTGGTATCGAACTTGGTGTTTCCATCCGTGAAGTTAATCTTGGATGTGGTATCCGGTACATTACTGATGCACACTAAAATCTTCATTCCTGGGTCGAATTTATTTGCGGCTAAAGATAGCAAGAAATCCCAAAAAAACTATGCATGCATAATAAAATTTAGCCTTAATTGAGGGCGCCGGCCTCGACTATCCTCCATATTTCTGTACTTTTGCACCCGTTAATATTCTTGATAGTTTAAGGAGGATGAGAACCATACAGTTCCGAGAAGCCATAGCGGAGGCCATGTCAGAAGAAATGCGCCGTGACCCCAATGTTTACCTTATGGGAGAGGAGGTTGCCGAGTATAACGGGGCCTATAAGGCGTCAAAGGGTATGCTGGACGAGTTCGGTCCGGAGCGGGTGATTGACACTCCCATATCCGAGCTCGGATTTGCCGGCATCGGCGTGGGGTCGGCCATGATTGGGAATCGCCCCATCATCGAATTCATGACCTTCAATTTCTCTCTGGTGGGGATCGACCAGATTATCAATAACGCTGCCAAGATCCGACAGATGTCCGGGGGGCAGATCAACATACCCATTGTCTTCAGAGGCCCCACGGCATCAGCGGGCCAGTTGGCGGCAACGCATTCCCAGGCCTTCGAGAGCTGGTATGCCAATACACCCGGGCTTAAGGTGGTGGTTCCGTCAAATCCGGCCGACGCTAAGGGATTGCTCAAGTCTTCCATCCGGGACGACGACCCCGTTATATTTATGGAGTCGGAACAGATGTACGGAGATAAGGGGGAGGTACCCGAAGGTGAATATCTTATTCCGTTGGGAGTTGCTGATGTAAAACGGGAAGGGAGTGATGTGACCATTGTTTCTTTCGGAAAGATCATCAAGGAGGCATACAAGGCAGCAGAACAGCTCGCCAGTGAAGGGGTGGAATGCGAAATCATAGACCTCAGAACCGTAAGGCCCATGGATCACGAAACCATATTCAAGTCCGTTCGCAAGACCAATCGCCTGGTAGTACTGGAGGAGGCCTGGCCCCTGGGAAACATTGCCACTGAAATTACCTATCAGGTTCAGACCCATCTGTTTGATTATCTCGATGCACCGGTTGTCAAGCTGAACACGGCGGATACCCCTGCACCGTATTCTCCGGTTCTACTTAAGGAATGGCTGCCCAACCATGAAGATGTTATCAAGGCTGTTAAAAAGGTACTGTACATTTAGGCCGGTTGAATAAGTAAGTTATTTTGGCCCTGTCGGACTAACGACGGGTTTTTTTTGCCCCGGTATATATGTATGCAACGCACTTCATATCGCTTCCCTTCCCGAGGGCATTACTGATGTTGGCATGCGTATTTACAACCTGGTCGACCTGGACTCAGACCAAAGTGGGGGGCACAATCAAGGATGAGTACGGTGAACCCATACCGTATGCCAATATCATTTTTCCGGGTTCCACCACGGGTACCACATCTGACGAGTATGGGGCCTTCTACCTCGAATCCGATCAGACCTATACTAAACTATATGTCTCTTTCATCGGTTACGAACCCCTGACCCTTGAGCTCACTTCCCGGGTAAACCTGGGCCTGAAACTGATTCTTAGGGAATCCGCTCAGGCACTCGATGAAGTGGTCGTCTATACCGGCAAGCAATCCAAGAAGAACAATCCGGCGGTGGATATACTGCGCAAAATCTGGGCCCGGAAGCGTACCAATGGGCTGGCGGGCTTTAAGCAGTACGAGTATGATAAGTACGAGAAGGTGGAGTTCGATCTGAATAATATTGACAGCAGTATGATGAAGTCCCGTGTTTTCCGGGGGTTGGAGTTCGTATTCGACGATATGGATACCTCGCGGATTACGGGTAAGACCTACCTGCCTTTTTTTCTGAACGAGACCTTCGAGCGAGTTTATGGAAACAATCAGACGGGAGAATTACGGGTAGACCGACTGGGGGATCGCAATGCGGGTTTCCGGGGAAACCAGGCCATAACGGCCTTTGTGGAAGATCTGTACAACGATTATAACATTTATGATAATTACCTGAAGTTTTTCGACAAGAGCTTTACCAGTCCGCTTTCCCGAACGGGGATCGCCACCTATAATTACGTGCTAACCGACAGTACCTATATAGACGATAAATGGTGCTACAATATTGTATTCTATCCCAGGCGCAAGAACGAGTTGACCTTCCGGGGTGACTTCTGGGTGGCGGATACCACATTTGCCGTGAAGAAGATCGGCATGTCGGTCACGCGCAGTGCCAATATCAACTGGCTCAAGGATGTATACATCGAACAGGAGTATCGACTGGTAAACGATTCGGTCTTCCTGATCGACAGGGACTATATGATGACGGATTTCAGCCTTCGCAAAAAAGAGAATTCCCGGGGCATTTATGGCCACAGGACCACCGTTTACGATAATTACGTATTTGACCGCAAGAGATCGGATGACTTTTACGAGGTTAAGACCGACCCCTATGCTCCACAGGTACTCAACCGGGACAGTGTTTTCTGGAGAAACGCCCGTCTGGAGGAACTCAGTGAAGATGAGAGTGGCATTTTCAAGATGCTGGATACGCTGAAAACCGTACCCAAGTTCAATACCATTTACAACGTGATCAGCATATTGGCCTCGGGTTATGTAGAGATCGACAAATGGAATCTGGACATAGGTGACGTGTATAGTACCTTCGGAAATAATCAGGCAGAAGGCTTTCGAATCCGGGCCGGTGCCCGAACGTATTTTGGACAAAACGATACCTGGCGCCTTCAGGGTTACGTGGCATATGGTTTCCGAGATGAACGATTTAAGCACGGCCTCTCCGCCAAGTTTTTGCTCGATCGCAAGTTGCGGCTGGTCATGGGGGTGGGTACCCGAACCGATGTGGAACAGTTGGGGATTACACTGACTCCGACTACGGATGTGCTTGGCAGGAGTAGTGCCTCTTCGGCGGTGCTCACGGTGGGGAATAACGATCGGCTGACCAATATTACCCTGAGCCGGGCATACCTGCAGTTGGAGCCTGTAAATAATCTTCAGTTGTCCGTCGGGGCCACGCGGCGCTCTCTGCGATCTGCACTGCCCGACGCATTTAGTCTGGACTATGTGGATCCGGGTAGCCCTACCGGTATCAGCAGCTCCGTACAGCAACTGGATTTTACCACTTCCCTTACGTATACTCCGGGACGCAGGACTATAGGGTACGGGGTGGAACCCAGGCAGATCTCCGATGATTTTAGCCGGTTGTATGTCCTGTACAGCAACGGGGTTAGCGGGCTGGTCGGCAGTGATTTCAACTACCAGCGGATACAGTTTAGCTATACACAACCCTGGCAGCTGGGTGGTTTGGGCCGTCTGCTAACCACGGTCGAGGCCGGTAAGACCTACGGCGAGGTGCCTCTGGCCCTTCTGAGTGTAATCCCGGGTAACCAGACGCTGTTCACCATTTACAATACCTTTCCAAACCTGGATTTCTACGAATTCGTAACGGATGCCTATGCGACCGGGCATTTTGAGCATACGTTCAATGGCCGGATATTTGCCAGGATTCCCCTGCTTCGAAAACTCAACCTCAGAGAAAATCTGGGTTTCAGAGTGGCGTGGGGTAGTCTGTCCGATGCCAACCGGGCACTCTCCGGTCCATCCGGCATTCCTTTGCTGGCCCCCACGGACCGGTTGTATTACGAATACTCGGTGGGCATAGGTAATATTCTAAAAGTACTCCGGCTGGACGCCCATTTTCGCGGGAATTACCTCGATAACCCCAATGCGCGTCGATTCTCGCTAACCGGAAGTTTTGGATTTTCGTTTTAGTTGAAGTTCTGCGGGGAACGCCCTCTTGCTTTCGAGGCGGCTCCTGCTGGTATGCCATGGGGGGTGTTAATTTTCCGATTAGTCCGGGTTTCTGACTTTGGTCATGGCAACTTTTACTACTTTTGCGGTCATTAAAAAAAACCTAAAATTTCCTTTAAATAAGTAGTATGGAGTCTATTTTACCGTATCTGTGGGTATTTGGAATAGTTGGACTGATCTATGTGTTCGTAAAGAACAGCTGGGTATCCAAGCAAGATGTGGGCGACGACAATATGGCGGGTATCGCAAAGAATATTGCAGATGGGGCCATGTCTTTCCTGAAGTCGGAGTATCGGATTCTTTCCATCTTCGTGCTGGCCGTTGCCATCCTACTCGCCATCAAAGGCGAAAATGAGGCAAATTCGAACGGTATGGTTGCCGTTTCCTTTATTGTAGGAGCTGTTTTTTCTGCACTGGCAGGCTTTATCGGTATGAAGGTAGCTACCAAGGCCAATGTGCGCACCACACAGGCGGCTCGTACCTCGCTGGGTAAGGCCCTGGAAGTGGCTTTTGCCGGAGGTTCCGTAATGGGCATGGGAGTTGTAGGCCTGGGAGTTCTGGGTCTGAGCTTGCTGTTTTTTATATACAACGGCATGGATTGGGACATTAAAGAGGTCCTGAACGTATTGTCCGGATTTTCCCTCGGAGCATCCTCCATCGCCCTCTTTGCCCGTGTGGGCGGCGGTATTTACACCAAGGCAGCCGATGTGGGTGCTGACCTGGTGGGTAAGGTAGAGGCCGGTATACCTGAGGATCACCCCCTGAACCCCGCTACCATAGCCGATAATGTGGGTGATAACGTAGGTGATGTAGCCGGTATGGGTGCCGACCTTTTCGAGTCTTACGTAGGTTCCATCATCGGTACTATGGTATTGGGCGCTACTTTCGTGGCTTTGCCTGAATTCCGGGATCAGTTCGGAGGCCTTGGAGCGGTTTATCTTCCGCTGGCTCTTGCCGCTGCCGGTATCATCATGTCTATCATCGGAACCTTTTTTGTGCGGGTTAAAGAGGGAGGAGATCCCCAAAAGGCTTTGGATATAGGTGAATTTGGATCTTCAGGTTTTATGTTGGTGGCGAGTTTTTTCCTGATCAATGCCCTGCTTCCTGAGACCTGGACCGAAGGAGGTAAGGAGTTCAGCAGTATGGGCGTATTTTATGCCACCATTTCCGGACTCATTACCGGTCTGCTCGTGGGTAAGGTAACCGAATACTACACAGGTACCGACAAGGTTCCGGTTAATTCGATTGTTCGTCAGTCAGAGACCGGATCCGCTACCAATATTATAGCTGGCCTCGGCGTGGGCATGATGTCCACAGCCATTCCGATCCTGCTTATTGCCACTGCCATACTGGTATCCCATCACTTTGCCGGTCTGTACGGTATAGCGATTGCGGCGGTTGGTATGCTCGCCAATACAGGAATACAGCTCGCGGTTGACGCCTATGGCCCTATCTCAGACAATGCCGGGGGTATAGCCGAAATGGCCGAGCTTCCCAGCGAGGTACGGGAACGTACAGATAAATTGGACGCTGTTGGAAATACGACGGCTGCTATAGGTAAAGGCTTCGCGATTGCATCGGCCGCCCTTACAGCTCTTGCCCTCTTTGCGGCTTTTATGAAGACGGCAAATGTCAAGGCTATCGACGTATCTCAGCCTGATATTATGGCGGGTCTGCTTATCGGTGGAATGCTGCCATTTGTGTTTTCAGCCCTCTCTATGAAGGCTGTGGGCCGGGCCGCCATGTCCATGATCGAGGAGGTTCGCCGCCAGTTCCACTCCATACCTGAACTGGAGGCCGCTCTGAATGTGATGCGCAAGTACGATATGGACATGTCCAAAGCAAGCGATGAAGACCGTAAGATATTCGATGCAGCGTCCGGAAAGGCCGAATATGAAAAATGTGTCGCTATATCTACCGAGGCCTCCATACGCGAGATGGTGTTACCCGGTCTGCTGGCCATAGCCGTTCCTGTAGCCATTGGTTTCATTGGAGGAGCGGAAATGCTTGGTGGATTACTGGCGGGAGTAACTACAGCCGGCGTGCTGATGGCGATCTTCCAGTCCAACGCCGGAGGCGCCTGGGATAACGCAAAGAAGACGATAGAAGGACAGGGACGCAAGGGCAGCGATGCGCATAAGGCGGCCGTTGTTGGTGATACCGTAGGAGATCCCTTTAAGGATACTTCCGGACCCTCTCTGAACATATTACTGAAGCTGATGTCCGTTGTGGCTCTGGTTATTGCACCCAGTCTGGTGGCCATAAGCGGTAGCGATGACGTCGCCCTGGAAGGCACCTCTGTTAAGGTTGCTCCAACTGAACAGGCGTACATCATGGACGTCAGCGGTGATCGAAATATCCGAGTTCAAATCAGTCAAACCGCGGAGGGAGCCTATAAGGCCGATGTTACGACCTACTACCTCAGCCAGGGTGGAGACGAGTTTCAGGAGAGCCTGGTATTTATGGGTAAGTCCCGGGATGAGGTTTCAAAAAAGGTACAGGATTACAAGCAGAGTCTGTGAATCCCGATCCGAACGAATAAAAAAACCGGCCTTTTCAAGCCGGGTTTTTTATTGGGCACCACTGGGCTTAAAACAGCCCGTGAATTTCGGCGTCGATGCGATTGATTACATTACCTAAATCCTCGGGTTCATCCACGAAGTTTAGCTTGTCCACATCGAAGATCAGCAGCTTACCCCGGTCATAACTCCGGATCCATTCTTCATAGCGGTCGTTGAGTTTGCTGAGATACTCGATGGAAATGGAATTTTCGTATTCCCTGCCACGGTTGTGTATCTGCTTGACCAGATTAGGAACCGTACTCCGCAGATAGATAAGTAAATCTGGAGGCTCGACAAGCTTTTCCATGAGCTCGAAGAGTTCGATGTAGTTTTCGAAGTCCCGGTTGGACATGAGCCCCATGGCATGCAGGTTGGGGGCAAATATATGGGCGTCCTCATAGATGGTACGGTCCTGAATCACACTTTCTCCGCTCTCACGGATTTTAAGGATTTGCCGGTAACGGGTGTTTAAAAAGTAAATCTGGAGGTTAAAACTCCAGCGCTCCATTTTATCATAGAAGTCATCCAGGTAGGGGTTGTCCACCACGTCCTCAAAATGGGCCTCCCAGTTGTAGTGTTTGGACAACAGTGCCGTTAAAGTAGTCTTGCCCGCACCAATGTTCCCGGCTACCGCGATATGCATGCTGATGGTTTTAGAATGAGGGAATTCGAGGTGTTTTCCCACGGATTATCGAAGATACGAGTTCTGGGGATGAAGGGAAAATTTTGATTTTTTCATTTTTCACACCAGGGATTTAAACCCATTGACCTTTGGAGAGTCTATGATCAAAGTGGAAGGCGTATAATGGTATTTAAGAGTTTATTATGAATCAACTAAAAATTTAGTTACTACTTTTCCGCCGTTCATAAATCAAAAATCAATGATGAAAAAAATACTACTGCTGCTCGTTTTGTTTTCGGCCATATCACTCAATGCTCAGAATTTTCAAGGGAAGGCCGTGTATATGTCGAAGAGTAAAATGGACATTGAACTGGACGGCAAGCAGTTTTCGGAGGCCCAGAAGAAACAGATCATGTCGCGAATGAAGCGCTTATCGGAGAAGACCTTTGAGCTCGAGTTCGACCGAACGGCATCCATATACAACGAACAGGAACGACTGGAGACGCCCGGTGGGGGTGGAGGTGGAATGCGGATCGCCTTCGCCGGCGGCGGTACGTACTATAAGAATATTGCAGACAAGCGGTATTTGAATCAAACCGATCTGTTTGGTAAACTGTTCCTGATCAGCGATGACCTTAAACAGTGGGATTGGAAACTGGGTTCCGAGACCAAGAAAATAGGTGACTATACCTGCTATAAGGCTATGGCCGTCCGTATGCGTGACACTACACTAATCAACCGCTTCCGACGTTTTGGGCGCCGGGGGAGAGAAGCTAAAGTGGACAGCGTGCAGAAGGATAGTACCGACTCCGATTCCCTGCTTTCACGCTTGGAAAAGGAACCCATGGAGGACACCATAACGGCCTGGTTTAGCCCGGATATACCTGTGAGCCAGGGACCCGGTCCTTACTGGGGCTTACCCGGGCTCATCATGGAGGTCAACGACGGAACCACGGTCATACTATGTACCCAAATCGTCATGAATGCCGGTGATGCCAAGCCCATAGAAGCTCCTCGCAAAGGCAAGGAAGTATCTCAGCAGGAGTTCAATGACATCCGTGCCGATAAGCTGGAAGAGATGAAGGCAAACTGGGAAAGTGGAAATCGGCGTGAGGGAGATGGCTTCAGAATACGCATCAAGGGCTAGGCCATGCATCTCATCCTTAGTAAACCATGGGTCGGTGCGTTGTTCCTCATACTGACTACCGCCCTGCTACACGCACAGAACATTACGTTAACGGGTAGGGTAACAGACAGCCTCAATAGCCCCCTGGATGTGGCCAATGTAGTGGCCCTTAATCGGCTGGACCAGTCGCTGGAGGGATTCGGAATCACAAGTCCAGCCGGCGAGTTCCGGATTAGCCTCAAGTCCAATTCCTCTTACCTGATCCGGGTGAGCTACCTCGGGTACCAGACCCGGGAGATTCCACTGGAAACCCGCCAGCAGGATATTGAACTCAATGTAGTGATGAAGGAAGCTACCGAGGAACTCGAAGGGGTGGAGGTAGTATCAGACATTCCCATCAGTATCAAGGGGGATACGCTGGTTTACAACACGGATTCCTTCGTGGTGGGAACGGAGAAGAAATTGGCTGATGTGCTGGAGCGACTACCCGGGGTCGAAGTGAATGCAGAGGGGGAGATCGAGGTTGAGGGAAAGAAAGTGTCCAAGGTCATGGTCGAGGGCAAGGATTTTTTCGATGGTGACTCTAAAATAGCCTCACAGAACATACCCGCCAATGCGGTGGACAAGGTCGAGGTCCTGAGAAATTATACCGAGGTTTCCCAGCTCAGTGGGGTCACCAACAACCAGGACAATATTGCCATGAACATCAGGCTCAAGGAGGGAAAGAAGAAGTTTTGGTTTGGAGAGCTCACAGCGGGCTTAGGCCTGGACGACCGCTACGTGGTCCATCCCAGGTTGTTCTACTACAGTCCCAAATATAGCGTGAGCGTACTTTCGGATTTGAACAATGTGGGGCAATTGCCCTTTACTTCCCGGGATTATTGGAATTTCAGCGGGGGATTCAGGGGAGCGACTCAACAGAACACGGGCACCTCCTTCAATACCGGTGGTGGAGGACTGGGACTGGCTCTTCTACAGAATAACCGGGCCCAGGAGATCCTGGCCAAGTTCGGTGCACTAAACTTCAGTTATAACCCATCGGATAGTTACAGCCTGAGCGGATTTGGAATTTACTCTTACAATAATACCCTCTTGCAGACGGTAGCCTCGCGTGCGTTTATCAGTACCGGGCAAACGGAGCAGACCATTTCGGGTACCGACCAGCGTTCGCATCTGGGATTGATCAAGCTCAATTCGAGTTTTCAACCTTCACGGGATTTTCAGTGGGAATACGATGCCCTGCTCCGACTGAGCGAAGAGAACGAGCAAACCAATACCTTGTCGGTATCGGATATCACGGACGATATAACCGAGGTTCGCTCTCAGCGACCCGTTCAGGTCACTCAGAACAGCAACCTGTATTATACCCTGAACGAGAAGAACATCTTTGCCCTGGAGATTCAGTCGGAGTACGGAGACGAGGACCCATTCTACAAGGCCATACGTGACCAGCAACCCTTCACGGGGACGATTCCTTTCGATACCGGGCAGGAAAGATTCAACATCAACCAACAGCAGCGCGTACAGACCCATCGCATCGATTCCAAACTGGACTACTTCTGGGTCACCGGGCCAAGGGCAAATCTGAATGTCACCCTGGGAACCACCCAGAGTTCACAGGATTTCGATTCCCGTATCTTCCAGGTACTGGATTCTGGAGGGGAGCTATCGTTCGACGAGGCCTCCCTGGGCAATGAGGTGAAATTTAACTTTTCGGATGTTTTTGCCGGATTGCATTTTCGGGTCCGATCGGGTGCATTCACCTTTAATCCCGGATTCTTCGTTCATAACTACAGGG
The DNA here is from genome assembly GCA_964552195.1 of uncultured Flavobacteriaceae bacterium. GTDB lineage: Bacteria > Bacteroidota > Bacteroidia > Flavobacteriales > Flavobacteriaceae > CAZKAP01. The sequence continues at coordinate 211,248 of CAZKFM010000002.1, forward strand.
CCACTAATCGTCAACTGGGCACTTCGGTCACCGATGAGCTGACCAATGTAGTGCCCGACCTGTTCATTAACTGGCAGTGGAAAACCCGGGAGAGTATTCGATTAAATTACCGCGTAACGCGTGCGTTCTCGGATATCAATCAGTATGCGGCCGGTCTCATTTTCAACAATTACAACGCCCTCTACCAGGGTAACCGCGATCTTCAGAGTGCCCTGTATCACAATGTATCCCTCAATTTTCGGAGCTTCAGCATGTTCAACCAGCAGAATATTTTTGCCAATGCCAGCTACAGCCGCCGTATCGATGCCTTTAAGAGCAATACCTCGATCAGTGGGATCAACCAGGTAAACACGACCATCAATAACAATCTCGAAGACGAGAACCTGAGTGGTACGGGGAGCTTTCAGCGGACCTTCGGTCGGATCAAGGTGAATGCCCAGGCGAACCTGACCTGGTCGAATACGTTCAATATCGTAAACGGCCAGCCCCAGAATTCTCGTTCCCTGACCCAGAATTACACGAGCTCAATAGGCTCGAGTTTCCGCACGGCACCTAACCTTGAACTGGGCTATCGCTACACGGTAAACGATTACGAAAACGGGAATATCGAATCGACCTTCTTTACCGACAGGCCCTTCGCCCGCTTTGACGCGGCTTTCCTCAAAGGGTTCATCCTATTGGCCGATTACGAATACTACAGTTATCGGGATCGGGCCGGAACCATCGAGAACCGATTTGGTTTCCTGAATGCGAGCCTGTCGTATCAGAAGAAAGACAGCCACTGGGAATTCAGCCTGAACGGTACGAATCTTACCAACAACACAGATTTAAACCAGGACAATTTTAATGACTTCTTTTTCATTACCCAGCAGTACCGGGTGCAGCCCCGTTTTATTTATTTTCAGCTTAAATACGAACTTTAGCAGATGAGCTTGTAGCCTTGTCCCCGGATGTTGATGATCTGCACTTCCGGGTCGGCTTTCAGCTTCTTTCGGAGCTTACTGATAAATACATCCATGCTGCGAGCGGAGAAGAAATCATCATCCCTCCAGAGTTTCTTCAGGATCACTGAGCGGTCCAGTAACTGGTTGCGATTCTGAACCAGGTAGTACAACAGCTCGGCCTCCCGGTGGGTAAGAGGAATCGGAGCATCCTCTAAACGGAGTTCCTGCTTGATGTGGTTAAAACGAAACCGGCCCACCGTCAGGATGTCTCCGCTATGCTTCTCCTCTCTCCGGCCCAACAGGGCCTGTATTCTCACGGTCAGTTCCTCCATACTGAATGGCTTGCGGAGGTAATCGTTTGCACCGGCTCGAAAACCTTCCACTACATCCTTGGACTGATTGCGGGCGGTCAGAAAGATGATGGGGACAACGGGGTTCTCCATCCGTATTTTCCGGGCCAGTTCCATGCCGTCCAACCTGGGCATCATGATGTCCAGGACAAGCAGGTCCGGTTGATGGCTTAGGTAAACTTCCAGGGCCTGCTCTCCATCACTGGCCTGTAGAACCTGAAAACCTTCCCCCCTGAGGTGTTCGGCGACCAGTTCGCCCAGGGTCGGCTCGTCTTCGGCTAATAGTATGGTGCTCTCCCTGCTTATGGCAATGCGATTTCGAAGGTGGTGGAATGGGCACCGGGGCGGCAAGACAGGCTGCCCCCGTGTTTTTCGACTATGGTCCGGGCATAATACAGGCCTATGCCATGCCCCTTGACATCATGGGTCCTCCCGGTGGAAACCCTATAGAATTTATCGAATATGCGTTCGGCCTCCTCCGGACTGAGGTTTCCTCCCTGATCCGTTACCGTGAGTATGATGCCGTTCTCGCCTTCTAGTAGTTTTACCTCCACGGGTGGCTGCCCGTACTTTACGGCATTCTCCAGCAGATTGAGCAGGCTGTTTTCCCAATGAAAGGCATCTACGTCCCTCCAGATCGACCCGTTTGGGACATTCAGGACCATTTCCAGTTCAGGATGCCGCTGCTGAAAACGACCGATGACTTCCCGGATATGTGTACTCAGGTCTGTACGTTCCCTGCTGAGGTTCACCTGGTCGGTATGCAGGGTTGCAGTTTCCAGCAGTTTTTCGACCATGGTGTGAAGCTTGTCCAGTTGTCCCTGGGCGATACTGCTGTATCGACGGATCGATGGGATTTTACCCACCTCTTCCGCCTTGTCCAGTGCCTGCAGGGCTGCAGAGGCCGTCGCTATGGGGGTCTTGAATTCATGGGTAAGGTTCCCAATGAAATCGTCTTTCATTTCGGAGAGTCGCTTCTGCCGTTCAATGGTTTTGATCAAGTAGTATAGCGAGAAAAGGACCGCACCCGAAAGGATCAGGGAAAGGATGAGACCGAACAAACCTCTTCGGAACGTGGAACTCGGGGGCAAGCGGTACTGCAGGCTAATCGATTCTTTACTGGGGATGAATTCGCTTGTAGAAGTTAATTCGCCTTCCCAGCGGTATTCCCCGGTTTGCCGCATGGCCCTGAGGCTGTCCGACTCGTAATAGTTGAGTCGAAAGGGAAATGACAGCTCTCTTCGTTTCAGTCGCCTGGTGAATTCCTCTTCCAGTATGTCCAGTGGAATGCTGTCCGGCTGGATATTCAGAGTCATGCGGTTGGGATATTCCTGTAGCTCGGGATGTTGCTGTAGTAGGGTCTTGCCACGGACAAGCGTAATGTTTTCCAGCACTACGATACCCTCCTGGAGTTCCCCTTGATTTCCGGATGCCTCGGGCCCGGAGCTGTTTTCAAAATACGAGGGCAGGGAATCGAAATCCAGTATGTCTAGGAAACTGAAGGCCTGGTAACCGGGGTCCCCGGGAGACCGGGTGTCGATTATGGTATAGGAATTGGCCGCACTGGTCCGGGCGAAGTACTGGTCAACAGCAGACTCGAATTCGAATCGGATATCCTTAAGGATGCGCTCCCGGTTGGCGGCATAATTCGAGGCATTCCAGTAGTACTGTGATCCCAGGGTCAGTATTACGGTCACAGCCGCTGCCCATAACACCCAGTTTCTGTCGATCTTTTCCATAACCCTAAAGTACACAGGATTTCGAGAGCGCTCCCGTGAGCGTTAACACACGTTAACACGGGTTAACCGTTTGGTTTGTATTGTACCGGGATATTTGCTTCGAAACCAAAAACAAGATGACATGAAAAGTGTATTATTTTGGGCGGTACTCGCCCTGACCCTGACAACAGCTTTTGCCCAATCCGGTAAGGCCGAATCCACAAAGAACAAAATGGTCGTCCACAAACTGGACTTTTCCGTGGACAACCTGGATGAACTGGAAGGTATGGACTGGGACGACGTCTTCGTCGTTTTCAAAGACAACCAGCCTATGGATTCCGTGCAGGTGGGGGTAACGCTGAAGGATTACACCGCCACGAACTCCGACGGAGTAACGCTAACCGTGCCCCGTATGCAAATATTCGTCCGGGGACTTTCTAAGGATCGCGAGCGGCTCAAGGAGCAACTCAAGAACAAAGTCGACCGCACGGCCGCCAAGTTCCGCAAGTTCAGGAACTAAGTCGGCTTAGCATTCGAAACCCGCCCGTTGCCGATCCAAACAGGCGGGTTTATTTTTTGGGGAAATCCGTTTAAACCGTAATTTTGACATCCAAACAGGAGGAAAGATTTGACTGATTGCAACCTCTGAACCCATCCGGGGTCCGAAAAAATGCTAAAGCAGTTGCGGTGCACAGCCGTGATCGTTTCGCCGGCATACGTCAAATCTTCCACAATTCAACAGTATGCCATATTTCTTTACCTCGGAATCGGTCAGTGAAGGACATCCGGACAAGATAGCCGATCAGATCAGCGACGAACTACTTGATAATTTTCTGGCGTTTGACCCCCAGAGCAAGGTGGCCTGCGAGACCCTGGTCACTACGGGGCAGGTGGTACTCGCCGGCGAAGTCCGCAGCAAGACCTACCTGGACGTGCAGCAGATTGCCCGGGATACCATCAATCGAATCGGGTATACCAAGGGAGCCTACAAGTTTAGTGGGGACTCCTGCGGGGTGATTTCCCTGATCCACGAACAGTCGGAAGACATTAGCCAGGGAGTGGACCGGGGGGAACCCGAAAAACAGGGTGCAGGTGATCAGGGCATGATGTTTGGCTACGCCACCCGGGAGACCGAGAATTACATGCCGCTCGGACTGGAGCTTTCACATCGCCTGCTAAGGGAGCTTGCCGTTTTGCGAAGGGAAGGGGACGAGGTGCCTTACCTGAGGCCCGATGCCAAGGCCCAGGTGACCATCGAATACAGCGACGATAATCATCCCCTGCGTATAGATTCCATCGTCATATCCACTCAGCACGACGAATTCGATACGGAGGAAGGCATGCTGGCCCGGATCAAACGCGACATGGTCAATATACTCATCCCCCGGGTAAAAAAGCAGCTAGGAGAGGAACTCTCCCGGCTCTTCACCAACGACATTACCTACCACATCAATCCGACTGGGAAATTTGTAATCGGCGGACCCCATGGCGATACCGGCCTTACGGGAAGAAAGATCATAGTAGATACCTACGGTGGCTGGGGTGCTCACGGCGGTGGTGCCTTTAGTGGAAAGGATCCCAGCAAGGTGGACCGTAGCGCGGCCTATGCCACCCGTCATATCGCCAAGAATATGGTAGCTGCCGGAGTAGCGGACGAGATGCTGGTGCAGGTGAGCTACGCCATAGGAGTGGTGGCACCAACCTCGCTGTACATCGACACCTACGGTACTTCCCGTGTGAATATGACCGACGGGGAGATCGCTCGCATAGCAGAAACGCTTTTCGACATGCGGCCCCATGCCATTGAGAAACGCCTGAGACTCCGCAACCCGATCTATTCGGAGACCGCTGCCTACGGCCACATGGGCCGCGAGCCCATGAAACTCGTTAAGAAATTCGAATCTCCCTATAACGGAGTGGTGGAACTTGAGGTTGAACTCTTCACCTGGGAGGAGCTCAATCGGGTGGAGGATGTGAAAAAGGCATTCGGACTTTAGCATAACCTGGACATGAGTTCGCCGGGTAACTTGCGTTGCACGAGCAAATAGTATTTCGCACTAACTTCGTACCAATCATGCTATCCAAGAAGACGAAATACGGAGTTAAGGCCCTTGCTTTTCTGGCAAAGGCCGAACCTGGAATTCCCATTCAGATAGCCGAGATCGCCAGAGCGGAGAATATCTCTCAAAAGTTCCTCGAGAACATATTACTCACCCTAAGGAAGAACGGATTCCTGGGATCCCGTAAGGGTAAGGGGGGCGGTTACTACATGTTACGCCCCGCCGAAGAGATCACCCTGGATGAGGTAATGCGGGTGCTGGAGGGCCCCATAGCCATGGTCCCCTGCGTAAGCCTCAATTTTTACGAGCCCTGCGCGGATTGTCCGGAGGAGGAGAGCTGTGCGGTGCATAGGCTCATGCTACAGGTAAGGGACCGCACTCTGGAGGTCTATAGGAGTTACACGCTGGCTGACCTTACCGGAAGTACGGATCAATTCCCGCAATGATTAAAAATAGATTTTGCAGGCCCGTACTTTTTTCTAGATTTGTAAATCCTATTAAAACCATAGGGTTTATATGCTAACGGATCGACTATTACTGGAAGGGAACAGCAAAAGGGACTTTGACGAAGACCGGAGGACCGAGAAGCCGCTGCGGTCAGTAGTGAAGTCGGTGAGCTGGAGAGTCATTGGAACCCTGGACACAATTTTGATCTCCTGGCTGATTACTGGTCAGGTCACCTTGGCATTATCCATAGGTACCATCGAGTTGTTTACGAAGATGCTGCTGTATTTTTTTCACGAGCGAATATGGAATCTCATATCATGGGGTAAATAAGCACTATTATGAAGCACAATCAGGAATTCCTTAGAGAATGGAACGAGCGGTTTCAGGAATACAGTCCTGAAGAGATCGTCAGGAGAGTTTTGAGCTGGAGTGAGCGCCCTGTTCTAACGACTAATTTCAGGCCTTATGAAGCGGCTATACTCCACCTGGTAAGCCGGGTCTATCCCGAGATCCCCGTAATCTGGTGCGACACGGGATATAACACGGCGGCAACGTACCAGCATGCCGAAGATTTGGTCCAACGCCTTGAGCTTAAGATTCATAGCTTTACCCCAGAGAGAACGGTGGCGCATCAGAACGCGGTTTACGGAGGTATACCCATGCTGGATGATCCGCTTCACACTCAGTTTACCGAGGAAGTCAAGCTCGAGCCTTTCCGTAGGGCCATGCAGCAATTCTTACCCGATACCTGGTTTACCAACCTGAGGAAGGGCCAGACTGCCCTGCGCGATCGGCTGGATGTGCTCTCTTTAAGCCGGGATGGAATACTCAAGGTGTCCCCATTTTATCACTACGACGATTCGAAGTTGCAGGCGTATATGGAGCTGTACGATCTGCCTAACGAATTTCATTACTTTGATCCGACCAAGGTGGAGGCACAGCGCGAGTGCGGCCTGCATACCTGAAATCAGGGATTCCCGATAAGGGTATGCGCCGGGCCAGAATCGGTACTTGGACGGCATTTAACTCTCATATTTCACCCGGCATTTGTTTTTGAACGGGCGGTGTATTTCTTTTGTATCAACAAATGGGGAACGAAGATTCGTTTCCCCGTAACATTCTGAGTCGGTTATCGAGAAAGGTGGAGGGACTGGACCCTGCGAAGCCTTAGCAACCCTCCTCCGGGAGAAGGTGCTACATTCTACCTCAAGAGGAAGGATAACTGGGACCCTAACAGGTTTTCAGCCCCGCTTTTTCCTTAACCGCTTACGACCAAATACAGGAGGATGACACCCATCGAAAGAGAATTGGGCAGGCGGATATTGGTGCTGGATGGTGCCATGGGTACCATGTTGCAGGCCTATAAGTTTACGGAAGAGGATTTCCGCGGCGAGCAGTTTCGTGACTGGGACCGGCCCCTGAAGGGGAACAACGACCTGCTCTCCATAACCCAACCCGGGGCGATCCGAGAAGTCCACAGGGCCTATCTGGAAGCCGGAGCCGATATCATAGAGACCAATACGTTTTCGGGCACCTCCATTGCCCAGACCGATTATGGACTCGAAGAATGGGCTTACGAGCTCAACCGCAGTTCCGCTGCAATCGCAAGGGAGGTTGCCGACGAGTTCACCCGTCAGAATACCGGGAGACCGCGCTTTGTCGCAGGCAGCATTGGGCCTACCAACAAGACCGCAAGCATGTCACCTGATGTGAATCGACCGGGTTATCGGGCCATTACCTTCGAAGAGCTCGGGAAGGCTTACAGACAACAGATCGAGGGTCTTTTGGACGGGGGCTGCGACATCCTGCTGATCGAAACCGTTTTCGACACCCTCAATGCCAAGGCCGCTCTGTATGCGGCAGGGGAGGTTTTTGATGTCAGGGGTCAGCACACCCCCATTATGATCAGCGGAACCATTACGGATGCCTCCGGACGCACCCTGTCGGGACAGACGGCAGAGGCCTTCCTGATCTCACTTTCCCATCTTCCGCTATTGTCCATAGGATTCAACTGTGCCCTCGGTGCGGCCCAGCTTACACCCTACCTGCAGGAACTCGCCATGAAGAGCCCAACTGCGGTCTCCGCACACCCCAATGCGGGCTTGCCTAATGCCTTTGGTGGCTACGATCAGTCCCCGGAGGAGATGCGAGCAGAATTGCAGGAATACCTGGAGCTCGGCTTGGTAAACATACTGGGGGGGTGCTGTGGGACCACACCTGAGCACATCCGTCAAATATCAGATCTGGTACAGGGCGTTAAGCCCCGTCCCTTCGGGGAGTTTAAAGAGGCCGTAGAATGAAGGAGGAACGCTATCTGAAGCTGAGCGGCCTGGAGGCACTCGTAATCGGGCCGCACACGAATTTTGTCAACATAGGAGAACGCACCAACGTTTCGGGTTCCAGGAGATTTCTCCGTTTGATTAAGGAGGGCCGGTTCGAAGAGGCCGTCGAGATCGCGAGGGAACAAGTGGAAGGAGGCGCCCAGATCATCGATGTCAATATGGACGATGGCCTGATCGACGGAAAAGAGGCCATGCTGACCTTTTTGAATCTGCTCATGGCGGAGCCCGACATAGCACGGGTTCCAATCATGATCGACTCCTCTAAGTGGGAGATCATTGAAGCGGGTCTTCGTGTGGTCCAGGGCAAATGCGTAGTGAACTCCATCAGCCTAAAAGAAGGGGAAGCAGAGTTCCTGAAACAGGCACGAAAAATCCGGAGATATGGGGCAGCTGCGGTTATCATGGCCTTTGACGAAAAGGGGCAGGCAGATACCCTGGAGCGCAGGATTGCCATAGCAAAGCGATCTTACGAATTGCTGGTGGATCAGGGTGTACTCCCTCCGGAAGACCTCATTTTTGACCTGAATATTTTTCCTGTCGCCACGGGTATAGATGCCCATAAAAATTATGCGCTGGACTTTATTGAGGCAACGCGTTGGGTACGCCACCACCTTCCGCATTGCCAGGTGAGCGGTGGGGTGAGTAACATTTCGTTTTCCTTTAGAGGGAACCAGGTTGTCCGGGAGGCCATGCATTCCTCGTTCTTGTATCACGCAATTAAGGCCGGAATGAATATGGGGATCGTGAACCCCACCCTGCTCGAAGTATACGATGATATACCCCGGGACCTGTTGGAACGGGTAGAGGATGTGCTGCTCAATCGAAGGGAAGATGCCACGGAACGCCTGCTGGATTTCGCGCAGGGCCTTAAAGGAAGCAAAGTAGCGGAGAAGGCTGAGGAAGAAGACTGGAGGAATGATCCCCTTCAGGACCGGGTCAACCGTTCACTGGTTCGCGGCATAGACACCTATATTGAGCAGGACGCGGAAGAGGCCCGGCAGAGCGTCGATAAACCCCTTCAGGTCATTGAAGGTCACCTCATGACCGGAATGAAGCTGGTGGGAGACCTGTTTGGAAGTGGAAAGATGTTCCTGCCTCAGGTCGTTAAGTCGGCCAGGGTAATGAAAAAGGCGGTGGCCTACCTCACGCCTTTTATAGAGGCTTCCAAATCCGGAGAAACGAGGAGTGCCGGAAAGATCCTGCTCGCCACGGTCAAAGGTGACGTGCACGATATCGGTAAGAACATAGTGGGCGTAGTGCTGGCCTGTAACAATTATGAGATCATTGATCTTGGGGTAATGGTTCCGGCCGATCGCATTTTGGCCGTAGCCCGAGAAGAGCAGGTGGATATGATAGGTCTGAGCGGTCTGATTACCCCTTCCCTGGACGAAATGGAATTCGTAGCGAGCGAAATGCAACGGGAAGGTTTCGACGTCCCTCTGCTCATCGGGGGTGCCACGACCTCCAAAGCGCATACGGCCGTCAAGATTGCTCAACAGTATTCCCATGGCGTCATCCACGTAACGGATGCATCGCGGGCAGTAACAATCGTGGGGCAACTATTGCAGGAAGAGTCGTCCGGGGATTACAAGAAAGCCATCCGAAAGGAATACGAGGAGTTTCGGTCGAAATTTCTGGACCGTCAGCAAGACAAAGAATATGTGCCGCTCAGTGAAGCACGGGCCATGCGCCTCTCCCTGGACTGGAAGCGGGCGGACATCCCGGAGCCCAGGGAAATTGGGGTGCGGACCATTGAAGCTCAGAATCTTGAGGATCTGCTGCCCTATATCGACTGGACCCCGTTCTTTCGAAGCTGGGATCTCCATGGCAGATATCCCGATATACTTGAGGATGAGATAGTGGGATCCCAGGCACGGGAGCTCTATTCCGACGCCCAACAGGCACTCAGGGAAATCGTAAATAAAGGGCAGCTACGGGCCAAAGCCGTATGGGGGATTTTTCCTGCGAATTCGACTCCTGACGACGATATCGTACTGAGTGATCCTCAGGATAAAACGAATCGAATTACTTTCCACACCTTGCGCCAGCAGACGCGCCGCAAGGCAGGAGTACCCTATTTGGCGCTTTCCGATTTTGTCGCGCCGCTCTCATCGGGCAGGCAGGATTACTTGGGGTGTTTTTGCGTGACCGCAGGTTTTGGTAGTGATGAACTGGCTGCTTCCTATGAGTTGGCTCAGGACGACTACAATGCCATCATGGTAAAAGCCCTTGCCGACCGCCTTGCGGAGGCCTTTGCCGAATTCCTGCACGAAAAAATCCGCAGGCAGCATTGGGGGTATGCCCCAGCAGAATCGCTAAGCGGTGAGGAAATGATAGCAGAAAAATACAGGGGGATACGACCAGCTCCCGGCTATCCGGCCTGCCCGGACCATCTGGAGAAACTGGCCATATGGGATGTACTCGGCGTAAATGACCGCATCGGAGTCCGGTTAACGGAGTCCCTGGCCATGTGGCCGGCGGCCAGCGTGAGCGGATATTACTTCGCGCACCCAGAGGCCCGGTATTTCGGTCTGGGTAAGATTACCCAGGATCAGCTCGAAGACTATGCAAAGCGAACGGGTCGGGATTTGGATACTGCAGCCCGATGGCTCGCTCCCAATCTGGCGAACAAGAATTTGGTATGAAGGTAACCGAACATATAGAGGCTGCTGGGGGCAAGACGCACTTCACCTTCGAGGTGATTCCTCCGGTCAAGGGCCACAGCATAGAGGAGCTCTATAAAAATATCGACCCGCTAATGGAGTTCGATCCCTGTTTTATCGATGTCACTACTTCTCGGGAAGAATATATCTACATCGATCGCGGGGGCTTACTGGATAAGAAACTCACGCGCATGAGGCCCGGTACTTTAGGAATCTGCGCGGCCATCAGGCACAAGTACGATGTGGATACGGTGCCCCATGTTCTCTGTGGCGGCTTTACCAAGGAAGAAACGGAATACCTCCTGGTGGATTGTCACTATCTGGGCATACAGAATGTAATGGCACTAAGGGGAGATCCCATGCGGGAAGAGAAGTATTTCGAACCCACCCCTGGTGGGAACCGGTATGCCAGTGACCTGGTGGAGCAGATTTGCAACCTCAACAGGGGGATATACCTGCACGAAGCTGTGGAGACAGGCAACAGCACGGATTTTTGTATAGGAGTTTCCGGTTATCCTGAGAAACACATGGAGGCTCCATCCCTGGAATCCGACCTGAAAAGACTCAAGGAGAAGGTAGAACTCGGTGCGGATTACGTGGTTACCCAAATGTTTTTCGACAACAGTAAATATTTTGAATTCGTAAAGACGGCCCGGAGCATGGGCATAGAGGTTCCGATTATACCCGGGATCAAGCCTATAGCCGTTAGCCGGCACCTGAACCTGCTGCCGCAGGTGTTTAGAACGGAATTGCCCCAGGAATTGGTGGAGGCCGTGGAATCCTGCAAGGATAATAAGTCCATACGGGAGGTCGGAATCGAATGGGCGATACATCAGACCCGGGAGTTGATCGAGTGGGGGGTACCCGTAGTTCACTATTACTCCATGGGGAAGTCCGACAATATCCGAAGGATAGCCGAAGCGGTATTTTAGTGTTAGCTTTGCGCGTGATCCGAAGGATATACCTTATTCTCTTCGCCTCAGTATCGGCCTGGTGTTGGGCACAGAACACCAGTGGAAGGCCTGTTTACGAGTGGGATGTCTCCCTATACCACGGAACCATAGCCCGTCACAACCCGGACATCACCCACCTGATTCAGGACCATCCCAGCGGACTCATACTGGGCTGGAATCGCAAGCGATTCGGTGAAAATGACTGGGAGGCCTGGTTCGGGTATCCGGATACCGGGTTCACCTTTGTCTATCAGGATATGGCCAATCCTGTACTCGGGGATAATTACGGCCTGTATGCCCATTACAACTTTTACTTCTTTAAAAGGCAGTTTCAGCTTAGAATAGGTCAGGGTCTGGCCTACAATACCCTTCCCTACGACCGGGAAACCAATTTCAGGAATGTGGCCTATGGCTCCCACATATTGAGCAGCACCCTGATCATGGCCAACTACAGAATGGAGAATATCTGGAAGTCTTTGGGCCTGCAGATGGGGCTTTCACTGATCCATTACTCCAATGCCAACGTGCGCGCTCCCAATGCATCGACCAATAGCATCGTCTGGAACATGGGGGCTATCTATCGTCTCGACTCTCCCATACCTAAATCCTTTATCCGACCGGCCGAGCCTGCAGTTCCTCCGGATTGGAAGGGACTCCACTGGAGCCTGGTTCTCCGGGCCGGCGTCAACGAAGGCGATGTACTGGGGTCCGGAAGATTTGGATTCGTAGTTCCCTCCATAATGGTCGATCGAAGGGTGAGCAAGCTCAGTACCCTGCAGGGAGGCGCAGAGCTTTTCCTGACTCCGTTCCTCAAGGAATACATCCGCTTTCAGGCGGCATCCTTTCCCGAACGGGGAATTGCCCCGGGCACAGACTGGAGAAGGGCAGGGATATACCTCGGACACGAGTTGCACGTCAACCGCCTGAGCGTAATTACTCAGCTGGGCTTTTACGCCTACTATCCGTTTGCATTTGAGACCCGTTTTTACAACAGGACCGGACTCAGATACTATATACGGGATAACTGGTTTGCGGCGGTAACCCTGAAGTCACATGCCGCGGCTGCTGAAGCTGTTGAATGGGGGCTGGGCTACCAATGGTAATTAAAGAGGAAAAGCAAAGTATGAACAGGAAAACTAAAACCCGATCGGGCTACACCAGGCATAAAATAGGGTTCTGGAGCATGGGCTTGTGGGTACTGCTGATTTTGAATGGATGCCGATGGGAAGGGGCGCCTGACTGTTTTCAGGGTGCAGGTCCTCAGGTGAGCCGGGAAATTTCAGTGGGGAGCTTCGACAAGATTACCGTATTTGAGAACGTGCGATTGGTATTGCGGTCCGGGAGTCAGCAGCGGGTCGAACTCAGTGCTCCGGATAATCTGCTCAATGATATATCGGCCGTTGTGGATCAGGGACGTCTGATTCTTCGCAACGAGAACAACTGTAATTTTTTCCGGGATTATGGATTGGTCGTTTTTACCATTACCTCACCGAACCTTACCGAGGTACGTAGCTTTACGGGCTGGACGATTTCCTCAGAGGGTACCCTGAACTGGGACCGCTTGAACCTGATTTCCGAATCGTTTGTGGTTTCGGATTCGGAAACCACCGTGGGCTCTTTCGATCTCAGTCTGGATACCGACCGGATCCGTATCGTAGTAAATGGAGGCTCTTATTTTCAGTTGGAGGGTCGCAGCGGCTTTTTATATGTCAATGTAGCCGCGGGGAATTCACGCATCGAATCTCTGAATCTTACGGTGGATTCGGTGGAGGTCCTGCACCGGGGATCCCAGGATGTACTGGTCAATCCCCAACTCAAGATTAAGGGGCGCATAAGCGGTTATGGAGACGTTATTTCCGCTACAAGACCGCCACTTGTGGAAGTCGAAGAAACCTTTAACGGAAGACTGCGTTTTTTACAGGATTAGAAGGTTGCGAAAGGAGTAATTTTGCCCGAGGTTTGCAACCGTAAACGAATTCCTAAACCCGAGAACCCCGTACAGGATGTCGCTGAGTTCAATATTTCATTCCCTGCTGGGGAAGGCCCCAAAATCCCCTGTGGAAACGGCGAACCTGAAAGGCGATGAGCTGGCCGGGGCATTGTTTCACAATTTGTACGCCGATCAGCGGATTCCGGCCATGGCGGTTACGGTGCTACGGGATGGAGACTGCATTCTGAGCAAGGGCTATGGTAAGATTTCGGGCGCTTCGGGGGGCAAATTGAAACCCGGAGACACGCTGTTCCGAATTGCAAGTATATCCAAGTGTATCACCGGAATTGCGCTGGGACGAATGCAGGAACAGGGGATTTTGGAACTTGACGATTCCTTTTACAAGCATGTACCCGAATATCCGAGGAAGCAGTTCGACTTTAGCTTGAGAATGCTGGCTACTCACACGGCGGGTATCCGCACCTACCGCGGACGTGAACTGGTTTCCAACAGACCTCTGAGCATACAGGAGGGGACAGGCATGTTCAGCAAGGATCCTCTGCAGTATATACCGGGATCCGATTTCCTGTATAACAGTTTCGATTTTGTCCTGCTCTCGCTGGCGATGGAGAAGGCGAGCGGTATGCCCTTCAGTGAATATGTACTTCAGGAAGTGCTCATGCCTCTGGGCATGCTCAATACCTTTCCCGAGCCCAGACGCAAATTCGAATGGAAGGCCTATAAAGCGCGATTAGCCTCTTGGCACAGTCCGTCGCGATCGGGTTTTCGCAAGGCCCTGCCTGTAAATAACCATTATAAGATGGCGGGGGGAGGATACCTTTCGACCAGCGAAGATATCGCCAGGCTCGGACAGGCAGTCCTGGAGGGGAAACTACTCACTGAGGACACCTACCACCAGGTATTCCGTCCCCAGTTGGTGCTTGGTAAGAGCACGTTTTACGGATTAGGCTGGCAGGTGAGCCATGATGAACACAACCGTTCCTTTATCGGTCATGTGGGTAACAGTGTGGGGGCTTATACGAATTTCTATGTGTATCCGGAAGATCAAACCGTATTCAGCATACTGATCAATTCCTCCGATCCCAAGGTACAGCCCGAACTGGACAAGGCCATTAATGCGGTGCTGTCAGCTCGTTGAAGAGTTCCGGGAGTCCCTGATGGCGGCGCTGGAGTTTCAGTGTCTTGAGCCCGTTGTCATGGGCGAAATCAAAAACGGCTGCGCGGCGGTCGCTACCGGTGGTAAAATGGAGCTCATAGCAAAACCCGTGCAGATTCCGGGCGGACTTCAAGTCCGGAAGACGATGCAGGAGAACCTCTTCGATGCGGTAGTCGAATTCCACCTCGAGCACCTGGCCTTCTTCCTCGTTAAGCTCGTCCAGACGGCGATCGGATACCAGCTCCCCCTTGTGGATTATCAGTACCCGTTGGCAGACAGATTCCACCTCGTCCAGCAGGTGAGTAGACAGGAGTATTGTCCTCTCACCCCCAAGTGAACGGATCAAGTCCCGAAAACCCTGTCGCTGGTTCGGGTCCAGACCCGTCCCGGGTTCGTCCAGTATGAGCACTTCGGGCTCGGGCAGTAAGGCTGCTGAAAGGCCGACGCGTTGTTTGTATCCCTTGGACAGGGCACCTATTTTCTTATTGGCCTCCGGACCCAGACCGGTCCTTTCGATGACGGATTCCACCCCGGTTTTCGAACAATCGTACAGGTCCGCCTGAAAGGCAAGGTATTCCCGTACGTACATATTGGGATAAAGAGGGTTGTTCTCGGGCAGGTAGCCGACCCGGGAGCGGACTTCCATGATTTGTTTCCGGATATCAAAGCCGGCGACCCTCGCGGTGCCGCTATCGGGTTGCAGTCCGGTGGTCAGAATCTTCATGAGGGTGGATTTGCCGGCCCCGTTAGGGCCCAGAAAACCAACAATCTCCCCACTCTTTATGTCGAAGCTCACCTCGTCCAGAGCACGTTGAGTGCCATAAGTCTTGGTCAGTTTTTCAACTTGAATGGACATGCGGATTTTTTTTTGCAAGTTAGAGGAACTCCCAGTGACTCACAAAGCCTGCCCCGTGTTTTAACCGGGTCGGAAGGACCTGCATTTTTCTTCCCTTGCTGGGTTTTCCCTGGAAATTGCAGGTTTATTTAGGCCGTTTCAGCGAAAAGTGTAAATTTGGCTTTCGACTTTATCAGTAATGAAGCAGTTCTGGAACGTATACTTTTTTTACTATACTCCTCATTCGGGGGGGACGTTCTAGTGCTGAATAAATAAAAACACTTTGAAGTCCCGCCATGAGCGGGACTTTTTTTTAGGATGAAAATAGCCATACAGGGTATCCGGGGTTCGAACCATCACGAAGTGGCCTGCTCGTACTATTCCCAAAACACGGAACTGGTCGAGTGCCTGTCGTTCGAGGAAATGGTGGACCGCTTGGTATGCGGTGATGCGGAGCAGGGGGTGATGGCTATTGAAAATTCCATAGCCGGATCCATTATTCCGAATTATGCACTGATTTACAAGAACAATCTGCATGTCGTCGGCGAGTATTATCTGGGCATTCGCCATCATCTCATGGCGCTGGAAGGCCAGGATGTCAATGATCTCACCGAAGTGCGATCTCACCCCATGGCACTGCTGCAGTGCATGAGTTACCTGAAGGGGCTGGACGGGATACGACTGGTGGAGGATGTGGATACGGCCGAAACTGCCCGTCTGATCAGTAAGGAGAGACTCCGGGGCATAGCCGCCATAGCTCCCCGGATGGCGGCGGAACTATACGGCCTGCAGATCCTTTGTGAGGACATACAGACGATCAAGAACAACGCCACCCGCTTTATCATGATTTCCCCTAAAGCCATTGCTGACGGAGAAGGGACGAACATCGACAAGGCCTCCCTGCGTTTCGTAACGGAGCACAAGCGAGGTAGCCTGGCAACCGTTCTGAATGTCATGAGCGATTGCAACCTTAACCTGACCAAAATACAGTCCCTTCCGATCATCGAGACCCCATGGAAATACGCCTTCTTTGTCGATGTGACCTTTGATGACCCGGTTCATTTCTACAAGGCGGAGTCTCTTTTGAAAATCATGTCCGAAGACTTTCGTGTGCTGGGACTTTACAAAAACGCCTTAAGCCTATGAAGACTGCCAAGAGACTTGAGACGGTAACAGAGTACTACTTTTCGCATAAGCTCAGGGAAGTGAGAAAGCTCGCTGACGAAGGCAAACCCATCATTAACCTCGGAATTGGAAGTCCCGATTTGCTGCCCGATCCCGGCATAGTCGATGCGATGAAGCGTTCCCTTACCGAGAACGGGGTGCATCAGTACCAGCCCTATACCGGCATACCGGAATTCCGGCAGGCGATAGCCGATTTCTACGCGGATAGATTCGGAGTTACTCTGGACCGTGATACTCAGGTTTTACCCCTGATGGGTTCGAAAGAGGGGATTATGCACCTGAGCATGGCTTATCTCGATCCAGGCGATCGGGTCTGGATACCCAATCCCGGATATCCGACCTATCGCTCGGTTGCCCAACTCATGCAAGCCAGGGTCGAGGAATATCCCCTGCTTGCGGAAAATGGGTACTTTCCCGACCTTGGGGCCTTAGAGAACATGAATCCTGACGGAGTCAAAATCATGTGGGTGAATTACCCCCATATGCCCACGGGAGCGTTGGCCAGTGCGGAACAGCTTTCTAAGCTCTGGGAATTCTGCCAACGCTTCGAAATACTGCTGGTCAACGATAATCCCTATGCGTTTGTGCTCAACGAGGAACCGGTTAGCCTGTTATCGGTATCGGGTGCCGCTCAGGGTGCCGTGGAGCTGAATAGCCTGAGCAAAACATTTAACCTGGCCGGCTGGCGAATGGGAATGTTGGTGGGAGCACCTGCTGTAATTCAGGCGGCTCTGAAGGTGAAGAGCAATATGGATTCAGGCATGTTCCGCGCACTGCAGGCCGGTGCGATCCGGGCACTGAATTCCAATGAGGCCTGGTACAAAGCACTCAATACGGAATACAGAGCACGTAAAGAGTATACTATGAGGCTCTGTGACCTGCTCGGACTGGAATACGAAACTGGTACGGCAGGGATGTTCGTTTGGGCCCGCCTGCCTGAAGGTGCCGGTGGTTCCGAGCAGTTCTCAGACCACCTGCTACACAATCATCATCTTTTCGCGGCTCCAGGGACCGTTTTCGGTTCCCTGGGAGAAGGGTATATCCGTTTTTCTTTGTGTGTGCCCCGTGAGAGAATGGAGGAGGCCATAGCGCGCATAGAACGCGCCCAAATCAAGACTTCATGACCGGGTTGATCAAGCATATAGGAATTGTGGGAGTGGGATTGATAGGAGGTTCCTATGCCCGTTCCCTCCGAAGGGTATCGGAATCGTTCCGGTTCTACGGTATGGACCAGGATGCAGGTAATCTGGAACAGGCTGTAAAACTCGGTCTGGTCGACGAGACCTTTGAGTTCTCCGATCTGGACCGCATGGATGTCTTGTTTCTCTGCGTGCCGGTGGATGCCTTGCTGACCATGCTCTCCAGAGTTTTGGATGGCATAGGCGATGAATGCCTGGTGGTGGATGCGGGTTCTACCAAACTCGCCCTCTGTGAAGCCGTGGCCGCACACCCCAGGAGGCGCAATTATCTCAGTTGTCATCCCATAGCGGGAACCGAATATTCCGGCCCCGAGGCGGCCATTGACCATCTGTACCAGGGGAAAACGCAGATTATCTGCGAGGTGGAGAAAACTGCTTTCGCCCTGCAGGAGCTCGGGCTGGATCTGTTCAGGCAGATCGGGATGCGCATACGTTACATGAATCCCGAAGCTCACGATAAGCACATTGCCTTTGTTTCTCATCTCTCCCACATCAGTTCTTTCATGTTGGGGAAGACGGTGATGGAGGAAGAGGAGAGCGAACGGGACATCTTCGACATGGCGGGTAGCGGATTCGAAAGCACAGTCCGTTTGGCTAAGAGTTCGCCGGATATGTGGGCACCCATATTCCAGCAAAACCGGAAGTTTGTACTCAAGACCCTGGACCGATATATTGCCAATCTCGAGGAATTCAGGCGTTGGATGGAAGCCGATGATTTCGATTCCATACACGCCAGTATGAAGCATATTAACCAAATCAAACGGATACTGGAGGGTATTCCCCTGACCAAAACATCAGAGTAAATGGAAAACAACAAGCAAATGCGCAAATGGCTGGACGACCTGGGCCTGCCTCATCCATTGGTCATTGCAGGTCCCTGCAGCGCCGAGACCGAAGAACAGGTAATGGAGATTGCTCATGCCCTTAAGGATACCGATGTTACCTACTACCGGGCGGGCATCTGGAAACCGCGTACCCGACCCGGGAACTTCGAGGGGGTAGGGGCCCTGGGATTAAACTGGTTGAAGCGCGTGAAGGCCGAAACGGGTCTGCTCACGGCCACGGAAGTCGCCAATAAAACCCATGTGGACTTAGCCTTGGAACACGATATTGATCTACTTTGGATCGGTGCCCGTTCTACGGTGAGTCCGTTTATTGTTCAGGACATAGCCGATGCGCTGCAGGGCACGGATAAAGTGGTTCTGGTCAAGAATCCGGTTAATCCCGACCTTCCACTCTGGCTGGGAGCGGTCGAACGCCTGCATAAGGCCGACATCAAAAAACTGGGTGTCATCCACCGGGGATTCTCCACTTATCAGAAGACCAAGTACAGGAATATGCCCGAGTGGCAGCTGCCTATTGAACTGCAGAGCCGATTCCCGGACCTGCCGATTATTAACGACCCGAGCCACATAACCGGAAGGCGGGACCTGGTATTCGACGTTTCCCAGACAGCCCTGGACTTGAACTTCGACGGCCTGATGATCGAAACGCACCGAGATCCTGACAACGCCTGGAGTGACGCCGCCCAGCAGGTGACCCCCGACCGCCTGGTTCAGATTATGCAGGACCTGAGGATTCGTAAGGAGAACGATCCTCAGGAGGAATACCAGAAGCAGCTCAACCGGCTCAGGGCGGAGATCGACGTGGTCGACACCCAGCTGATCGAATTACTGGGCAAGCGGATGAAGGTGTCGGACGGCATTGGCCAGCTCAAGAAGGATCACAATGTCGCCGTCTTGCAGACCAATCGTTGGAACAGCATACTCGGCCACATGATCCTGGAAGGGGAGCAGCGAGGCCTGAGCGAAGAATTCGTTCTCCGCATGTTCAAGGCTATTCATCAGGAGTCCATAAACCACCAGGAGCGCATTATTCAGGGGCACGACTAGTAGGAAGAAGGCAAAAAAAAGCGCCTCCCGTCAAGGAGGCGCTTCTATAATTAGGGGCCGGATTTACTTCTTGAAGATAAATCGGGTAACGAAGATTCCATCTCCGTCTCCTTTACCGGCTTCGGATTCCACGGCACTGGCAACGAAGGACAGTTCCCATCCCTGGCTGGCCATGTCGTTGAGCATGGAGGTGATCAGGGCATCGTTGGCGGCGATATTCTGGAATCGGATTCCCCCGATGTTGTAGAAGTTCAGCAGCTTGGTTTCGTCGTATCCCTTAACGCGGATATCGCCCCGATCTGACTTGTTTCGGCCGTTGTCATCCTCGGTCTTGGTGGTGGTGAATTCCTTGTAATCCCTGGTTTCGTTGGCCTGGATCATGCGCGAACGACCCAGTCCGTTGGGAACGATCGATTCGATTACGGTTACGACTTTGAATTCCTGAGCGGAAACAAACCCCACGGAAAGCAGGGCAAAAAGCAATGCAAATTTTAAAGTTTTCATGTGAATTAAAATGGTTAATGGAATTAGAGATGTACTAAGGTACTAGCTTTAGATTATATATTTTTTGCGGCATCATATCTTTACATTCACTTAAACTATAACGTCCCATGCGGGGATTAGTGTACAGATCGACCGGAAGTTGGTACGAGGTGAGGACCGCGGACGGAAAAACCCATGCCGCGCGCATCAAGGGAAAATTCCGGATTCAGGGCCTCCGAAGCACCAATCCGGTAGCCGTGGGGGATTGGGTCAATGTCGAACTTGAGAAGAAAGGGGACGAAGAGGTCGGCATCATAACGCAAATCGAAGATCGCAAGAACTACATCGTCCGGAAGTCTGTAAAGCTCTCCGCCCAACTGCACATCATTGCGGCCAATATCGATCAGGTTTTCGTGGCAGTGACGCTTAACAACCCTGTAACTTACCCGATTTTTGTAGACCGCTTCCTGGCCACGGCAGAGGCTTACGACGTGCCTGCCGTTCTTCTTTTCACCAAAACTGATATGTACAGTACGGAAGAGTTGGAACAGCTAAAAGACTGGGAAGCCATATACGAACGCATTGGATATCCGGTACTGGCCACCTCCGTGGAGGATCGCAGGGGAGTAGAGGAGCTACGGGAAATGATGAAGGGGAAGGTGAACATGTTTGCCGGCCACTCCGGGGTGGGCAAATCCACCCTGATCAATACGTTGGAACCCGGTCTGTCCCTGCGTACTGGTGAGATCTCCGACTACCACCGTCAGGGGCAGCACGTCACCACCTTCGCCGAAATGTACGATCTGAGCTTTGGGGCCAAGATTATTGATACCCCCGGCATACGCGGTTTCGGAGTGGTCGATATGGAACCGGACGAGGTTGGGGATTACTTTCCCGAAATCCTTTCCAGGAAAGAACACTGTAAGTTCAACAACTGCCTGCATATAGACGAACCCAAATGCGCCATCAAACAGGCCGTCGAAGACGGTGAAATATCGGAAACCCGCTACTACAGTTACCTGCAAATCGTTCAGAACGAAGAAGATACTTATCGTATGGACCCCTATAAAGATTTGGGCGAATGAGGGTGCTGCTTCAGCGTGTACGGGAGGCCTCTGTGGTTTCTGATGGAGTAGAAACCGGCCGCACGGGACCCGGATTACTGGTTTTCCTCGGTATAGAGCATGAGGACGGGGAAGAGGATATTCCCTGGCTGGTGAACAAACTCCTCAACCTCCGGATTTTTCCCGATGCTAAGGGGGTGATGAACCGGTCCGTAATCGATGTGCAGGGAGAGGTATTACTCGTCAGCCAATTTACCCTGCACGCCTCTACTCGCAAGGGAAACCGGCCTTCCTATAGCCGTTCTGCAAAGGGTCCGCAAGCCGAGCCCTTATACGAGCGGTTTCGCGCGGAGCTAAGGTCAGTTATGCAGCGTGAGATCCCGGCCGGGGTGTTCGGGGCCGATATGCAGGTGAGCCTGATCAATGACGGACCGGTCACCATCATGATCGACAGTAAAAGCAAAGAATAAATGGAATTAAGACATTCGCAGAAAATCGTTGACGACTGGATACAGGAGTTCGGGGTGCGCTACTTTAACGAATTGACGAACATGGCCCAGCTCACGGAAGAGGTAGGGGAAGTGGCCCGGATCATAGCGAGGAGATACGGCGAGCAGAGCGAAAAGGAATCCGATAAGGAAAAGGATCTGGGAGAGGAATTGGCCGATGTGGTCTTCGTAGTGCTCTGCCTGGCCAATCAAACCGGTATAGACCTTCAGGAGGCTTTCGACCGCAAAATGGCAAAGAAATCGCAACGGGATAAGGACCGGCACCGGTCCAACCCCAAACTCAACTCCTGATGAAGAACCCATCGAAACCGATCCGGCTTCACTATCCTGGTGGAGAAAGGCCGCTGTCCGCAAGTGTGCAGGTACCGGGTTCCAAGAGTGAGAGCAACCGATTGCTCTTACTCCAGGGGCATTTTCCCGAACTGGTCATTGAAAACCTTTCGGACTCTGACGATACCCGATATATGCTCCGCGGGATGAAGGAAACGGGGGGTACGGTCGATATCCATCACGCAGGTACGGCCATGCGCTTTTTGACCGCTTACTTCGCCACAACTGAAGGCAGGGAGGTCATACTTACCGGCTCCAGGCGGATGACTCAACGCCCCATAGGCATACTGGTCGATGCGTTGCGACAGCTCGGTGGGCGGATCGAATATCTGGGGGAGCCAGGATATCCCCCTTTGCGCATTAGTGGCACAACACCGGTGGGTAATGAAGTGGAGATCCGGGCGGACGTTAGTAGCCAGTACATTAGTGCCCTGCTGCTGTCAGCACCGAAGTGGCCTGGGGGGCTCAGCCTTAAATTGAAGGGGAGGCTCACCTCGATTCCCTATGTCGAGATGACCTTGGCTCTGCTGCGCCGGCTGGACGTATCCGCCTCTTTCGAAGGGAACCGGATACGGGTGGAACCTCTGAGAGAAACGGAAGGCAGGACCCTGGTTGTCGAATCCGACTGGAGTGCAGCCAGTTACTACTACAGTCTTTTGTCCCTTTCGCCTGTTGGGAGTCGGCTGGACATGACGGCCTTTCGTTCGGATTCCCTTCAGGGAGACAGCCGCTTAGTTCGGATTTACAAAGATTTCGGTGTGGAGAGTGCGTTTTCGGGCCACACCCTTACACTTCGAAAATTTCAGGATTCTCCCCGGACACCGTTGGAGCTGGACTTGTCGGATGCGCCGGATATTGCACAGACCATAGTGGTGAGCTGTCTCGGGCTGGGTCGCCCGTGTCACCTGAAAGGCCTTCACACCCTGCCCATTAAGGAAACCGATCGCCTGCAGGCACTGAAGACAGAAATCGGGAAATTGGGGGGAGTGGTTCGTACCGACAGCGAATCCCTGGTCCTGGAGCCTGCAGTAGGTGATCTCCATTCCGGGGTAAGTATCGACACCTATGACGACCACCGCATGGCGATGGCATTTGCACCTTTGGCCTATATGTTGCCCCTGTGCATACGAGATCCGGAAGTAGTGAGTAAATCCTATCCCGGATTCTGGAACGATTTTGGCTCCCTGGGATTCCGGATGGATACGGTTGAGGAGTAGTCGTCCATTGCATCAGATTCGAGGAACTTCTCCGGAGACTTGACAAGCCCTGTGCTGGCATCGTATCTTTGCGCTCATTTTACTGAAAGAGTCAAGCAGTTATTGGCAAACGGCACTAAAAAATTGCACCTAGATGAAATTATCCAACTTCAACTTTGAATTACCCAAGGAATTGCTGGCGGAATATCCCGCAGATCACAGGGATGAGTCCAAACTCATGGTGATCAACCGTGCGGAAGGCACCATAGAGCACCACATGTTCAAAGACCTGATTGACTATTTCGATCAAGGGGATGTAATGGTGCTCAATAATACCAAGGTTTTTCCCGCACGACTTTACGGGAATAAGGAGAAGACGGGAGCCCGGATCGAGGTGTTTCTTCTCAGGGAGTTAAACCAGGAGCAACGGCTGTGGGACGTATTGGTCGATCCCGCCCGAAAGATCCGAATCGGTAATAAACTCTATTTCGGCGATGACGAAAGTCTGGTGGCCGAAGTCATCGACAACACCACCTCACGAGGTCGTACCTTGAGATTCCTTTTCGACGGTTCCTATGCCGATTTCCGAAGAAAACTGCGCGAACTCGGTGAGACTCCTCTTCCGAAGTACATCAAGCGCGAAGTAGAGCCATCCGACGAGGACCGCTATCAGACCATCTACGCCAAGCACGAGGGCGCCGTGGCAGCGCCAACAGCCGGCCTTCATTTTTCCAAGCACCTCTTAAAGCGGCTGGAAATCAAAGGCATCAATTTCGCTGAGGTGACTCTGCATGTGGGACTGGGGACTTTCAATCCTGTCGAAGTGGAGGACCTGTCCAAGCACAAAATGGATAGTGAGGAACTTATTATAGACGAAAAAGCGGTTCGTATCGTAAATCGGGCCAAGGCCGAGCGCAGGAAGGTCTGTGCTGTGGGTACCACGGTTATGCGATCTCTGGAAAGTGCAGTATCCTCCGAGCGGACCCTGAATACATACGAGGGCTGGACCAACAAATTCATCTTTCCTCCCTATGATTTCAGTATAGCTGACAGCATGATAACCAATTTCCACCTGCCGAAATCTACCCTGCTGATGATGGTTGCTGCCTTTATGGGCCATGATCTCATGAAGAAGGCTTATAAACAGGCGATACTCGAGCAGTACCGCTTTTACTCCTATGGAGATGCCATGCTGATCCTCTAAGTCGGAAATTTTGAAGGATATTCGGTCGCTAAGCTTGCAACAACTCCGAGATTTTTTCGAAGAGTCGGGGGCGCCTGCGTACCGGGGAAATCAGGTATATGAATGGTTGTGGGGCAAGTCGGTTCACGATTTTCAGCAGATGACCAACCTCTCACACGAGCTGAGGGAACACCTAGCCCAAAACTTTGAAATTCTTCCCATAGCAGTAGACCGCATGCAGCGTAGTGAGGACGGAACCATTAAAAATGCCCTTCGCCTGCACGATGGGAATACGGTCGAATCGGTGCTGATCCCAACCGAAACCAGGACAACGGCCTGTGTTTCCAGCCAGGTGGGCTGCAGCTTAAACTGCAGGTTCTGTGCCACCGCGCGGATCAAGCGCATGCGTAATCTGAGTCCCGGGGAAATCTACGATCAGGTGGTCACCATCGATCATCAGAGCCGGACTTTCTACGGGAGGCCCCTTTCCAACATCGTTTTCATGGGCATGGGTGAGCCTCTGATGAATTATCCCAATCTGATCAAGGCCATTGAACGCATAACGGATTCGAAAGGCCTGGGGATGTCCGCAAAGCGAATTACCGTTTCCACCTCGGGAGTGCCGAAAATGGTTCGCCGGCTGGCCGATGACTGGACGGGCTTTCAACTCGCAGTCTCACTTCATTCCGCCATAGATGAGGTCAGAACGGGAATTATGCCCTTCAATGAGCAGTTTCCCCTGGCCGAACTTTTGGATTCTCTTGTGTACTGGTACCGCCAAACGCAAAGCAAAATCACCTTTGAATACGTGGTTTGGAAGGGGATCAATGATAATGCCGAGTCGATCGACGCATTGATCAGGTATTGCAGAAAGGTGCCTTCCAAGGTAAATCTGATTCAATACAATCCCATCGGTGACGAGGAGTTTGTTCAGGCCGGTTCAGCATGGACGGATCGATATGCCCGGGAGCTTCGTGAAGCCGGGATTATTGTGACTGTAAGGAAATCCCGAGGGAGCGATATCGATGCGGCCTGCGGACAGTTGGCAAATAAATCCGCAGAATAGCTACTTTTGGAAGGGAATTTATCCGGAACCTATTGAAAGTTGTATCCCAAATACGAAAACCCATAGAGCCGGAGATGGAAATCTTCGAGCAGAAGTTCCGGGAATCCATGGTCTCTCAGGTAGCACTCCTGAACCGAATTACCTATTACATCGTCAATCGCAAAGGCAAGCAGATGCGCCCCATGTTCATATTCCTGGTGGCCAAGATGCTATCCGAGAAGGATCCCCTAACGGATCGGGCCTACAGGGGGGCGGCGATGATTGAGTTGATCCATACGGCCACCCTGGTGCACGACGATGTGGTGGATGAGAGTGACCGGCGCCGGGGATTCTTTTCCGTAAATGCGCTCTGGAAGAACAAGATAGCCGTACTGGTTGGTGATTTCCTCCTCGCACGCGGGATGCTGCTTCCCGTGGAGAACGATGACTTTGACCTGTTGAAGATCATTTCGGTAGCCATCAGAGAGATGAGCCAGGGCGAATTGCTTCAGATCGAAAAATCGAGGTTGCTCGACATTACGGAAGAAGTATACTTCGATATCATACGCCAGAAGACGGCCAGTCTCATCGCCGCCTGTTGCGCCATAGGGGCGGCCTCCATCCGACCCGGCGCCCCGGAGATCGAAACCTTCCGGCAGTTTGGGGAATGGGCAGGCATAGCCTTTCAGATTAAGGACGATCTCTTCGACTATGGCCAGAGGAAGATCGGCAAACCCACGGGCATCGACATTAAGGAACAGAAAATGACCCTCCCTTTGATCTATGTTCTGAACCAGGCCTCAGCTACCGAGCGGAGGTGGTTGCTCAATTCGGTCAAGAATCACAACAAAGACAAGAAGCGTGTACGGCAAGTGATCGACTTTGTCAGGGACAAGGGTGGCCTCGAGTACGCCCGTGAGTGCATGATGGGCTATAAGGATATGGCGCTGGATCTGTTGAAAACTTTTCCGGACAGCGAATACCGCGATTCCCTAGAATTGATGGTCAATTACGTGGTAGAACGGGAGAAATAATTTCCGAAGCCTTCCTTGGCCTTGGCAAGTTGCGGTAAGCTTGTGTAACTTCCCCTTTCCAATATTTCAATGCTGTGATCAGTCAGTCCACCATAGATAAAGTGTTCGAAACCGCCCGGGTGGAGGAGGTCATAGGAGATTTTGTGCAGCTTAAGAAATCGGGTTCAGGCTTCAAGGCATTGAGCCCATTTACCGATGAAAAGACGCCGAGTTTTTCGGTTTCACCAGCCAAACAGATATGGAAGGACTTTAGCAGTGGAAAGGGCGGTAATGTCGTGGCTTTCCTCATGGAGCACGAACATTTCTCCTATCCTGAGGCGATCCGTTACCTGGCCAAACGTTACGGGATTGAGATTGAAGAGACCGAACGTAGCGATGAGGAAAAGGAAAAGATGCGCGAGAAGGAAAACCTCTACGTGGTTTCGGAATACGCGGCGGATTTTTTTGAAGCGGCCCTCTGGAAAAACGAGATGGGCCGGGCCATTGGACTCGCCTATTACAGGGAACGCGGCTTCAGCGACAGCACCATTCGAGACTTCAGGCTGGGGTACAGTCCGGAGCAGCGCGATGCCTTTTCCACTAATGCCCTGAAGAAGGGTTATAGCTCTGAGAATCTGGTGAAAGTCGGACTGAGTATGGAAACGGGACAAGAGGGAGGCAGTTCGCGTCTCATCGACAGGTTCAGGGGTCGTGTCATGTTTCCCATATTCTCCATGAGTGGCCGGGTTCTCGGATTCGGTGGTCGAATACTCTCTCAGCAGAAAAAGGTAGCCAAGTATATTAACTCCCCGGAGAGTGAGATCTATCATAAAAGTCATGTTCTCTATGGACTATATCAGGCCAAACAGGAAATCGCCCGCTTGGATAATTGTTATCTCGTAGAAGGGTACACCGATGTGATTCAGCTTCATCAACTGGGCATCCGCAATGTGGTGGCCTCCAGTGGTACGGCCCTTACTCGTGAACAGGTCGGACTGATCCGTCGCCTTACTCAGAATGTCACCCTCCTCTTTGATGGGGACGCCGCCGGCTTACGGGCAGCGGAGCGGGGCGTAGACCTGATCCTGGAACAGAACATGAACGCCTGGGTTTGCACCTTCCCGGAGGGAGAAGATCCCGATAGCTTCGCACGCAAACACAGCCTGGAAGAGGTGAATACATTTCTGGAAGGGCATCGGAACGACTTCATTTTTTTTAAGGCGAAACAAGGTTCTGAGGAATTCGCCCATAATCCTCTGAAACGAGCGGAAACGGCACGCGAACTGGTCAAGAGCGTTGCACGTGTACCGGATATGATCAAAAGGGAGGTCTATTTACGGCAGACCGCCCGGATACTGGAAGTTTCGGAAGAGGCTCTGTTTTCTGAACTCACTCAGATAGATGCCGATAAGCTGCGCAGGGAGAGGCAACAGAACCAAAGGAAAGAATCGACTCAGACCCTCCGTCCGGTAGGTGCAGAAACTCTTCAGCGGCCGGCGGTGAACAAAAAGGAAATCCTGGAACGAAAGATACTGGAGCTGTTGGTGAACTACGGGGACAGGGTCGAGGATTTTGAAGAGTGGGTACATGCACTCAACTCAGACGGGGAGTGGGAACTCCAACAGATGTCCGTATCGAAACCCGTTCACCGCAAGGTATTCCTGGATTTGCAGGAGGACGAAATTGCCTTCGCCAACCCCTTGTTCAAAGAGCTGTACGAGCGCCTTATGCAGCAGTTTCAGCAGGAGGGGACCCTGGATGTATCCCGGATGCAGTCAGCTATGGATGTGGAACTGGCTAATGAATTGGCCAGTATCGCCATGGAGGAGGAGCGATACAAACTGAACGACTGGGAGCGCAAGGAAATCTATCCTGGCGATCGGGCGAAAAGGGTTTCTCAACTGGTTACGGAAACCCTCCTGAGTTTGAGAACTACCCTGCTTAAAGGGAGAATAAGGGAATTGCAGGAATCGCTTAATGAAGAAGGCGGATCACAGTCCGAGACCCTGCTCGAGATCTCGGACTACCTGAACCTGAATAAACTTATACACCAGAGACTCAACCGGGTGTTGAGTTCCTGATTCGTTAGTACAATTCCAGCGCTTTGGCCTGCTGGAGCAGGTCTACCAGATTGTCCACGTTCAGCTTTCTCATCAGACGAGCCTTGTAGGTACTCACTGTTTTTTCATTGAGATTCAAGCCTTCTGCCACCTCTTTGTTTCGTTTTCCGCTGGCCAGTAATTTGAGTACTTCCACCTCGCGGCTCGAAAGCTTGCGGAAAAAACGACGGGGTCGCTGAGTGCCTTCGTCAAAGGCCAGTCTCTGGGCAAGTTCGTTGGTAATAAACATGTTGCCTTCATTGACCTTGCGAACGGCTTCGGTTATGTAGTCCAGACCGGCAGTCTTACACAGATATCCGAATGCTCCGGCACGAATGGCACTAAGGGCATATACATCTTCGGGTTGGGCACTAAACATCAGTACCTTACAGTTGGGATATTCGTTCTTGATCTTGCGCAGCGCTGCGATTCCATTTACTTCGGGTATGTCCATCTCGAGCAGAATCACATCGGGGGCTTTCTTGTCGAGAATTTTGAAGAGTTGAGAAGTAGTTTCGGCTTCGTCCATTACCCTGATATCACCTTCCTTTTCCAGTACTGTACGCAGTCCTATGCGTACTACGGGGTGATTGTTGGCAATTAATACACTAATCATGGCGCTAGTTTTTACTTGTGTTTGTTCAGATTCCCTTTATGAATACTTTTATTACAACAGGGGTACGAATAAAAATCGTTAGGCAAATATGTGTTTTTTTGACAATTTAAGACCAACAGAGCCTTGTTTTATCGTTTTAGTTAACAGAATTAGCGTTGAACTACCTTCCTAAGTTGCTGGGGAATAGTACAAACCGGGATAGGTTTCATCTTATGGGCGTTCGCCGTATTAAATTGCAGATAAGCGAGGAATACTTCCCTGGCTCTGCCGGAAAAATCATCGGGAGTCTTTCCCTGAGCCTGTTGGGCCATGGCCCATTCCAACTCATCGTAGGTGGCTCCTAACTGATCTTCGTCGGTACGGGCATCTCCCCACAATCCGTCCGTAGGGGCGGCGACTAAAATATCTTTATGGACCCCCAGTTCTCTTCCGAGTGCGTAGACTTCGGATTTCATGAGGTCAGCAATCGGACTCACATCCACCCCGCCATCACCGTATTTGGTATAGAATCCAACTCCGAAGTCTTCTACTTTGTTTCCCGTACCGGCTACCAGAAAGCCTCTGGCGGCCGCGAAATAATACAGGGTGGTCATTCGTAACCGTGCCCGGCTATTGGCCAGGGACATCTGACGCCGCTGATCGTCCCCGGGGTCTTGCAGCGCTCCCTTCCAGGTTTCGAAGACCGAGGTCAGATCCACTTCGCGGGATTCCACGTTGGGGAATTCAGTCTCCAGCCAGTCTATGTGTTTCCTGGCTCTGCTTACCTGATCACTTCCCTGGTGAATGGGCATCTCCAGCACCAGCGTGGACATACCTGCCTTTGCCGCCAGAGTAGAGGTCACGGCAGAGTCAATTCCTCCCGAGACTCCTACTACGAAGCCCCCTGTGCCAGCGTTTTTCGAATACGTTTTGAGCCAGTTTGCAATGTGCTCGATTACGGCGGGCACGTCTATGTTCAGCTCCCGGTTAAAATCCATTAACTTGCCAAATATTTCTGTGTGGAACGATTGAACTAAAACAGTAGTTCAAAGCAGCTAATAATTACAAAGGTGAGAAAAATATCTTACATATTTAACATTTTAGGCCTGTTGGCCATACTACTGATAGCCAGCTGTAAATCGCGTGAGGAGCGGCTTGAAGAGCAAATCAGGGGCAAGCAGATTCACTGGGAGCTTACCCGTTTCGATCGGGTTTTTGCTTCATCCACAGCATCGGATTTACCTACTCTTCGGAAAGATTTTCCATATCTGTTCAGCATGGCGGACAGCGTCTATCTCGCTAAAATGAACGATACCCTCATGGCAGAGATTTTCCGTGAAGTCGAAAACGCCTTCGGGGACTTTACGGACGAAAAAGAGCGCATCCACAGCCTGCTTCAGCACCTGAATTTCTACTATCCCGAAAAAAACCTGCCCGATTTGGTTACCTTCGTCAATGAGGTTCGCTACCCCTTCCGCATTGCCATAGGAGACTCGCTCTGGCTGGTCGCTCTGGACAACTATCTCGGACCCGATCATCGGTTTTATGAATCCTTCCCTAAATACCTCAGGGCCGAACTCGATCCCCGTTATATACCCCTCGATTTAAGTGAAGAGTGGTCCCGGACCGTAATTCCTACGCCAAAAGGGCGTACGTTCCTCGAAAAAATAATTTACCAGGGTAAGCAGCTTTATGTAGCCGATCAGCTATTGCCGGATTACCAACCCTGGGAATTGTTTCGTTATTCTGAAGATCAGTGGAACTGGGCAGAGGCAAATGAAGCCCAGATCTGGTCCCACTTCATCGAGAAAGAGCTGCTTTTTTCCACCGATCCGGATCTTGACCGGAGATTGCTGGATCGGGCACCCTTTAGCCGGTTTGGACTTGAGCTGGATAACGAGTCTCCGGGTAGAATAGGTCGGTATATCGGGTACAAGATAGTTACGGCCTTTATGCAAAAAGAACGGCTATCACTTCAGGAACTGGCTGAGCTCGATGCCCAAACATTATTCAGGAAATACAAACCCAAAAGACCCGATGGCGATTAAAAAGGAAGCCGAGATTTCGATCCGTATTGGATTAGACGAAAATAAAGTACCCGAATCCATATCCTGGTCTGCCGAGGATGGGGGAGTGGACCATGCTGCCGCCAAGGCGATTATGCTCTCCCTCTGGGATCCGGATGTCAGGGAGACCATGCGAATTGACCTTTGGACAAAGGATATGCCCGTGGACGAAATGAAGATGTTCTTTTTTCAGACCCTCCGCCGTATGGCCGATACCTATCAGAGGGCTACGGACGACACGGAACTCTCGACCAAGATGCGTGATTTCAGCGAGTATTTCGGAGACCGTATTTCGGAATCATAAACGAAGTTCGGGAAGTAACTCAGAAGAAAAATGCACTCTGCTGTCCGGATACGTATACATACGAATAATATAGGAAGAGGAGGTGCAGGAGCTGATCCGTTCCCAGGATAAGAAAGAAAATTCGGGGACGTTCCCGGAATTTCAGACCGATGGGGCTGCTTACGGCATCAGTAACCAAATGGGCCAGCCCATTGGCCAGGGTAAAGGTGATCCACCATTCCCTGTCCAGAATCCAAAAGGATATGACTAATACAATCAGGGTGTAGACCCCGACGTGATAGAAAAGCCACAAAGGTTCCTTGCCTTTGCGAGTGGCCATCTTGCTGTTTTGCAGCAGGTAGTCTCCGAGCCAGTGTGCTATGAGCAGCCAACCAAAATTCATGGGGGAAAGGTACACGGAAGCTACCTGAATTCCTATCTTACGGTTATAATTCATAATAATCACTTAACCTGGCACCGGGTGCTATTGGGTACCTTGGAGGCTTGGATAATTAACCCTCATGTTCAGATCCAGGTCCTTTAGACAAAAGCTTCTCAGGAGGTTCGTTTTCTTTTCCCTGGCCGGTCTGTTGATGGCTTTCATTTCCGCAGGCTTCCTGCTCGGATGGATACACATACGGGAGCAGTTGACTCACGCCGAACAGTCCCGGTTGTATCTGCTTTCCGCAGTGGAATCCAAGTACAAGTTCTTCAGTTACGATACCCGCAACCCTGATTTTTTCAGGAATAAGGATTCAGAATACCTGCAGGAGTACCGCCGTAACATGGATTCCTGCATAGCCCGCCTGGATCGGGCCACACGCATCTGGGATCCGGAAATGGCCGCCATCGTAAAGTCTCAGCAGACCGAGCTGAGGCAGGCGGACAGCCTTTTTTTAAACCTGGTTAATCTGGTGCACGAGCGAGGATTTAAAGACGATCAGCTCGTGGGACGCATGAGGGAGGCGGCACATTGGCTAGAGCGCCAGGTTCCGGATATCCCCCGCAGCGATGTGCTGTTATTGCGACGGCACGAAAAGGATTTCATTATTCGAAACGACACGGCTTATGTCAATGATTTCAGTCGACAGGTAGGAGTTATCGGGGTATGGCTGGAAGGTCAGGACCGTTTTGGTGCAGCGCGGAAAAGAGAGCTCAGGCAGGGCCTGGATCGGTACCAGACGGCCTTTTACGATTTACAACGTCTGGATCGTCTGCTTGGAATTAAGAACAATACAGGCTTGAAGAGGGATCTCGATCGTCAGATCGACAAGGCCGAGTTTGGATTCGAACAGCTGGTCGAACGGGCGGGTTTGTGGTACCGCAATCAGTTAATTGCCATGAGCCTGTTCTTTACTTTGATCACCTTGCTGATGGGTTTGCTAAGCCTGCTGATAAGTTCACGTATTGCGCGAAGAATCACCCGCCCCCTGGAGGAACTAACTGAACATATCGGCGATTTTGTCGACAGTCAGTTCACCCTGGAAACGGACCTGAAGCTCCGTATGGATGGCAGGGACGAAATAGGTCGGCTTACCCGTAACTTTTCTCACCTGCGCGACGAGGTGATCAACCGCATGAAGTATTTCCGGGAGAAGGTCGAAGAGCGCACCGCTGAACTTGCCTCGGCCAATGAGCGACTGCTCAGGCTCAGTGAAGCCAACAGTCGATTTGTTCCCGATGAATTTTTGAGACACCTGGGCAAGGCGAGCATAGAAGATGTAAGCCTGGGGGATCACGTTGCGCGAAACATGACCGTACTTTTTGCAGATATCCGAAACTTCACAAGGATATCCGAGGTTATGACCCCACAGGAAAATTTCGATTTTATTAATACCTACCTGAGTGGAATTGTTCCCATTATTCAGGAAAACGGGGGATTCATCGATAAGTTCATCGGAGATTCCGTCATGGCTTTGTTCCCTGACCAGCCCGATTCTGCCGTTCGCGCCTGTTTCGGCATACTCGAGTATCTCGATGAATTCAACAAGAAACGAACGGCTCAGGGACATTCCAAACTGCATATCGGCTGCGGTCTGCATACCGGAGGGCTGATACTGGGAACCATAGGCCACGAAAACAGGCTAGAGACCACTGTGATCTCGGATGCAGTAAATACAGCAGCTCGAATCGAGAGTCTGACCAAGAAATACGGCTCTCCGGTTCTCATTACAGGAGATACCTTGCAAAAGCTGGAGAATGACGGAGAGTTTACCTATCGTTTTATCGATCGTCTTCGTGTGAAGGGTAAGCAGAAATGGGTTTCGGTATACGAATTCCTTCCCCCATCCGATGCTGCCAAACGGAAATATCAGCCTCAATACCTTCAGGCGGTTGCCTTCCTGCGGAGTGGGGATGTAAAGGAAGCGTACAGCCAGTTCGAATCCCTCTACGCCTGTTACCCTTCGGACCTCGCTATTGTCAGGCTTAAAGAACGCTGTGCGAGGTTCCTCAATGGGGATGTTGGAGCACTGGAGGGTATAGTCGAAGAGGCAGGGCGACCAAACCTGATGTTTTGAATTATGGAAGAAGCGAATAGACCTACCTACGATCTGATCGTTTTGGGAACCGGGCCAGCCGGAGAAAAAGCGGCGGTTAAGGCCGCTTATTTCGGATACCGTGTTGCGGTGGTGGAACGAAGTGCCGCTTTTGGAGGAGCCGGGGTGCAGACCGGCACCATACCGTCAAAGACCCTCAAGGAAACTTCGCTCTACCTGTCGGGGATTTATGAGAAGGGAGTGTTTGGTATCGATCGCCCCCTTGGTCGGGAGGTGGGCATAAAAGATTTCCTGTATCGTAAGAATCTCGTGACCGAAGAAATGAATGAGGCCGTTTCCGAGAACCTGCGCCTACACGGTGTGGATATCTATCACGGATTTGGGAGCTTTCACGATGCCCATCACATTCGGGTGCAAACCGAGCAGGCCGAAACCCTGCTCCATGGGAGATACATACTAATCGCCACAGGTTCCTATCCCTATCGCCCTCCTCACATACCATTTGATGGGCGGAGAGTCCACGATTCGGACACCATACTTGAACTTGAGCGCTTTCCCGAGTCGATCTGCGTGCTGGGAGCCGGGGTCATCGGATGTGAGTATACCACCATTTTCGCGGCTACCGGAGTAGAAACCACCCTGGTCAATGACCGGGACCAGATCCTTGGTTTTCTGGATCACGAGGTCTCTGGGGCCCTGGTCAAGCAGATGGGGCGCAAGGGGGTGCAGATTGAATTCAACACCACCGTTACCTCCATCGAAGTTCCCGATCACAATAAAGCTCCCTTGCGTATCGAACTGCGCGATGGCCGGGTGATAGAGGCCGATATGTTTCTGTTTGCTGCGGGAAGGAGCGGCTCGATCAAAGGCCTGGGTTGTGAAGATATCGGACTGAAAACCGGCAAAAGGGAAACCGTCCTGGTCAATGAGAAATATCAGACCAACATCCCTCATATTTTTGCGGTAGGGGATGTCATTGGATTTCCAGCGCTTGCCAGCACGAGTATGGAGCAGGGCAGGGTAGCCGTCACCCATATGTTCGATACCGGAGACCTGCAGGCCCACGCGCGCCTGTTTCCCTATGGCATCTATACCGTACCCGAGGTAAGCATGGTGGGTATTACCGAGGAAGAGGCCATAGAAGGGGGTATAGATGTACTAACGGGACGCAGCTATTACAGGAATACCGCACGTGGAAAAATCATGGGGATTTCGGACGGCGGATTCCTGAAACTGGTGGTGGATCGCCCTTCGGACACCATACTCGGTGTACATATCATCGGTAAAAATGCTACCGAATTGATTCATTACGGAATGGAGCTGGTTCGCGAAGAGAAGAAGCTCAATCACCTGCTATCCACCGTCTTCAATTACCCTACCCTGCACAGCCTCTACAAATATGCGGCCTACGACGCATTGGGCAACCGGTCCGGAATTAAAATCAAGAAATAAATCAGGCTTGGATACCTACTGCTTCTGGGATTTCAGATACGCGCGATAGTCGGTATTAATGCCCTCTATATAATCGAGGAGTTCCTCCCGTCCCCATTTCTTTTCGGAGGAAGTAATGAAATGCCTCGGAGCCTGTTCCCATTCTCCCGAAGTCATGCGATGGAGATAGGAGTCTACCTGAACGGGTACTTGTTTTTCGCTGAGCTTGTCCGCCTTGGTAAAAACAATACTGAAGGGGACCTCTTGCTCATGCAGCCATCTCATGAATTCCAGGTCGC
This sequence comes from uncultured Flavobacteriaceae bacterium, assembly GCA_964552195.1. GTDB lineage: Bacteria > Bacteroidota > Bacteroidia > Flavobacteriales > Flavobacteriaceae > CAZKAP01. Next base: position 247,037 of record CAZKFM010000002.1, read on the forward strand.
TGTTTTGGGGCTCGTGACGGATATCGACCAGTACAAAGGCTGAAAACAAATGGGTGCGGCTGCGAAAATAGGATTCGATGAGCTCCCGGAACTTCGCCCGCTCTTTTTTAGATACGCGTGCGTACCCGTAACCCGGCAGGTCGACCAGGTACCAGTCTTCATTTATTTGGTAGTGATTGATCAGCTGGGTCTTTCCAGGGGTTCCCGAGGTTCGTGCCAGGGAAGAATGCCCGGTAAGCATATTAATCAAGGAGGACTTCCCCACGTTAGACCGACCAATAAAAGCATATTCCGGCAGCCCGTCAGCAGGGCAGGCACTTGCCTGAGCGTTGCTTACCACGAACTGAGCCGAATGTATTTTCAATCAGGTGAAATTTCGCTCACTGAGCCATTTATCCAGTATGCTGTTGAAGGTTTCTGGATGCTCCATCATCGGAGCGTGCCCGCATTTATCGATCCAAAACAGTTCCGAGTCCGGTAGTAGTTCGTGGAATTCCTCGGCCACATTGGGAGGGGTAACGTTGTCGTTTTTTCCCCAGATTATGCACGTGGGAGTTTTCATGTTCGGCAAGTCATCAGACATATTGTGTCGAATGGCGCTTTTGGCGATGGCCAGTGTCTTAATCAGCTTCTTACGGTCGTTAATGGTAGCGTAAACGTCGTCCACGATTTCCTTGGTAGCCACCCGGGGATCGTAAAAAACGTCCTCGGCCTTTTTCTTGACGAATTCGTAATCCTCACGTTTCGGATAACCGTCGCCCATGGCGCTTTCGTACAAACCCGAACTGCCTGTAATCACCAGTGCCTTGACTTTTTCCGGGTACATCTTGGTATGCAACAGGCCTATATGTCCTCCCAGTGAATTTCCGAGCAGTATGACCTGATCGAAGCCTTTGTACTCGATAAAACCATGAAGGAATTTAGCGAAATTCTTAACCGTGGTTTTCAGCATGGGCATGTCGTAGATGGGCAATTCCGGTACGAGAACTTTGTAGCCCTTTTCCGGGAAGTGGCGCGTAACACCCTCGAAATTACTCAGTCCTCCCATAAGCCCATGAAGGATGATAATAGGCGTGCCCTCTCCTGTCTCTATGTAGCGATACTTTCCTTCCTTAACAATGAGGTCCTCCATGGGTACTAGCTGTACTATAAAGAAGGCCAAATATAATTATTTCCCCTCAGAAGCGAGTATGGCAAATAGGTTATAGGGTATCCATTTGCAGGATTTTGGGGACGAGCAAATTACCCCTGCAGACCCCGTAAACCGGGGGATTTCTCCCGAGTCTAACCCATATATAGTTCATTAAATTCCCATTTTTGAAAAAAAGTGTCAAAAAGTGGGAAAAAGTGGGAAGAATTCCCATAACTTTGGTTTCATCATGATATAAGCGGATTAGCGTGGCCAATTTCATCGGCGAATTCTATTGCAAGGCAGATGCGAAGGGCAGGATTAGTATACCTGCTGCTTTGAGGAGTCAGCTATTGCCGATGATCGAGGGAGAATTCGTGCTAAAACGGGCGGTTTATCAGAATTGCCTGGAGCTCTACCCCAGGGTGGAGTTCGATAAGTTCTTAGAGGAATTGAGGGTGAAGCGGGATATGACTGTGGAGTACGACACCTTTTTCCGGACCGTGAATGCGGGGGTAACACTCCTTCGCATCGAGGCGAATGGCAGGATACAGATCCCCAAGAATCTGAAGGCTGTTTCGGGCATCGAGAAGGAAGTGGTGTTGCATTCGGCCTTCAATAAAATTGAGATCTGGGATAAAGAGCGGTACGAGGAATTTCTGGAGGAGAGTCAGTCCAAGGTAGCTGGTCTGGCCAATCAGATATATCGCCGGGATGGATAAGGAATACCACCAGGCGGTGCTGCTAAGGGAGTCAGTGGACGCTTTGGGTGTGAAGGAGAACGGAGTGTATGTGGATGCCACTTATGGAGGTGGGGGTCACTCCGGAGAAATACTGAGCAGGCTGGACGAGCGGGGTGTGCTCATCGCCTTTGATCAGGATGCAGATGCCTGGAAGTCTGCGCCAGATGATCCCAGGTTGAGAAAAATTCAGGCGAATTTCAGGTTCCTAAGGCAGTATGTGCGGTTTCACGGGTTTAGGAAGGTAGATGGAATCCTGGCCGATCTGGGGGTGTCTTCCCATCAGTTCGACACAGGAGAGCGAGGGTTCTCCACCCGGTTTACCGGTCCTCTGGACATGCGGATGAATGTGGAATCTGAACTCAATGCGGCCGATGTAGTCAATACCTATTCGGAGAGAGAGTTGATCCGCGTATTGAAGGAATACGGTGAATTGGGGCAGGCGCGAGGTATAGCAGCTGCCATAATTCGATACCGGGGATCGAAGGCGATTCTTCAGACGGACGAATTGATGGATGCTGTGTCGAAGTTCCTTGTCCGGGGAAAGGAGCACAAGATATCGGCTCAGATTTTTCAGGCACTGAGAATTGAAGTTAATAACGAGTTGGAGGCGTTGGAGGCATTCCTCCGGCAATCTGCTGAAATACTTAAGGATAATGGCAGGCTGGTCGTGATAAGCTACCATTCACTGGAGGACAGATTGGTCAAGCGGTTTGTCCGGGATGGTCGTTTCGACGGCAAGGAGGCTGATAAAGACATGTATGGGAGGTCCTATGTGCCTTTTAGGAAATGCGGAGGTCCCTTACGGCCCGGAGACGAGGAGAAGACAAGGAATCCCCGCTCCAGAAGTGCTATCCTGAGGGTAGCCGAGCGGACGGTACACGATAAGTAAACAACCGAAAAAAGGTTCAGGTATGTACAGGCGACTGCTTGATGTATTGAGGGCAAAGTTTCTGGTGAGTGAGCAGGCTCCCCGGAACTGGCGGCTGCTGATCTTTTTTGCCTTGCTGGGGGCACTGGATATAACCAGCAGTCACGTGGCGGATTGGCAGGTGCACCGCAGGGAAGAACTCGAAGAAGAGGTGCTCTGGCTTAAGAATGAGCTGGTGATGTCCCGTCAGCAGCTCCAGCAACTGACCATGGAATCCTACCTGGAAGAAACCCTTGGGGATAAAGGGCTAAAGCGGCCCGATACCGTCATTCGAAAACTCATAGTTCAAAACAATCCCTCATGGCAGCCAGCGAACAGAAACTGACAATGCGATGGACTTTCGTGGCCGTTGGGACCATCCTTTTCGGCCTGGCGTGTCTCGTTGAAATCTATAAGATTCAAACCACTCCTACCCAGGAACTACGGAAAGAGCTGCCCGTAGCCTTACCCGAGATGGAGAAGGTGATGCCCATGCCATCCCGCAGGGGTAATATTTACTCGTCCGATGGCAGGCTTCTGGCGGTCAGCAACAGTTTTTACGACATCGCTTTCGATCCTACAGTGGCTCACCCTACTGATTTCGATGAGCTCCTTCCGGAACTATCCCGCAAGCTGGGCGAATTCTTCGGCAAATCACCCGAGTTTTTTGAAAGGAAGTTCAGAGCCGCCCGCAAGGATACCATTAAATACATCCGGGTGGCAACCCATCTCAACCATCGACAGGTTCGGGAACTGCGCACCTTTCCCATATTCGAGTGGGGTCAACGCAACGGGGGCTATATGGAGGAGCCCAGTGAGAAGCGTCTTTTTCCGTTAGGTGAGATTCTGGTTCGAACCATAGGGAAGGATCAATTTGACGATCGCGATTCAGTGTACAGGCGGTATGGCATAGAGGGTTCGTATGGACCTATTTGTCTGCAGGGAAAGGACGGTCAGCGATGGATGCAGCGCATACAGAACGGGCAATGGAAGCCCGTGGATACCCGGGTGCTCGTAAATCCCCAGGATGGAAGTGACCTCGTGAGTACCATAGAATCCAATCTGCAAAGCTTCACTCATCGGGTCCTCAGGGAAGGCATCGAAGCCTTCGATGGCGACTACGGTTGCGCTGTGGTGATGGAAGTGGCTACCGGAAAGATCAGGAGTATCGTCAATCTGGGCCGCACGGCTGGAAATGAATATCGCGAGATCTTTAATTACGCCATCGGCCGGCAGTATGCCCCGGGATCCACCTTTAAGCTGATGTCTCTGGTCGCGGCACTCGAGGCGAAAAAGACAGATACCAGTCGTATTATTGATACTTCACCGGGTATGTACTTCGTGAAGCGGGATACCGTCAAGGATTCCCGCTGGGGAGGATACGGCAAGATCAGTATCGGTGAGGCCTTTGTCTGCTCGTCCAACACGGCCTTTGCCAAGCTTATCGATCAGGGCTACGAGGAGGACGAGAGGGAATTTTTGGATCAGCTCAGTGCCATGAATCTCGCCCGAAAGCTCGATATCGATCTGAGGGGCGAACCCGAGCCGGTATTTCACTACCCCAACGACCGCTACTGGTCCGACCATACCCTCCCGTGGATGGCCTTCGGCTATGAAATTCTGATGACACCGCTTCAAGTACTCACCTATTACAATGCGGTGGTCAACAACGGAGAGATGGTACGGCCGTCGTTCATTTCTGCGTTACAGGACGAGTACGGCCGCCGGCAGTACACCAGCAAGGTGGTAATCGACCGCTCTATTTGCTCGAGGGAAACGGCATCCATGGCCAAGGACCTAATGCGTCAGGTCGTTCAAAACCCCCGGGGTACGGCCTATGATCCTTCTTTCGGGTTTTCCGACTTTGGCGGAAAAACAGGGACGACTAAGTCCCGGGTCAAGGTTGATGGAGAATTCACTACCCGGTATACATCTTCTTTCGCTGGGTTTTTCCCGGTAGAAAACCCAAAATATACGGCTATAGTCGTGATTCATAATCCGGACAGAAAGAAAGGCTTTTATGGCGCGGAGGTAGCCCTGCCGGTTTTTCGACAAATCGCCCAGTATCTGTCCAACAAATCACCCGTAACCGAGGCGGTTATATACCAGGAACCGCAGCCCGAAAGCGGAGAACCCAAACGTACGCTTGAGAATGCGAAAAGTTGGAGGCAGATACCTGATTTTACCGGTCTTCCCGGCATAGAGGCCATTCACTGGCTGGAGGAACACGGTATCGAAACCGAGATCCAGGGAAGCGGTAAGGTAATCGAGCAATCCATACCGGCGGATACGCCAGTCAAAGACGTGAAAAAAATAAGCCTGACCCTTTCGTGAAACAGCTCAAAGACATATTGTTTGGTGTGGGAATCATAGCGGTATCCGGGGATACCGGTATCCATGTTCCAGGCCTGCAGTTCGATTCGCGCAAGGTTCGGAAGGGGGAATTGTTTGTGGCCTTCAAGGGAACACTGGCCGATGGGCATGATTATATATCCGGGGCGCTGAGAGCCGGAGCCGTGGCCGTGGTTTGTCAGAAAATGCCCGAGGAGCTTCTTCCCGAAGTCACCTATGTACAGGTAAATGACAGTCAGGAGGCCTTGTCGGTAATAGCGTCGAATTTCTTTGACCGTCCTTCCTCCCAGCTCAAACTGGTTGGGGTTACGGGAACCAACGGCAAAACGACAGTGACCAGCCTGTGCTATGAACTATATACCCAGGCGGGATATCAGGTTGGGTTGCTCTCGACCAATGTGGTCCGCATAGGCAACAAAGAATACCCGGCCACCCATACCACTCCCGATCCCATACAGATTAATCGGCACCTCCATGAGATGGTAGCAGAAGGAGTGGAATACTGTTTCATGGAAGTATCCTCTCATGGGATTCATCAGAAGCGAACGGCCGGATTGCATTTTACGGGAGCGGTATTTACCAATCTGACACACGATCACCTGGACTATCACGGCAGTTTCGCCGCGTACCGGGATACCAAGAAGAAGTTGTTTGACGGTCTGGGACGCAAAGCCTTCGCCCTGGTCAATACCGACGACAAGAATGGCATATACATGCTACAGAATACCCCTGGGAGGAAATACACCTATGCACTGAAGGGCTATGCCGATTACAGGGGGCAATTGCTCGAGAGTCAGTTTACCGGGCAACTGCTGAAAATCGAAGAGCACGAACTGTGGACCCAACTCATTGGAGAATTCAATGCCTATAATGTACTGAGTGTATACGCCATAGCCGATCTGCTGGATATGGAGCGCATGGAACGGCTTCGGCTCCTGAGTGAATTGCAGCCCGTTCAGGGCAGATTTCAGTACATACAATCCCCACAAAAAATTCATGCGATAGTCGATTATGCCCATACACCGGATGCACTAAAAAATGTACTGGCGACTGTCAGTGCATTGAGAACAGGAAATGAAAAGGTCATCGCCGTAGTGGGGTGTGGTGGTGACCGAGATCGTTCGAAGCGTCCGGTTATGGGTCATATCGCTGCATCCATGAGTGATCAAAGCATTTTTACCAGCGATAACCCCCGCTCCGAATCACCTTTGGCCATACTGGAGGAGATGCAGGAAGGTGTGGGCCCGGAACTGAAGGGAAGAGTTCTGGTCATCGAGGATCGGAGGCAGGCCATCCGCACGGCGGTTCGTCTGGCAGAATCCGGTGACATACTGCTGGTGGCTGGCAAGGGGCACGAAACCTATCAGGAGATAGACGGAGTGCGGCACCCTTTCGACGATATGGAGGAATTACAACAGGCATTTGACCAAATCTGACCGATAAACCCACTGAACTATGTTATACGACCTCTTTGAGTATCTGGAAACCACCTACAATTTACCCGGGGCCTCGCTGTTCCGTTTCCTGTCGTTCCGCGCCGGGATGGCTCTCATCCTGTCATTGCTGATAGGGGCGGTCTACGGCAAGTGGATCATCAATTTCCTGAAACGTCAGCAGATTGGAGAAGAAATTCGCGACCTGGGTCTGGAAGGCCAGAAGCAGAAGCAGGGTACGCCCACCATGGGGGGTATCATCATCATCATATCCACTCTAATTCCGGTGCTGCTTTTCGGAGATTTGCAAAACATCTATGTCATCCTGCTGATTGTGAGTACCCTGTGGATGGGTACGATCGGGTTTATCGACGATTACATCAAGATATTTAAGAAGGACAAGAAGGGATTGCAGGCCAAGTTTAAACTCCTGGGTCAGATCGTTCTGGGGGGCATAGTCGGCAGTGTCCTCTACTGGCACGACGACGTGAGGATCAAGAGGCTGACTGCGGAAGGCATCGAGCGAAGCGCCGAAATACCCGAGATCAAGTCCATGAGTACCAATATTCCCTTCTTTAAGGGAAACGAACTGGACTATACCGACCTGATTGCCTGGATGGGGCCGCATGCTGCTGACTATGCCTGGTTGCTCTTTATCCCCATCGTTATACTCATCGTAACTGCCGTGTCCAACGGGGCCAATCTGACCGACGGTATTGACGGTCTTGCCGCGGGTTCTTCAACCATAATCGTATTGGTTCTCACACTTTTTATCTGGGTATCGGGGAACGTACTGTTTTCGGATTACCTGAATATCCTCTTTATACCGAGGGTAGGGGAACTGGCCATTTTTACGGCAGCCTTTGCGGGTTCGCTGGTCGGATTCCTATGGTACAATGCTTTTCCGGCCCAGGTTTTTATGGGGGATACGGGAAGCCTGACCATAGGTGGAATCATCGCCGTGATCGCGGTAATCGTTCGCAAGGAGCTCCTTATACCCATCCTGTGCGGGATCTTCTTCGCCGAGTCGGTATCCGTGATGGTGCAGGTCGGTTACTTCAAGTATACCCGACGGAAATACGGGGAGGGGCGCCGGATTTTCAGGATGGCTCCGCTTCACCATCATTACCAGAAGCTGGGCTATCACGAAAGCAAGATCGTAACCCGCTTCTGGATAGTCGGAATAGTGCTGGCGGTCGTAAGTATAGTAACCCTAAAGGTACGCTAGGACATGAGGGTTGAAGTTCTGGGAGGAAGGGAGAGCGGAGTCGGTGCCGCATTACTGGCCCACAGCCTGGGTCACGAAGTCTGGGTGTCCGATTCGGGCCTCATCCCCGATGCGTATCGAAGCCAGCTTAGCGAAGAGGGAATCGATATAGAAGAGAACGGTCATTCTCTGGATCGGATTGCAAAGGCCGATATCGTGGTGAAGAGTCCCGGTATACCGGATCATATCCCGCTGCTCGAGGAATTGAGAAGACTTGGGATCGAGGTGGTGTCGGAAATCGAATGGGGATACCGTCATGCGAAGGGCCGCCACATCGCGATCACAGGCACCAATGGAAAAACAACAACCAGCATGTGGATACACCACCTGCTGGTACAGGATGGACAAGAGTATTGTCTAGGCGGAAATATAGGAGACAGTTATGCGCGGCAGGTGAGGGATAGAAAGTATGCGAATTATGTACTCGAGGTCAGCAGTTTTCAACTGGATGGGATACGCGACTTTAGGCCGGATATAGCCGTACTGACCTCGATCACACCCGATCACCTGGACCGTTACGGGGGGGTGTTTGAGCGATATGTGGCATCTAAGTTCCGGCTCACCGAGAATCAGGGGCCGGAGGATTATTTCATCTACAACGCCGACGACCCGGTTATCGGTCAGGGCATTAAAAAATATAACAGGTTGCATCGTGCACTGGGATTCTCAACGAAGAAGCCCCTACAGCCAGGAGCCTACTTAAAAGAAGAAAAGATTATTATGGAGACAAGCGATAGAACTGTGGAAATAGAATGGGAACAACTGCCCCTGCTGGGCATTCATAACGTACAGAACGCAATGGCTGCCGGCCTGGTTGGGATGTTGTCCGGAATCGGGGATGAGACGCTGCGCGAAAGCATTCGTTCGTTCCAGGGCGCCGCTCACCGCATGGAGAAGGTATTGAGGCGGGGTGGAGTGACGTATATAAACGACTCCAAGGCTACCAATGTCAATGCCGCGTACTACGCCCTGCAAAGTGTTAATGCTCCGGTGATCTGGATCGCTGGTGGTGTGGATAAAGGCAATGACTACTGGGATCTTATGCCGGCGGTTCGGGAAAAGGTAAAGGCGCTGATCTGTATCGGTGTGGACAACCAGCCCCTGCTGGAGGTGTTCGGTTCGGTGATCGATCCCATCGTGGAGGTCGATGGCATGGCCGAGGCTGTACAGGTGGCCCAGCGCTATGCGCAGAGTGGCGACACCGTATTGCTGTCGCCTGCCTGTGCCAGTTTTGATCGTTTCGAGAATTACGAGGATCGAGGGGATCAGTTTAAGTATAACGTAACATTGAGGTAGGACAGTTATGTTGGATCTAGCGCGCATAGTCTTCAGGGATACCCTGCATAATATCAAGGGGGACCTTACCATATGGGGGGTCATTGGGTTTCTTGCCCTGGTATCCTTCCTGCCGGTGTACAGCGCCAGTGCCAATGCGGTTTTCCTCGAAGGGCAGGGAACGACCTACGGTCACCTGTTCAAACACGGATTCCTGCTGTTCACGGGTATATACATCATGTATCTGGTGCACAGAATCCCGACCAATTACTTCAAGGGCCTCACGGTGATAGCCATGCCCATAGTCATAGGCCTCTTGATCTATACCCTGGCCGTGGAGCACGTAAGTGGCGCCAGTGCGAGACGATGGATATCCATTAAACCCCTGGGCCTTACGCTTCAGACCTCCACCCTTGCCGGGGTGGTGCTCACCATGTGGGTTGCTCGCTATCTGAATAAGACCCGCGACCGTGTAGTCAGTCTGAAAGAGAGTTTTGTTCCCCTGTGGCTGCCAGTCATAGTCGTACTCGGACTGATTTATTCAGAAAATCTGTCCACGGCCCTCATGTTGGGGAGCATGGTTTATCTCCTTTGTTTTATCGGGGGCTATCCCATAAAAAATCTGGCGATCATCGGATTGGCTGCCGCAGGGGTCATAGGGGTATTCCTTTTCCTGTTGTTCAATTCTCCGGAAGTGCTGCCTGACAGGGCGGGCACCTGGAAGAATCGGATCGAAGCTTACTGGAATCCGGAACTGGCCGACAAGAATTCCCTGAGGCAGGGATCTCTGGCCAAATTGGCCATTAATGAAGGCGGGGTGATCGGAAAGGGTTTTGGAAAAAGTTCGGTAAAGAACATCATATCCCAGGGTGACTCCGACTTCATCTTCGCGATTATAGCGGGTGAGTACGGAATCTGGGGTCCGGCCCTGCTCCTGTCAGCCTATATTATCATTCTCATACGGCTTGTGGTAGTCGCCCAGACGGCCCGGGCATTTTACAGCAAACTGCTCATTGTCTGTGTAGGTTTCCCGATTATAGCCCAGGCCCTTATCAATATGGGGGTGGTGGCCGGCCTGCTTCCTGTGACCGGACAGCCCCTGCCGCTGATCAGTTCAGGGGGAACTTCCATTTGGATTACCTGCGCGGCCCTCGGGATCGTACTAAGCGCCACGAATAAGGAGTACCAGAAACAACTACTGGAACACGAAAAGAAAATGAAAACTGCAGCATAACCAATGAAGAGAATTGTCATATCCGGTGGAGGTACAGGAGGACACGTTTTCCCGGCCCTTTCGATTGCCTGCGAGTTACGCAAAAGGCATCCGGAGGCGGCTATTCTCTTTGTGGGGGCACGGGACAAGATTGAGATGAAGAAGGTTCCCGATGCCGGATTTCTCATACGCGGACTCTGGATAAGCGGGTGGCAGAGAGGTAAGCTCGTCGCCAACCTTCTCTTTCCTCTGAAGCTCGTGCTGAGTTTGATGAGATGTTTGGGAATACTGTTGAGTTTCAGGCCTCAACTGGCCATAGGTACCGGGGGCTTTGCCAGCGGCCCCTTGCTTCAGGCCGCCTCCTGGCTGGGAATACCCTACTTCCTCCAGGAACAGAATTCCTATCCCGGGATCACCAACAAGTTATTGGCACGCAGGGCCAAAAAAATATTTGTAGCCTACGAGGGCCTGGAGCGTTTCTTTCCTGCCGATCGCATCGTATTGACAGGGAATCCCATACGAAGTGAGCTGGTAGATATCCAAACTGACCCTGCAAAAGCGCGCGAGAACCTGGGCCTCGATCCGGCGAAGACCACCCTGCTGGTTCTTGGGGGAAGCCTCGGAGCCGCTCGTATCAACGAATTGCTGGAGAGCCAGTGGCAGGGCCTGACAGCCATGGGGCTCCAGATTCTCTGGCAGTGTGGCCCGGGCTATATAGGACAGTATGATAAATACAACGGACCCGACGTCCGGGTCACTGCGTTTATTGACCGTATGGCGGATGCCTTTGCGGCAGCGGACATCATCGTTTCCCGCTCCGGGGCCGGCACGGTTTCGGAACTCATGTTGCAAGGAAAGGCGACCGTTTTTATTCCCTCTCCCAATGTGGCAGAGGACCATCAGACCCAGAATGCCCTTGCCCTTTCTTCACAAGGCGCTGCCGTCCTGGTGACGGAGGAAGAGTTGGAGCGTCGCTTTGGACCGGAGCTGAAAAAACTGGTGGAGAATACCGCCCACAGAACAGAATTGGGCCGAAAAATGAGGGAGTTGGCCAAACCGAACGCCACCTCGGAAATTGTTGATCACATAGAGAAATCCGCATGAACAGGTCCCATCACATAGTACAGCATGTTTTCCTGGGTATAGGAGGTATGGGTATGTCTGCCATAGCCCGCTATTACCTGCATATAGGTGCGGAGGTGCTGGGTTATGATCGAAGCCTGGGATCCGTGGCCCTTCAGTTGCAGAAGGAGGGCATCTGGATTACTTCGGACGCAGACGAATTGTGGAAGGAGGGAAGACTCAGGAGTGCGGCAAAGGTACGTGTGATCTATACGGCCGCCATAGCAGAGAACAGTACCATACTGCAGGCCTTCAGGGAAAAGGGGTATACAGTCCGAAAGAGGGCCATGGAACTGGCCAGCATAGTCGACGGCAGGAATTGCATGGCTGTCGCGGGAACCCACGGTAAGACAACCACGGCGAGCATCCTTACGCATATACTCAAGGAATCCGGGCAGGCGGTTACTGCTTTTCTGGGTGGAATATCTGAGGATTTCGGATCGAATTTCCTGCATGTGGAGGCCGAAGACGAGACCAGGCGTGTTTTCGTAGTGGAGGCCGATGAGTACGACCGTTCGTTTCTCCAGCTGAACCCGGTATCGGCCTGCATTACGTCGCTGGACGCGGATCATTTGGACATTTATGATACTCCGGAGAAACTTAAGGAAGCGTACATGCAATTCCTGTCACAGGTACAGAATCCCAATGCCGTATTCGCACCGGTCCATCTCGGATTGAAGGCACGCAGCCTGGCCCTTGATGGGCAGGGGGAGTTTGCCTTCCGCGATATTCGGGTGAGCCATGGGGTGTACGAATTTGATTTTGTCCATCCGGATGGTATCGTAAAGGGCGTGAAAACCGGCCTGCCGGGCAGGCATAACCTCATGAATGCGCTTGGTGCCCTGGCCCTGGCGCTTCAGTGTGTGCCGGCTGAAACCGCAGCGCGATCCCTCCAGACCTGCAAGGGCGTTTGGAGGCGCTTCAACGTATTGTACCGATCGACTGAACGGGTGATTGTAGATGATTATGCCCATCATCCCACCGAGATCGATGCGGTTTATCAGGCACTTAAGGAATTGTATCCCGGCAGGGATTTGCATGCCCTTTTTCAGCCTCATCTCTACAGTCGTACCCGTGACTTCGGACAGGGTTTTGCCCGTAGTCTGCAGCGCTTTGACAGTGTGAGGCTGATGGAAGTGTATCCGGCAAGGGAAGAGCCTATTCCGGGGGTGGACTCCCGCTGGCTGCTTCAACTGATAGATCATCCGGACAAGGGAATACTGTCGAAGAGTGAACTCAGCAATTGGTATATGGGAATGGCCCCTGGAGTACTGGCCTCCATGGGTGCCGGTGATATAGGGGAAGAGATTAGAAGAGTAGTAAACGAAATAAAAACAGTGCGATGAAGGTCATAATGCAATTTGCGATTTCCGTCCTGTTGCTGGCGGTCCTCTACGGGTTTTCCGAGATGCGCAACGAAGGCCGCCTGGGCAGCGATTTACGGGTAGAATTGATGAATGATACCGGGTCTACTTTGCGTGAAGCTGTGGTTAATAAATTGTTAATACAAAACGAAAAGGCCCAACTTCTGACAGGAGGGGATAGGGTAGTTTTGAAGTGGATAGAAAGTGAAGTCGGGGCTATTCCTTCCGTGCATCGGGTGGAGGCTTTCCGCGCTTTGACAGGGCAACTGGTGGTGCAGGTATGGACCCGCAAACCCGTCGCCCGCATCGCCGCAAGCCCATCGTATCTGGTGGATGCGGAAGGCGTACGGCTCCCGCTTGATAACTATCGTGCGGTACCACTACCACTGGTGTCAGGTAATGTCGGTGCGGGCCGAATGGACGATCTGTGCGCCCTCATACGGGTGGTTCAGAACGATACCTTCCTCAAGAATCACATCATTGGCTATGAAGTCATGGAGGATGGAGGTTTTGCCATGCACGCCCGGACCGTCGATTACATAATTCACCTGAGGGATTTGGACAATCTGGACCGAAGGATCCGAAACTATAAGGTTTTTTACCAGAAGGCCAGGGAGGAATCCCTATTGGACATGTATAGTCAAATAGATCTGTCGTGCATCAATCAAGTAGTGTGTACCAAAAAACAAACGAATGGAAGGAGCTAAGTATTCTGTAGGGTTGGACATAGGAACCACCAAGATCGTGGCCATCATCGGCCGCACCAACGAATACGGAAAAATGGAAATACTGGGTATGGGCAGGGCCCGTAGCCGGGGCGTCCGAAGGGGTGTGGTGAGTAATATTACCCACACCATAGAATCGATCCGTCAGGCCGTAGAGGAGGCCGAGCGTAAATCCGGACTGCAGATCAGCGATGTCGTAGTTGGTATTGCCGGACAGCACATCCGCAGCCTGCAGCACAGTGATTATATCAGCCGGGACGAACCGAATGAGGTGATCGACGAGTCCGACGTGAATCGTCTCTGCCAGCAGGTGCACAAGCTAACCATGCTGCCCGGGGAAGAGATCATACACGTGCTGCCTCAGGAGTACAAAGTGGATGCCCAGTCTGAAATCAAGCAACCCGTGGGCATGTACGGTGGTCGCCTGGAAGCCAATTTTCACCTGGTAGTGGGCCAGATCAATTCCATACAGAATATTGGCAGGTGCATCAAGACCGCCGGGCTTGGACTATCTGAGATTACCCTGGAGCCTCTGGCCTCTGCCAGGGCAGTGCTCAGCCAGGAGGAAAAAGAAGCCGGTGTAGCCCTGGTGGACATCGGTGGCGGGACCACCGACCTGGCCATTTTCAAGGATGGGATCATTCGTCATACTTGCGTAATTCCTTTCGGGGGTAACGTGATCACCGAAGATATCAAGGAGGGCTGCTCCATCATCGAGCGCCATGCGGAGCAACTCAAAGTCCGCTTCGGCTCTGCCTGGCCAGGAGAGAACAAGGATAATGAAATTGTGTCTATACCAGGATTGCGGGGCAGGGAACCCAAAGAAATAACCCTAAAAAACCTCTCCAAGATCATACATGCCCGGGTGCGTGAAATCATGGAGCAGGTGTACATGGAAATACGCAATTATGGTTACGACCAGCCCAAGAAGAAGCTTATCGCCGGTATCGTACTGACAGGAGGGGGAAGTCAGCTGAAACATCTCAAGCAGCTCGTGGAATACATTACCGGTATGGACACCCGCATTGGGTATCCCAATGAACACCTGGCAGGCAATTCAGATGATGAAATCGCAAGCCCATTATATGCCACCGCGGTAGGTCTGCTGATGGAGTCGGCGGAGATACAACGCAGGAATGAGTTGAAGGAACTTGAAGAGAGAGTCCTGAATGAAAAGCTTTCGGTCAATACTGCCGGCGAATCCGATAAGAGCGAGCCGGCTGAGACGGTAGCGAAAAGTGAAGAAGATAACCGGGAGACCGTATTCGAAAGCTGGACGCGAAAATTTCGCGATTTCATCACCAGTCTGGAGTAAGTCTATCATTAACCTATTAGTAAGTAAAGCAAGGCGTTGAGCCTAACGACGCACAAACCACAACAATCAAGAGTAAAAGAATCATATCATGGCAGAAAACCCAGAACACAAACCGAATACCGAGAATCAGGATACTGGCAAAACCGAATCTCCCATAGGGAGCATCGACTTTGATATGCCCAAGCATCGCAGCAATGTGATCAAGGTGATCGGTGTAGGTGGTGGTGGTGGAAACGCCATCAATCACATGTACGAGGCGGGGATTAACGGAGTGGATTTTGCGATCTGTAATACGGACGCGCAGGCCCTGCAGAATAGTCCGGTACCCAACAAGATTCAATTGGGCGTCAACCTGACCGAAGGACTGGGAGCAGGGGCAAATCCCGAGGTAGGGGAACAGGCGGCCATGGAGAGTATGGAAGAAATCAAGGCCATGATGGAGCCCAGTACCAAGATGGTATTTATCACGGCAGGAATGGGTGGTGGTACCGGAACAGGTGCGGCCCCGGTAATCGCCAAGGTGGCCCGGGAGATGGAAATTCTGACTGTGGGGATCGTAACCATGCCTTTTCAGTTCGAAGGGGTAATGCGCTGCAAGCAGGCGCAGACCGGTATCGATAAGCTCCGGCAGAATGTGGATTCTCTGATTGTTGTGAACAACAACAAGCTTCGTGAGATTTACGGGAACCTGGGATTCCGGGCCGGCTTCGCCAAGGCGGACGAGGTCCTGGCCATCGCAGCCAAGGGCATAGCCGAGGTGATTACCCACCACTACATGCAGAATATCGACTTGCGTGATGCTAAGACTGTGCTCTCCAATAGCGGTACCGCAATCATGGGATCGGCGGAGTCTACCGGGTCTGAGCGCGCGAAGGAAGCCATCGTCAAGGCCCTGGATTCGCCCCTTCTAAACGATAACAAGATTACCGGTGCCAAGAACGTACTGCTGTTAATTGTATCCGGTTCTCAGGAGATTACCATAGATGAGATTGGCGAGATCAACGATCATATTCAGGTCGAGGCCGGCTACGGCGCAAACATTATCATGGGTATCGGAGAGGATGATAGCCTGGGCGATGCTATATCCGTGACCATCATTGCGACCGGTTTTAACGCCAACCAACAAAACGGCATAGCCAATTTGGAGGAGAAAAAGATTATTCATCAGTTATCTCAGGATGCAGAAGAGGGTTTAAAGGGTTTAGAGGTATCCTCTTCGGCGACACCTGACGCCGGAGGGGTGGCTTCTGCGCCTGCCCAAAACGATACCAACCCCTATGTTCGGGCAGAAGAGCGCATGAAGGAAGAGCAGGGGGGCATCAAGTCGGAGCAAAACCAATCAGGACCAGTCGAGGCCACTGAAAAGACCGTTTATCATCTGGAGGATAGCCCTGAGGACAGTTGTACAGCCGAAGAAGAAAAAGCCGCCGAACGGACAGCGATCGAATCGATCGACGTGCAGGTCGAAGAGGTCAGATCGGTGAATGAATTGGAGGAGCCAGTTGCACTTTCCATACTCCGTGAGTTACCCGTGGTATTCGAGACCGTGGAGCCCATGCCGGTTAGAAACGACGCGGAGGCCGAGGAGGATGATTTTGTGATTATCGAATCCACCGACCTGCTACGGAACATGGAAGTGGTGGATGCAGAATTCGTTGACGGCAACGAGACCTTGCAGACTACTCTGGAATTTGACAGGCCCCTAGCAGATGTTACCCGGGAAGAAGAAGATACGGAACATACCGTGGTATTTGACCTGAGTGACAGCATTAAGGAAATGAATGTCCGTTACGAAGAAATGGAAGATGAGGAGCCCCGGCTGGTAGTCCGGGATGAAGAGGAAGCCGCAGCAGCGGAGAATTACCTTGCCGAGGAAGCGAGGCTAATGGAGGCCAAGGCACAGGATACTTCCTCCTCCCCGGCAGTGAAGAAGGAGGATACGAATCCGATCATACACAAGACTTCGACAGAGGTACTCTCGGAACCCAAGGCTTCGGCTCAGGGGTCGCCCGATGGCAATGGAGATGATCCGTTCTTCAAGTCCATATCGGATACCAGTTCGAGAACAACAAAGAATGCCCGCGCCCTGAAGGAATACAATTATCGCTTCCGCAATAATAGGACCAGCATCGAGGACATTGAGAATGAGCCCGCTTATAAAAGGCAGGGAATAGACCTGGACGAGCCTTCATCGGAACCTAATATCTCGCGCACAAGTCTTAGCGAGGATACCAATAATGAGGTGCAGATCCGGTCCAATAATTCGTTTCTCCACGACAACGTAGACTAAAGGGGAAGTTGGGTTCCCGGGGATTACTAATTATAAGCCCGAAAGTATCTACTTTCGGGTTTATTGTTTAACTTCGCAATCCCAAAAATGGGAGATCAATGAGTCTGCAGGATAAGGTAATGGAGGAAATTAAGGCGGCCATGAAGGCCAAGGACTCAGGGGCACTGGAAGCCCTGAGGGCTGTAAAATCTGCCTTGCTCCTTGCCAAGACGGAATCTGGTGCCGGTGCGGAGCTTTCTGCCGAGGATGAGATCAGACTCCTTCAGAAATTGGTCAAGCAAAGAAAGGACAGCGCCGCCATCTATTCAGAGCAGGGGCGTGCTGATCTGGCAGAGCCAGAACTGGCCCAGGCTGAGGTAATTTCGCGTTTTCTTCCGGTTCAGCTATCCGAGGCGGAAGTGGAAGAACGAGTGCAGGCAATTATCGCCGATACCGGTGCGACGGGCATGAAAGACATGGGCAAGGTTATGGGGATGGCCAATAAGGCGCTCGCCGGACAGTCCGATGGCAAAACCATATCCGCCATAGTCAAAAAGTTTTTGAGTTAGACATAAAGGCCGCGTAGTTCAACTGGATAGAATATCAGATTTCGGCTCTGAGGGTTGGGGGTTCGAATCCTCCCGCGGTCACAGATGAATCCAAAAAAAAGGAGAAGTCCTTAGCTAGAAAAACGCAATGCTCGCATTGACGTTTTAAATCGCTTGGGACTTCTTTTTTTTGGATACTCAACGTGGAGCGGAAGAGGAAGGGCCGAACGGAGTGAGGCCAATCCGATCGCGACATGTTGTTGGGACTTCTTTTTTTGGATACTTAATGTGGAGCGGAAGAGGAAGGGCCGAACGGAGTGAGGCCAATCCGATCGCGACATGTTGTTGGGACTTCTTTTTTTGGATACTTAATGTGGAGCGGAAGAGGAAGGGCCGAACGGAGTGAGGCCATCCAATCACGGGGTGTGGTCGATATTTCCGTTTTGGGAACTACCGTTAGTTGCGGATTTTGCGCTGTGCGCCTCGCTCACACAAGCAGAAAATGAGCTAATCCCTGAGCTAAAATCCAGACATATAACAAATAACTGATCTTCACGTTTTTAACTTGAGGTAATCTCTTACAAAATTCGAAGCCATGAAGATCGGCCAGTTTAAATTACTCAAGCATTCGGATATTTCTTCCCTGAAGTTCGACTTTCAACCCGATGTCTTTTTCCTGTTTATTTCTCCATCCTTTCCGGAGCCGGATACGGCTCTTCAGGCACTGCAAGCAGCTTTTCCTCAGGCGGACATGATCGGGTGTTCGACCGCAGGTGAGATCCTGGGTAATCAGGTATTGGACGGAAGTATGGCACTGACTGCCGTTCAGTTCGAAAAGACACGTATCCGAAGCATACTTGTAGACCTGGAAGCTCATGGCATGGACAGCTATAGGACCGGTGCCAATATAAGCGAGCAGTTGCAAGGGGAAGGTCTCAGGCACATATTCGTACTCAGTGATGGACTGGTAGTCAATGGGGCTGAACTGGTTAAAGGGCTTCAGACCCTGGTCG
Organism: uncultured Flavobacteriaceae bacterium; assembly: GCA_964552195.1. Lineage (GTDB taxonomy): Bacteria > Bacteroidota > Bacteroidia > Flavobacteriales > Flavobacteriaceae > CAZKAP01. The sequence goes on from CAZKFM010000002.1 coordinate 265,712, forward strand.
ATAAAACGGTGAGTATAACCGGTGGATTGGCCGGAGACGGATCGGATTTCGGACAGACTTTCGTCGTTCACAACGGACGGGTGCAGTCCCGGAAGATTGTGGCCCTCGGTCTCTATGGAGAAGATCTAAAGATAGGTTTCGGTTCCAAGGGTGGATGGGACAGTTTTGGTATCGAACGACTGGTCACCCGATCAGAAGGAAATGTGTTGTATGAACTCGACGGTGAGCCGGCTCTGAAGCTTTATAAATCCTTCCTGGGAGACAAGGCAAAGGAATTGCCCGGGTCCGGACTGTTATTCCCTCTCAGCATGCGCGACCAGGATCATCAGGCCCCAGTGGTGCGGACCATACTGGCGATCAATGAGGAACAACAATCTCTGACCTTTGCAGGTAACATTCCGGAAGGGGCATATGTTCGGCTCATGAAGGCCAATATCGACCGTATCATTGACGGAGCCGAGCAATCGGCAAGGATCAGCCGGGAATTTGATCATCAGGAACATCAGTTGGTGTTTTTGATAAGCTGTGTAGGCCGTCGGCTGGTCATGAAGCAGTTGGTGGAGGAGGAAGTTGAAGCCGTCAATGAGGTATTCGAGAACCAGATTTTTACTACCGGATTTTATTCTTATGGGGAAATCGCCCCCTTCGACAAGTTTTCTCCTTGCACTTTGCACAATCAAACTATGACCATTACGACTCTGGCAGAATAGATCCATGCACAGGTTACTCAAAAGACAGCTCAAAAAGGCCTGCCTGGACGAGCAGACCCTCAACCGAATTCAGCCGTTTCTGGATCAGGTGAATGATGCCTATACGGCATTTGATAACGACCTGTATCATGTCGAGACCATACTCGAGAAGAGTTCGCAGGAACTGTTCCAGGTTAACCAGCAGCTTAAATCCAATATAGAGGATGTAACTTCCAAACTGACGCGCATAGCCGACAACATCAAGGGAGTCATCTTCGAGATCGACATGGATTGCAACTGGACCTATCTGAACTCGGCCTGGGAGAACCTGACCGGCTACCCCATTGAAGAGTCCATAGGCAAGCCCATTTATTCTTTTTTCAGGGATCAAAACGGTCAACGGGTACAGGAGCTAGGTAATTTAAAGGAACAGGATTTCGAGTCCACCAATGCCAAGTTCCAGATTCTGACCCGAGATAACCAGCTAAAATGGCTGGATTTCAGCATTAAGAGCATCATCGGGGACGAGGGTCAGACCGTGGGATATATTGGCACCATAGTAGACATTACCAGACTCAAGGAAATTGAGGCGGATCTGATTTTGGCCCGTCAGAAGGCCATGGATTCGAATCAGGCGAAGGACGAGTTTCTGTCCACCATGTCACACGAAATCCGGACACCACTCAATGCGGTTGTCGGCATCAGCCATCTGCTGCTGATGGAGAACCCCAACCCCGCTCAGATAGAAAACCTCAACGCACTGAAGTTTTCAGCAGAACACTTGCTGGAACTGGTCAGTGACATACTCGATTTTAACAAGATCTCCCTGGGTTCCATCGAATTTGAGAACATCGATTTTGACCTGAAGACCTTACTAGACGGGCTACAGAGTATCTTCCGAAACAAGTCTGAAGGAAAGAACATTAGCTTTCTGATTAAGAAGGACTCACGGGTGCCGAGAATGGTGAAAGGGGACAGCACACGGCTCAAGCAGATCCTCGCCAACCTCATTAACAATGCGATCAAGTTTACCGACGAGGGACGGGTTGTACTCGACGTGGAACTGGTGGCAGAGGGGGCCTCATCCTTTACCATACAGTTCAAGGTCATGGATACCGGCATTGGTATACCGGAGGACAAACTGGACAAGATTTTCGAATCCTTTTCGCAGGCCAACAGTGATACGACCCGTCTGTACGGGGGAACCGGCCTGGGCCTTAGTATTAGTAAGAAGTTGCTGGAGGGCATGCACAGTGAATTGAATGTAGAGAGTACCCCGGGCGAGGGATCCACCTTCGGATTCTCACTGAGACTGGAGAAGAGCGACCTGCAGGAAAGGGATGTGAACCTTCTAAGTAACTACTATTCCGTAGGGGAGGCCCGCGAAGACTTGCATGGGGTCAGGGTACTGATCGCCGAGGACAACAAGATGAATGTATTGGTGATCAAAAAATTCATGACCAACTGGAACATCGAGTTCGATCTGGCTTACGATGGGGAAATGGCTCTGGAAAAGGCCGAGAACAATTGCTATGGTCTGATTCTCATGGATCTGCATATGCCAAAAATGGATGGCTTCGATGCTTCCCTTGCCATACGTCAGTCCAAAAATCCCCTGAACCGGGTAGTTCCCATTTACGCATTGACGGCCTCAGCAGGAGTGGATATTTCGGATAAAATCCGGGAGTACGGCATGAACGGGATTATCAGTAAGCCCTTCGATCCCAAAGAACTGCACGAAAAACTCGTGGAGATCGTCCGAAGGAATTCTCTGTCCGAATCCAATCCCACCTGAATCGGATTGAAGCGACCATATTCTTCGTGATAAGGCGGCAATCAGGTGTTTGATACAGTTAAGAGTCCGGCAAGGGATTCTTCATCCTGAAATATCTTCCTTATCTTTTTCGTGTAAATACGAACACCTAAAACCTATCCTATGAAAGTTCACATTTCACTCTCAGGAGCCTTACTGGCCCTGATACTGGCGAGTTCTGTCCAGCCTGCGCACGCACAGATTTTAGAAAAGCTGGGCAAACGAGCAAAGAAATCTGCCGAGCAGACCGTAGAACGCCGGGTAGATCGGGAAGTGGAGAAGAAAACAGACCAGGCGCTGGATTCCATACTGGAGCCCGGACAAAATGGGAAGAAGAACCCGACGGACGGTAAGCAGCCCACCCCAGATGAAGATTCCACGGGGACGGAAATCGGAAACCCTACCGCGGGTCCCAAGACTCTTGAAGTCTACAGTAAATTCGATTTCGTGGCCGGAGATGAGACGCTTTTTTTTGATGACTTCGGTGAGAACTTTGTCGGAGATTTGCCCGCCAAGTGGAACACCAACGGAGGCGGTGAAGTCGTGACTCTCAGCGATATTCTCGGTCAATGGTATGCCATCACCAATAAGAGCATTACGGTACCCAATCTATCCGAAGGACTTCCGGAAGATTATACGATAGAATTCGACGTCAAGGCCGTGAACTTGTCCCGGCAAACCAGCTCCATAGCCAAGCTCGAAATCTATCTGTCCGAGACTCCCAACCTGAACACCCGGGAGAATTTTGTTGCGACCAATCTGAATTTCTGCCAGTACATCGCCATAGGGGTAGAAGTTTACAACAGGTTCGAAAACGATCCGGATCCTATTCGAAACAAGCTGGGACGCGATCTGAGGGAAGTCTATCAGGATATCGTACACGTTTCCATAGCCGTTAACCAAAACCGCTACCGGATCTGGCTCAACGAATCTAAGATTGCGGATATCCCTCAGTTCATAAAAGATCCGTCAATGATCAATTATTTTAAACTGGGAGTCAAGGGATTCGATGCCGAAACCAGGAACGAGCAGCTGCTGATCAGCAACCTGAAGATAGCCAAAGGGGGGGTCGACCTGAGAAGGGAACTGATTTCCAAAGGAAAGATTTCGACCAATGGAATCTTGTTCGATTCGGGCTCGGATAAAATACGGCCCGAATCCATGGGGGTAATCCGTCAAATCTATCAGGTGCTACAGCGCGAAGCCGAAATGAGTCTGAAAATAGTCGGACATACCGATAGCGATGGGAGTGAGGAGTCCAACAACGCGCTGTCGAAAAAGCGTGCCGAATCCGTTAAGAAAGCTCTGGTCTCAGTTTACGGAATCGATGGAGGCAGACTCAGTACGGAAGGGAAAGGTGAATCCGAGCCGGTGGCGGATAACGCATCCCCCGAAGGTAAAGCGCAAAACCGAAGGGTTGAGTTCATCAAGATGTGACCTCAAAGGCTCCACATGATTTAATAACGGCCGGAGAACTAGAAGTTTCCGGCTGTTTTAGTTATGTGCTCCGCGGAAGTAAAATGAGAACAGTGTACGCAGGCCATCGGCCTCATCCGTCTTCAGGCGCTGTTCTTTCATGTATTTCCCGAGCTCTTTTCTGGATCTCTCGGGAAAAAGTTCCAGTACCTCCTTCTTCCTGTTAGGGATTTCTATGAGGCGCAGACCCTTAGGAGTCCGGAAATAGAAGGTCGGTCGGTCCTTTTCGAAACGGTCTGGTTTGGCCTCCACATATGCCTGAGCCTTCTCCCCTTTCTTAAACTGTACCCGTTCCCTGAGGTAAAGCTCGAATTCCTCATCCTCGTGTATTAATTCGAAGAATCCGAATTCACGCTCTCCCTTGTCCGTCAGATAGGTATCCAGCATGTAGATTTTTCGGGGTTCTTGCTGAAGTTCCATGCGCTTTTTTTCCGGGCCGGAGAGGGCTATCACATTTCCGTCGGGTCTTTTGAGTTCGACCGTATGGTTAAATGCATTGAAGCGGATCAGTTGTAATTTTTCTATGCCCTCTAGTCTGGCGAGCACAAATTCGTCCTGCAGGTAAGGAGAGCCATCGAAGTTTTCGCTCCCCAGGCCCTGTGCGGGCAATGAGAACCAGCGGTGGCCCGTGACGGGGTCCTCCAGGTACTGGCCCTGGGCGAGGATCATTGTTGTGGTCAACAGGAAAAAGGTACGGGTGAGTATTCGCATGGCCTGGGATTTAAGTAATGAGGAAAACTGAGTTTTCGTTTAAGTGAACAAAAAACATGCCCGATTCGGTTATGGGTCCCGGGCCGTAGACAAAAAGGCCGTTAGCCGCTGATTTACCTCATCCTTTCGCTCAACCCCGATGATGTGTCCGGATTCCATCACCTCGATTTCTATGTCGGGGTACTGCCCTGCTAAGTTGCTTGCCCTTTCAACCTCACCTACCAGGGGGTCCCGGGTGGCAAGGAACAGGAGTATCGGCATTTGCATTTGGGCCTTGGCCTCAGAATCTATGGCTTCGGGCTGGGCCACAGATGGGATGGTTCCCCGAACGATAAGATCAAACCAGTCCCCGTAGGCCTGGTGTACATAATCATCACTGCCCAGGGCCCAATGAACGACCGACTGACGGATTCCCTCCAGGGGATAAAGGCTGCCAACGGCGAGCATAAACAAACTGTTATTGCTCAGTTTAGTCAGACCCATGGGAGCCATTAAAATCAGGGACTCCACTCGTTCGGGATAATTAAGCGCGTAAACCTGTGCAACGTATCCACCGTTGGAAGCGCCGATGACCGGTGATCTTTCAATCTCCAGCTCGTCGGCTATATCCGCGTAGAGCTGAGCGATTTCTCCCGAATTCAGTGGAAATTCAAGCGCGTTATTCAGTTCACTGAGGTTGCCTTCACCGGGATGATCCACTGCATAAATTCGATACTTTCCTTCCAGCGCCGGCAGCGTTTCTGCCCAGGAATGTGCACTCATAGAAGCGGCATGGAACAGGAGTATGGGTGGGAGTTGGGGATCTCCGCAGGCGAGCACATGTACCCGGCCGTAGTCTGTATTCAGGTAGAGGTGTTCGGTGTCGGAGGGCCAATTTCTAAGTTGCTGCTCATATTGCGCATACACCTTCTTTCTGAGCGGCTCGGATTTGTAGATGCTGGTCTTGGGCGTGGGTTTGAAGGCCGTAATCTGAAGTATGAGTATGAGAAATGCAAAACCAAAACGGCTGGGTGTCCTCCAGCCCGAAGACCTCGAAAAAAAAGGCCAGAAGAACAGGGAAACAACGAGCAGGAGGAGGCTCAGGGTTTGTAGATAGGAACCGGCCAATGCGGTGGCCCCTGCAAACAGGACCAGAAAGAGTCCCAGGAGTATCTTTAGAGCGAGTAACAGGTATTTCACGACTTAAATGGTGTTGCTGACTACGTGCAATCCCCGGGCCTCAGGCCTTGTGAGGACAACGTTCAAAAATAAGAAAGACTGCGGGTACTCCTGCCTCAGGCTGCGCTTTCGTTTTCCTTGGTATCCGCAGCAGAGTCCGGGCGTTCTTTGCCCTTGACCCGAATACCGACCACCACAAACCACAGTATAAAGAGGGTTTCTCCAAAAGTGAACCATTCGCCTATCCTGTGCAGCTGCTCAAATTCCGGCCACAACATCCTGCCTACAGAACCAAGCAGGTACCCAAGACCTCCCAGATAAACCAGTATGCCGATGAATCTAGGGAAAAAGCCCGAAAGGTAAACCAGTCGCCCCAGGGGAAATAGCCAGAGTCCCCAGAACAGATAGGAAATCAGGAGACCGCGTTTGGCCAACTGCAGCAGTTGCTCCACCTGTGCGGGCTCGTCCAGGAAGGAAAGAGCCGAAAAGCGGTAAAGTTCGAGGGACATGGTAATGGGTACGCTCACCAGAGCGAAGGCAAGCATCAGATGGCAAAGTGCCGGACTAATTCCGCGAAAGAGCCGATACAGCCATATAGGGATGATGATAAAAAAAATCTGGGTCAGCAGACTCCCGACAACGGATAGCCGGAATAGGAAGTCGTGCTCCTGTATGTTGGCCACAGTGGCCTCCGGGCTGGCCCCTTCTATAAATCGGGAGGGAATTACGATCAAACTCAGTACGGCTACCACAACCCACAAGGGATATAGGAACCTCAGTTGAATTGATGTCCTCTTGAGCGAGATTTCATTCATGGAATACCGGTTAGGGATTTGATATTTCCTGGAAAATACATCAAATCATCCAAAACCAGTTCAGGTTCAGGTTAAGAATCCCTGAGCCGGTCCCTGCCTATAGAAAACTTGACGGGATCCTTATGCGAATCGTTGGGCAAAACTCAGGAAGGCCTTCAGAAAGGTGTCGAGCTGTTTTCGATATATATCCGTGAGTACCTGGCCGTTTTCATCTATGTTTTGAAGGACCTCGGAGGTGAGCAGCATCTGTGGTATAGGATATCCTCCCACACCGAGTACGACCTGCTGGAGTTGATAGGCCGCCCGAATACCGCCCATTCTTCCTGTGGCCACGGTGGCTACTCCTATGGGTTTACCGCCCAGGTCTTCCCTGCTAAAGGTATCGATGAAGTTCTTGAGCGAGCCTGTGAAGCTCCCGTTGTATTCGGGTGTAACGAACACCAGAGCGTCCGAGGTCTTCAGCTGATCGGCCATGTCCGATAGCGCACCGGAGGCGTCGGTTAATTCGCTTACCCGCTCCTGGAACTGATGTATGGGCCAGTCCTTAACATCGATGATGGGAGCCTGAATGCCTTTTTGCTCCAATTCGTTCTTTAGTGCCAGGCAAACCCTCTGGCTATTCCTTCCAATACGGGTGCTCCCCAGAATGATGGTTATTTTCATATCCTGCAAAAGTAGTCCTTATTCTGCCCATGGGAATGGCTTACACCAATGATCCCTGGGGACGGAACCTAGGTCGTGGGAATCGGACCGGACTTATATCTGCGGTCTGAGCGCGAGCATGCCTAACGGTGACGTTCCCGAAACCACCTGACCATGGCCTCCACGGTTTCCTCGTTGGTGCTCACTTCAAAATCCGGAAACCGCTTTTTGAACTTTTTGTCGGACATGATATATGGGCTCTGAAACTGATACATCATCTCATCGAGCTCCCGCACGGGTGCTACGAATGGCTTGAGCAGAGAACGCAGTATGAGGGGCATGACTTTAAGGGGAAGGTCCGCCTTAAGCGCCTGGTTAAAGAGTCTGTGGATTTCCTTGACCGTGACCGGTTCACCCACCGGAAGGTGCCAGGTCTGACCGTAGCAATCTTCGTTGAGGGCGAGTTCAGCCAGGGCGCGCCCGCAGTCCTGCACATTGGTGTAGGTGTGTTTTACATCCTTGGGAAACAGGGTTCGTGCCGGTTTTCCTTTAAGCATGTTTTCCAGGAAGAGGATATGGAAAACGCTGTTACGCGCTCCGGGCCCCATAAAATCTGCGGCGCGTCCAATGAGTCCTTGTATGCGCCCTTCTTCCATGGCGGTTTCGAGCAGGTCTGCCACCCGCTTTCGTATTCGCCCCTTCCTGGTGGTCGGGGCCTGGGGTGTGGTTTCGTCGAATGGGACCGGTAGGGGTGATGAATACATATAGATATTATCCAGAAAGATGAGCCGGCTTTTCGATTTTTCGCAGGCGTCTAATACATTCCGCATCAACGGTTCCCACTGGGCTTCCCATACCGCATAAGAATAGGGCAGCCCCACGCAGAGGTATACATGAGTACTGCCGTCTATGCTTCGCTCCGTATCGGCAGGATTCAACAGATCGGCTTTCCACTGATTGGGGCGATCCACAGTCGGATAGCGATTGACCTCGCGGTACGCTAAGCCCCGGTCCATAAGGCTCGCTACAACGGCTTGGCCCACCGCACCTTTGGAACCCAGGACAATATGGAGTTGATCACTCATGAGTCCGTTTTTGACTTTGTCATTAAAAGTTACCACAATTCTGAAATCTAAGCCATGGTCTTAGCCGAATTCAACCCGGAAGCTGCTATTTTCTTAATTTGTACTCGTTGATGTGCTTGTCGCAAATGAGCGGTTACAGTACTGCGCAAAAACCTATCGAATAATAAACCAAAATCCGTAAAATGACACTATTTCGTTACCTCTGGGGAGGCCTTATCTCCTTGCTTATCGCCATACCCGCCCATAGCCAGAATACCAGCGATACCCGACTGCTCCAGACACCGGCGACTTCCCAAGACCGCATCGCATTTGTATATGCGGAAGATCTGTGGATTGCCAATCGAGACGGCGGCAACCCCCGGCGGCTCACCATAGACGAGGGGGTGGAATCCAATCCTGTCTTTTCTCCTGATGGCAACCATATTGCGTTTACAGCACAATACGACGGCAACATGGATGTATTTGTAGTTTCCAGTATGGGAGGCGTACCCAAGCGACTTACCTGGCACCCGGGAATGGACCGGGTGTTGGACTTTACCCCTGACGGTAGTGCTGTACTTTTCATGTCCCAGCGCGCTACATTCACCAACCGGCACGCCAAGTTCTATACCATTGCACTGGACGGAGGACGGCCCGAGGAATTGCCCGTACCCTCAGGATTTACAGGCACCCTATCTCCAGATGGAAAGTATATAGCTTACAATCCCCTTTATGAAGCATTTAACCAGTGGAAGAATTACCGGGGAGGAACTCAGAGCCGGATTTGGATCATGGACCTGGAATCGCACGAAGTAACGGAGGTTCCTAAGCCGGCTTCGGGCAGTAACGATGCCGACCCGGAGTGGGTGGGAAATCGGGTCTACTTTAGAAGCGACAGAGATGGTGAGTTCAACTTGTATTCCTACGATCAATCTTCTGGGCAGGTGGTTCGCCATACCGAGTATAAGGATTTTGGGGTACTCAACCTCAACTCCCATGGAAGCGATCTGGTTTACGAGCAGGCCGGTTACATCCACCGACTGGACACCCAAAGTGGAAGGAGTGAGCGCATGGTGGTGGGAATTGCTACCGATCTTCTAGAGCTTCGGCCACGCTATGTATCCGGGCCTAGTTACGTAAGGAACGCATCGGTTTCGCCTTCGGCCGCACGAGTTGTCCTGGATTACAGGGGGGAGGTAGTCACTGTTCCGGGTGAAATGGGAGATGTGGTTAACCACAGCAATACCCCCGGGGTTCATGAAAAGTATCCCACCTGGTCACCCGATGGAAATCATATCGCTTATTTTTCAGATGCTTCCGGGGAATATGAACTGCATATCCGGGAAGTCAAAAGCGGTAAGGTGAGGAAAATTTCTCTGCAGGGTGCCGGGTTTTACGCCTACCCCCATTGGTCCCCGGATAACGGAAAAATAGCCTTAGTCGATAACAGTAGGAGTCTATATGTTGTGGACTTGTCTTCGGGAAAGATGAATAAGGTAGCATCGGATGCGTCTTACGTTCCCGGTTCCTTCCGTGAGCTGTTCGGTTCTTGGTCTGCCGATTCGAATTGGATCAGTTACACTACGATCAAAGAGACGAATTTTGAACAGGCTTTTGCCTACAGTCTGTCGGATAGAAAATCCTACCCGTTAAGCGACGGTTTATCCGATGTCTCCCAACCGGTATTCGATCCGAGTGGAAAGTATCTCTATATGCTGGCATCAACGGATGCCGGTCCGGTGGTTAACTGGTTCGATCAGTCCAATCAGGATATGGAATCGAGCTATTCCATTTATTTGGTAACCCTTCAAAGCGACACGCCTTCGCCCCTGGCCAAGAAGAATGATCTGGAAGCGGGGGAGAAGCCTGAATCGTCGGAGGATACCGACAAGAAAAAGAAAAAGAAGTCCGATCAAAAGGACAAGCCTGCCATGCGAATAGATTGGGATGGGATCACTAGCCGCATCATTGATCTTCCCATAGAACCGGGCACTTATGGTAACCTGGCCACCCCGGAGGAAGGTAAGCTCTATTATGTTGATCGGGCTGCCGATTCCGATGGCTCTACCCTGATGGTTTTCGACCTTAAGGAACAAGAGGGCAAGGAAGTCATGAAGGCCGATGAGTTTCAGATCGCGGCACGAGGTGAAAAGCTCCTTTATCGAAGGGGCCGGACCTGGGGAATTGCTCCGGTCGGCAAGAAGCCTGAGGGGAACATGCTCGACTTGAATGCCATAGAAGTAAAGATAGATCCACGGAAGGAGTGGGAGAACATTTTCGAAGAGGCCTGGAAGGTTAACAGGGATTACTTCTACGATCCGGGGATGCATGGCGCCGACTGGTTAGCCATGAAGGAAAAGTACCGTGTATTTCTGGGCGATGTTTCCTGTCGCAGTGACCTCTATAGGGTAATGCAATGGATGTTTAGTGAGCTTGCCGTTGGGTACCACAGGTTTACGGGCCGGGGTGACCAACTGCGAAGCCCTGAGCGCGTGGGCGGTGGCTTACTCGGAGCGGATTACGAGGTATCCGGCAATCGGTACCGTTTCAAGAAAATTTACGGGGGGCTAAACTGGAACCCGGGCCTGCGCTCGCCCCTGACCGAACCGGGCGTGAATGTTAACGAAGGTGATTATCTCATAGCTGTAAACGGCAAGCAGCTAACAGCGGACCAGAATTTGTATTCCTTTTTCGAAAATACAGCCGGAAAACTGGTCGAACTCACCGTAAGCCCCTCTTCCTCGGGTTCGTCTTCCCGGAATGTTCAGGTGGTACCCGTCGGCAGCGAAAATGCCCTGAGAAACCGGGACTGGATAGAAGGCAATATCAGCAAGGTATCGGCGGCCACGGACGGTCGGGTTGGGTATGTCTATGTACCCAACACTGCAGCTGCCGGCCACGAGTACTTCAAAAGATACTTTTTCCCTCAGGCCGATAAGGAGGCCCTCATCGTGGATGAACGATTTAATGGAGGGGGTCAACTGGCCGATTACTACATTGATCAACTCAGGAAACCCTATCAGTCTTCATGGGCATTCCGATACGGTAAGGACCAGAAGGCACCCAATGCGTCGGTTCAGGGTCCTAAAGTTCTCTTGATTGACGAGACGGCAGGATCCGGTGGAGATTATTTCCCTTACCTGTTTCGCAAGTTCGGACTGGGTAAGCTGATCGGGAAGCGAACCTGGGGAGGCCTGGTCGGCATACTGGGGTACCCCGAGTTTATCGACGGCGGCGGTGTTACGGCCCCGAATTTGGCCTTCTACGACGAGGATGGTTTTGGTATCGAGAATGTCGGTGTGGCACCGGATATTGAGGTCGAGCAGTGGCCCGTTCAGGTTAACCAGGGAAAAGATCCCCAGCTGGAAAAGGCCATTGAGGTTATATTAGGAGAACTCAGAACACAATCAACGAGTTATCCCAAACGGCCTGATTATCCGAACCGAACCCGGAACGAATAAAGAATAACAGGGGGCTCAGCCCCCTTTTTTACTATTCGCCAATCGTTAAAACCGACCTAAAACTCCCGGCAGATGTAACAAATGCACTGAATACTCTTCTATATAGTACATCAATCAATAAATCTGGGTCATGACACGATTAGTAATTCTTTTTGCCATGTTGTTGACCGCGGCTGCGGGCATACTCCTGAATTTCTAGAGCTAAAAACAACCTGACAATACCGTATGTAAACTGGAGTGATAGCTTGTGGTTGAGGGGAACTCCAGTTCAGACCCATGCCGGAAGGCATGGGTTTTTTATTATCGCCATATATTACCTGTAACAGTCGGATCGTGAGGTACTCTTTAAAAAAACCACCTCCATGAAAATGAAGATTTTCTTCCCTTGTTTCGCCGCCGTATGGTGTGTATTGTCGGTGCCAAAGGCTTTTGCACAACCTGCCTTTCCCTCCGATCCATTGAAGGCAGAGATTGTTACTGAGGATTTTCAGCGGTTCTGGAAGGCTTTTGACCAAAGAGAAGAATTGGGGGCCGAGGCCTTTAGAATCTATATACGGGAAGGGACCCCAGGCCTTAAGGGGTTCATTGATTACCGGATAATCAATGCGGATTCCCTCTATCAGATGGTCCTGAGAAGAGAGTCCGATTACGAAAATTCGAGGGATATACTGAATAATCTGGAATCCTATGAGAAACGAATTCAGGCAGTCTACGCGGCCATGAAATACTGGTATCCGGATGCGGTCTTCCCTCCGGTATATTTCGTGGTTGGCCGGTTCAATTCCGGGGGTACCGTCTCCAGAGACGGATTGATACTAGGGGCTGAAATGCAATCCGATTTGAAAGGACTGCCCGGTCTCGTTGCCCATGAACTCATACATTTTCAGCAAAAGCACACGGATGACCCGACATTGCTGGAACAAGCCCTACACGAAGGTGTAGCTGATTTTATAGGCGAACTGATCTCCGGTATGCTCATCAATAATGAAGCATTCGAATACGGGGAGCGACATCGGGATCGCGTGGTCCGTGAATTCATACTGCTCAAAGACGGGTCGGATATCAGTAATTGGCTCTATGGAAACATTACCCGTAAGGACAATCGCCCAAATGATCTGGGCTACTGGGTCGGATATCGCATCGCTCGAGCGTACTTCGAGAAGCAAACCGATAAGCACCAGGCCATAAGGGAACTGCTCGACTCAAGCTATACGGAACACATTGTCAGGGAGGGTGCCTTCCTCAGTACCTATCAGGACGAGGTAATGAATTACACTCCAGACCAGAAGCAGGCTCTGCTGGAATGGACCCCGCCGATTCACGACTACCGCATAACCGTTCAGGCGCCCCCGGATACCGAGAAGGTGTTCATTTCCGGTTCTGCTGACGTACTCGGGAATTGGCAACCGGGCAGGGTCGCCATGCTTTCCTTAGGTTCAGGACGTTTCCTTTGGACGGGTAGATTATCCGAGGGCACCCGATTCAAGTTTACCCGAGGGAGCTGGTCTGGAGAAGCCCGGGTGGCAGGGACCTCAGAATATTCAAACCTCTCCACAGGTTTCTCAGAGGAGGTAACGGAGCTGAAGTTCGAAGTTGTCGGGTGGAAGGACGATGGAGCTCAGAACTGACTCCAGCGGGGATTTTCATTTAAGACCTCCTGATAGACCGGGCAATCCGGTGAGTGTGCCCCCTTGATATAACCTGTACTCATAAGGAACTCCCCCGTGATCTCACCTCCGGTGAATCGAAAGTACTTCCGGAAAAGTCTGACCCATTGGGTTCGGTCCAGGTTTCCCTGGGAATCGAGCCAGGCCTTAAAGGTTCCGTACTCCCTTTGAATTTCTCGTATCACCCCGGCATTGTAGATGGCGGCATTTACTTTCAGGCGATTTCGCACGATCCCGGGATCGTTCAGGAGCCGGTCGCGATCCGAATCGCCGTACCGGGCCACAGCATCTATCCTGAAATTCGAGTATGTTTTACGGAAGTTGTCCTTTTTGTTGAGAATCGTAGTCCAGGACAGTCCGGCCTGATTGATCTCCAGCACCAGTCTCCCGAATAATTCGTCATCGGAATGTAAGGGGAATCCGTATTCCATATCGTGGTAGGCCCTGTGGGGAGATTCCGCGGGCATAGCTTTTACGGCCTCACAATAGTGAACAGGCTGATCCATGAATTCGTATCCTTTATGCCTAGTTGACCACAAAGGTAGTACAGTCCGTTGCAGATTGACTGCATCCGGATTAAGGACCTTAAATAGCTGAGGATAGACGTAGGACGGTCCGGATTAAAAGATCAGGAGCACTAAGAGGTAAACGAGTGCGAAGATTAGGCTGCGTATCATCGTATTCGATTTTAGCTAAAGGTAATTCGATACCCAGCCTTATGGGCTTCATTACCCGATAAACTACCCAAATATCCTAAGAACGTAACCTAAAAGCATGAATCGTGCCATTGAGGAAGCGGGCCACGTGAACCGGGTCCACGCCTTTGGTCGGTAAAACACCTCCTTGGAACCCATTCGATACCCAGTAGGCGGGAAGGTCGAGAGGTTCGAACCCACTGGGATCTACCTGTACTGAACCTTCATAGGCGCTGCTATAGAAGTAGTAACCTTCGACCATGCTGTCGGGTATGGCGAGCCCCATACCCAGGTCCCTGCCATCGCCTCCTGCGCCCGATATATGAATACCCGTATCGAAGTGATGAGGCCACGTCCTCACATCGACCTGCCAGTCGTAGGCACCGCTGATAATTTCGAGTGTCATCTGGGCGAGCAATCGCTGTTGTATGTGAAGTTCGAGCTCTCCGGTTTCCCGACCGCCGAACTGGTATCCATGCTCAGGGGGATCGTAAGGAAGCTCGTAGTGCATATCCAGTCGATAGGGCCGGTCGAAACCCAGGCTCGAGCACAGTGCTTTCAGTTCTTCAAGCACTTCGTCTTGTCTTTTACCGACCAGGTCGATCGCGTCACCTCCTTCGGACCAATACAGCTTTTTCCCCCGGAGTTCATATACCAGAGAGCCCTTTCCGATTATGGGATGAGTAACGTAGGCGGAACGGTTGAGATCGAATCCCAGATTGGTGTGGCTGTCGTCGGAACGGTACTCGAGGTAGGTCTTTGATGCTCCTACCAGATACTGACAGGCCCAGTGTATTTCGGAAAGTACGCTCATCTGATGTGTTCTTTTCGGCTTTCGATTATCCGATTGACTATGGTCCCGGCGTGTATACGGGAATTCTCAATGAACCATTTGTGGGTCTCCATTCCTCCGCAGATGACGCCTGCCAGGAACAGACCGGGTACATTGGTTTCCATGGTTTCAGGGTTATAGGAGGGTTTGGAAAGGCCGTCTTCCGAAAGTGCTATCCCCATAGACCGGAGGAATTGAAAATTAGGACGATATCCGGTCAGTGCCAATACGAAATCGTTCTCCAACTCGAAAATACCGTCCGGGCCCTCTAATACGAGATGATCCGGATGAATTTCGCGTACCTCGGTCCGGTAATAGGCCCGGATGCTGCCTTCCTCTATCCGATTGATGATGTCGGGTCGAACCCAGTACTTTACTCGTTGACCGACCTCTTCACCGCGTATAACCAGGCTTATCTCGGCTCCTTTTCGCCAGCACTCCAGGGCGGCATCGATGGCGGAATTACTGGCACCAATTACCGCCAGCTTGCGGGTGGAGTAAAAATGGGGTTCCGAGTAGTAATGAGACACCTTGGGCAGGTCTTCTCCCGGTACGTTTAAAAGGTTGGGGATGTCATAGAAACCGGTCGCCACTACCAGATTTTGACCGTGGTACTGGCCGCGGGCTGTTTGAACCCGGAAGTTACCGCGGAATCCCCGGACTTGTGTAACCTCCTCGAATAATCGTATGTTGAGTTCATTCGAGGTAACGATCCTCCTGTAGTACTCCAGGGCCTCGTCTCTTCTGGGTTTGGCCTCTTTACTTATAAAGGGTATCCTGTCGATTTCCAATTTCTCCGATGAGGAGAAGAACTGCATGGTCCGCGGGTAGTTATACAGACTGTTTACGATGACTCCTTTTTCCAGTATCAGGTGGGAAAGTCCTTTTTTTCGGGCCTGGAGGGCGCAGGCGATTCCTATGGGGCCTCCACCGATAATGATGAGATCGTAGGACATATGATTGTGCTTTACACCTTCATTTGTCGCTTGAAATCGGCTGTACTTGCACGAAGGTCGGAAACGGAGAAAAGTGCACTTCCCGCGACCAGGGTATCTGCCCCGGCCCTGATCAGGTCTGCAGCATTGTAGAGGTTTACCCCGCCATCAATTTCAATTCTCGCCTGGGAACCGCTGCGCTCGATGAGCGACTTGAGTTGGGTGATCTTCTCAAAGGTGTAGGGAATAAAGCTTTGTCCCCCGAAGCCCGGATTTACAGACATGAGTAAAACGAGGTCTACATCCTGGATAATGGGTTCCAGCAGAGAAACCGGTGTGTGGGGGTTCAGGGCCACTCCGGCTCGTACTCCCAAATCGTGGATTCTTTGTACGGTGCGGTGCAGGTGGGTAACCGCCTCGAGGTGCACGGTGATGACGTGGGCGCCCAACTTGGCGAAATCTCCCAGGTATCGATCAGGGTCCACTATCATCAGGTGAACATCCAGCGGCTTGCTGCCCGCTCTTCGTATGGCTCTCATAATGGGCATGCCATATGAGATGTTGGGTACGAACAGGCCATCCATGATATCCAGGTGGTACCAGTCCGCCTCAGAACGTTCGAGTTCGGCGATTTGTTCCCCGAGGCGGGTAAAGTCCGCGGCCAGTAGGGAGGGAGCCAGTATGGGAGTATGTTGCATAATACGAAGGTACTCAATCCGGGCGATGCCGATGATTGCGGCTGAGGCAGGGGTAAAAAAAACTCCGGTAATCAGCCGGAGTTTATTCATCAATCAAAAAACGAACAGTCATGATAAACTGTGAATCGCTGCAAGATATAAATTTTAATGACTTTAAAAAATGAAATTCTCAAAATTTAGCCCTATCCCAGATAAGTCTTTAAAATCTTACTTCTCGATGTATGTTTTAGCCTGCGAATGGCCTTCTCCTTAATCTGTCGAACCCGCTCCCGGGTCAGATCAAAGGTCTCGCCAATCTCTTCCAGGGTCATCGAATGCTGTCCACCCAGACCGAAATACAGGCGAATCACATCGGCTTCCCTCACGGTCAGCGTCTCGAGTGCGCGTTCGATTTCGGTGCGCAACGACTCGTGCAACAGGTCCTTATCCGGATTGGGCGACTCCCCACTTCTCAGTACGTCGTAGAGATTGGAGTCCTCCCCGTCAATCAGCGGGGCATCCATGGAAACATGCCTGCCCGAATTCTTAAGGGACTGCTTCACATCCTCAACGGTCATGTCGAGTTCCTTGGCAATCTCTTCGGCTGAAGGCACCCGCTCGTGAGCCTGCTCCAAAAATGCGAAGGTCTTGTTGATCTTGTTGATGGAGCCGATTTTGTTCAGCGGTAGTCGGACAATTCGGGATTGCTCGGCCAATGCCTGAAGGATGGATTGGCGTATCCACCAAACAGCATAGGAGATAAACTTGAATCCCCGGGTCTCGTCGAATCGCTGCGCGGCCTTGATCAGCCCGAGGTTCCCCTCGTTAATCAGGTCGGGAAGTGTGAGCCCCTGGTTTTGATATTGTTTGGCTACGGATACAACGAATCTGAGGTTGGCCTTGGTCAGTTTCTCGAGGGCCCTCTGGTCACCGGCCTTGATGCGCTGCGCCAGTTCGACTTCCTCTTCTGCTGTAATCAGGTCTACCTTACCGATTTCCTGCAAATACTTGTCCAGTGATGCGGTTTCTCGGTTCGTTACCTGCTTCGTGATCTTTAGCTGTCTCATGTAAAAATTTCCCCTGTTTTAGTTTGCTTTGAGCAAAGCGCTCAAATATTTATACGTAGAAAAACTGAAAAGGTTACATTATCATAAACCTTTTCTCAAAAAAAAATCGTAAAGTAACGGATTACGCTCTTTACGATTTTCTTTAGAATCTGATAAAGAGACGGTTACCCACCTCTTCTTCAGAACGTACTTTCCCATCCTTTATTACTTAGTCGTGGGATAAATACTTGAATTACAATATGTTCGTCTGAAAATGCATTTTCAGCCGAAGTTTTTAGCGCTGATTTCGGCGATTATTATCGCGTCGAGGTGGCCGTCGGTCACCGGAACGTTCTCTCGGTGGGCGCTCCTTGTAGCCCTCGGGCTTGGGGAGCAAAGCCTTTCGGGATACCTTCTCCTTGCGGGTTCGGGGATCGATTCCGAAATACTTGACATCGAATACATCACCCATGTTTACCGCATCCGTTACATTTTCGGTGCGTTCCCAGGCCAGCTCCGATACGTGGAGCAGCACCTCATTACCCGGGGCCTCTGTATATTCCACAACGGCTCCGAATTCCAGGATCTTGATTACCTGAACTTCGTAGACCTCCCCGACTTCCGGCTTGAACATCAGGGCTTCGATGGTGGCCAGTACGCGATCGATTCCAGCCTGATCCGTGCCCAGGATCTCAACGATACCTTCTTCGGTGGCTTCATCCTCATTGACAACGATCGTGGTCTTGGTGTCCTTCTGCAGTTCCTGTATGTGTTTTCCTCCGGTACCGATCAGCCCACCGATGAACTCAGCAGGAATACGGCGTGTAATGATTTTGGGGGAATGAGGCTTGACCTCTTCCCTTGGTTCGGCTATGGTCTCAATGAGTTTTTCCAGGATGTGCATACGGCCATCCCGCGCCTGCATGAGAGCCTTGGTAAGTATTTCATAGGAAAGCCCTTTGACCTTAATATCCATCTGACAGGCCGTAATACCGTCTCGTGTACCGGTCACCTTGAAGTCCATATCGCCCAGGTGATCTTCGTCGCCGAGTATATCGGACAGGACGGCATAATTTCCGGTTTCCGCATCGCTGATCAGTCCCATGGCAATCCCTGAAACGGGCTTCTTGATCTTAATACCAGCATCCATGAGTGCCATGGTTCCTGCGCATACGGTAGCCATGGAAGAGGATCCATTGGATTCTAGTACCTCAGATACCACACGAACCGTGTAGGGACAGTCTTCGGGTATCATATTCTTTAGTGCGCGCTGGGCCAGGTTTCCGTGTCCTACTTCCCGGCGTGAAGTACCGCGAATCGGCCGGGCCTCACCGGTCGAGAAAGGGGGGAAGTTGTAGTGCAGGTAAAACGTCTCCTCGCCTTCTAGTGAAGGCATATCGATGATGTTGGCTTCCCGGGAGGTACCCAGTGTGGCAGTAGCTAGTGCCTGGGTTTCACCCCGGGTAAATATGCTGGACCCATGTGTGGAGGGAAGATAGTCCACCTCGCACCATATCGGTCGTATTTCGTCGGTTCGGCGTCCGTCCAGTCGAAGACCTTCATTAAGTGTCAGGTTGCGCACAGCTTCTTTCTCGGCCTTGTGATAGCACTTCGAAATCAGATCGCCGATCTCTTCGAGCTCCTCTTCGCTGTACTGCCCCTTGATAGACTCTTTGATTTCCGAAAAAGCATCGCTTCGTTCCTTCTTGGAAGAACCGGCCTTGGCCACCTCGTAAACGCGGTCGTAAACCTCATGGTGAATCTTTTGCTGCAGCTCCTCGTCTTCGGGCTCACCATCGTACTCACGGGTTTCCTTGAGGCCCGCCTGCTCGGCGAGTCTGCGCTGGGCCTGGCATTGATGACGGATGGCATCGTGCGCGAACTGTATAGCTTCGACCATTTCCTCTTCGGAAATCTCCATCATTTCGCCCTCGACCATCATCACCGAATCCTCTGAAGCACCGATGATCATGTCGATATCCGATTCTTTAAGCTGGGCACGGGTGGGGTTGATAATCAGCTGGCCGTCTACCCGGCCCACTCGTACTTCGGATATGGGGCATTCAAAAGGAATATCGGAAAGCTGGATGGCCGTGGAGGCAGCCAGACCGGCAAGAGCATCCGGGATCACCTGTTCGTCGTGAGACATCAGCTGAATCATCACCTGGGTTTCGCAGTGGTAGTCTTTCGGGAACAAGGGTCGCAGTACCCGGTCCACTATCCTCATGGTCAGTACTTCCCCATCGCTGGGCCGTGCTTCACGCTTGAAGAAACCTCCCGGATAACGCCCCGCTGCGGCGAATTTCTCCCGATAGTCAACGGTCAGTGGAAGGAAATCCACATCCGATGCCTGATAGTTGGACACAACCGTACACAAGAGCATACAGTTACCCATTTGAACGACTACGGCTCCGTGAGCCTGTTTGGCAAGTTTGCCGGTTTCGATGGTAATTTCCCTACCATCTTCAAGGAGAATGGTCTCCTTAACTACATTTGGAATCATAAATTACAACTGATAACGTCCAGGCGTATGCCGGACGAAGACTTATTACTTACTCTGTCTTTAATTGAACGTCCTTAGGGTGTGTGAGAGTGGCGGACCTGAGACAGGAGAGTAAGCAGGAAAGAAAAGAAAACGGGGCACTGGCCTGGCCGTGCCCCGCTGATTTTATTTACGGATGCCCAAATCTTTAATGAGCTCCCTGTATTTGAGGATATCCTTGTTCTTGAGGTAATCCAGCAGTGACCGACGTTTACCCACAAGGCGAACCAGGGACCTTTCGGTGTTGTAGTCCTTGTGGTTCTTCTTCAGGTGCTGAGTCAGATGGTTGATCCGATGGGTGAACAGGGCAATCTGTCCCTCTGTGGAGCCCGTGTTTTTCTCCGAGCCTCCGTACTTCGTAAATATTCCTTCTTTTACTTCTTTATCTAAATACATGCCAATATTGGTTCAATAATTATTATGTACTTCTGCTTAAGCAGAGTGCAAAGGTACAATAATTACCCGGATAATTGATCTCCTTCCTTTCGAATGGGCTTATTTTCAATCAGGTCGATATACAGGTTGATCTTCTTCTTGAGTTCACTTCGATGTGTGATGAAATCAAGGAAACCGTGTTCGAGCACAAATTCTGCCCGCTGAAATCCTTCCGGCAGATCCTTACCCGTGGCCTCTTTAACTACCCGGGGTCCCGCAAATCCGATCAGCGCGCCGGGTTCGGATATATTAATATCCCCCAGCATGGCATAGGATGCCGTTGTACCCCCCGTAGTGGGATCGGTGCATAGTGAGATGTACGGAATTTTAGCTTCCGCCAACTGTGCGAGCTTGGCCGAGGTCTTGGCCAGTTGCATCAGAGATAGCGCTGCCTCCATCATACGGGCTCCTCCGGACTTGGAGATCATGAGAAAAGGGATTTTGCGCCTTTTGGCCACATCGATGGCCCGGGCTATTTTTTCTCCCACCACGCTTCCCATGGAACCGCCAATAAAGCTGAAATCCATGCAGGCCACCACCAGGTCCTTTCCCATGGACTTGCCCACGGCAGTACGTACGGCATCTTTAAGGCCCGTCTTCTTTTTGGCTTTGGCCAGGCGGTCGGTGTACTTCGCGCTATCTGTGAATTTCAAGGGATCCAGGGATTCCAGATCCGCATCCAGTTCCTTGAACTTGTTGTCGTCAAAGATGATTTCGAAGTATTCCTTGCTCCCGATACGAACGTGATAGTCGTCTTCGGGACTGACGTAAAAATTCTTGGCCAGCTCATCGGCCTCGACGATCTTTCCGGTAGGTGACTTATACCAGAGGCCTTTCGGGGTATCCTTTTTCTCCTCGGTAGCGGTTTGTATACCTTTTTCCTTTCGCCTAAACCACATCGACATAAGGTAACAGTTTTATAGGGTGTTTACATTGTTCAGGTCCTGGAAGGCTTGTTCCAGGCGCTTCTTGAAAGACTGTTCTCCGTGACGCAGCCAAACTCTGGGATCGTAGAATTTTTTGTTGGGTTGGTCCGCCCCATCGGGGTTGCCGATCTGGGACTGCAGGTAACCTTCTTTCTCTTTCATATAATCCCTAATCCCTTCCATAAAGGCGTATTGCAAGTCGGTATCTATGTTCATTTTCACCACGCCGTAGCCTATGGCCTCCCGGATTTCTTCGACGGTAGAACCCGATCCGCCGTGGAACACAAAGTCTACCGGATTATGGCCCAGGTTGTGTTTCTTACTGATGTAATCCTGTGAATTCTTGAGGATGACCGGGGTGAGTTTTACGTTTCCGGGCTTGTACACCCCGTGCACATTTCCGAAGGCGGCTGCAACCGTAAAACGCGGGCTTACCTTGGAGAGTTCCTCATAGGCATAGGATACCTCCTCGGGCTGGGTGTACAGGCGGGAACTGTCGATATCGGTATTGTCCACACCGTCTTCTTCCCCCCCGGTAACACCGAGTTCAATTTCCAGAGTCATGTCCATTTTCGACATGCGTTCGAGATAACTCTTGCATATTTCAATGTTCTCCTCCAGGGGCTCCTCGGACAAATCGATCATATGTGAACTGTAAAGGGGAAAACCGTGCTGGGCGTAATGCTTTTCACTGGCGTAGAGCAGACCGTCTATCCAGGGCAGGAGTTTTTTGGCGCAATGATCGGTATGCAGGATCACCGTGGCTCCATAGGCCTCAGCGAGCTGATGCACGTGCTGGGCACCGGCCGTTCCTCCCAGTATGGCTGAGCGCTGACCTTCATTACTCAGGCCCTTGCCTGCGTTGAACTGGGCTCCTCCGTTGGAGAATTGAACGATAACGGGGGCATTCAGGCCAGCCGCCGTTTCCAGAACGGCATTCACAGAGCTGGAGCCAATAACGTTAACCGCTGGCAGGGCAAACCCTTTTTCTTTGGCCAATTTGAAGATTTCCTGAACCTGATCGCCGGTTGCCACCCCCGGCTTTATATTATGAGACATAACGACAAATAATAATTGGCGGTAAAGGTACTAATTAAAATGCGGCACGAACTCCTCTTCGGAAGGCTGTGAGCCAACAGCAGCTTGAAAAATCCAGTCCGGACCGATTAGAACGGATAGTTGATACCTACATTAAACACCGCCCGATCGGGCCTGAAGTCTGTAAACCATCGCTGATTGTAATCCCGGGCGGGATTGTAGGTCTTGAATCCCGCATCGAGACGGAATACGAAGTAGGAGAAATCGACCCTCAGACCCAGTCCGGTGCCCAGCGCAATGTCGCCCAGGGATTGCCAGCCAGTGAAGACCGCGTCCGGATTGGTCTCGCTGTCAAATACGTTCCAGATGTTGCCCGCGTCTGCAAAGAGTGCCCCGTAAACATTGCCGACGATCGGGAAGCGGTATTCGGCACTCAGCCCCAATTTGAAGTTGGCTTCGTTGAAGTCATTCCGGTTCTGTGTCCTTCCCGGTCCCAGCGAATAGGCATTCCAGGCTCGGTTATCATTGGATCCCCCTGCAAAATAACTGCGAACAAAGGGTACGTTGTCGGAGTTGCCGTAAGGAATGGCCAGTCCCATAAATCCTCGAATGGCGAATACATCACGACCCGCCAGATCCCAGTGCCGGATAAAGTCGAATTCGGTTTTAACGTACTGAGTGTAAGGCACACCGAAGACCAGGCCCCTTCCCGCCTCATCCTCATTGAAAGGCAGGGCTCCTTCGACGAGGGCCAGTATGTTGCCGGCGCTTTCCAGAGTGACCCTCCACTGTCGGTAATCGTCACTGTTGTTGGAATTACGGGTCTTGGAAAGGGTGTAATTGGTGGTCACGATCAGGTTGTTCTCCGTCAGACGCTGCCGTCGTTCTTCGATGCTCCTTACGGTATTAATGTCTTCCTGCCCCAGGGCGATGGTCCCATCGAGTACACGGTTCGCGAATTCCCGTGCACCGGTGGGAATCTGAAGGCGAAAAGGATCGTCTGTATTTCCTGTGGAGGTATACAGATTGTCGAAGAGATCCTGCCCAATGATCGCCGGGTCCTGAACCTGGTCGGCTATGTCATCCAGGGAATTATAGGTATTCTGATATACGAAGAAGAAGTTCTCCGGATTTACATTGCGGACGAACTCGATTCCCAGCAATTCCAGACGATTCCTGACCTGTGGCCGCGGCGTCCAGTTGTACGACAGGCTGGTGTTAAACGTCTGCCGGTCCAGTCCGATGTTCTGCTGGAAGTTGGTCCCCACGTTGAGTCGCGTCTGGGGTGACATATAGGGCTTTATGATTCCCTTGGTTTTCAGGGGAAACCAGATGCGGGGAAATGTCAGGTTGACATCGCCTCCGATTTCTGAGGTGATGTTCTGGTCGCTTAGTCCGGCATCGCTCAGCAGACCCACCGAGCCCCGAACCGAAAACCCAAGGGTTTCTGCTCCGCCAAAGATGTTTCTGGAGAATACCGACGCACTGAATGCGCTGCCCACCTGTTGTATGTTCGAGTGAGTGACATCCAGGTTCAAATTCAGCGAATACTTGGGCCGCGCCACCAGGTAGATGTTGGTATTCAGCAGGCCATTGGGAGTATCTTCATTGAATTCGATGTTGGGGTAGACGAATACGTTGAGGTTGTTTATCTGTCGGTTGGTTCGTATCCGATCGACGTCGCGGTATACGGAATCCCTGCTGAAGAAAATCGCATCGGCCAGAGCCTGCGGCTTGTAGCGCAGTTTGTTCATGTAGTAGATATTCAGATCCTCGTGCCGAAGTACGGAAAGTGTATCGGTATTCCCGTTCAGGGAATAATCGGTGTACACATTGATCTGGTCGTAGCGGTGCACCCGGTATGGTCGTATGGTAATACTGTCACCACCCGTGCGGCGGTTTCGAATGTTCATCACCACATCCAGAGTCGGATTCTCTACGAGTTGGGTAGTGTCCCCGACCAGATCGAAGTTTATGGAGCTCTCCTGGAAATTAAAAACCCCCGAGTTGCGAAACAGACTGGTCAGTCGCTGCTGTTCCGCGCTGAAATCGCTGAGCTGAAGGGGTTCTCCACGGATCAGCCGGGATTCGTCCCTATGCAGGGCAAAGAGCGAATCCAGCTGGGGAGAGAGTATGCGATAGGCAATGCTGTCTACGGTATACCGCGGGCCCAGGCCGATGCGATAGGTAACATCTGCCTTTTGCTTTTCGGGACGCAGATCGGTTTCGAAATCCACCCCGTTGTTGAAATATCCCTGACTCCGGAAGTAACGCTGCATGCGATTCACGGATTCCTCTATGGCGGTACTGTCCAGTACGGCCGGGGGTTCTCCCAGGTTTTTAAGCACCCGGCTGTAACCGCTTACCAGGAAGGACTCCTTCAGGCGTTCGAACTGTTTGTCCGAAAGGAAATTACGCAGTCGTTTTTCCCTTTTTTCCCGCTTTTGTACCCACTGCTCGAAGGAGGCCTCCGGGTCTGGCTTGGCCAGGTTGTACAGGTTTAGCCGAAGCGGGTATCCCAGTATGCGGCTGTTGGGCTGCTGAACCAGCAGGTCGTTCAGTTTGCGGTCCAGGGGCAGCTGCTCGTCCTTCATCTCGATGGTATTGGACATAAGCAGGTACTGCTCGTCCGTGAGCCGGCGGACCGACTGACAGGAAACGACCAAAGAAAGTACTAGTAATACTTGTATCTTCGCCTTACTGCGCGCTATACTCCTGGGAAGAATCATGCGAGTCAAAATTATATCATCTGAACTGAATGGTTAGCAAAAATCGCCGCAAGTGGTTGAGCCGGCTCCATCAGAAGAAGTACCGTGAACAGGAAGGCCTCTTTCTGGCCGAGGGGGAGAATATCATCGAAGAATTTCTGACTGGTGGCTGTGAGCTTCGTGAATGCTGGATTTCCGCTGATAAGGGCGAGGAGAATGCAGCCGCTCTGATCGAACAGAAGGGTCTGGACTTCCTGACCGGTCACCTGGATCAATGCCTTACGGCTAGTCCCCGGGACATGATGGCCGTCAGCCAGATGACCCAACCTCCTGGCCTGCTGGCCGTTTTCCGTCAGCCACAGCCCGGACCCCTACCGGAAGATCAGTGGATGGTTGCCGTCGACCGCCTGCAGGATCCGGGTAACTTCGGCACCCTGGTACGCAGTTGTGACTGGTTTGGCATACGGCACATTCTGGCTTCGGAAGGAACAGTCGATACTTATAATTCCAAAGTGGTGCAGTCGTCCATGGGAGCCCTGGCCCGGGTCGCCGTGCATCGGGTGGATCTGTTGTCGAAGCTAAAAGAAACGGGTTTGCCCGTCTGGGGAACCTATACGGAAGGGGAGAACCTGTATGCGGCTGAAATCCCCGAGGCCGGAATACTCTTGATGGGCAACGAATCTCAGGGCATACATCCGGACTATGATGGAATTATAGGTAGCCGAATCCGGATACCAAATTTTCAGCAGCCCTGTGTGGAAAGCCTCAATGTAGGGGTAGCTGCTGCCATTATTCTCGCCGAAATTCGCCGCCGGTTCCCCTGAATGTAATCCTATTCGAAGGTCAGGTTTACGAAGATGCCCCGGGTTCTCATGGAGGCGATGGTACCGGTATACAGGCTATTCGGGTCGCTATCCCTCACGAGCTCATCGGTCATGGTGAATATACCTCGTATGGAGGGCGCAAACTTGAAGTAGGGGGTATAGAAATCGATTCCGAAGCCCAGCTCGTAGCTGTAGACCTGGCTACGCATGCGGAAGTCGCCACCGGATATGTCCGTCGGACTCTGTTCGTTGCTACCCAGGTTGAGCGAGGTGGATACCCCGCCGATCAGGAAGGGCTTGAAATTGCCTTTTCTCAGTGCGCTTACCTTGAGCAGCAGCGGGAAGTGAATATAGGTGGATCGGGCTTCCCGTATTCGGGCAGCCGCTCCCAGGGGTTCCGGGCCCGCTCCCAGGGGGAACAGCATTCTGCGCTGCGAATAAAACAGACCGGGCTCGAAGCGCAGGTCCAGAAATTTATTGATGCGCATTTCCCCGATCAGCCCGACATTAAAGCCCAGGTTTTTCTCCACCAAGACTTCCCTCTGATTGCTCGGCAGGCTGGAGAAGATGGCGAAGTGATCTTCGTCGTAATCCCATTTGAAGTCGTACTGATTAAAACCCAGGTAGTAGCCCCAGTTCAGGAACTTTTTGTCCTCGGATTGCAGATTGAGCACGGGATCGCGCCTGAATTGAGAGTAGCCTGACTCGCAAGCCAGCAGGCAAGTGAGGAGGAGGAGTACTTTTTTCATTTTATGCTTTTGTTGCCACGTAGATGGTGGCGACCCCCAGCGTTTGGGGACGGTTCTCTACGGATATAAACCCCGTTTTACGCAAAATATTGTTGAAGGCCTCGCCAAAAGGAAAGGCTGCTGCGGAATCCGATAAATACCGGTAGGCGTGGCGGTCCCGGGACAGCAAACGCCCTATGCCGGGCATGATCCATCCGGTGTAAATGCCGTATCCCCAGCGCGCGACCGGATTCACGGGGACTGAGGTTTCCAGGATCACCAGCTTGCCTCCCGGGGCAAGTACACGGTGGAGTTCGGCCAGGCCTTTTTCCAGGTCCTCGAAATTTCGAACTCCGAACGCTACGGTGGCGGCCTGATAGCTGTCCGATTCCTGCGGGATGTTCTCGGCATCTCCCTGAAGCATGTTTACCCGGTCCTTTAAATGAGCTTGTACGACTTTTTGCCTCCCAACCTCGAGCATACCTTCGGAGATATCGAGTCCGTCTACCTGGGGAATGCCCGCTTTTGCCAGGCTAATGGCCAAGTCCCCCGTGCCTGTGGCCATGTCGAGAACGCGTTTCGGATGGGCTAAAGCGACTTCCCGTACTACTTTGCGACGCCATGACTGATCGATGCCGAGACTGATCAGGCGGTTTAACGGGTCGTACGCTCCCGCTATGCCGTCGAACATCTGCTTTACCTGCTTCTTTTTTCCCTCGCGGGATTCCTTATAGGGAACAACCTTCTTACTCATAGCATCTAAAACCGCAAAGATAGCCCAAGTGGCTCAACCCGACTGATTCTAAAAAAGGAGTAATTTTGACCTTTACGGGGATTCTCCCGGTCATTTTTGGTGACGAAACTATGAAGATAATCATAGCAGGTGCCGGAGAGGTGGGTTTCCATCTGGCTAAACTGCTTTCTTATGAGGCTCAGGACATTACCCTGATCGATGTGGATAAGGAGCGACTGTCCCATGCCGATAATCACCTGGATATTAAAGTACTTAGGGGGGATGCCACCTCTTTGGAAGTTCTCAGGGAAGCCCAGGTCGAATCCAGCGATTTGACCATAGGCGTAACGGCCTCTCAAACCACCAATATTACCCTCTGCCTGCTGGCCAAACAGCTCGGCTCCGCGAAGACGATTGCCCGGGTGAATAACCCCGAATTCATAGACGAAAAGGAGCAACTCCGGTTTCACGAGCTGGGTATAGACGAACTTATTTCCCCGGAAGAACTCGCCGCCACGGAGATACAGCAAATCCTTAATCAGTCCGCTTTCAATGAGTCGTATGAGTTCGAGGGTGGACTGCTGACCATGATCGGAGTCTTCCTGCCGGCTACTGCCTCGTTTTGTGGAAAGACCGTGCAGGAATCCGCGGAGGAATTCCCTGAAGTACACTTTATGCCGGTAGCACTCAGGCGAAGGGGTACGCAGTACACCATTGTCCCCAGGGGAAACACGGTGTTCAGGGAAGGGGATCACGTGTTTTTTATCACCTCGGCGGAAGGGGTGGAAGATCTATACAAGCTCACCGGTTTCCAGAAAAAGGAGATTCGCAATGTGATGATACTCGGCGGAGGCAATGTAGGGTTTAAAACCGCTCGTGACCTTTGCCAACTCCGGTTTAATGTAAAGATGATCGAAAAAGATAAGGACAAAGCCCGGGATATTGCCGACCGCCTGCCCAATCTGCTCGTGGTCAACGGGGATGGACGGGATGTGGAACTTCTGGATGAAGAGAGCCTGGAGGCCATGGATGCCTTTGTTGCCGTAACCGGGAATTCGGAAACCAACATCATGTCCTGTCTGGTCGCCAAATCCAAGAAAATCAACAAAACCATTGCCCTGGTGGAGAACATGGACTACTTCCAGCTATCGCAATCCATCGGCATAGATACCCTCATTAATAAAAAACTGCTCGCGGCCAATACCATTTTCCGTTACGTGAGAAAGGGGCCGGTACTCGCGCTGACCCGACTGACCAATCTGGATGCCGAAATGCTCGAGTTTGAAATAACCCGGAAGTCTAAGGTCCGGGATCAGGTCATCCGGGAGATGAACTTTCCGAGGGACGCCATCATAGGTGGGGTTATTCGAGATGGTCAGGGCCAGATTGCCCTGGGAGACTACAAGATCCGAGAAGGAGACAAGGTAGTGGTTTGCGCCCTGCCCAAAGCCATCAAGAAAATCGAAGAGCTCTTTTGAAACTATGGGTTTGAATTTCAGAATCGTGGTGCATGTCATGGGGGTCCTGCTCCTGTGCAACGGCATCTTCATGCTCTTTGCCTCCGGTATCAGCGCCATCTACCGGGAGTCCGAATCCATAGGGATTGGGCTCGCTGCCACATCTACCATCATTCTGGGCATAGCCTTCATGTATTTTACCCGGGTTCACCGCCTCGAGGTCAAGAAACGCGACGGATACCTCATCGTCACCGGCGGATGGATTTTCCTTACCCTGACCGGCCTGCTTCCGTATATGTTCACCGGGACGACTGCCACGTTTACTGACGCTTTTTTCGAGACCATTTCGGGTTATACCACCACCGGTGCCACCATCTTCGATTCCATTGAGACCCTGCCCCAGGGCATCCTGTTTTGGCGAAGTCTCACGCACTGGATCGGGGGCATGGGTATCATCGTACTGGCCATAGCCATACTACCGCTGCTCGGCATCGGCGGTATGCAGCTGTTCGCGGCCGAGGCGCCGGGACTGGGCGGGGACAAACTTCATCCCCGGATTACGGATACGGCCAAGCGACTGTGGCTTATCTATGTGGTTTACACCATAGCGGAAACCCTGCTGCTCATGGCCGCGGGCATGACTCCGTTTGATGCAGTTAACCACGCCTTTTCCACCATGTCTACGGGTGGCTTCTCGACCCGGGACAGCAGTGTAGCCTTCTGGAACGACCAGCCTCTGGTGCAGTACATCATCATGCTATTCATGTTCCTGGCAGGGACGAACTTCGTCGTGAGTTACTATATGTTTACCCGTCAGTACGACCGGGCCCGACGGGATCAGGAATTCCGGGCCTATGTTAGCTTTATCACTGTATTTACCCTAATGGTATTCCTTACCCTGGTCTTTGCACAGTCGGTGGAGTGGGTTCCCGGCGAAAGTTGGGGCATGCACGAGAGTCGCTTCCGTCACGCGCTCTTTCAGGTCCTCTCGGTCATTACCACTACGGGCTTCGTTACTGCAGATTTTACCAGTTGGGGGCCTTTTCTGATGGTCTTCTTCTTCGGCCTCATGTTCATAGGTGGCAGTTCCGGTTCGACCAGCGGTGGGGTCAAGGTGATTCGGCACCTGTTGATTATAAAAAACGGTATGCTGGAGTTTAAGCGAAGTCTGCATCCCAGAGCCGTTATACCCGTTCGTTACAACAAGCGTTCGGTTGGTGATCAGATCAGCTATAACGTAACCGGGTTCTTCGTGTTGTACATGCTCATATTCCTAATCGGATCTCTTGGGCTCGGACTCATGGGGCTCGACTTCATTTCTGCCATAGGCGGCGCCGCCTCTTCCCTTGGGAATGTGGGCCCGGCCCTGGGCGTGCTGAACCCGGTGAGCACGTATAGCGTGCTTGCCGATACCGCCAAATGGTGGTGTGGTGGCCTTATGCTATTGGGGAGGCTCGAACTCTTTACCGTCCTCATCCTCTTCAGTCCGGACTTCTGGAAGCGGTTTTAATGGTATAATTCTCTTCCGTGGGGCTTTGGACCGTATTAAAACACAACTCAAAATGATGCAGATTGTCGGTAGTTCTGTAGCTCAGGTCCATAAAGCAAAGTGAGCTGATCTTCTTACAAATAGCGAGTCCAAGGCCCAGACCTGATGTGTGGGAAAGAGATCTGGAGAAACGCGTGAATACTTTCTCAGGGGGAATTTGTGACGTAGGTCCGGTGTTGGTGATCCTCATGGCCTCAGCGGTCAGGGAGATCCTGATTTCGCCCCCGTCTTCGTTGTGCTGAATAGCATTCTTGATCAAATTGACTAAAAGGATACGACTCAATTCTGCATCACCCTTAATCCGGACTTCTTCCAGTTCTTGATTTACCCTTAGTTTACGGTATGCTATCATTTCCTCGAGGTCTCCCAGGATCTCCAGGGTCATTCCGCGTACATCAATGGAATCAGAACAGCGAAATTCCTGGTTGTTGATACGTGAGATTAGGGTCAGGGACTTTCCAATTCGCGAGAGCCGGTTGGCTTCGTTGTAGATGGTCTTTACCTGTTTAAGTTGATCTTCATTTAATGACGAACTATCCAATAGGTTAACGGCCTTGTTGCGAACTACTGCTAAGGGAGTTTGTATTTCATGGGCTATGTTCTCATTGAGTTCTTTCAGGTTTTCGTAATCCTTTTCCACCCGATCCATTAAGAGGCTTATTACCTGATTAAGCTCTGTGAATTCCCCTATATCGGTGGTTTCCCAATCTACCTTTTTCCTTTCCCTCAGGTCGTAATTCCGAATCTGAGCGAGGTTGGTAAAGAAAGGCCTAAACGCCCATCGGTAAATCCGCTGATTAATCAGGAAAATTCCAACGGCCAGCAGGAACATGATTAAGGCCGTGTATCCAAAGAGCCAGACGATTAGCGCCTGGGGTTCTAATAGTATGTGCTTGAGTACGACACGTGTGTTTCCCTTAGCATCCGGCACGGTGAATTCATACAGGCGGTAAGGAACCATGTCGTCCTTCATGTTGTCGTATATCAGGGTGTCGCGGTAGTGATTGGTCCTGGTTAGTTGAACCTCATATTGAGGGTAGGTTCCCAGAACGTAATCCGAAGATTGAAAGGGGGGGACGGTGCCCCAATTGTATTTGATCCGTTGACCCTCGTGTCGGAGCAGTTCGTTTACTTCGCGATTCACCAGATAAACGATGAGGTAATAATCGGCCAGGATCATCAGGGGAAAAAGAAGGGAAACCAGGATAAGGTAAGCTCGATTCGTTTTGTATAGCAATTTCATTCCAAATCAGTGAATTTATAGCCTACACTGTAAATCGATTTAATATAGTCTTTCCCGTTTAAGTTGGCAATTTTCTTTCTGAGATTGGCGATATGGGTGTATACGAAGTCAAACGAGTCCAGGTTTTCGATATGGTCGCCCCAGAGGTGTTCAGCCAGGGCCTCCTTGGTGAGGAGACGATTGGGATTGACCATAAAAAAGTGAATGATTTCGAATTCCTTTCGAGTCAGTTTCGCAGGCTTTCCGTGAACCCGAAGTTCGAACTCATCCGGACGGATAGTGATCTCATTGAAATGCAGATCCATGTTGCCCTTTTGAGCTTTTCGACGGAAAAGGGCCTTAATGCGGGCGTTGAGCTCTGAAAGGAAAAAGGGTTTGGTCAGGTAATCATCAGCCCCCAATTCCAGAGCTTTTATTCGTTCCTGTACGTCCTCTCTGGCAGAAATCACGATGATACCTGTATCCAGCTTTTCCTTTTTTACGTTTCGGATGATATCCAGCCCGCTTCCATAGGGCAATACCAGATCAACAATCAGGATATCGTACGGATAGGCGATGATTTTTGCGTAAGCCGCCCTGTAATCCGAGGCTATTTCGCAGACATTGCCCTCCTTATTCAGAAAGACCTGTATGTCTTTTTGAAGTTCTTCATTGTCTTCGATGATCAGAATCTTCACTTTGCCTGGTTTATTACAAGATACCTGGTCTCCACCAAAAAAGACTACCTCGCCATTGAACTGACCGGTTTACGGCCAGAACAAAATATCGGTCTGATCAACACATCTAGACCTCGGGCAGCCCCGTTATGGTAAAGATCATAACAAAAAGGGCAACGGTTTCGACTATGCCGATGGTCATTATGTACTTTGCTGTATCCTTGGCTCCAGCAGCTACTGCATCACAGGCCCGGGCTCCAGTTTTACCCTGATAAATGGCCGAACCGGCTATGGCTGCGCCTGAAACCAGTCCAATGACAATCTGCCAGGGATAAGAATCCGGAGGGAGGTTGGCGCCGGCAATTTCATTTTTGAGAATCATGCCATAAATCACCTGGGAAAGAGGGGCACCCACAAAAATAAGCAGGGCTGCGGCTGACTTTTTTCCGCTGATCAGCATCTTTTTCCAGGCTCCTATGGCTGCCATGCCGGCTATTCCTGTGCCAATAGCCGATCCAATGGAGGCGATACTTAGCGACATACCCATATCCCCCAATCCCCCAACGGTTGTCAGCATTAGCGATAAATCTGTAATTCCAAAATTCACGTTCCTTCAGTTTTAGTTATTGATTGTTTATGTAGTCCTCTAAATGCCTGAACAACCCGCTCCGGGTACTTTAGTCTGAAAGGACGATAGGCGATTCCGGAGAACTGCACGCCCAACTGTCCTGAGAATTCAAGCATATTAAGTCGTATTCCATGAACCATTACGGCCATGAGAGCTAGTGCGATATTCAGGCCGTGACCCAGGCACAGGGCAATAATCAGTGCGATGTGTTCCCAGAGGCTAGGATCTTGATTCAGGCTAGGAAGTATCATGTTGTTAAAACTGGCCGCCACCCATGCCGTAGCCATGCCCACTGCGAACAAACGAACGTAGGACACGATATCGGAAAAGCTGTTTATTAAGTCAAACGGTAGATTGGTCATAGCGCCTGCAAGCGACCCTCCGGGTCGTCTGCTCTCAAATGATCCCAGGATTACCAGGCAGCCACCTGCGATCATTAGCCCGAACCCCCAGGAGGGCATCTCCATTCCGAGCACGAGTTGTTGGGTAAGTAAGAATAAGCCCCAGATGAGCGCGATCCAGCCCAGTTCGCGCAAGGCCCGTATGGAATTGATGTACATAATAAGCCGAACCAGGCGTGCCAGAGACAGATGCACTGCACCAATGATAAACGTTAGGTGCATCAGGATATCCGCATTGTCCTGTCCAAAACTTGCAATACCTTTTACTATGAATGATTTGAGTAAGGGGATTTCAGCGAGTTCTCGGGAACCGAAATACGTTCCGCTGAGTGCCCCCCAGACTATAGTTCCAATACTCAAAACCAAACTGAGGCTGCGCGCCTGTGGGGTGAATTTCTTCCAGAGCAGCAGAGTTGATATTAGGAATAAGGCACCATAACCGGCGTCTCCGACAAGCATGGCGAAAAAGAGCACGAATGCGAAGAGGAAAAACACGGAAACATCCATTTCTTTATATCCGGGAATGATGTCGATGAATTTCATCAGGGGTTCAATGGTTCTTATCCATCTTGGGTTGCGTATGTAAACGGGGACGATTTCGGGATTATCCGGCTCGTTGTAAGCGTACCCCCAGGAATGAGCTGATGCTAATTCTTCAAAAGAAGCGATGCTGTCCGAAGGAATATAGCCATGGACGTAACAAATTTTTTCATCTATCTCCTGAACCCCGTCAAAAGCGAGTCGGGCCTGTCTGAGTTCGTCTATTTCCTCCCGATGTTGCTCGTATTCCTGAATCCGATGGGCTTGCTGTTTGAGGAAACTCAGAAATACACCCTGCTGTCTCTTCCGTTTATGGAGTTGTTCCTGAATTTCCCCGAACGACATTTTGGGCAGGAATACTTCTTTTTCTTCCA
The DNA here is from genome assembly GCA_964552195.1 of uncultured Flavobacteriaceae bacterium. Classification (GTDB taxonomy): domain Bacteria; phylum Bacteroidota; class Bacteroidia; order Flavobacteriales; family Flavobacteriaceae; genus CAZKAP01. The sequence goes on from CAZKFM010000002.1 coordinate 300,175, forward strand.
GCCGCGCGGACTGTTCCCGCGACACCAGGACCATAGGATATCTCCCCTTACTTTTTCGAAGTCGTACAATAGTTCTGCTTTCACCCGGGACTTCCTTATACGGTCGTTCAAGCAGGTATAAGCGCAAATACAGGCCCTTTGTACCCAAATACGCGATATCATTGGCATTAGAGTCTTCTCCCCAGAATCGATAAACCTCTTCTTGCTTGAGAAGCTCTTCCAATTGTTGTTCGACTTTGTCGAGTGCTTTACTTATCGTCAGGATTCGATGAGTAGATGAAGAAGCGCTGAATGGAGTATGGGTATCTCGAGTCTTTTTATTTTTCTTCGAATCGTACCGACCCAATATCTGAAGTACCTTGTCTACATCCTCAATGAGCGGATCATAGGGAGAGGGACTACGCTCCTGCGAAGAAGCAAGGCTCAAGTCAACAACACCGAGTTCCCCGAGTAATCGGATCAACTTTTCCCGCTCCCGGGAAGAGGTAAAGACATAAAGCTCCTTCATCGATACGATCACAGTACTTGGTTTTGTCGTTCTTTCAGTCTTTTCATCAGTTTGGCGCTAGCTATAGCCAATCTCTCAACATCGCCGAGATAGGCCGCGATTCTTCGAATATGTTCTTCAGCCTGGGGTATAAATATTTCTTTGAGCGCGTTTTCCATTCGCCTGGCTTCTGCCAGTTCAGCGGTGAGCCTTTCCACATTGCGCCGTTCCAAATCAAGTTGGGCCTGACGGGTAACTTGCCCCCTGAGGTGAAGGGTGACGGCATCGGTCCAAAGCTGGGTATTGTTCAGATCGGGTTCATGTTCCTCAAATTCCAAGGCATGGAAACGGCTCAGCGTCACACCCGCGACTTCTTCTTCTGTGCTGTGCACAGCATTGATAACTAATCCCGGCAATTTTTCGGAGGGCAATTCGGCCATAACACCGGCCCATTCTTTGGCACTGTCTTTTTGGTGCCTGAGTTCATCGCTAATCTGCTGGATCTTCTTTTCTGTGCGCCTCACTTCTTTTTTTAGTTGTTGCACTTTCACTTCGAATACAGGAAGTGCGGCACGATAGTCTCGAAGATCTGTCTTGAGACTCGTTAGCGTATTCTTGTTTAATGGAAGTTTATCGCTCATACCTCGACCGAGTTGATGTGTGCCAGGTAGTTTCTATATCCGCTGCGCGCTTCAAACGACCAGAGTCTTTCAAGAATTAATAATTGTATTTTATACACAAGGAGCGCCTCAAATCCGGAATAAATGCCTGCGGCCAGTTCTTCCAGGTTATCCCACATAAATCGGAGCAACTCTACCTCGTTTTCTAGAGGATTGCCCATCAGTTCGGGAAGACCATGAATCATGACTATTTGAGTCTCACCGTCATATGTGGACTTTCTATAGGCGAATAAATCCTTTCTTAAGTTCCACATAAAGTACGCGTATTCCGAAAGTAGCTTGTGCTCAGATTTTCTGAACGAATCCTGGTGCAAACTGTCTAAGTCGAGCCCGAGCAGAAGTTCCTGCCGTTCCCCACGTATATATTTGGACGCTTCATGATTAAGGGCCTCGGAGATTTGCAGTTCAGCCTCAGGGACGCCCGTGTACTTCTGAAGTAGGGACTCTACATGTACCCGGGTGGAACCTGACTGCTCAAACCGAAGTTCGGGCAGGCTGCTCATTAAGTATTCGAGGTCTCCGGGGATCATGAGGTTATGTTTTTTTCTCCAAGGTAATCGGACCAGTCAGGCCCCAGACTGTCACTGAGAACACGGGCTATCATCTCCGGAGATATGTCGTAACTCCATCCCTGATCCGTTTTCGTGATCCTCAGGGATTCTGCGCCCGAGACCCTGTCCATACGAAGTGAGACCTGCTCGCTTGCCTGCAATTTTACAATCAGTTGATCACTGAGTTTTTCGGCTACATCAGAACTAATCTCGAGCCGGGTGTTGCTTCCCAGGTTGCTTAAGGACTGGCTGACCACCTGCTCCCAAAGATTCCGGTCAAAAGTTTCCTGTACTTCTTTTTCCAACACCGAAGTTAAGAGGCGGATAATTTCATTTTTTACAGTAATGACCGTGTCTCGCGATGCCAGGCGCAGGGAGTCTTTGCCACTGGAGATATACGCTTTTGCCTCCGATTCGGCATCACGCACAATGGCCTCTGCTTTTTCCCTGGCCTCAAGTACCGTGCGCTGTGCTAGCTTCTCTGCATCTGCAATAATCTTTTGAGATGCCTGTTCCGCTTCTTCGAGAGCCTCCTTTTTTAGAACGCCTATGAGTTCGTTCAATGTAGATTTACTCATCCTTTGATATTCTTAATATCTTATATTGGCCGTCTGATGGCCAATACGTTTCGATTAGTTTGGAAGGCATGCCCACTTCTTCTTTCTTAAAATGGTGTGCGAGTATATCCCAGCATAAATCCAGGGCGTCTTCGAGCTTCAGGTTGCGAAAGGGATCCATGAGTTCCCGTTGAAACGTCTGTCGGTAATCGAGCAGCCTAAGCGAGTAGTCGTCCTTTACCGAACCGAACTTCTGCGCTTTTACGCGTTCCTCAGCCTCTGATAGCAACCGGGCCATGGCATTCATGATGTTTCTGTGATCCGCACGGGTCTTGTTATTTACCTGTTGCTTGAGCCTACTCAGAGAGCCGAAGAGCTCCAGGTAGCCGTCTTTCATGAAAAACTGGCCTTCGGTAATGTAGCCGGTATTGTCCGGAACCGGGTGGGTTACATCGTCCATGGTGGTCACTCCCAGGATGGTCAGGCTTCCGGAGCCTTCTATATCCGCCGCCTTTTCGTATCGACTGGCTAATTGCGAGTAGAGGTCGCCCGGATAGCCCTGATTCGAAGGAATCTGGTCCTGGGCGTTGGCTAATTGCCTGAGATAATCCGACCATTGTGTCATGTCCGAAAGCAAGACAAATACGTTCTTGCCGTTCAGTGCGAAGCGTTCGGCGACTGCCAGTGCGAGATCGGGCACCATAATCCCTTCTACTATGGGATCCCTGTGGGTATGAATGAACATCAGGGTCTTACTCTTACTGCCGCTTTCCTCGATTCGCTCCCTGAAATAATGGTATTCATCATATTTCAGACCGACCCCGCCTATGACAATAACGTCCGCGTCTGTTTGGGTGGCTATATTGGCCAGAAGGCGATTGTAGGGTTCGCCCGCTCGGGCGAAAATGGGTATTTTCTGAGAGCGGACCAGAGTGTTGAAGACGTCAATCATCGGGACTCCGGTCCGGATCATGTCTTTGGGAATCACTCGTTTTACCGGATTGATGGATGGGCCCGCAATGCGAATGGTATGGGAGGTAAGTTCAGGCCCTCCGTCAATGGGCTGCCCGCTTCCCGAATAGATGCGGCCCAGCATGTCATTAGAGAATCCTACTTCCAATGGCTTACCCAGGAACCGGATCTTGCAATTCGTCGATACTCCAAAACCTCCACCGAACAACTGCAAAGTGGCAAACGCACCGTCCAGTGCGATTACCTGTGCCAGTACCTTTTTTCCATCCGGATAAATAACCTCGGCCAGTTCCTTATTGTGAACTCCTTCGGCTTTGATCCTTAGAACAGCTCTGCCGATGCTGTCGATATGGCTATAGGTCTTCTGTAGCATGTGTCTGCTGTTTCACGATTTCACGGATTTTATTTAGCTGAACCTTAAAATCGGGATGGTCCATGGCGGTGTAATTCCAATCCAGGAATGCCTGCCGGATGTAGTTGAAGTGCGAGCGAATTTGTTCTTTATCCCTTAAATTAACAGGGTGGTCAAGGATTTCCCTGAGCACATCGAACATCATGCGAAGTCTTTCCGGGTTGGTAACTCCATCGACGTCGTGGAAACTGTTTTGCTGGAGGAAAACGGCATCTGCCAATTCTCCTTTTTGGTAGACTATAAACGCCTCATTTGTTATCCCTTTTTCCCCCATCAGTACAAGGTTTGAGGCGATCTTCTTGCGTTCCTTCATAAGGTTGAGCAAGTCTTGAACACGCTTTCGCTCCAATTCCGATTCGTACTTTGAGGTGCTCTCCTCTGGATCTATGGCAGGATATTTACGTGCGTCGGACCGTGCCCTGGAGAGTGCCCAAAAAGCCCCGGTACTCATGAGTGTTGCCTGAGTTACAGGCTCATCAAAGTTACCTCCTGCTGGTGAGACCGTTCCGATCATACTTAGTGAACCCACGCTGCCGTCGTTTAGTTCTTCCACACCTGCGCGATCGTAAAGCGCGGATATAAGGGTGCTGATGTACATAGGAAAGGCTTCGGGCCCGGGAATTTCCTCTTTTCTACCGGAAATTTCACGCATGGCCTGCGCCCAGCGAGACGTGGAATCGGCCAGCATAAGAACATGTAATCCTTGCTTTCTGTAGTACTCACCCACAGTGGCCGCTATGTAGACCGATGCTTCCCTGGCGGCAACGGGCATAGAAGAGGTATTGCCTACGATATAGGTACGATCCATGAGGGATTTACCGGTTTTGGGATCCACCAGTTCCGGGAAATCCCGAAAGATCTCAACGGCCTCCCCCGCACGCTCACCGCAGGCTGCGATTATAATTACATCGGCATTGGTGTGCTTGGCCAAACTGTGTTGCAGAACGGTTTTACCTGCTCCAAAAGGCCCGGGATTGCAGGCATTACCCCCATATGCTATTGGAAAAAGAGCGTCGATAATACGTATCCCGGTATGCATGGGAGAAGAGGGGACTTTTCTTCGATTAAAGTCCATAGGGACCTTCACCGGCCAATCGAATTGCATGCTGAATTCTTTTGTCTCCCCCCGGGAGTCTCGTGCAACCGCTATAACGGTGTCCACGGTGTATTCACCTTCTGCTTTTAGCTCTTCCAGGGTTAGTCTATCGTGCACGTAAAAGGGGACAAAGATTTTATGCGGAAACATATTCTCCTGAACCACGCCGAGGACTGAGCCACCCGTTATGGAATCTCCTACTTTGGCTATCGGAGTGAATACCCATTTCCGTTCGGTATCCAGGGATGCGACTTCAAGGCCGCGTTCCAGGAACCAATCGAGTTCGGCCAATTTGTACAGGGGATTCTGAAGGCCATCCGTTACGGAACCCAGTATGCCCGGGCCCAGTTTGACCGAAAGGGGCTTCCCTGTAAACTCGACCGCGTCTCCTACTTTAGTCCAAAGAGTGTCCTCAAATACCTGCAGATACGCAATATCACCCGGCTTGATATCGATTACTTCCGATTTGAGCCGGACGCCTCCTTCAGTTAAAATAAAGGCGACTTCACCATTCATGACCGCCCCATTCGGAACATGTACACCTACTAATGACTCGCTTACGCTTGTTACTTTCCCGCTTATATTATTCATTAATCCACGTTGGGGTTACGACGTATTTCGTCTTCAATTTTAGAGTAGTAAAAGTGATCCATGATCTCTCGAGCACGATCTCTGTAGGCCTTGGCCTTTTCCGGTTGATCCAACAACTCGTAAATCTTTGCGAGTGCCCGATACGATGGCAAGTGCATCGCATTTAAATTGATAATGGACTCCAGTATGTTTATGGCATTTTCGTAAATCCCATCTTTTATGAGCTGTACTGCAGATTCGTATAGTTTCTCTATATCTTCTATATCGCGACTAATCTGAGGGGTAATCACGTCCTGAGATTTTAGGGTAAGAAATGAACAAGGAACCTCCCGGATCACCTTTGCGGTTACCCTGCCCATGATCAATCGACTAATTCCCGTTCTCCCGGATGCTCCCATAACCAGAAGGTCAATGTCTTCTGTCTTCAAAGTGGTCAGAATTTCATCGACGGGATTTCCCGCGGGCGATTTCTGGACCCACTTCACGTCTTTCATGGTGAACTTCTTTAGGAATTCTAGGAATGACTGCCCGTGTTCCATACAAGGGTTTTTATCGTCTTCCAAAGCATGCAATTCAAGATTGAATCCTTGTCTTTTGGACAATTCACAAACGCTGAGAATAATGAGCTCTGCCTGGTACCTCCGGGCAATGATCAGAGCATTTTTCAACGCTCTTTCCGAGGCACTGGAAAAGTCCACCGGACAGAGAATTCTCTTAACATTTAGAGCAGCACCTTCCTTGATCACCAGAACTGGCTTATCGCTTTTCTGAACTACCCTTTCGGTTGTTGTTCCGAGTTTGAAGGTGCGGTTACTAGTCCCTTCGCCGGAACCCATTAGGATGAGGTTGGCATTCACTTCAACTGCTGTTCTTGAGATGAGGTCGTCGTTGTTTCCGAAACGCACCAGTGGCATTTCAATGTTCAGTCCATCGACTTCCCAGCCGCTAATTACTTCCTGGAACCGCGATCGAATGGCTTCAGGTAGAAGGTTACGAGTTTTTGGGTCCTTTATGGTTTCGGGTAGGACGTGCAGAGGTATGATACTGGAATCGAATACTTTGGCGAACTGTATGGTATTTTTAAAGAGGTTCTCTGAAGAAGGGCCAAAGTCGAATGCAAGTAATATTTTATCAAGTATTTTCATATTAATGAACGCTAGTTAGCTTTAAATTTAGAAGACAGGTCCAGCGGCCAGATCGTGCTTTATCCGAGTTTTTTCCGCAAATCCATTACAAGCTAGGAATGAAATCTTAAGAGAAACTGAAGTGCAAATATGGTTTCCGCATTCCCGAAAAATACCGTGATTCCCTTGCTGTAATACTCAAAGATGTCTTTGGGTGCCCGACCCATTGCCGGCAAATGATGTATTTCTCTGATGAATTGCTATAGTTTTTCTAAAGATTTGAATACTAGATTTGAGTGTAAATGGAATTTGATTGAGATGAAGCACGAAATCGGTTAAGTTCCTTTTCGTTTTCATCAAAGCAACTGAGCCATGGTAAAGATTCTCGTACCTGTCGATTTTTCAGATACCTCGATCAACGCGTTAATGTATGCAACCCGTCTTTTTGAAAAAGAGACGCTGGAGATCACCTTACTTCACGTATATGGGACCCGGTCTCCCACATTGATTATGAAAAATTTCGACCACGTTATCGAAAAGGGTGCGCGGCGCAAAATGGAGAAGATCAGGCAAGAGGTGCTCAATGTACACAGCCAGGCTACCCTAAACCTGGAAATTCGCAAGGAAAACACCATAACACGTGTGGTGAACATGGCGGCTCAGGGAGAGTGCGATTACATAGTAATGGGTACCAAGGGTGCTTCCGGACTGAAAGAGGTTTTTCTCGGAAGTGTAGCCGGTGGAGTAGTAACCCGCAGCAAGGTTCCCGTCCTTGTGGTTCCTGACCAGTACGTTTTCAAATCTATGGATCAAGTGGTATTGGCCTTAGGGCGGAATCCCCTGGAAGAGGAAGTGCTGGAACCCTTGAAGTTTATACTGGCTCTCCATCGCAGCGGAGTGAAGTTGCTCCATTTTTCAGAGGGCAGGGAACCCGGGCTCGAAAAGGCTAAGTTGATGCTGGAGGAATTCAAACCCGAAATCATTCAGGAGACCTCAAAAGTCAGTGTTAATGAGGACATGATCCGATTTTTAAGGACTACACCTCCTTCGTTGTTATGTCTGATCCGTTCCAAAAAAGGATTCTTTGCCCGCCTCATTGGTGAAAGTGTTACTCTAAAGCAAACATTTCATAGTCCTATTCCCATCTTGGTGCTTCGGGAGCAATAAGCCCGGGGCTACGATCTGTAAAGTTGCCTATGAATTGATAATCCACTAAACAACAGACGATTTGTTTTTGGAAAAACTGAATCCGAAAATTCCCCCAGGCCCTTTGGAACATAAATGGAGGAATTATCAGTTAGATTCCCGTCTTATTAATCCCGCTAACAAGAAACACCTTAAGGTCATAGTTGTTGGGTCTGGGCTGGCAGGGGCAGGTGCTGCTGCAACTCTAGCAGAACTTGGATATGGAGTTCATTGTTTCTGCTATCAGGATTCTGCACGACGGGCGCATTCGGTTGCTGCCCAGGGAGGAATTAACGCCGCGAAGAACTACCAGCACGATGGGGACAGTATTTGGCGCATGTTCTACGATTCGCTGAAAGGCGGAGACTTTCGATCCAGAGAGGCCAATGTTTATCGCTTAGCCGAGCTCTCGGCTCCCATGATCGATCATTTTGTCCAACAGGGAGTGCCATTCGCCAGGGAGTACGGAGGTGTACTTGTAAACCGAAGTTTTGGTGGGGTTCAGGTTCAACGCACCTTCTATGCTCGTGGTCAGACAGGGCAGCAGTTGCTATTAGCCGCCTATTCCCAACTCTTTAAAATGAAGAGGGCAGGCAAGGTCGAAATGTTCCCAAGACACGAGATGATGGATTTAGTTTTGGTCGGGGGCAAGGCAAAAGGAATCATAGCCCGGGACCTGGTCAGTGGGGAGCTAAAGCGGTTCTCGGCAGATGCCGTTGTCCTGGCCACAGGTGGGTATTCGAGGGTCTATCGTCTGTCTACCCTCGCCATAGGGTGTAATGGAAGTGCGATATGGAAGGCGCATAAGAAGGGAGCACTTTTCGCCGCACCAAGTTTTACTCAGGTACATCCCACCGCCCTTCCACAATCCAGCGATGCACAGTCAAAGCTCACCCTGATGTCAGAGTCGTTGCGTAATGATGGTCGGATATGGGTTCCGGCAAAAGCCGGAGATCAGAGGCCTGCGAACCAAATACCCGAGGAGGAGCGCGATTACTATCTCGAGCGCAGGTATCCTTCTTATGGAAATTTGGCACCCAGGGATATTTCTTCCCGGGCGGCTAAGGAGCGAATCGATGCCGGACATGGGGTGGGGCCATTGTGCAATGCTGTATATCTCGATTTCAGGGATGCCATTGATTTGCATGGAAGATCGGTAATTGAAGAGCGGTATGGGAATTTGTTCACTATGTACAGAAAGATCACGGGGATAGATGCGTACCTCGAGCCTATGATGATCTCGCCAGCTGCTCATTTCTCGATGGGGGGCTTGTGGGTAGATTACGAATTAATGACGACGATTCCCGGCCTTTACGCCATCGGAGAGTGCAACTACTCGGATCACGGGGCCAATCGGCTTGGGGCTAATTCCCTGCTCCAGGCAAGCATAGACGGATATTTTATACTTCCCAACACTATCAATAATTATCTGGCTGAGGAGATGAAGATGGAAGCTCCGGATATATCCTCATCGGAGTTTGAGGAGGCGGAGCATGCAGCGCGGAACCGGATCAAAAACATCCTTGCGATACAGGGTAGCCGAACAGTAGACGACTTTCATCGCGAACTCGGTAAGATCATGTGGAAGGAGTGTGCCGTTAGTCGTAATGGCCAAGGCCTCGAGAAAGCGATTCACGATATCATCACTCTCAGGCAGGATTTCTGGAAAGATGTCATGGTAACGGGCGGTTCCCGTGAATTCAATATCGAATTGGAGAAGGCCTTGCGCCTGGCGGATTTCCTGGAATTGGGGGAACTCATGTGTAAAGATGCTCTTCAGCGGGAAGAATCCTGTGGGGCCCACTTCCGGGAAGAATTCCAGACTGAAGATGGTGAGGCTGTTCGCAATGATGAGGATTTCAACTACGTTTCAGCCTGGTCATATGAGAAGGGAGCTTATCGGCTTTGCAGAGAACCACTGAATTTCGAATTCGTGAAACCTACCGTAAGGAGTTATCAATAAAACGGGTAAAGATTCCGCAGGAAGATATGCGTATAACTTTTGTTATTTGGAGACAGGACGGGCCTTCGGACCGCGGAAAATTTGTTGAATACAGGATTGGTGACCTCAATCCGGAAATGTCACTGCTGGAAGCTCTGGATCATCTCAATGAACAGCTGGTCAGGAATAAAGAACGCACCATTTCCTATGAGTACGACTGCAGGGAAGGGATTTGTGGTCAGTGTGGTATATTCATTAATGGCAGAGCCCACGGGCCACACGCAAATATTACGACCTGTCAGCTTCACATGAGAAGTTTTAGGGATGGGGATACCATTGTCCTTGAACCGTGGAGGGCAAAAGCATTTCCTATTATCAGGGATTTGGTAGTCGACCGTTCTTCCCTTGACCGGATCATAGAAAACGGTGGATATATTTCGGCCAAGACGGGAACTGCTCCCGAAGCGAATGCGATTCTCATAGGCAAGGATGTGGCAGATGAATCGATGGATTCTGCGGCATGCATCGGTTGTGGGGCCTGTGTAGCTTCCTGCAAGAATGCATCGGCTTCCCTTTTTGTCGCAGCCAAAATAAACCACTTGAACAGTCTGCCCCAAGGGCGACATGAGTCAGATAGAAGGGTGCTGGATATGACTCAGCAAATGGAACTGGAAGGATTTGGTAGCTGTTCGCTCACCGGAGCCTGTGAGGTTGAATGCCCGGAAGGAATTTCTATCACCAATATCGTGAAGATGAACCGGCGTTGGCTAAAATCTCGTTTTTTTTGATCCAGAACAAGGCTGAGTCTTCTGAATTTTATTCAGCCAACACCCGTTTAATTCGTTCCAAGGCCTCGCGCAGTTCGGATTCTGAAGCTGCGTAGGATATACGGATGCAGTCAGGACTCCCGAAAGCTTCACCGGTAACCGTGGCTACCTGGGCTTCCTCCAGTAACAGCAGGGAGAAATCGGAAGCATTGTCCACCCGGTGGCCGCGTATGGTCCTGCCGAAAAAGGCAGAAATGTCCGGGAATACATAGAAGGCTCCGAGAGGTTCATTGACCCGGAAGCCGGGAATTTTCCGAAGAAGCTCCAGGACCATGTCCCGGCGGTTGCGAAACTCGTCCACCATGTATTGTATGGCCGATACGGGTGCATTCAGGGCAGTAATTACGGCCCGTTGGGCGATTACGTTGGCACCACTGGTAACCTGACCCTGCAGCTTGGTACAGGCCTTTGCGATCCATTCCGGAGCGCCTATGTAACCGATCCTCCATCCCGTCATGGCAAACGCCTTGGACACCCCGTTTACCGTGACCGTGCGCTCGTACATTCCGTCCAGGGCCGCCATGCTGGCATGCCTGCCGGAGAAGTTGATATGTTCGTAAATCTCGTCCGATACCACCACGATCTGGGGGTAATCCCGCAATACCTCTGCGAGGGCCTCCAGCTCTTCCCGGCTGTAAAAAGATCCGCTGGGGTTACAAGGTGAGCTAAACCACAACATACGGGTCTTGGTGGTAATGGCGGCCTTAAGTTGATCGGGAGTCATCTTGAAGTCTCTTTCGATCCCGCTGATTACCTCTACGGGTATGCCTTCGGCCAGTTTAACTATATCCCGGTAACTTACCCAATAAGGCGCGGGAAGTATCACCTCGTCCCCTGGGTCGAGTACGGCCATGGCCACATTAAAAAGAGACTGCTTGGCCCCTGTGGAAACCACGATTTGTGCTGCGGCATAATCCAGGCCATTATCCCTACTGAATTTATTGGCTATGGCCTCCTTGAGTTCGGCATAACCGTCCACCGGAGGATAACTGCTGTAGTCCTGATCGATGGCCTCCTTGGCCGCCTCCTTGATGAAGTCCGGGACATTGAAGTCCGGTTCCCCCAGGCTCAGCCCGATGATATCCTTTCCCTCCGACCGCAGCTCCCTGGCCTTGGCGGCCATGGCGAGTGTGGCAGAGGTCTCCATGTTCTGAACGCGCAGGGAGGGTGTAGAGCTCATAAATTTCTTTTGACAGGATCCGGATGTTACCAATAAACCATTCGGCTGCCGGGACACGGCTTAAGCCACGGATGGATTCTTACCCAGTTCCCGGAGGTGTTTGAAGTGCGAAATTATGGCATTTCTAAACGTCCTGTACTCGTGGTAAGGCAAATTAAACTCCCGGGCCGTTTCCTTCACGATCCTGGATATGTTGGTGTAATGCACATGACTGATGTGCGGGAATATATGATGCTCCACCTGGTGGTTGAGCCCTCCTGTAAACCAGTTTAGTATTCGGTTTCGGGTACCAAAGTTCACCGTGGTGAACAATTGATGAATCGCCCAGGTGTTTTTCATGGTCCCGGTCTCGTCGGGAAGCGGGGTTTCCGCATCTTCGGTAATGTGGGCCAGCTGAAATACGATACTCAGGATAAGGCCTGCGGTATAATGCATGACGAAGAATCCGATCAGCACATGCCACCAAGGAATTCCGAAAAACAATATTGGCAGTACGATCCAAATGGAGAAGTACAGGGCCTTGGTCACCGCCAGACGGGTCCAGTTCAGTAATGGATTGGGAAACTGTCCGTAGGCAAGCTTCTTGCGGGTATAGCGGTACATCTGGGTGAAATCGGTAGTTATGGCCCAGTTAAAGGTCAACAGGCCGTAGAGGAACACGGAATACCAATGCTGGAATCTATGATGTTTCTTCCATTGGGCATGGCGGGAAAACCGCAGCACGCGACCGGCATCCAGGTCTTCATCGTGGTCCTGTATGTTGGTGTAGGTGTGATGCAAAACGTTGTGCTGAACCTGCCAGTTATACACGTTCCCGGCGAGGAGATACATGCTGCTTCCCATGAACTTGTTGACCCAGCGCTTGCTGGAATAGGAACCGTGGTTGGCATCGTGCATGACGTTCATGCCCACACCGGCCATACCCACACCCATGACAATGGTTAAAAGGAATTGCACCCAGGTGGGTAACGAGAGGGAAAGCATCAGGAAATACGGGGACAGGAAAAGGCTGAACATGATCAGCGTTTTCAGGTGGAGTTTCCAGTTACCGGTCTTCTTAAGGTTATTTTCTTCGAAATACTTGTTGACCCGACTGTTGAGGGTCCTGAAAAAATTAGCGCGATCCTTTCGGGGAAAACGCACTATGGAGGGTTTACTCATTATATAATTTTCTTGTTCATGTCGGACGATAATACGTCCCTCGGCTAAAATACAAAAGTCCGCAAATACTACTTTTGGGTGAAAATATGGAAACAGGGATGAAGGACGAAATCATTTACCGCTATTTCCCGGGCCTGGATGAGAGGCAGATCAATCAGTTCAAAAAGCTTGCCACACTGTATTCCGACTGGAACCAGAAGATCAACGTAGTGTCTCGAAAGGACGTCGACCTCCTCTATGAGCGGCATGTGCTACACTCCTTGGGAATCGCAAAGGTACAGCAATTTCTTCCGGGGACTAGCATCCTGGATGTGGGCACCGGGGGAGGATTCCCCGGGATTCCCCTGGCCATAATGTTTCCTGATTGTACGTTTACCCTGATCGATGCCATAGGAAAGAAGATTCGGGTGGTCAACGAGGTCGTTGCGGGTTTGGGCCTGAAGAATGTGACGGCCCTCCATGGCCGGGTAGAGGACTGGGATGGGCAGAGTGAGTTTATCGTGAGCCGGGCGGTTGCCGCCATGCATACCTTCGTGCATTGGACACAGGGTAAAATCCAGCCAGAAAGCCGACACGAGCGAGTCAATGGGATACTCTACCTCAAAGGCGGAGACCTGACCGAGGAACTGAGAGGCTTTCCCGCCGCCTTGCGCTTTCCGCTCTCGGCCTATTTTTCAGAACCCTTTTTCGGGACCAAGGAGGTGGTTTACCTGGCCAGGCATAAATGAGTTGAGCGCCCGAAGGCGCCCAAAAGATAAATGATACCAATGGTACGGTTCTAACCCATAAAGGGATAGCGGTAGTCCACAGGGCTCACAAAGGTTTCCTTGATCAGGCGTGGCGAAACCCAGCGGAGCAAATTCTGTGCAGATCCGGCCTTGTCGTTGGTACCGGATGCCCTGGCACCTCCGAAAGGTTGCTGTCCGACTACGGCCCCAGTGGGCTTATCGTTTATGTAGAAATTTCCGGCGCTGTGCCTCAATTTGGCAACGGCGGTTTCCAGGGCATACCGGTCCTGTGAGAACACGGCGCCTGTTAGCGCGTAGGGCGAAGTCGAATCCAGGAGTTCCAGAGTCTTTTCCCATTCATTGTCCGGATAGACGTAGATAGTGACCACGGGGCCGAACAGTTCGGTTTCCATGGTCTCGTAATGGGGGTTCGTAGTGACGATAACCGTGGGTTCGATGAAGTAGCCCCTGCTCTTGTCGCATTTACCACCAGCCCATACCTGCGCCTCGCTGCTCTGCTGAGCACGCTCGATGTATGACGCGAGTTTGTCGAAAGACCCCTCGTGGATCACGGCGGTGACGAAATTCTTCATGTCTGCCGGCGAACCCGGTGGCTGCATGGAATCCAGATCCTTTCTCACTTCCTGCATAACGGCTTCGGCCAGGGATTCCGGGAGGTACACCCGGGATGCGGCGCTGCACTTCTGACCCTGAAACTCAAAGGCTCCGCGGATGATGGCCGTACCCACCTGAAGGGGGTTTGAACTGGGGTGAGCAATTATGAAGTCCTTGCCACCCGTTTCACCGACTATGCGGGGGTAGGCCCGGTAGCTATGGATGCGGTTTCCGATTTCCGTCCACAGATTCTTGAACACCTGGGTTGAACCCGTGAAGTGGAGGCCTGAGAAATCAGGGCTGTCCAAAACGGTTTCGGTGATCATGACTGGGTCTCCCATGACCATATTGATGACTCCCGCGGGTAGTCCGGCCTCCTCCAGTACCTCCATGATAACCATGGCTGAGTACACCTGGCTGTCACTGGGCTTCCATACCACCGTGTTCCCCATCATGGCCATGCAGGTAGGCAGATTGCCGGCGATGGCGGTGAAGTTGAAGGGCGTAATGGCATAGGTGAAGCCTTCCAGCGGACGATATTCCACCCGGTTCCAGATGCCTTCCGAGGATTCGGGCTGTTCGCTGTATATACCGGTAGCGTAATACACGTTAAATCGAAGGAAATCGATCAGTTCGCATGCGGCATCGATCTCGGCCTGATGGATGGTCTTGGACTGGCACAGCATGGTGGCTGCATTGATCCGTGCTCTATAGGGACCTGCCAACAGCTCGGCCGCTTTGAGGAAAATGGATGCCCGATTCTCCCAGGACATGGATTCCCAAGCGCTTTTTGCGTCCAGACAGGAATCAATGGCAGCTTGTATATGCTGCTTTCCGGCTTTGTGAAAGTTACCCAGAGAATGCTGGTGTTCGTGTGGGGGGGACATCCCGGCCAGGTCACCCGTGCTGATATTTTCTCCGTGGACTTTCAGGGGTACTTCCACGGTGGTGTTGTACATCTCTTCGTAGGTGCGAAGGACCTCTTCCCTTTCGGGGCTGTTGGGTTCGTAAGACTTGACAGGTTCGTTTATCGGATAGGGAACCTGGAAAAAACCGGTACTCATTCTCTTGTGTTTTTGTTGCGCAAAGGTACGTAAACTCCAAGGGAATGGCGGGTAGGGGGAGGGGCAGATCGAGTAATGCCCGGTGCTCTATTTAGTTGTTAACGAAGGGAGCCGACAAGTGAAATAAGGGCACTTCCACGTCAAAACTCTCCTCCTTGCTGGAATTCCACATGGTATAGTAGCCACGCATGGACCCCATGGGTGAGGCGAGCAGACAGCCCGAACTGTAGGTATGGACCCCTCCGGGCTGAATGATGGGCTGTTTGCCAATCACCCCTTTGCCTTCTATGGTCTCCGGGTCCCGGAGTGCATCGTAAATATCCCAGTGGCGATCCGTGAGCTGTACCGTATCCCTTGAGGTATTCTCGATGGTAATGGTGTAGCCAAAGGCGAAATGCATCTTGTAATTCTTGAAGAAGGTTCCCTCAAAGGTCGTTCTAACGGTTACTTTGATGCCTTGGGTTACCAGTGTTTTCATACTTCAGTTAGTAGGTTATAAGACTTCCTAAAAAAAGCAGCAGGGTAAAGAGCAGGGCAAGGGCGCCGAATACCGTATTGAGAAACGAGTACTTCAGCAGGGTCTTAAATCGGTTCTGACCATAGAACTTCCTCATTGCCTTGTACAGGTATATTCCGAAGATCATCAGGGCCAGGCCCATTGTCGACCAGCCCAATACCTGGTCCACTGCTACACTTAGGATGAGCAATATAAACAACAGGGACTGGTTGTGGAAGCTAAAGATCAGATGTTCGGTGTAGGTGTAATTTTTACGGATGTATACCGCATACACGAATACCGTGAAGAAGGGAATGAAGATAAAAATAACAAACGGCAGCTTGGACAGCAATTCGGCGGCAAAAATGCTCGGTTGGGCGAGAGCCCTTTGTACACCCACGGCTGAGCGGAAGGTGAAATGATTTTCTTCGGAATCACTGATGTTGTATTTGTCCACCGCATCCGAGTAGTCGTCTATATAGTCTTCGTCCAGGGTCTTCCAGAAAAAGTAGGTTTTCTTGAATACTCGGTTCGCCCGAGCCTTGTCGGCCTCTGTATCCAGGATATACTTTCGGGGATTATTGAGTATAAGGCTGTCCCGTATCTCCATTTCACCCCTTCCGGCTTCCCCGCTTTCATAGTCCTCCCGGTCTCCGAACTCCAGAACGATGGGTCCTGGACCCGCTGCTCCCTCAGAAGCATTGATCCGTTCGTTCAGGTTTTTCTTGATAGAGTCGGTATTCCCCTGGTTTTCCCTGGAAATTTGCTGAATTTCTTTCTCCAGTTCCGGGGGGGCTCCGAGATTCACGCTTCTGGTGTAGGAAGGCTCGGTTTCGGCAACTTCCGGCTCTCCCCCGGATCTTCTTATGGTGTCCCGGACCCGGTCGAATTGGCGCAGGTCGGTCGTTATTGCGATGAGCAGGAAGTATATGATTGCCGTGCTGAGCATGAATTTAAAGGGATTGGTATAGCGGATGCGCTTACCATCTATGTAGTCCCTGGAAATCTTGCCCGGCTTTAACAGCAGCGCCTGCAGGGTACGGATCAAGCGGGAATCCCAGTTAATCAGACTGCTGAGGAGTTCGTCCAGAAAATCGCGGAGGGTGAGTTTTTTCGTGCTGTTAATCTGGGAGCAGTTAGGGCAGTACCGATCGCTGTGATCCAGTTCATGACCGCAGTTCAGGCACTGATCACCCCGGTATTTCAGTGCAAAACGGCCTTTGGGCAGATTGTCCCTGCCGGTTGCCTTGCCGAATGAAATCTTAGGCAGATTCCGGAGATTAAACGGATTCCGTATGGCCATCCTGCAGCGTTTCAGTTCGTCACGACCCTTGAGCTGGTAGTGCCCAGGCCCACCAGGCGATCGTAGAAATCGCCGAATTCTCTGTAATATACAAAGATATGGTATTGGTTTTCAGCTACGTAATAACTCCCGCCTATAAAATTGGGATCGATGCTGCCATCCGGGTTTCTTATGGCGTACTTATAGTTGTAAAAACCCTGTTTTAATACCAGAGTCTTCTCGAGGAGTCCGGTGTCCGGATTCAAAATCAGACGGTTTTCCTCGTTGAGCTGGTAATTATTGAACTTCCCGAATATATATATGTCCTTGAGTTCCAGTTCCGGTTCGTTCCGGAGTGCAAAGTGCACCCGGGTATATTCTCCCTCCCGGTCCGGATCTCTGCCCTGCAAGGTCCGAATCACGAAATCACCGTTTACGTCGGGAAAGTAGGTATAACCCCGCTCTTTTCGGGCTTTGTTCGGAAACAGTACGTGGTTGTACAGATCGTCCACGAAGATGTCTTCGATGGCCACGGTGGGCGCCCTCAGGTCCTTGGTGTCGAAATTGAGAAACTCATTCCCGCCGGGAAAGCGGGTCTCTTCATCATAGCGATAGACCAATTCCCTGCCGATGGTATACTGGGGAGGGACGCCATAGATGGCAGATGGCCAGTGATAATTCTGTACCAGGGCGATTTTGAACTGTTTTCGTGGATTGACCACCCGTATGGGATCTGTCCGCACGCTGATCTGCAGGGTCTGTGCCTCGTCCAAAAGCTTAAAGTCTCTCGCCCGGCGCACCTGGGCACTCACGGGGACCAGATCCTCGTAAACCAGGAAACGCCGGCTGAAGAGTTTGGTGCCTCCCCTGTTGTAGATTTCCAGTACGTAATTGCCGCTTACTTTGAATTGCACCTGATTGTTGGGCAGCGTCAATCGATAGTGGGAGTAGGGCTGTAAGGTGTTGTAGCTGTTCCGGTAATCGATAATGCGCTGGTTGTCCATACCGGTCAGATACTGACTTTTCAGTAACTGAGATGGGGTCCAGTCGTAATCGCAGTGAATGAGTTTGTAATAGTAGTCCTGTTCCCTGGCCGTGAGATCATCAAACTTGAGGGTAACGGGCTCTCCCAGCTGGACGATGGGAAATTGTTCTCCGCTAGGCCCCCGGAAATCGATGGAACGGATATGAGATGGGGCGCCCACCTCTTCCTGTACCTGTGCCATAGTGGGAAGCACAAAAAGCAGGGACAAGATTTGTCGAAGAAAAAACCTCAAAACACGCGGTTATTTGGTTTAAAAGTAAACAAAAATTATACCGCCGAAAGTAAGCTCGACAGACTACCAATTTTGTGGTTGTATTTCTATGATAAAAGTCCTTTTAGTACTATTTTTGGCACAATTTTCAATTAAATGGACGTGCTTTTATGGCTCGAAATATCCGAATTTCCAAGGGGTTAAACATAAACCTCGTGGGAGAGGCTCAGAAGACCATTAACAAGACAGCCCCCAGCAACACCTACGCCATTCGGCTCGACGACTTCCACGGGTTCACGCCCAAGATGCTCCACAAGGAAGGAGCGGAAATCCAGGCTGGAGAGCCCCTGTTCTACAATAAGGAATGGGAAGAGATGATGGTGGCTTCCCCCGTTAGTGGAGAATTGGTGGCTATTGAACGAGGGGCCAGAAGACGAATACTGACGGTAAAAATACTGGCGGATAAAGAGCAGAAGCAATTGAAGCACGATCCTCCTGTCCTTTCGCAGGCAGCGGCTGAAGAAATCCGCTCCTTTTTTCTGAAGGCCGGAGTTTGGCCATTTATCAAACAGCGGCCGTACGATATAATTGCGCGCCCGGACCGCACCCCCAAGGCCATTTTTATTTCGGGTTTTAACACCTCACCCCTTGGGGCAGACATGGATATAGTCCTGGAAGGAAAGCAGAAAGAACTGGCAGCAGCGGTTCATGCCCTCTCCCTGCTCACCCCAGGGAAGGTACATATCGGTTTGCCGGGCAAGGACAAAGGAGTCTGGTCAGAAGTTGAACAGGCCGAATTCCATCGCGTAAAGGGGCCTCATCCTGCAGGATTAGTCGGTACTCAGATCAATAAAATCGATCCCATTAATAAGGGGGAAGTGGTCTGGATCGTTAGTGCGCCGGATCTGGTTATCATAGGAAACTTACTGCTTACCGGGGCATACGATCCCGTGCGTCGCATAGCCTTGGGCGGTTCCATGATCAACAACCCTCAGTACTTCGAGACCCGCATTGGCGCCGAGGTTTCCACGGTGCTCTATGCCGGTGGCGTGAAGGACTCCAAGTTCAGGCTGATTAACGGTAATGTCCTGACCGGATCGAAGACCAATCCGGAGGGACACATCGGGTTTTACAATAGCGAAGTCAATGCGATCCCCGAAGGAGACGATTATACATTCTTTGGCTGGAACAAGCCCGTGTTCGACAAGATATCTCCCACCAGGGCCTTCACGTTTTCCTGGCTGAATCCGGGTAAGAAGTACGATCTGGATACCAATACGAACGGAGAACACCGTGCTTTTGTGGTCACGGGTCTCTACGAGCAGGTTTTCCCATTGGATATCTATCCTCTTCAGCTTTTAAAAGCCTGTATGGTTAAGGATCTGGATGAAATGGAGAATCTGGGTATGTACGAAGTTGCTCCTGAGGACTTCGCCCTCACGGAATTTATCTGCATCTCCAAGCAGCCCCACCAGAAGATTATCCGGGACGGATTGGATTTATTGCAAAAAGAAATTGGTTAGTGCTATGAAAGAGGCTTTACATAACTTACGAGAAAAGTACAGGGGCAAGAAGATGGCCCCGGCGTTCAACGCCATACACACCTTCCTGTTTACTCCGGATTTCACCACGGAGAGCGGCGGGCATATACGGGCCGTGGATGACCTGAAACGGACCATGAATACGGTGATCCTTTCGCTGGTTCCCTGCCTGCTGTTCGGTATGTTCAATGCCGGATACCAGCATTATTCTGCCATCAATGGCTTTCCGTCCAACTTTTCCCTGTTTGAACATTTTATCACCTGGGATAACTTCATTCTGGGCGCCCAGACCATACTTCCCCTGGTCATTGTTTCTTATGGGGTAGGCCTGCTCATCGAGTTTATTTTCGCGGTGATCAAGGGCCATGAGGTGGAGGAAGGTTACCTGGTTACAGGCATGCTGGTGCCGCTTATCATTCCCGTGGATACACCGCTGTGGATGCTGGCTGTGGCCGTCGCCTTCGGAGTGATCATCGGCAAAGAGGTGTTCGGGGGCACCGGGATGAACATACTGAATCCAGCTCTTACCATTCGTGCCTTCCTGTTCTTCGCCTATCCTACCTGGATGAGCGGAAGTAAGGTGTGGGTGCACGATGCCGTGAATCGAACCGGTGCAGATGCCATATCCGGGGAGACCATACTGGGTTACCTTGCGGCCAATCAGGAATCGGAATACGGATATACGGTGTCGGATATGTTTTTCGGTTTTATACCCGGATCGATCGGTGAGACTTCGACCTTTCTGATACTCTTGGGAGCAGCTGCGCTTATTTTCAGTAAGATAGCCAGCTGGCGCATCATGTTGAGTGCGGTAATCGGGGCACTTGCCATGGGATTGATTTTTAATGGTGTAGTCGATGCCGGCCTGATTCCAGAGTACAGTAAATTTTATGGCCTGATGAAGTTTGAATTCTGGAAACACCTTATCGTAGGGGGGCTGGCTTTTGGTATCGTATTCATGGCGACTGACCCGGTTACCGGATCACAGACCAACAGGGGCAAGTGGATCTACGGATTCCTGATCGGGTTTATCTCCGTAATGATACGGGTCTTCAACCCCGCTTATCCGGAGGGTGTATTCCTGGCCATACTCCTGATGAATGTATTCGCTCCAACCATCGACCATTACGTAGTACAGGGCAATGTTCGCAGGAGGCAGAAGCGCATGAAGAAAGTCGTTGCTGCCGAGGCGGAATCCCCGCAATCTGAAATTCAACTGGAAACCGCATAATCATGGCTATAAACACGGAGAATAACTCGTACACCGTAATCTTCGCCGGTATTATGGTTTTGGTAGTCGGGGCCGTGTTGGCATCGGTTGCCACAGGACTCAAGCCGACGATTAAGGAAAACGAGCGCTTCGAGAAGCAGCAGAACATCCTGTACGCCATGGGCGTTCACCGAAACGATGGAGACGGCATTGCCTTTGTGCCCACGACAGAGGTAGAGGAGGAATTCCGTACGTATATCACCAAGCAGTATGTCATTACGGGATCCGAGGCGCGTCCGAAAGAAGATGCCTATTTGATTGATCTGAAGAAGCAGATGGATGCCCTGAAGTCGGATCAGCCCGCCCGGCTCCCGATTTTTGTCGGGGAAAAGGAAGGGGAGACCTACTACATTATTCCGATGTACGGCAAGGGTCTCTGGGACGCCATCTGGGGATATATGTCCCTGGACGAGGATTTAGTCGTGCAGGGAGTTTTCTTCGACCACAAGGCCGAGACTCCGGGACTGGGTGCCAACATCAAGGCCCGGTATTTCATGGACGACTTTATAGGCGAATCCGTACTCGACGGCAACCAGTATGCGGGCATTGGGGTAGTTAAGGGCAATAATGATCCCAATAACAACAACAAACAGGACAATGAGGTGGATGCTTTAGCCGGAGCCACGATAACCGGAAACGGTGTTACCGCAATGATCAAGGAGAGTCTCAACCTCTACCGACCCTTTTTAGAAAACGTAAGAGAGAATTAAGATGGCATTACTATCTAAAAAAGACGCCAACCTCATATTGGATCCGTTGGCGGATAACAACCCGATTACCATACAAGTACTCGGTATCTGTTCCGCTTTGGCCATTACGGCCGAACTCCAGGCGAGTATCGTTATGTCCTTGTCTGTAATTTTTGTGTTGGGGGTTGGAAACGTGGTAATATCACTGATGAGGAATGTCATTCCGTCTAAAATTCGAATCATAGTTCAATTGGTGGTCATTGCTGCCCTCGTAATCATCGTGGATCAGGTGCTTAAGGCCTTCGCTTATCAACTGAGTAAGACCCTTTCGGTCTTCGTGGGACTGATCATAACGAATTGTATCATCATGGGTAGGTTCGAGGCATTCGCACTGGGGAATAACGTATGGCGATCCTTCCTGGACGGCATAGGAAATGCGCTGGGATACGGCGTGATACTCATCATAGTTGGCGTATTCAGAGAACTGCTGGGGTCGGGAACCCTGCTGGGTATCCCCGTTCTGGGTGATCCCGTAAACAAGACCGGGCTTTATGCCATAGGCTATGAGAACAATGGCTTTATGCTGCTTTCTCCCATGGCCCTGATCGTTGTCGGAATTATTATTTGGGTACAGCGTTACAAGAACCGAGCACTGATAGAAGAGAATTAATACGTAACTACTGAGAAGATGTTAGAGCATACCGAGCTTTTTTTCAAATCAATCTTTATAGATAACATGGTATTCGCCACATTCCTCGGGATGTGCTCGTACCTGGCCGTTTCCAAAAAGGTTTCGACCGCCGTAGGCCTGGGTGCGGCCGTAATCTTCGTATTGGGGGTGACTGTTCCATTGAACTGGTTACTCGACCAATACCTGCTTCAGGAGGGTGCCCTCTCCTGGCTGGGAGCAGAATATGCCGATTACGACCTGAGTTTCCTCTCGTTTATACTGTTTATTGCCACCATTGCTACCATGGTACAGCTGGTGGAGATCGTGGTGGAACGATTTTCCCCGGCCCTGTACAATTCCCTAGGAATATTCCTTCCCCTTATCGCTGTAAACTGCGCCATACTCGGAGGATCTCTTTTTATGCAATCTCGGGAAATCGCTTCCTTGGGGCTGGCCTTCAACTACGGAATCAGTTCCGGCATCGGGTGGTTCCTCGCGATACTGGCCATAGCCGCTATACGGGAGAAGATCCGTTATTCGGCCGTTCCCGCACCGCTAAGAGGGCTCGGGATCACCTTCATCATCACCGGGCTCATGGGAATCGGATTCCAGAGTTTCGGCGGGATGCTGACTGGTGACAACGAAGCGCCGCAGCAGGAGACCGAGCTCACCGATTTCCGCATCATAGAGGAAGAGGAGACCATCGTCACCGACAAAGAAACTGAAGAAGAAAACGAAGACGACGATAAGGATGTCGTCACCATCAATTAAGAAACGATCGTAATGTTTGTATTGGCAAGTCTGGGTGGTACCGTAATTATCACCATCATTTCCTTCCTGATCCTGATTCTGCTATTGGTAGCCCTGCTGCTCTTCACCAAGGAGAAGCTGGCTCCCTCTGGTCCGGTCACGATCACCATCAACGGAGAGCGAACCATCGAAGTTCCTTCGGGAAACACCCTGCTGACCACTCTGGGTAATCAGAAAATATTCCTGCCTTCAGCCTGTGGAGGAGGAGGTACCTGCATACAGTGCGAGTGTCATATCAACTCGGGTGGAGGAGAGGCACTCCCCACCGAGACCCCCCATTTTTCGAAGAAGGAGTTGCAGGAGGGTGCCCGTCTTGCCTGCCAGGTCAAGGTAAAGCAGGACATGGATATCAGCATACCCGAAGAGGTATTCGGTATCAAGAAGTGGCAGGCCAAAGTGGTACGGAATTACAACGTGGCTTCATTTATCAAGGAATTTGTGGTTGAGATTCCGGAGGACATGAACTACAAAGCAGGAGGATACATTCAAATTGAAATTCCTCCCTGCGAGGTTCGCTACGAGGATATTGACATCACTGCACACCCCGCGGAGCATCCCGGGGACCCCATGAAATTTAAGACGGAGTGGGATAAGTTCGGTCTATGGCCTTTGGTGATGAAGAACCCCGAGACGGTGGAAAGGGCCTATTCCATGGCTTCTTTTCCCGCAGAGGGCAGGGAGATTATGCTCAATGTACGTATAGCCACTCCACCCTGGGATCGTTCAAAGAACCAATGGATGGATGTCAATCCTGGAATAGCGTCTTCCTATATTTTCTCACTCAAGGAAGGTGACGAGGTAACCATTTCAGGGCCCTTCGGCGAATTTTTCATCAACGAGTCGGAGTCCGAAATGCTCTATGTGGGCGGAGGAGCCGGGATGGCCCCTATGCGTTCCCACCTGTACCACCTGTTCAAGACCATGAAGACGAACCGAAAGGTGACCTTCTGGTATGGTGGCCGGTCTAAGCGGGAGCTATTTTATATCGACCACTTTAAGGAACTGGAGCGGGAATTTCCCAACTTCAAGTTCTACATGGCCCTGTCTGAGCCCCTGGAAGAAGATAATTGGAAGGTAAAGGAGAATATCGATGCCGAAGGAGACGGTTTTGTAGGCTTTATTCACAACAGCGTAATCGAGCACTACCTGAACCACCACGATGCTCCTGAGGATATCGAACTCTACTTCTGCGGCCCGCCGCTTATGAACCAAGCCGTTCAGAAGATGGGTGAGGACTTCGGGATTCCTGACGAGCATATTCGCTTCGACGACTTTGGAGGATAAGCAGGAATTATCGACTCTGGAGATGCACCGTCTGGCGATGAATATCGTCGGTAAGTATCTGCGGGACGAAGGGTATGAGTTTCTGGCGGTAAACAGCGAGCTGGAAAAGAACCCCCAATTCGTGTGCCTGAAGGAAAAGCAGATGCATTTCGTCGTCTTACGCCCTATGGCCCTGGGAACCCATCCTGCAGATTACGATCGTGTGCTTATGAAAAAGGTTAAGGATCACGCGGATAAATTTGAGGCGAAAACGCATATCGCCGGGGTGGGGCTGGAAAACCGGAACAATCCGAATCGCCCATTACGCAAGGACGAACCTTACCTCATGCACTTTACAGGACTAGTCGAATGGAACCCTTGAAATATTTTCCGACTAAATCGATGGTGGTGCTTGTTGCCACCGTATGTATGCTGCTGGCCTGTAATGGGCCGGATAGCCAATCGGCTCAGCGCATACAGGGAAGGGCGCTGGGAACTACCTACTCCCTGATTGCCTTTACCGATACGCCCGGGCTGCAGGTGCGCTTGGATTCCGTTATAGAGGCCGTGAACGCCTCCATGTCTACCTATATCCCCAGTTCACTGATTTCGCGTTCGAACGAGGGAGAGCGCATTCGGCCGGATGCCATGTTTCGCGAAGTCCTGGACATATCAAGAGAGGTCCACCGGGAGAGCGGTGGGGCCTTTGATCCAACCGTAGGGGTCTTGGTAAATGCCTGGGGATTCGGACCTGAAGCAGGAAAGACTCCCGATAGCAGTCAGGTGGATTCCTTAATGCGTTTTGTTGGCCTGGATAAAATAGAGCTGGATTCCGAGGGTTACCTGAACCGGGAAGTACCCGGTATCCGACTGGATTTTAATGCCATTGCCAAAGGGTATGCACTGGATCGTGTGGGACGGGTACTGGATGAGCTGGGTTGCCGGAACTATATGTTCGAACTCGGGGGCGAAGTGGTGGTGCGAGGCAAGAACCTGGAAAAGGATAAGGCCTGGACCATTGGCATCGAAGATCCGCTGGAAAGCGAGTTAGGTGCCCGGGTTACCCGGCGACTGGTTCGTCTGGACAAGGGCGCTATGGCGTCCTCAGGCAACTACCGAAAGTACCGGGTTGACACGGTCACCGGTCAGAAATATGTACATACCATAGATCCTAAAACGGGCTATACCCGAAACTCGAATATACTTGCAACCAGTGTTTTGGCGCCAGATTGTGCCCGGGCGGATGCATATGCCACTGCACTCATGGCCATGGAACTTGAGCAAGGCATCGACTTGCTGGAGAGACTGTCCGAAGTGGACGGATACATCATTTATATAGACGAGGATAATCTCCTTAAAGAATACTACACCCCAAGCTTTCAGGAACGATTCTATTCTCCGGGCGTTAGTGCTCCATAGTTGTGAACTCTGATTTACGAACCAGAGGGATATATTCTTTTTCAGACAGGGCGAAGCGTTTGCGTTCTTCGGCTGAGAAATTCTCGGTAAACAGCACGGCTTCCACTTCGAATCCGGCCTTTCTGAGTATATCGAAATAATCCATCCCGTAAACCCTCACGTGGTCGTACTGTCCAAAGATGGCCGCCCGCTCTCTCGGGTTGGTAATGCTGTCGTCCTGAAAGGTTTTTTCTCTGCTGGTATCCTGTGGAACCTGAAAAATTCCCCAGCCACCAGGTCGCATGATTCTATGGAGTTCGGACAATGCCTTGCGATCATCCGGAATGTGTTCCAGGACGTGATTGCACAGGATGACATCGAAGCTGTGGTCTTCGAAGGGCAGGTCGCAGATATCTGCCCGGACGTCCGCCAGGGGTGAATGGAGGTCCGTGGTGGTATAATCCAGATTCTTCATCTTGCGAAACCGATGATAAAAGGCTTGTTCAGGGGCGATATGAAGCACTTTGTGCATACCGCTGAAAAAATTCGTTCGTCTCTTCAGAAATAGCCAGAGCAATCGGTGCCGCTCCAGGGAAAGCGTCGAAGGGGAAAGCACATTCTCCCGTGTCTTCTCGTAGCCATACGGAAGGAATTTGCGAAAGCTGCGTCCATCTATGGGATCGGTATAGCGGTCACCGCGGTAATACCAGCTAATCAGCGGCCTGGCGAGATAGCTAAAGCGGATCAGCCAGGGTCTGGGCAGGGTTTTAAGTATGGATTTAAGCAGGGATTCCATCAGGGATTACCAGCCGGCAGGATTGAATTCCTCCTCCTCGTCCGATTCGATACCGAGTGCCTCATGTATATGGCGATAGGTGGAAAGCAATTGGGGCTTCCCGTCGACCAAAGCAACATTGTGCTCGAAATGTGCACTGGGTTTCCCGTCTGCGGTCAGTATGGTCCAACCGTCCTTGAGCTGGCGAATGCGACGGGTACCCATGTTGATCATAGGTTCGATGGCTACTACCATCCCGTCCTGAAATTTCTTGCCTCTTCCTCGCTTGCCGTAGTTAGGCATCTCCGGAGATTCGTGAAGCTTTCGACCCAGACCGTGTCCTACCAGTTCGCGGACAACACCATAGCCCTCGTTTTCGCAGTAATGCTGTATGGCGTAACCTACATCACCCACACGTTTTCCGAGACGAAATTCACCGATGCCCACATAGAGCGATTCCCGGGTAATTCGCAGGAGCTTAAGAGTTGCTTCTTCCACCTCGCCTACTGCAAAGGTATAGGCGTGGTCTCCGTAAAAGCCGTTCAACAGGGCTCCACAGTCCACGGACACGATATCGCCTTCCTTGAGGAGGGTATCGCCCGGGATGCCATGGACTACCTGCGCATTGGGGCTCCAGTTCAGGGTGTTGGGAAAGTCGTACATACCCAGGAAACCGGGCTCTGCACCCTGAGAGCGGATGTATTCTTCCGCCATTTTATCCAGTTTGAGGGGATGAGCACCGGGCTTGATTTCGGCCGCCAACATGCCCAGGGTACGAGATACCACCCGGGCACTCTCCCTCATGAGTTCGATTTCCTCGCTCGTTTTGAGTTCTATCATAGGGTATATTCACGGTCGAAGTGGCGGGATTTCCTGCCACTTGTCCCTGGCCTTATAATCGCTTGAGTTTCCTGATTTCCGCAGCATCTTCGATTTTTTCCAGCGAAATCGCATATCCACCCCCGGGTGCACAGTCCTGTCGGAGTCGCGAACGGCTGTTCACCCGGTACGTCCGGATACGGTAGCTTTTTGGGTTTTCTAGGTAATGTGCATCCTCGCCATCGCTGTACACGGTGGCCTTATACCAGGCACCCTTGTCCAGAAAATCAAACCGAATTTCCGATGTACGGGCCTCCTCATCATTGGTTCTGCCGACAAACCACCGCTCTCCACCTTTTTCCTTTCGGGCGTAGGTGATGTAATCACCGGGCTCTGCTTCGAGGACCAGGGATTTCTGCCAGTCGATAGCCACATCCTTAATAAACTGGAAGGCATCCATATGCTTTTCGTAATTCTGAGGCAAGTCTGCGGCCATTTGCAGGGGGCTGTACATGGTGACGTACAAGGCCAGCTGGCGTGCCAGGGTAGTATTTGCCCAAGATGAGTGGTCCGGTCTCATATCGTTCTCGAATATGCCGGGAGTGTAGTCCATAGGCCCTCCCTTGAGCCTCAAAAAGGGCAGGAGGGTAGTGTGGTCCGGATTGTTCCGATCTCCGCCGAAGGCCTCGAATTCTGTACCTCTTGCGGATTCATTGGCAATCAGGTTGGGGTAGGTCCTTCCCAATCCGGTGGGCCGGACCGCTTCGTGCGCATTGACCATGATTTTATATTCCGCAGCTTTTTTGACCGCAAACAAGTAGTGATTCACCGCATACTGGCTGTAATGATGGGATCTGGGCAGCAGTCTTCCCACATATCCGCTTTTGACAGCCGGATAGTTGTGGTCGGCCATAAACTGGTAAGCCTTATCCAGATGCCGTTCGTAGTTCCTAACGGCACTACCCGTTTCATGGTGCATGATCATCTGTACCCCCTTGTCCTTAGCATAGGCCTCTATGCCTTCGAGGTCAAAGTCGGGATAAGGTGTCAGATAGTCAAAATTGTATTCGATAGGACGGCAGCAGAAATTTTCCCAACCGATGTTCCACCCTTCCACCAAGACACCATCGAAACCGTGTTCGGAGGCGAAATCGATGTAGCGTTTCACGTTTGCGGTATTCGCAGAGTGGGTTCCGTTGGGCCTGGCCTGGCCGTAGTCGTAGGTGGCAATATCCACCCCATTGAGCTCATCGGTATACGCCCAGCTTCCCTGTCCGGATATCATTTCCCACCATACTCCCACGTATTTCATGGGCCTGATCCAGTAAGAATCCTCCAGTGCAAGGGGTTCGTTCAGATTATAAATCAGATTGGAAAGCAGTATGTCAGAGGCGCTATCCGAAACCATGACCGTCCTCCACGGGGTAGAAAACGGGGTGTGCAGATAGCCCTTGGTGCCATCCGTGGAAGGAACCAGATGGGCGTTCAGCTTAAAATTGACTTCATCCAGTTCAAGCAGCAAGGCAGGATAGTCCACCAGGGCTGCCTCGAAGAGATGTACGTAAAGCCCGTCATCGGTTTTCAGGAGTACCGGGGTCTGAATCCCGGTTTTGGAGAACAGGAAATTACTGGCCTTGCCTTGGTTTACACGGTCTATGGTACCGCGGATTTCCGAGAGGCGGGTGCTCGAGTAGTTCTGCTCCTGGGTATCGTAATCGCCTGGATGCCAGAAAGCCATATGGTCGCCGGTGAGGGCAAATTGCGTACGTTCCTCCTTCAGGGTCAGGTAACCCAGTTTGGGCTGCTTGGGGAATTCGTATCGAAAACCGAGACCATCGTCGTACACCCGAAAACGAATGTGAAGCAGGCGCTCGGTTTCCTTCTGCTTCAGACGTACCAGCATCTCTTTGTAGAGGTTGCGAATTTCAGCTTGTTCTCCCCAGATCGGATTCCAGGTTTCGTCGAACGCTGCGTAATCCACTCCGATGCTCTCAAAGCCATCGGTAAGAGGCCGGACGTTGTCGTTTTGGAAGTCGGCAGCGGCGAGTTCGAAGCCGAGAATGCTGGGACGCAACACCGTCTTTCCTTTAAATTCCAAAGAATAGGTGGGTGTCCCATCGAAATCCAGTCCAAATCTCAAGGTCAGATTTCCATCGGGGGAACTAATATCCTGTGCATGGAGTACCAGGGCAGTACCCAGGGCAATCAGGGTAAACAGCTTATGGAGTGGTTGATTCATGGTATCGGTATTAGAGGTGGATCAGGTTTTTACCGGTCATGACGGCAGGCGGTTCTATGCCCATTAAGAAGAGTACACTCGGGGCCAGATCGCCCAACACCCCTTCATCGACTGAGGAGGCATCGGTATCGACCACGATAATGGGAACGGGATTCGTCGTATGCGCAGTATTGGGGCTGCCATCCGGATTCCTCATCGTATCGCAGTTTCCGTGATCCGCAATGATCAGGAAGGAGTAGCCGTTTTCGGTTCCGGTATTCACTATATCCCGAACGCAGGTGTCTACGGCCTCACAGGCCTTGACGGCCGCTTCCATTACTCCCGTATGTCCCACCATGTCGGGATTTGCGAAATTCAGGCAAGTAAAAGAGGGCTTTTTTGCCTGAAGCTCGGGAATTACTGCGTCCCTGAGCTCAAAGGCACTCATTTCGGGTTTGAGATCGTAGGTCGCTACCTTAGGTGATGGTATAAGGATGCGGTCCTCTCCTTCGAAAGGCTCCTCTCTGCCGCCGTTGAAAAAGAAGGTAACGTGGGGGTATTTCTCCGTTTCGGCTATTCGGAGCTGAGGGATCCCTCGCGAAGCGAGAACTTCCCCCAGGGTTTCTTTGATGTTTTCCTTGTCGTAGATTACCTCCACGCCCTTGAAGGTGTCGTCGTACCGGGTCATGGTAACATAGGTCAGGTCCAGCTTTCGCATGTCCTGTTCGGGGAAATCCTGCTGCGAGAGTGCCATCGTCAATTCCCTTCCCCGGTCGGTTCTAAAGTTGAAGAACACCACCACATCGCCATCGGCTATGGTTGCCACGGGCTGTCCATCTGCGCCAGTCTGAATCAGGGGTTTGATAAACTCGTCTGTGATATCCTGCTGGTAGTTCTCCTGCATACCTTCGGTCAGATCGCTGACCCGGTTGCCACGGCCATGAACCACGGCGTCATAGGCCAGTTTAACCCGTTCCCAGCGCTTGTCCCGGTCCATGGCGTAATACCTGCCGGTCACCGAGGCGAGGCGCGCACCGGTCTCCTCACAGACCGATTGTATCTGCTTAACGAATCCCAGCCCGCTTTTAGGGTCAACGTCCCTGCCGTCGGTAAAGGCGTGCACAAAAGACCGGACTCCCTCATATTGCCCCGCTACCCGCAGCAATTCCTCGAGATGGCTGATGTGGCTGTGTACACCTCCGTCACTCAGCAGACCCAGGAAGTGTACTCTGCGTTTTTCGTCCCTCGCTTTTCCGAGCGCCTCAACCAATGCGGGCTGTTCTCCCAGGCTGTGTTCCTGCACCGCCAGATTGATCTTCGCCAGGTCCTGATAGACAATTCTGCCAGCGCCCAGGTTCATGTGACCCACCTCGCTGTTCCCCATCTGGCCTTCAGGCAGACCTACATTCATACCGTAGGTGCGCAATTGGGAATGGGGATAGCGATGGTATAGACCATCAATAAATGGCGTATGGGCCTGCTCGATGGCCGATACAGAAGGATCGGGTGAAATCCCCCAACCATCCAGTATCATGAGAACGACTTTTTTGTTCATGTGCAGTGGTAATGGACTTCAAAAATAGGATGAAAATTAGGCCTTCCCCAAGGAACCTTAGATAAATGTTAAGGGAATGGTCTTATTTGCGCTGCCCTGTTAAACTCTTGTTAGAATATTGCTAAGACCGTAACATGTGCCCGGTTGAGTAGTCTACTTTTATGTAACTGATAAATTTTCACGTCAAAAAAACAACAATCATGAAAAGAACAGTCTTTTTTTTCGCAGCAGCTGCCCTGTTGCTGAGCACGCAGGTTCAGGCCTCTGAAACGATCGAAGCCGAAACCGTTATGGAAACGGTAGAGGCACCTAAGGTATCTCCCTTCTGTATGGCCGTGGTTAAAGGTGACCTGGAAGCCGTAAAAAAGATGGTCGAGGAAGGAACCGACGTCAATCAGAAGTCTAATGGTATGACTGCCCTGCATTACGCTGCGCGTTACAACCGGGCTGAAATTCTCGAGTATCTGCTTGAGAATGGTGCCAGCATAAGCATTCGCAGCAGCAGCGGGCTGAACGCCTATGATTTTGCCCGGGCCTCTGGTGCCGAAGACGCCTTGTCTGTGCTCGAAAGAAGCTAGTCTCGTCAATCAAAAAATCGAAAAGGCCACCCGATCCGGGTGGCCTTTTGTTTTATCCAGTGGCCTAAGCCTGTTCGACGCAATCTAACGTACCGCATCAAATGGGAAATCCTGTGCTCATTCTGTACACAATAGCGTAGATCGCCATAATGATCATGAACGCACAGAATACGGAATACGCCTGAAGCAACACTACAAGATACTTCGGTCTGCATCCCTCAAAAGCCGCCAGATACCTCTCTTTGAAAAAATAGATCATAACGGTGCGGGTTTAATGCATTAGCCAATACTCACCTAATGCGAGACTGGAATGCTAAAAGTACTCCGAAGTCTTTCCAGGCCGGAAAATTCTCGTCTATGGGGTGCTCTTTATCGATTTGAGTACTTTTCAATGGCTTCACGTATGCGTTCGATACGGTTTTCCGGATCGGGGTGAGTGCTTTGGAACTCGGGAACCCGATTCGGTCCGGCTGCCTCTTTCAGGATTCTCATTACTTCGATGAGCTCATTAGGGTCGTATCCAGCCTGGATCATGAATAATACCCCCAATTCGTCACTTTCCAATTCATCCTCCCGTCCGTTGGTGAGCAGGGTCTGTTGGCCGATTCCCCCAACTACATTCCCAAGCCCTCCACCTACTTCGGCACCGGACATCAGGGTCTGCCAAAAATCGGACTCGGCTATGCGCTCGGCAGAATGCCGGCCCACTACATGACCGATCTCGTGGCCGAGGACCCCGGCCAGCTGCGCCTCGTTTAACTGGCGGAACAGGGCGTAAGTAATGAAACACTGGCCTCCGGGTAGCGCGAACGCATTGATGGTACGGTCGTCGGCCAGCAAGTGGAAATCGTATTCGTAGGGCGTCTCCCGGGCGAGGCTATTCTCGACCAGACGCTCTCCAACGGCATCCACCAGGGTCTGATAGCGTTTATCGGGGTAGAGTCCACCGTACTGTTGGGCAATCTCCGGGGCACTCTGAAGCCCTATGGCGATTTCCTGTGCTGGACTCATATTGATGATCTGTACGCGCTGGGTGTACGGGTTGGTCTGTTGATTGCTGCATCGCTGTACAAAGGCGAAGGCGACGATAACCAAACCGATGAGAATCCGGATCCTCCAACTACCTCGGTTCATATAGGGCGAATTTAACCCCCGGAAAATACGAAATACGAGTTAAAGCAAGGAGGGGTTGATATCCAGAATATGGTCGTGAATGTACTCCTTGAGGAATCCGACTGTTAATTCAGAGGCCCCTTCAAAATCCGCTGCCCTAAGGCTCCGGAGTATGTTTTTTTTGCGAAACTGCTTCAGCATAGGAACCGAGAGGGCCGCATAGCTGTAGTGCCACGGCTCGTACTTAAATCCCTTCCTTCTCGGGTTATCTGTGTAGACCAGATAAAAGCCGAACGCTTCGGCGTGTTCGTCCAGCCATCGCTTAAAAGGTGCATAAGGCCCCTCTTCCCCGAATTTGGAAGGCACGAGTACGTCTCCCTCGGCCTTGGGATAACCATCGATAATGTCAACTTCGGTTCCCCAGTGGTGCCTGCTGGTTCCCGGTATGGTCGAATATTCCACAATCTTCCTTGCGGCCTCGGGTCCGCTCATTTCCTGGTCTACGGTATATCGGAAATACTTGCGCTCCCATATGGCCTTCTGACGTTCATAGCTCCGGTAGGCCGAAACTACCTTGAGGTCGAACCCGTCCCGGTACGCCGCCGATTTCATTCGCTCCAGTGCTTCAAAGGCGGCCTTTCGCAGTCGGAAATCCTTGCCCTCAAGAGGAATGTCGGCTATGCCCATGAGTTCGTCCAGGGTATAGAATGGGTCTCTGTACAGGTCGGCCGGCAGGGCTGCAGTGGGTATAGCAGCCAATCCTGCCGCGGCCAGTCTATTAAAAGTCCTTCGCTTCACGATTCAGGTATTTGTACATGTAATAGTGCGGTCCAATTCCTTTGATTTCAAAAACGGTGCCCTTTTTCTCATACCCATGCCTCTGATAGAAGCTCACCGCATGCTCACGTGCATTCATCCACACTAAAACAACATCCATTTGCTTGAGATATTGCTCGGCGGTATTGAGCAGGGCCGCACCCGCACCCAGGCCGCGGTGTTCAGGAGAAATCGCCATTCCTCGGAGTTGATAGCTCAGTCCGGGATCGGTTGCATTCGGGCTGGGTCGCTGCATCAACGTACAGATACCGATAATCTCATCGTCTAGCAAAGCTCCGAGGTGGAAGCTGCTAGGCTCATCATCTCCTTCGAATACACAATCGGCCAGTGGACGGCCACTGCGAAGTACCCCTGATCGAAGCGGGTGGGTAGCTTCGGGCGAAATCGGTCCGATTTTAAGTGACAGGCGAGAAAAAGACATACCCAAAATTAGGGCTAATCATCGAGTACAAAGAAGCCCTGAAACCTCAGTCCTTCGTCCAGGAGCTCTACAATGTAGTAGTACACCCCATCGGGCAGACGCGCCCCACTCCCAAAGAAGCTCGAACCCGTATTGGCGAAACCGGTAAACTGATTGGTATAATTGGTGAATTCAAATACCTTTTGTCCGGCGCGGTTAAAGATGTGGATTTGGTTGTTTTTTCCCTCCAGCTCCAGGTGTTCCAGGACCAGGGCATCGTTTATCCCATCTCCATTCGGACTCACGAAATAATCTCCGGCAACGGCATTCCCATCCTCGAAGAGGGCGCTAACGGTTGCCAGGGCGAAGGCCTCATATACGCCCGGATTGAAGAGGTTAGTGGTAAGCCCCCCCTGATTTACACCTCCGGATCGGCTGGCGATTTCGATGGGCTCCCATATGGAACGGTTCCTGTTCCATCCTACGAGGATGATCTCATTTAGCTGCTCGGCAATTGCCCCCAGATTATCCGCCGAAGACCAGGCCAGGCTGAGGCTGGCGATACCACTAGCCCGAAAAAACCAGAAGCCCTGGGGGGAGATGTCCCCGATTCGAAAGTCCTTGAGTCCTGTATTGAAGCTGAATGGCAGGCTAACCGGGGTGGTGGGATTTTCGTCCACATAGGCGGCGCTGACTACGGCCAGGGGCTCATTGGCTTGAAAGGTAAGCGGATGATAGGAATCCAGGCCCCCTAACGGGAAGGTGAACTGGTCCCGATCCAGAGCCCGGGTCCATCCCCGGGTCTTGGAGAGTTGGCCCGATCCAAAGGGTGTGCCGCCCGATACGAACTCGAGTAGGTTGGCCTCCACTGCCGGGTTGGTTATGAAGTCTCCCGAGACGAAGAGGCATATTTCCGAAATAATGATCGAATTCTGCAACTCCACATTTCCCTGGTCCTTGGCGATTTCCAGATAGGTGGCTTCGATGGGAATGTTGCCCTGTACCCGGATTTCTTCCTCCCCATAGAATCCAAAAGTGTTGGCATCGGAGACCCAGCTGCCGGTATTGATCAGATCACCGTGTATGCCGACGGAAGCTTCTCTTCCCAGGTATATCTGACCGGAATTCCCTATGCCCTGGGCGTTTATGACGAAGGTGCCCGGCAGGATCACTGCCAGCACGAGCAAAAGAATGGTATATCTGATCGCAGCGGTCATCCCTGGGTTTAGTTGATTTGGTGCCAGACTATGCCATCGCTCTGGAGCCAGACGGTTTCCCGGTTATCAATGGTATTCGAGATTGCCCCTTCAAAATCATTAAAGGAAAGCGAAGTCGTCACTGGTATCTCTGCGATATTCTTTATAATAATGATTCTCCGGTCGTTTATTGAAGGGTCGGGTATATTAACACTGGTGACCCCATTATTCAGGATAACGGTGTAATCCGAGTCCAGGATTTCAACGGTACCAATGTTATCCGACCGTATTTCCTTGCGGGTAAGTGCATTGGATAGTTCGCCCATGGCACCTTCTACGTTATTAGAGACGAATGGCGTAGGTACGGAGAATAAGACCTCATCGGCCGTCTGGATTTCATTTATGGGGTCCGTATCTCCGTCATTAATTATATGTTCGGTGATCAGGGTGTTATTAGCGGAGATACCCGTTGTATTTGCAGCTATATCTGCGACATTATTACCGATGAGAGTACTATTGGCAGTAATGTTCCCGGCATTCACAATAAAAACTTCATTGCTGAGAGTCGTCAGATTATTATCCAGTGTAGTAAGCTGATCCGCATTAATCTGCGCCTTTAAGAACAACTCTTCAAGTGCACCCTGTACATTCTCGGATGTGAAGTAATTATTGTCATCGGTTATGGGCACGTCCTTGGCATCCTGTAATTCATTGGTTGGATTGGTATCCATATCCGCTGCGTTCGCATCGGCCAGTTCTTCCAGGGCGCCTTCTACCGTATCGGAAAGAAAATTACCATTGGCATCGGCGATGTCCACATCGGCCGCCGAAATGGCATCAAGATCGTCCTGTAATTGGTCAATATCGTTCTGATTCTGTTCGACCAGTACACTCTGGTTCAGGCTGGAGAGATTCACGGTCTGGCCCGTCCCGTTTTCTATTCCAATTTCAAGTTCCTGAGTCGCTGGAGTGTACTGAAACAGGGTAATGTTCTGGTCGTCACTCCCCAATTGGTCCAGGGAAACGCTGAATTCACCCCCGGCATCCCGAAGCACGAGTTCCGGTCCTTCCACGGCAAAGCCGAGATTAACTTCATTAAGAGGGTCCGGGTCGATATTGACCGATCCACCCCCTGAACTCAGAGACAGCTGATTGCCGTCCAAGCCTAGGGTCTGTATTTCGTTGGTCTCGGAAAGGTCCATGTCCGCATCGAGATGATCGCCTATGTCCTGCATATTGGCCTCTACATCCGGAATGAGAGTGGTAAGGTCCACTTCTACGTCGCTGATACGGCTGAGCAGTTCACTGTCGTCATAAAAGGCGCCCGGATTTGGAGCGGGGTTGAAAATCAGTGCATTATTTGGTGCCGAACTCACCACGCTTGCTCCGGTAATAAAGCCCGTATCGTTGGTAAAATCCGAGAGCGTGACCACAGTATAGTCTATTTCCGCATCACCAACCGCATCGGTAGCAATTTCGGAACGGTCTACCGAGTTGGCAGCCAGATTTTCCGATGTTATTGAGGCAAATTGTATATCGGTAAATCCGTTTATGGTATTGTCAGCTATTTGCTCCCCCGTTATCTCCAGCACTTCCAGGTTTAGCGTTCCTCCATCGGGGGTGATCACCATGGTTGGCCTGTCGTTAACGATGGCATTGGCAGTCAGATCCAGAAGGGTGTTGAGGTCTATGGTAGCGCTAACGGTTTCTCCCCGGGAATCGGTTAGTATGAGTTCGGAACCGATGTATTCCATAGTAGCGTTGGTAACGGGACTGGTCGATACGCTATAACTCCCTCCGTCCGTATCGGTGAGCGTCAGGGTTCCGTCTCCGTTGTCTTCGACGGTCAGTCTGTTATCCTCGCAGAGGCTCTGCCAGCTGAAACCGTCGAATGCAAAGAGGCAGGACTCATTGATATTATAGACCACCGCGCCGCGAAGGGGTTGCAGGGTATTCATCTGCTGAGTGGTCATCCGGTTCAGGACGAACACCCGGTCGGTACTTTCCAGTTCGAGCAAGGATAGCGGGCTCAGCAACTGTGGGTTATCTCCTATCTTGACCTGGGAACGCAATCCACCAGTCAGGAACAGAACGGCCCCGATCAGGGCATATAAAGGCCATTTCATGTGGTTAATAATCGGTTTTTATCAAAGATAAGAATCTTGACATTCCAAGCTTCGGGAATACGGTGAACTGTCTAAATTCTTGGTATGTAGAAGTATTCTTACTTTTCGGTCTCAATTTCTGAGTTTTTTGTCCTTAACAGAACGTTAAGAAAGCATTTTCGTTTTTCTTTGTTCCTTACCAAAAATTACCTGCATGAACAAGAAAAACGGGACCGCTCTGGTCCTTATACTCATCGCCGTTGTCATGACCTATGGTCAGCAACGGGAAATTATCCGGGGCCAGGTACTGTATCGGGGTAATTTTGTGGTTAACGAGAACGTCATTAATGTGGTTACCGAAGAGGTGACCATAACTGACGAAGGCGGTAGCTTCGCCATACCGGTCATGGTAGGAGACAGGCTCGTTTTTTCCGCAGTCAATTATCAGCTAAAAGTCGTGGAAATCACGCCGGAGATCCTGCAAAACCGGCGATTGGTTGTAGAGGTCGTGGAGAAAGTTCAGGAGCTCCAAGAGGTTGTGGTTACTCCCGAGGATCAGGAGAAATTTCTCGAGGTCCGGAATGAGGAATTTAAGGGATTCGAGTATGAGATAGATCGTCAGACCCGCGTTCAGAACATTGCCCTGGACGAATCGGTCCGTGGAATGCAGGACGGGCTCAACTTCGTCAATATCTTCAAGGCCCTATTTAAATCCCGTGAAAAAGAGGGCGGGACCGATAAGGAACCGATCAAGCTCAGCGATGTACTGCGACAGGTGTACGAGGATCGATTCTTCGTCGAGGACCTGGAGGTGCCCAAAGAGCAGATAGGGGCTTTCCTGGCCTATTGCGATGCCAAGATTCCTCCCAGGGAGTTAATCCGCAAGGAAAACGAATTCCAACTTATTGACTTTTTGGTCGTTCAGAGTACGGAGTTCAGAAAGCAATACAAGGAAGAGGAGTAGTTGGGTCGTGAAAATCCGTCGTTCTCCGGTAAAGCCTGCTGAGGCCTTGTCGGAATCTGTGCGGATGCTTAGATTAGCTCATTCTATAGCTATGCCGAGATGAAATGGATGCTGTTGATAATCCCGTTGGTCATTCCGGGAGTCTTTCAAACGGGTGATTTTAGGAATTTGCACCGTGATGCCCAACTGGAGGCCGATTTCACCCACAAGTTTTACCTGAGCGTGACTCAGGTCTATTACAAGGAATCCCAGGATGCTCTTCAGATTACCATGCGCATCTTTACCGACGACTTCGATGCGGAGCTGGAACATACCTATGGACACAAATGCGGACTGGATACGGACAAGGAGTCGGATCGAGCAGGCGACTATATGGCCTCTTATACTACCGAACGTTTCGTGACTTTCCTGGACGGGGAGCGACGAGAACTCAGCTTCCTGGGCTGGAAGTACGACATGGACCAGACCGTGGTGTATCTGGAACTGCCCAATTCGGGCTTTAATCAGGCGCGCAGTATAGGGGTGCAAAACAAATTGCTGCTCGGCACGTTTGAAGACCAGAAGAATATGACCCACCTCAAATTGGGTGAGATCACCAAAACCTGGTTATTCCACCAGGGGAATACTAAAGAAGTGTTAAAAATCAACTAGTTCCTCCCCGGAAGTCCCACATAATTCTATTTTTCAAGCTTAAATTTTTTACTCAAATCATGAATACTATTAAACGAATGCTTGTGTTGTGCCTCAGCCTGCTGCTATTGCCACTGATGGCCCAGCAGGAAGAGGAACCCCGTAAACCCGGGCATCAGAACATCAACCGTTTCCGTCAGTTATACGATGAAATGGCCACTCCCAATGGCTTTCGCACGGCCTCGGGTAAACCCGGCCCCGATTACTACCAGCAACAGGCCGATTACGTGATGGATATCGAACTCGACGATAACAATGCCCGCATCTACGGGGAGGAAACCATAACCTATCACAATAATGCTCCAGAGGCCCTGGAATTTCTCTGGGTACAGCTCGATCAGAACGTACGGGCCAAGGATTCCAAGGCAGACTTGAGAAACCCCTCAAATCTCAGCAGTGCTTATCAGCCCGGTTCCTTCGCCAGAAGGGAACTCAAGGAGGCTTTTGATGGCGGTTTCAACATCGAGTATGTTCGTGATGCCAATGGTAACGAACTGCCTCACATGATTAACTGGACGATGATGCGGGTGGACCTTCCACAGCCGCTGGCCAGTGGTGAGCAGTTCAGTTTTAAGATCAAATGGTGGTACAACATACAGGATCGCATGCAGTACGGAGGACGGTCGGGACTGGAGTACTTCCCGGAAGACGGAAATAACCTGTACACCATTGCACAATTCTTTCCCCGCATGGCCGTGTACAACGACGTGGAAGGATGGCAGAACCACCAGTTCTGGGGAAGCGGGGAGTTCGCCCTTCCCTTCGGTAATTACGAAGTGAACCTCACCGTTCCTGCCGATCATATCGTGGATGCCACGGGAGAGCTGCTCAACCGTAAGCAGGTATTCACCCGCACCATGATGAAACGTTATGAGGAGGCCAAAAAGTCTTACGATAAGCCCGTTTTGATCGTAACCCAGGAGGAGGCCGAGGCAGCTGAAAAGAGCCGCTCCGACAAGAAGAAGACCTGGAAATTCAGGGCGGAGAATGTGCGGGATTTTGCTTTTGCGTCCTCCCGTAAGTTCATTTGGGATATGCAGGCTGTAAAGCTGGGGGGCAAGGACGTCATGGCCGTATCTCTGTATCCTAAGGAGGGTAATCCCCTTTGGGAGGAATACTCCACCAAGACCGTAGTCGCTACTTTGGAGGGCTTCTCAAAGTACACCTTCGACTATCCCTACCACAAGGCGATTTCTGTTCACACGGCCAATATCGGCATGGAATATCCCATGATCTGCTTCAATTTCGGCCGGCCAGACAAGGACGGCAACTACTCCGACCGAACCAAATTCGGGATGATCAGCGTGATCATCCACGAAGTAGGTCACAATTTCTTCCCCATGATCGTTAACTCGGACGAACGCCAGTGGGGTTGGATGGACGAAGGTTTGAATACCTACACCCAGTATCTGACGGAGCAGTATTTTGGCGAGAAGCACCCTGAAGCCATAGCCCCTAATGAAAAGTATCCTTCCCAAAGAGGGCCGGCAACCGGCATAGTCCGATACATGAGTGCGGATCAGGACTATCTGGCTCCGATCATGTCCAACCCCGAGAATGTATACAGCCTGGGGCCCAATGCCTACGGTAAGCCCGCGACCGCATTAAACATTTTGCGGGAAACGGTAGTCGGCAAAGAGCTTTTCGACGACGCCTTTCGCACCTATGCCCGTCGCTGGATGTTCAAACACCCTACCCCCGAGGATTTTTTCCGCACCATAGAAGAAGTAACGGCCATAGACCTGGATTACTACTGGAGGGGATGGTTCTATACTACCGAATATGTGGACATGGGTGTAAAGGAAGTGAAGAAATTCAGGCTCTCTGCAGAACCCAGCGAGGAACTGAAGGAGCGTCTGGCAGAACGGAATATCACAGAATATCCCGATTATGTTTACATGGTGGAAGATACCGTGAAGGTAGGATCGGATAATCCAAGGGCTTCTGAAGCCGTACCTGCGCTGAAGGAATATCTGGACGGACTCAGTGCCGAGGAAAGGGCCAAATACAAGGATCCTAAGAACCTGTACCAGATTACCTTTGAGAAGCCCGGGGGCATTCCCATGCCGCTGATCGTGGAGTACACCTATTCCGACGGCACGGTCGAGAGGGTTACCTATCCAGCGGAAATCTGGAGGAAGAACGATGCTGAAGTGAGCCGGGTAATCGCGACCGACAAGGAACTGGTTTCGGTGGTAGTCGATCCCAAGCTCGAAACTGCCGATATCGACCTGAGCAATAACAACTGGCCCAGCGAAGAAGAACAAAACGAATTTGATCAGTTCAAATCCGGCGTAAAGGGCTGATATCCTTAACGAACTATTAAAAGAGTCTGCAACTCCGGAGTTCCTCGGTAAAACAGGAACTGCGAGTTGCGGACTTTTCTATATTTGCCTTATGCGGATACTATTTATAAGCGGCGCGGAGATTTTCTTCATTCTGTTTATCGCACTCATGATATTCGGGGCGGACAAGCTGCCCGAAATTGTCAAAACCCTGGCCAAGGGCATGCGGCAACTCCGCGATGCGACGGATGACATTAAAAGGGAAATCCAGAAGAGTGCAGATGAAGTCGGAGTCAATAAGGAGATCAAGGAGATCGAGAAAGAGGTAGGGGAGGTAAAGCGCAGCGTTACCGAAGTCAAGGACTCCGTGAAAAGGAATTCATCCTAGTTGTTTGCCAGTAGGAACCAAGCCTTCATCATGAATACAATACTCCAGTGGGACCGAGAGGTCCTGGTCTACCTCAACAATCTGGGCTCCCAGGAATGGGATGCGCTTTGGCTGGGTATAACCACTATATGGTATTGGAGTCCACTGCTGATACTGAGCCTGTTCCTCGTTTATCGCAGCGGTGGATGGAAACCCTTACTCAGAAGCTTTCTGTCGGCTCTTTTCCTGGGGCTTTTTGTGCTGTGGAGTACGGCCCGAATTAAGAAGTATGTGGGACGCCTTCGCCCCGTTAACGAACCCGAGCTCGACGGACTCATACGGGAAGTCGCGCAGGCCCCGGATTTCAGTTTTTTCTCCGGTCATGCTTCCTTCTCATTTGTGGTGGCCGCAGTATTCTTTTGGTATTTGAAAAAGGAACAGCCCTGGATGTCGGCTATCTGGCTCATTTCGGCTATGCTGATATCCTACAGCCGGATCTATCTCGGGCTACACTATCCTCTGGATGTACTCTCGGGTGCAGCCTTTGGTTTCCTTTTGGGAACTTCCAGTTTCCTTAGGTCTCGCAGGCGGCTGACTAAAGCTTAAACGAAAGCGTCAGCCCATCCCGAAGGGGAAGCATAACGGTAAGTAGGCCTGGATGCTCCCCCAACATCAGGTTATAGGCTTGTAAAACCTGTGTCGCACGGTCGGATTTGGGAGCCGTTTCCACCACTTTGCCCGACCACAGTATGTTATCGGAAAGCAAAAGCCCACCCGTGCTGACTTTGGGTAACACAGCGTTGAAGTATTCGGGGTATTCCTCCTTTTTCCCATCGATAAACACCAGATCGAAGGGCCCCGGTAAGTCTTTCAGAGTTTCCAGTGCATGACCAATATGTAGCTTTATTTGGGATCCATAGGGCTGTTCCGAAAAGTAGCGCCTGGCCATGGGTGCAAATTCCTCATTGATTTCCAGAGTGTGCAGTTCACCATTCGGCTCCAGTCCTTCCGCGAGGCACAGGGCAGAATACCCGGTATAGGTGCCGATTTCTAATATGGAATGGGGGCTTAGGCTTCGGGACAACAGGCTAAGTAGCCGGCCCTGCAGATGACCGCTTAGCATACGCGGCTGAACGACCTTCAGGTGAGTTTCCCTTCGCAACCGCTTCAGGTATTCGGGTTCCGGGCTGCTGTGTGCCTCGGTATAGCGTTCGATAGAATCCGGGATAAAGTGCATAATGCAGTAAATTTGATTCCAGTTCATTGGAGTGTCCCGGGTTGTCCGGATGATAAGAAACTGCCTATGCGATTTGAAAATACACCCGAATTTGCCCGGGAGTGGGACCAGTCCGACCCCCTCTCCGGTTACAAAGATGCATTTTACTTTCCTGAAAAAAACGGTCGTAAGGTCGCCTATTTTACGGGGAACTCACTGGGGTTACAGCCCAAGCAGTCGGCCGAGTACGTAACGGAGGTCATGGAGGCCTGGAAGACCCGGGCCGTGGAAGGGCATTTCGAAGGGGACCGCCCCTGGTGGGACTATCACGAACGCCTGGCCGGCCCCATGTCCCGAATAATAGGGGCGAAGCCGGAGGAGGTGTCCATCATGAATACGCTGACGGTAAACCTGCACCTCCTGCTGGTATCATTCTATCGTCCTTCTCAAAATCGTTACAAGATCCTTTGTGAGGAGAAGGCCTTTCCTTCCGACCAGTACATGCTCAAGAGCCAGCTAAGGTTTCACGGGTACAGGCCGGATGATGCGCTGATCGAGGTTCCTCGCAGGGCAGGCAGCCATGTATGGGAAACGGAAGATTTCCTGCAGGCGATAGAACGGCACAAAGACGAACTCGCCTTGGTGTTTTTGGGTGGCGTCAATTACTACAACGGCCAGGTTCTCGACATGAAGGCCATAGCCGCAGCCGCCCAAAAGGCAGGGATTACGGTAGGATTCGATCTCGCCCATGCCGCGGGGAATGTGCCGCTCTACCTGCATGACTGGGGTGTGGACTTCGCTTCCTGGTGCAGCTATAAATACCTGAACAGCGGACCGGGCAACGCCTCGGGGATTTTTGTACATGAGCGCCATCTGGGAAAGAAGGACATACCCAGGTTCGAAGGCTGGTGGGGCCAGAAGAAGGAGACCCGATTCCTAATGGAGCCAGAATTTGACCCCATACCTACGGCCGATGCCTGGCAACTCAGCAATGCGCCCATACTCGCGTTGGCCCCCTATCTTTCCTCGCTTGAAATGTTCGATCGGGTAGGGATGAAGGCTCTTTGGGAGAAACAGCGGCAGCTGGTGGCTTACCTGGAATACGTATTGGGCGAGGTGGAACGTGAAGTCGGAGGGGAGTTCGAGATCATTACTCCTGCCGCCAGGGGCTGCCAGCTTACGGTTTTGCTGCACGGTGAAAACAAGGACCTGTTCAACTACCTGATCGATAAGGGAGTGATCGTCGATTGGCGGGAACCCAGTGCTATTCGCGTTGCTCCCGCTCCCTTCTACAACGGATTTGAGGACATACAGTACTTCGGGCAGGTTCTTGAAAAAGGCATACGCACCCTGAGAGGCGATAAGGTAAATGTTGAGGGGAAATTCACGGAATAGCCCATGAGGTCCTTACTCCTAGTCCTTAGCAGCCGGCGTTACTTTTCTCTGGCTTTCATCTTCCTGAGTCTGAACATGTGGTTCGCCACCTGGGCGATCTATATTCCACGCGTAAAGAACATGCTGGAGCTGAGCAAGTTCGAACTGGGGATAGCGATATCCTTTCTTTCGGCCGGAGTTTTTCTCATGTTCCCGCTGACCCCTTTTGTGATCCAACGACTCGGTCTGGG
This sequence comes from uncultured Flavobacteriaceae bacterium, assembly GCA_964552195.1. Taxonomy (GTDB): domain Bacteria; phylum Bacteroidota; class Bacteroidia; order Flavobacteriales; family Flavobacteriaceae; genus CAZKAP01. The sequence continues at coordinate 344,765 of CAZKFM010000002.1, forward strand.
CCGTGCGAACTGGGTTTCGGTGATTTTCTGCACCCTGACGGCAGTACTGCCCTTATCCGCGCCTAGCTTCCCTCTGCTCTGCGCCAGTCTTTTCCTGTTTGGGGCGTCCAATGGGTTACTGGATATTTCCATGAATACGCTCGCCTCCGAACTGGAACAAAAGGATGATGTGCACATCATGTCCACGCTCCACGGGTTCTTTAGCCTGGGCGGATTTGTTGCCGGTCTGGGGAGTTTCCTGGTTCCCCGGGTTCCGCATCCTGCCCTGCATATGCTGGTGGTGGTCCTGGTGGTTTTTTTGGTCAATGCCTTGATGCGGAAGGAATACATTGCCGTGAGCGCTCCTGTACAGCCCGGGGCGAAAATCGGATTTCGCGATGTTCGCCCCCTGCTATTCCTGGGTCTGATCGGATTCGTCAGTTTCGGAAGTGAGGGAGCCATAGTCGACTGGAGCGGCTTATTCTTGAGGGAAATCAGCCTGGCACCGGAACAGATTATCGGTTCAGGCCTCATCCTCTTTTCGCTATTTATGACCCTGGGTCGGTTTTTGGGCGATTACCTGAGCCAGGCCTTTGGTTCTCGCTGGCTTCTCATAGGCGGGGCCTGCATAGTGGTAACCGGTTATGTTTGGGTATTGTTCCGGTCCACTTCCTTCACTTTGTTGGGTTTCAGCCTCACAGGCCTAGGCTTTTCGGTGATGGTGCCCGAGATTTTCAGGCTAGCTGGGCGGCAGAAGGCCATTTCGGCGGATAAGGCGGTAGCTTTTGTAGCGGGTTCGGGTTATACGGGCTTTCTTACGGCGCCCATTTTGCTGGGCTTCCTGGCCGATAGCTACAGCGTCTATACTTCCTTCCAGGTACTGTGTGCGGCGGCTTTCCTGGTCCTGGTACTGCTGCTCGTCAAACTCAGGTCGTGAGCAAGATCTCGGTAACAAGCTATTTGATTTTTACGATGGGAAACTCGGTTCTTCGGTTCAGCTCCAGCTCTTCTGGAGAACAGTCCGCCCGGCTGGTGCAGTCGTTAACGGGTTTTCTTTTACCGTAACCCTTGTAGGACAGTATGCGTTCCTTGGGCACCCCTTTGGAAATCAGGTACCAGTATGTGGAAGCCGCACGTCTTTCCGAAAGATCGTCGTTGTAGCGATGGCTGCCCACGGGATCCGTATGGGATTCCAGACGAATCACCATATTCGGATAGGTTTCCGTCATAAGTTTGACCACCTTGTCCAGTTCGATCGCCGCATCGGGCCGTATGTCGCTCTTGTTGAAGTCGAAGTAAATGACATCCAGGTCGGCCAGGACCTTGACATCCATAACGGGTTCCATTCGAATATCCTGACGGATCATCCTTTCGGAACGCTTGACCTTGGCCGTTGTAAAGAACTCATTGGCCGTTGGATGGGTACTTCGAACCGCCTCCAGCATATAATTGGTATTTCGGTCTACGGGCATCACGAAGTAGCCGGTCTTTCCGGTTAGGTAGTTGCTGATGGGTTCTCCAGTGGACTGATCGTGCAAGGTGACAATGACGCCCTCCAGAGGTTTGTCATTGATGGCATCATATACGGTCCCCTCGACGCTGAGGCTTGGGGTATACACAAATTCGTAGATATCGTCACCGCCGGGCCCTCCTTCGCGATTCGAAGTGAAGTAGCCCGTGACTCCACCTTCCCGGGCAAAAAAACCGAAATCGTCCGATGGGCTGTTCAGGGGCTTGCCAAGGTTTATCACATCGACAAATTCTCCGTTGGGGCTGTTGATGGTGGCGAATATATCCAGCAGGCCGTATCCCAGGTGGCCGTCAGAGGAAAAGAACAGCTTTCCTTCTTCGTTGACGAAGGGGAACATCTCATTTCCTTCTGTATTAACCACCGGCCCTGCATTCACAGGATAGGAAAGGCCGCCCCGGCTCAGTATTTCGGCATAGTAAATATCGGCGCCCCCATAACCTCCCGGTCGGTCGGAGCTGAAATACAAACGTTTGCCATCGGGCGAGACGAATGGATGGGCAGAAGAGTATTCGTCACCGTTCAGGGTCAGCTCACGGGTAGCATTCCAGCCTCCGTTGATGCTCCGCTCGGCCTTATAGATCTTCAGGTGATTCTGCTTCTTTTCATCGAAGGTCTCCTTGTCCTGGAAGAAGTTATTGCGCGTGAAGTACATGACCGTATCCTTCTTGTAGTCCTGCCCGAAACAGATATTGCTATCGTGATAGCGGGAATTGATGGAACCCGTTATTCGGGTCACATTTTCGTTCCCACCACCGAGTTCGACATAGTACAGGTCCAGCCAGGGTTCGTTGTTCCAGCCGTAGAGCTCGGTGCTTTTCCCGTCGAGGTCGCGTGCCGAGGCGAAATAGAGCGTATCCCGGTACAGATAGGTGCCAAAATCACTGTATTCCGAATTGAATGGGGCCAGTTTGACATCGAAACGTTCCCGGCTGTTAAAGGCGATGTTGGCGAAGGAGCCGTCTTCCAGAAAGCGATCCACCCGTTTGTCATTCTTATTGTGCTTCTTGTATTTTTTGAACCAGGTTGCGGCCTCTTCTTCCCGATTGGCGCTTTTCAGGGCCATGGCGTACTTGAAATAGTAATCTTCCGCCAGGTCTTCCTCTTCGATAAATTGCTCCAGAAAGGGTATGGCCTCCCTGTAGTCCCGTATGGCCAGGTAGGAATCGGCCAGGCGCTTGTAGGCATGCCGGACGTTATAATTCAGATCCACCATCTCCTTGTAGAAGTCTATGGCCCGGGCATAGCTAAACTGGTTGAAGTAGTAGTCGGCCTTACGCTGTATATTGGACTGTGCGTGGATGCCCAGCGAGAACAGCCCCAAAAGGCCCAACAATGCGATGCGGTTGATGTTTCGATTCTTCATGTTCCCTTTTTTCAGCGATTAGAAATAGCGTGGCGTTTTAAATACTTTTCGGGTCCGGTTAAACAGGACTTCGTAGATCAGGATGATTTCGTGCGTTCCACCAGAATACGGGCGTATGGTCGAGGTCGGCAGATCATAGGCGTAGCCGATTCGGATGTCATTGGTCAGCTGGTAGTCGATTATGGCACCGAAATTTGCGGCATCGTTGAATCGATAGGAGATTCCGGCCCAGAAGCGGTCGTAGAACAGGAAATTAGCCGTGACGTCGTAGCTGGCCGGGGCCCCGTTGGTAATCTTGGCTAGGGCGGTGGGCTTAAACTTGATATCCTCGTTGACATCTATCACAAAACCCGCTATGGTATAGTAGCTGTTGCGCTCCAGGGCTTCAAACTCCCCGTCGTTCAGATCGGTGGTGAACATACGCGGCGTCGAAATGCCAAAATACCAGCGGTCCGTAGTGAGGTAAATGCCCGCCCCCATATTCGGGTTGGTCGAATTGAAAGTCTGGCTGAAGAATGGATCGTTCGGGTCCGGGGCGTCCAGGTTATAGGAAGTGAAGCCCGCCTTTAGCCCAAAGGAAAGCTTCAGGTCCAGGTTCAGGAAGATGGAATAGGAGAAATCCCCGTACATGAAGGTGGAGGTTTCATCCCCCAGGCCATCCTGTATGAAGGAAAATCCCAGTCCTACCTTCTCGTTCCTCATGGGCGCATGTATAGAGACCGTAGTGGTGGTTGGATTTCCTTCCAGTCCCGCCCACTGATTACGGTGTAGGGCAGTGGCATTCAGGGTTCCGCGGCTGCCGGCATAGGCCGGGTTTACCGAGATGGTGTTGTACATGTACTGGGTAAACTGCGGCAGCTGTTGGGCATGCCCGTCCACGGCCATGAGGAGCAGTCCCGCCGCTAGTCCCCTGAGGAAGGTATTTGAGAATCTGTATTTCTTCATGGTGGTTCCTCGGTTTTAGTTGGTTCCTATGTAGATGTATCCGTCCTTATTGAACGTCGGAAGTTCTGGATGGTGCAGGGTAACGACCACGAAGTATGTACCCGAGGGTACCCGGCCCGAATTCCCCACGGCATTGCCCGGGGCAGCGCCGTCCCAGTCGTTCTGATAATCGCGCGTCTCAAAGACCTTGTCTCCCCAGCGATTGAAGACGATGATGTCCACGGTATATCCGCAGCCTTCGATGCCGCCAATGACCAGGAAGTCGTTGATGCCATCCCCGTTCGGGGTAATCGTTTTCCCTATGTCCACCGACCCCTCGTTGCAGATAAAGGGATCCAGGTAGTCAGGCGTACCGTCCAGATTGGTATCATCGTCGGTCGGATCGCCGTTACCGTTACGGTCTTCCTCTGCGGTGGGGTAATCGTCTCCATCGTCGTTATCGTCGCGGTAATTCACGTCATCTGCACCATCAGTATCGGGCAGGTCGGAGGCCGGATTGTCAATTTCGTCGTTGGGATCGAATCCGTCATTGCTGTCACTTCCTTCGTATCCATCATCCAGTCCATCGCCGTCGGTATCGTTGCCGCGGGTTCGTACATCCGGTTGGCCGTCCTCGTTGTGGTCGTGCCCCTCGTTATGGTCGGGTACGGTATCGTTATCTGAGTCCTCATCCAGATAGTCTGGGATGCCGTCGTCATCCGTATCCTCGGGGGTTACCCCCTCGTCTCCGCTGCCTTCATAGGCATCGTCCAGCCCGTCCCGGTCCGAGTCGCTACTGGTGGGAGCGGTGTAGGAGAAGGTGGGCTGTCCTTCTACGTTGTCGGGTATGCCATCGTTGTCCGAATCCAGGTCCAGATGGTCGGGATATCCGTCCATGTCACTGTCTGAATCTCCTTCGACTATGTCGAGGATACCATCATTATCGTCGTCGATGTCGACGTTATCCGGAACCCCGTCACTGTCAGTGTCGTCGAAGTCGAGGTAATCGGGTGACCCGTCGCCATCGTGATCATCATCGGTGGGGTCCCCGTTCGCGTTAATGTCTTCATCGATGGTATCTATACTGTCCCCATCGTCATCGGCATCCCTGTAATTCACTTCCTCATCTCCATCTCTGTTGGGCAGGTCGGAAGCGGGATTATCCATCTCATCATTGGGGTCGAACCCATCGTTGAGGTCATTGCCTTCGAATCCATCGTCCAGGCCATCCGAATCGCTGTCACTGAAGAGCAGGGAGCGATCGGCCTGTCCGTCGAAGTTGGCATCGTGCCCCTCGTTTTCGTCGGGGACCAGATCGTTGTCGGAGTCGTCGTCCAGGTAATCCGGAGTACCGTCGCTGTCGGTGTCTTCAGGGGTCACGCCCTCTTCACCAGAGCCTTCGTAGGCATCGTCCAGCCCGTCCACATCGGAGTCACTTCCGGACGGAGGGATATATCCCTGAGTCGGTTGGGCCTCCACATTATCAGGTATGCCATCGTTGTCCGAATCCAGGTCAATGCTGTCGAAGAACCCATCCCCGTCTGTATCGACCGTGTGATCGCCCTCCAGAGTATCCAGGATACCATCGTTGTCATCATCGATATCGATCTGATCGGCCACGGTATCCCCATCGGTGTCGACGTCGTTATCCAATATGGTCACGTTGCCATGGGGATGAACAATGGTCACCAGGGGAGAGGAGGTCTCCAGTATGGCTACCCGGAAGCGTTCGGAGAGTTCCACCAAGTCGTCGTCTACAACGGGTATGGAGATGATGTGCATCTCACCCGCTTCCCCGGCGAAGGTCAGGATGCCATCCTTATGCATGTAGTCTTCGTTTACTGAGGCATTGTGGCTATCGTCTGTAGAATCGTCCATCGCTTCGGTACAGTAATTCACCGAAAATCCGTCCTGTACGGCCGTGGTGAGATAAATCTCAATCTCAGCCACCAGTTCGTCTTCCCTGACCACCAGATCGGTATTTCCTATGGTAATACCCGTGTTGCTGTTGCGGTCGTTATCCAGTATGGTGATTGAACCGTCGATCTGTTCCCCGGCATTCAGGAAGTTGGAGGTAACCACTAGATTCAGCATCTCCGTTGGCTCGATTACCTCGTCGTCTATTATCGGTACCTCGATCTGGAAGGTTTCACCATCCGTGCCCAGGAAGGTGTGCTGTCCGGTGACCGATTTGTAGTCCGCATTCGCTGAGGCGGTCTCCTCCTGGGTCTGGAAGCTGATAGTCGGTCCGGTGACAAAGCTTCCGTTAATGGTCACCGTAATTACTGCGACTCCCACGCCCTCGTCTACGATTAGGTCCACCGGTTCAATGGAAATCGAACGATTGGTGTCCGGTTCTACAGTAATGGTTACCGTCGCCGTATCCAGGGTTCCGTTGCTGTCCATAATGGTGTACTCGAATGAATCGCTTCCACGGAAGAACAGGTCGGGCGTATAACTCAGGTAATCGTCTACGGGGTCGTCCGGGGTTCCATTATCCTGAATATGAACCTCCCCATGCGTGGGTTCGGTTACACCCGAAAATGCAACACTCACCGGAGGTCCGTCCGGGCCGAAGGTATCGTTCTCCAGTACGGCAAACACGGCATTCTGCGTATCCTCCTCTATCGTATAGCTGTCATCCACGGCGTCTGGTCCATCAGCATCGGCACTATCGGGCATAATCGTAAAGATGACGGTAGCCGTGTCTGGCGATCCGTCGGCGTCCACCAGTTGATAATCCAGACTGTCGCTTCCATTAAAGTTGGCATCTGGGGTATAGTCGATATAGTCGTCGGTAGGATCTGTGGGGGTACCGTTATCATTAACCGTAGCCGTACCATTCGTCGGTGCTACCGTAATCGTTATGGCGACCGATGTTCCCGGACCATCGAATCCGAAGTCGTCGTTGTCCAGCACGCTTGCCTCTTTTGAGGTGTCTTCGGTCAGGGTATAGGAATCATCAAGAGCCGTAGGGCCATCCATGGCGGGATCGTCGGGATCGACTGTTATGGTAACCACAGCCGTATCGGTAGTTCCGTTACTATCCACGAGTTGATACTCCATGGAATCGGGTCCGTTGAAACCTTCAACTGGGGTATAGGCAATAAAGTCGTCCGAGGGATTATCGGGTGTTCCGTTGTCCCTGACGCTGCCCGTACCATGCGTCGGAGCTACCGTGATGGTAATGGCCACGGCCGCACCGGGCCCGTCGGGACCGAAATCGTCATTGGTCAGTACATCCAAAGGATTATTTGTACTGTCCTCGCCTACGGTAAAGGCATCCTCATTGGCCGTGGGTCCGTCTGCATCGGGATCATCCGGATTGACCGTAATGGTAACCAGGGCTGTATCGGTAGTTCCGTTGCTGTCGACGAGCTCATAGGTAAATGAGTCTGCCCCGTTGAAGTTGGCATCCGGACTGTACTCCACGAAATCGTCCGTGGGATCAGTAGGAGTACCGCCATCATTAACAGTAGCCGTTCCACTGGTTGGAGCTATAGTGATGGTGATGGCTATGGCCGAGCCCGGCCCATCGGGTCCGAAGTCGTCGTTGGCCAGTATTTCAAGAGGGTTAGCTGTGCTATCCTCGCTTACCGTGTAGGCATCGTCGTTAGCCGTGGGTCCGTCGGCATCGGGATCGTCGGGATCGACTGTTATGGTAACCACAGCCGTATCGGTAGTTCCGTTGCTATCGACCAGCTCATAAGTGATGCTGTCGTTTCCATTAAAGTTGGCATCCGGGGTATACTCTATGAAGTCATCGGTGGGATCAGCAGGCGTTCCGCCATCATTAATTGTAGCCGTACCGCTGCCTGCCGCTACGGTGATGGAAATGGCCACAGCCGAGCCCGGACCATCGGGACCGAAGTCGTCGTTGGCTATTACGTTGAATGGATTGTCGGTGCTATCCTCATTTATCGTATACGCATCGTCATTGGCGGTCGGCCCATCGGTATCGGGATCGTCCGGACTGACCGTGATGGTAACCACAGCCGTATCTGTAGTTCCGTTGCTGTCGACGAGCTCATAAGTAATGCTGTCGTTTCCATTAAAGTTCGCGTCCGGGCTGTACTCTATGAAGTCGTCTGCGGGATCAGTGGCTGTACCGCTATCATTTACTGTAGCCGTGCCACTGGTTGGAGCTATAGTGATGGTAATGGCTATAGCCGTGCCCGGCCCATCGGGACCGAAGTCGTCATTGTCCAGGATATTCAGAGGATTATCGATACTATCCTCGTTTACGGCATAGGCATCGTCATTAGCTATGGGTCCGTCGGCATCGGGATCATCCGGACTTACTGTAATGCTAACCAGAGCCAAATCGGTAGTTCCGTTGCTGTCGACGAGCTGATAGGTGAACGAATCGCTACCGTTGAAGTGAGGATTCGGGGTGTATTCTATAAAGTCATCGGTGGGATCAGTGGCTGTTCCGCCATTATTAACAGTAGCCGTGCCATTGCTTGGTGCCACAGTGATGGTTATGGCCACTGCCATGCCGGGACCGTCGGGACCGAAGTCATCGTTGACCAGCACAGCCAGAGGATTATCGGTACTGTCCTCGTTTACCGTGTATGCATCGTCATTGGCGATGGGTCCATCGGCATCGGGATCGTCGGCATTGACCGTAATGGTAATCACGGCCGAATCGGTAGTCCCGTTGCTGTCGACGAGCTCATAGGTGATGGAATCGCTACCGTTGAAGTGGGCTTCGGGGGTATACTCGACAAAATCGTCCGTGGGATCAGTAGGCGTTCCGGCATCATTTACTGTAGCCGTACCGCTGTTGGGTGCTACGGTAATGGTTATAGCCACTGTCGTACCGGGTCCGTCGGGTCCGAAGTCGTCATTGGCCAGTACAGTCAAATCGTTATCCGAACTGTCTTCGATTACCGTAAATGCATCGTCATTGGCTGTGGGTCCGTCGGCGTCGGGGTCGTCCGGATTGATCGTAATGGTGATCACCGCCGTTGCTGTCGTACCATTACTGTCAACGATTTCATAGGTAATGGAATCCATTCCATTGAATGCAGGATTGGGACTATAGTGGATGACATCATCGGTCGGATCTGAGTCGGTACCGCCATCGTTTACTGAAGCCGTACCGCTGGTCGGCGCTGTCGTGATAGTAATGGCCACCGCCGTACCCGGCCCATCAGGTCCGAAGTCGTCATTGGCCAGTACGGTCAAATCGTTATCCGAACTGTCCTCGTTTACCGTGTAGGCATCGTCATTGGCGGTCGGCCCATCGGCATCGGGATCATCCGGGTTGATTGTGATGATAACCAGAGCCGTATCGGTAGTTCCGTTGCTGTCGACGAGCTGATAGGTGAACGAGTCTGCCCCGTTGAAGTGGGCATCCGGGGTGTACTCGACAAAGTCATCGGTGGGAACGTTTGGACTTCCGTTGTCATTAATGGACACCGTGCCGCTGGTTGGCGCCTCCGTAATGGTTATGGCTACGGCCATGACGGGGCCGTCGGGACCGAAGTCGTCATTGGCCAGTATGTCGAGAGGGTTAGCTGAACTATCCTCGTTTACCGTGTATGCATCGTCGTTAGCCGCGGGTCCGTCGGCATCGGGATCATCGGGATCGATTGTAATGGTAACTACAGCCGTATCGGTAGTTCCATTGCTGTCGACGAGCTCATAGGTAAATGAGTCTGCCCCGTTGAAGTGGGCATTAGGGGTGTACACGATAAAGTCATCCGCCGGATCATTAGGCGTCCCACCATCATTAATCGTAGTCGTAGCGCTACTCGGTGCCACCGTGATGGATATGGCTACGGCTGAACCAGGGCCATCGGGTCCGAAGTCGTCATTGGTCAGTACAGTTAATGCGTTGTCCGAACTGTCTTCGTTTACCGTGTAGGCATCGTCATTGGCGGTCGGCCCATCAGCATCGGGATCATCGGGATCGATTGTAATGCTAACTACAGCCGTATCGGTAGTTCCGTTGCTGTCGACGAGCTCATAGGTAAACGAGTCTGCCCCGTTGAAGTGGGCATTGGGGGTGTACTCAATAAAGTCATCCGCCGGATCACTTGGCGTGCCGCCATCATTAATCGTAGTCGTACCGCTGCTCGGTGCCAACGTGATGGTTATGGCTACGGCCGAACCAGGGCCGTCGGGTCCGAAGTCGTCATTGTCCAGCACGTCCAGGGTATTTCCAGTACTATCCTCGATTACAGTAAACGCATCATCATTGGCGGTGGGTCCGTCAGCATCGGGATCATCTTCGGTTATGGTTATGGATACTACAGCCGTATCGGTAGTTCCGTTGCTGTCGACCAATTCGTACGAAAAAGAATCCGAACCATTAAAGGAGGCATCCGGGGTGTACACGATAAAGTCATCCGCGGGATCAATAGGTGTGCCGCCATCATTAATCGTTGTCGTACCGCTGGTCGGAGTCACTGTTATGGATATGGCCACGGTTGTACCCGGCCCATCGGGTCCGAATTCGTCATTGGCCAGAACATTCAGTGCGTTGTCCGCACTATCCTCACCTACAGTAAATGCATCGTCATTGGCTATGGGTCCATCGGCGTCAGGATCGTCCGGATTGACCGCGATCGTTACCACAGCCGTATCCGTAGTTCCATTGCTGTCCACCAGCTCATACATAAAGGAATCGCTACCGTTGAAGTGGGCATTGGGGGTATACTCCACGAAATCGTCGGCGGGATCAGCCGGAGAGCCGGCATCATTAAGAGTAACCGTGCCGCTGGTCGGCGCTTCCGTTATGGTGATGGCCATGGTTGTGCCCGGCCCATCGGGTCCGAAGTCGTCATTGGCCAGAACATTCAATGCGTTGTCCATACTGTCCTCACCTACAGTAAATGCATCGTCGTTGGCGGTGGGTCCGTCGGCGTCGGGATCATCCTCGGAAACCGTTATGGATACAATTGCCGTAGCAGTCGTCCCGTTGCCGTCGACGAGCACATAGGTAAACGAGTCGCTGCCGTTGAAGTTGGTATTTGGGGTGTACTCGACGAAATCGTCGGCGGGATCAGCCGGAGAGCCGGCATCATTAACAGTAACCGTACCGCTGGTCGGCGTCTCCGTTATGGTGATGGCCATGGTAGTGCCCGGACCGTCGGGTCCGAAGTCGTCATTGGCCAGAATATCCAAAGGATTATTAGAGCTGTCCTCTCCTACGGTAAACGCATCGTTGTTGGCGGTAGGTCCGTCGGTGTCAGGATCGTCCGGATTGACCGCGATCGTGACTACAGCCGAGTCTGAAGTTCCGTTGCTGTCGACCAGTTCATAGGTGAAGGTATCGCCGCCATTGAAGTGGGCATTAGGGGTGTACTCGATATAGTCATCGGCGGGATCACCGGGCGTTCCGCCATCATTGACCAGAGCCGTACCGCTAGTCGGAGCAGCTGTAATGGTAATGGCTACCGAATTTCCTGATCCATCAGGCCCAAAGTCGTCATTGGCCAGAACCTGTAATGTGTTGCCGACACTGTCCTCTCCTACGGTAAATACATCGTCGTTGGCAGTGGGTCCGTCGGCATCGGGATCATCGGAATTGACCGTAATGGTAACCACGGCTTTGTCTTCGGTTCCGTTACTATCCGTTAGCTCGTAAGTAAAGGAATCCGAACCATTGAAATTCGCATCCGGGGTGTACTCGACGAAATCGTCGGTAGGATCGGCCGGAGATCCGGCATCATTGACGGTAGCGGTACCGCTGGTCGGAGCTAATGTGATGGTAATAGCCACTGTGATTCCCAGACCATCGGGTCCGAAGTCGTCATTGGCCAGAATATCCAATGGATTATTTGTGCTGTCCTCTCCTACGGTAAATATATCGCCATTGGCGGTAGGTCCGTCGGCGTCAGGATCGTCCGGATTGACCGCGATCGTGACTACAGCCGAGTCTGAAGTTCCGTTGCTGTCGACCAGTTCATAGGTGAAGGTATCGCTGCCGTTGAAGTTGGTATCGGGGGTGTATTCTATAACGTCATCCGTGGGATCAGTAGGCGTTCCGCCATCATTAATCGTTGTCGTACCGCTGCTCGGTACCACCGTGATGGATATGGCTAGTGTGGTACCGGGCCCGTCGGGACCGAAGTCGTCATTGTCCAGTACATCCAAAGGATTATTTGTACTGTCCTCGTTTACCGTGTATGCATCATCATGGGCTGTAGGTCCGTCGGCATCGGGGTCGTCTGGACTGACCGTTATGCTTACCACAGCGGTATCGGCGGTATTGTTGCTATCGATGAGCTGATAGGTAAACGCATCTGCACCATTATAGTTGGCATCGGGTGTATACTCGACAAAATCATCCGTGGGATCGGATTCGGTGCCGTTGTTGTTGACGGCTGCGACGCCATGGTCAGGGGCTACCATGATGGAGATGGCCACTGTAGTACCAGAACCATCCGGACCGAAGTCATCGTTGGCCAGAACATTCAAGGGATTGTCGGTACTGTCTTCGTTAACAGTGTAGGCGTCGTCTTCCGCGGTGGGAGCATCGGCTTCGGCACCATCAGGGTCTACACTGATGTTTACCGCAGCGGTATCGGTAGTTCCGTTGCTGTCGACAAGCTCATAGGTGAATGAGTCTGACCCGTTGAAGTTGGGATCAGGAGTATATTCTACATAATCATCCGTAGGATCGGATGCGGTTCCATTGTCATTAATGAGTATTGAACCGTGGTCAGGTGCGGTAGTTATGGATATGGCTACTGTGGTACCGGGCCCGTCGGGTCCGAAGTCATCGTTGGCCAGCACGTAAATGGGAGCATTCAAGGAGTCTTCAGTTACCTGAACATTGTCATCATTAGCCTGAGGTCCATCGGCATCAGCAGGGTCAGGATTAATGGTCAGCGAAACCGTCGCTGTATCTATAGAACCGTTGCTGTCCTGGAGTTCATAAGTGAAGGAGTCGCCGCCGTTATAGTTCGCTCCAGGAGTATATTCCACGAAGTCGTCTGTGGGATCTCCTGCTGTTCCATTGTTGTCCACTATGGCGGTACCATGTGAGGGAGCTACCGTGATATGGATTGCCACAACGTTCCCGGGTCCGTCTGGACCGAAATCGTCATTGACCAATACATCCAAAGGACTATTCGTGCTGTCCTCTTCCAGGGAGTATGCATCGTCGTTGGCAATGGGTCCGTCGGCATCAGGATCGTCCGGATTAATTGTGATCGTGACTACCGCCGTATTGGTAGTTCCGTTGCTATCGACGAGTTCATAGGTGAACGAGTCACTGCCGTTAAAGTTGGCGTTCGGTGTATACTCGACGAAATCATCCGTCGGATCTGTAGTTGATCCATTGTCATTTACTGAAGCTGTGCCGTTGGAGGGGTTAACCGTAAAGCTGATGGCAATGGCGGTCCCCGGTCCATCGGATCCGAAGTTGTCGTTGGCCATCACATCCAGAGGATTGTTTGTACTATCCTCGTTTACAGTGAATGAGTCATCAATGGCCGCAGGCCCATCAGCATCGGGATCGTCGGGATCGACTATGATGCTTACCGTAGCCGTATCGGTAGTTCCATTGCTATCGGTGAGTTCATAGGTGAGGGAATCGTTACCGTTGAAGTCGGCATCGGGGGTATACACGACGAAATCGTCAGAGGGATTGGAAGGCGATCCATTGTCATTGACCGTGGCTGTGCCATTCGAGGGTGCAGCCGTGATGTTAATGGCAATGGTGTTCCCAGGACCATCAGGACCGAAGTCGTCGTTGGCCAGAACGTTTAATGTATTATCTGTGCTATCCTCATTTATCGTAAATGAGTCGTCGTTGGCTGTGGGTCCGTCGGCATCGGGATCATCGGCATTGACTGTGATCGCGACTACTGCAGAGTCCGTAGTTCCGTTGCTGTCCTGGAGTTCATAAGTGAAGGAGTCGCCGCCGTTAAAGTTGGCGTTCGGCGTATACTCGACGAAATCATCTGTGGGATCAGTGGCCGTTCCGCCGTCATTGATCACGGCTGTACCGCCTGTAGGTTCAGTAGTGATCGTTATAGCCACAGTTGCTCCGGGGCCATCGGGACCGAAGTCGTCATTGGCCAGCACATTTAATGCATTTCCGGTGCTATCCTCGTTTACCGTCAATGCATCGTCGTTTGCAGTGGGTCCGTCGGCATCGGGATCGTCGGCATTGACCGTGATCGTGACTACTGCGGAGTCCGCAGTTCCGTTGCTGTCGACGAGCTCATAGGTGAATGAGTCTGCCCCGTTGAAGTGGGTCTCCGGGGTGTACTCGACAAAGTCATCGGTGGGGTTACCGGGGGTGCCGTTATTATTGACCACAGCTGTACCCTGTATTGGAGCAACCGTGATCGTGATAGCTACTGCCGTCCCAGGTCCATCGGGACCGAAATCGTCATTGGCCAGCACATCAAAGGTATTTCCGGTGCTATCCTCGTTTACCGTGAATGCGTCGTCGGCTGCTAAGGGGGCGTCAGCATCGGGATCATCGGTATCGACCGTGATGGTGACCACAGCCGTATCCGTGGTTCCGTTGCTATCGACGAGCTCATAGGCAAAGGTATCGGCGCCATTGTAGTTAGCATCCGGAGTGTAATCTATGTAGTCATCGTTGGGATCTCCGACTGTGCCGTTATCATTTACTGTCGCCGTGCCGCTGTTTGGCGCTACAGTTATGGTAATGGCCACGGCAGTACCCGGACCGTCGGGCCCGAAATCGTCGTTATTCAGCACATCCAAAGGATTATCCGTACTGTCCTCTACTACGGTAAATGCATCATCAATGGCAGTGGGTCCGTCGGCATCGGGTTCATCCGGATTGATCGTGACTGTGACAATTGCGGTATCTGTAGTTCCGTTGCTGTCGACCAGTTCATAGGTAAAGGAGTCGCTGCCGTTGAAGTCGGCATCGGGGGTGTACTCGACGAAGTCATCGGTCGGGTTAACGGGGGAGCCGTTATTATTGATTACAGCTGTACCCTGTGTTGGAGCAACCGTGATCGTGATAGCCACTGCCGTCCCAGGTCCATCAGGACCGAAATCGTCATTGGCCAGTACGTTAAATGCGTTTGTAGTGCTATCCTCCGTTACGGAGAATACGTCATCATTGGCCGTGGGACCGTCGGCATCTGCAGAATCCGGGTTAATGGTGATACTTACCGTTGCCGTATCCGAAGTGCCATTGGCATCGATCAGTTCGTAAACGAAAGTATCGCCTCCATTGAAGTTGGCATCAGGCGTATATTCAAAATAATCGTCAGTTGGATCTGAGGCAGTACCGTTTTCGTTTAGTTGTAGGGTACCATTCGATGGTGCTGAGGTAATGCTCAAAGCAACAGTCGTGCCCGGTCCGTCTCCGCCAAAATTGTCATTGGCGAGCACTGCCATGGGGTTAGTTGTACTGTCTTCGTTTATCGTAAATGCATCCTCATTGGCAGTGGGTCCATCGGCATCCGGATCATCGGCATTGACGGTAATATTCACAGTGGCTGTATCCACCGTTCCATTGCTGTCGACGAGCTCATAGGTAAGCGTATCATTGCCGTTGAAGTCCGGATTCGGTGTATATACGATATAGTCATCCGCTGGATTAGCTGGAGTTCCGTTATTGTTTACATTGGCAGAACCCTGATTGGGAGCAATGGAGATGGTAATGGCTGCGGACGTACCGGGTCCATCCGGACCGAAGTCATCATTGACCAGTACATCCAAAGTGTTGTCGGAACTGTCCTCGTTTAGGACGAAAGCATCGTCATTGGCGATGGGTCCATCCGCATGCGGATCATCGGCGTTTACCGTAAGGGTTACCTGTGCCGTATCCATAGTACCATTGCTGTCCACCAGCTGATAGGTGAAGGAATCACTACCATGGTAGTTGGCGTTAGGAGTGTATTCAACAAAATCGTCCGTGGGGTCCGATGGGCTACCATTATCGTTGACACTGGCAGTACCCTGGTTTGGAGCCACAGAGATGGTAATGGCTACAGCAGTGCCGGGACCATCGGGTCCGAAATCATCATTGGCCAGTACATTCAATGCGTTGCCACTACTATCCTCGTTTATGATGAATGCGTCGTTATTGGCCACAGGCCCATCTGCGTCGGGTGCGTCGGGTTCTACCGAGATGGAAACGGTGGCCGTATCAGTAGTACCGTTACTATCAATGAGTTGATAGGTAAAAGTGTCGCTGCCATTGTAATTGGCATCGGGGGTATATTCGATATAATCGTCGGCCGGATCACCGGGTGTGCCATTATGGTTTACGATAACCTTACCGCTGGTCGGTTCAACCGTGATCGCGATGGCCACGGCAGTACCCGGACCGTCGGGACCGAAGTCGTCGTTAGCCAGAACGGTTAGAGCGTTGTCCGTGCTGTCTTCGCTAACGGAGAACGTATCGTCATTGGCCGTGGGACCGTCCGCATCCGCCGAATCCGGATTGACGCTGATATTGACCACGGCAGTATCAAAAGATCCATCGGCATCTACCAACTGGTAAACGAAGGTATCGCTGCCATTGAAGTTAGCTCCTGGCGTATACTCGAATATATCGTCCGTCGGATCGGAAATGGTTCCGTTAGTATTTACACTTACCGAGCCATTTGTTGGAGCCGAGGTGATGGTAATCGCTGTCGTTGTACCCGGTCCGTCCCCGCCAAAACTGTCGTTAGCAAGTACCGGCATGGGGTTATCGGTACTGTCTTCGTTTACGGTGAAGGCATCATCATTGGCGGTAGGACCATCCGCATCCGGGTCATCGGCATTAACAGTAATAGTAACAGTGGCGGTATCTACCGTTCCATTGCCGTCGGCGAGCTGATAGGTAAAGGAATCGCTGCCGTTGAAGTTGGTATTCGGGCTGTACTCCACAAAATCATCCGTAGGATCGGAAGCTGTGGCGTTATCATTTACTACAGCCGTACCATAGGACGGGGCTACCGTAATGATAATGGCTGCGGCCGAACCAGGTCCATCAGATCCGAAGAGGTCGTTGTCCAATACCTCCAGCACATTATCCTCGCTATCCTCGTTTACCGTGTACGCGTCGTCGTTGGCTGTAGGTCCGTCGGCATCGGGATCGTCGGGTTCCACTGTAATGGCAACCTCTGCCGTATCGGTGGTTCCGTTGCTGTCTACTAGTTCATAGGTAAGCGAATCACTTCCATTGAAGTTGGCATTGGGCGAGTACTCCACGAAATCATCGGTGGGATCAGAAGCGGTGGCATTGTCATTTAGCGTAGCTGTACCATGCAAAGGAGCGACCATGATGCTAATGGCTACGTCCGTTCCCGGTCCATCGGGGCCAAAATCGTCATTGGCCAGCACATTCAAAGTGTTACCGGTGCTATCCTCGTTTACCGAAAATGCATCATCATTGGCGGTAGGCCCGTCGGTATCGGGATCGTCCGGTTCGACCGTTATGGTCACCACGGCCGTCGCGGAGGAACCATCTGCATCCACTAAACGGTAGGTCAGGGAATCCGCACCGTTGAAGTCGCCGGTCGGGGTGTACTGTATAAAATCGTCGGTGGGGTCCGATGGACTGTTGTTATCGTTGACGCTGGCAGATCCGTTCGCGGGCGCTACCGTGATGCTGATCGCCACGGAGGAGCCTGGACCATCGTTTCCGAAACTGTCGTTGGTCAATACCGGAAATGCATTATCACTGCTGTCTTCGCCTACCGTATAGCTATCGTCACTGGCCTGAGGACCGTCTGCTGCGGGGTTGTCCGGGGTAATTAAGATACTGGCTTGTGCCGAATCCGTAGAACCGTCGCTGTCCTGCAGTGTGTAAGTGAGGGAATCGGTGCCGTTGTAGTTTGGATTCGGGCTATAGGTGAGGTAGTCATCCGTAGGATCGGAAGGGGTTCCGTTGTCGTTCACCACGACCGTTCCATGGGCAGGCCCCGTGGTTACGCTTATGGCGACGCTGCTGCCCGGTCCGTCTGGTCCAAAATCGTCATTGGAGAGTACATTCAAAATATTATCAGAGGTATCTTCTGTAACGACAAAGTTGTCAGCATTCGCAACTGGCAGGTCACTATTTGGAGAATCGGGTATTACGTTCAAATAAACCTGAGCCGTATCGGAGTTACCATCGGCATCGACCAGTCGGTAGACCAGCTGATCCGACCCGTTGAAGTTGGCGTTGGGGAGGTATTCCAAGTAATCATCAGTAGCATTTCCTGAAGTTCCATTGTTATTTACCAAGACCGAACCATGATCAGGCGGGGTTATGATCGTAATGGCCACGGCCGTTGGAGGGCCATCCCCTCCGAAGCTGTCGTTATCCAACACGCTAAGCGTTTGGAAACCGCTGTCTTCCGGAAAGCTGTAGTTGTCGTCCTCAGCCGTTGGGCCGTCTATGGTAGGGTCGTCGGCATTCACAGTGATGGATACCGTAGCCGTATCTGCCGAGCCGTCGGCGTCCACCAGTTGATAGGTAAAGGAATCCGATCCGTTGAAATTTGAGTTGGGTGTGTAGTCTATGTAATCGTCGGTAGGATCTGTAGGGGTACCGTTGTCGTTGACCGTTGCGGATCCGTTGGCTGGCGCTCCGGTAATGGTCATGGCCTGAGTGGTACCCGGACCGTCGTCACCGAATAGGTCATTGGCGAGTACATTCAAGGCGTTGTCCGAAGAATCTTCGTCTACGGACAGGGCATCATTCATGGCCGTGGGTCCATCATTGGACGGGTCATCCGGGCTCACGGTTATGCCTACCGCCGCATTGTCCGGGGTGCCATTCTGATCGGTTATGGAATACACAAAGGTGTCCAGCCCGTTGAATCCGGGATCCGGGGTATAGATGATAAAATCGTCCAAGGGATTGGAGGTACCGTTGTCATCCAGCTGATAGGTACCATTTGAAGGAGGCGTTACCAGGGATATCGCCACACCCGATGTCGGTGCGCCATCCGGATCAAAAGAATCATTGGCCAGAACGTTTAGGTTATTCCCTGAGGAATCTTCCGAAACCGCGAAGGAGTCGTCGGCTGCGTCCGGTGTGCCATCCGGATTTACAGTGATCACCACCTGGGCCCTGCTACAGGAGGAGGTATTCGGAGCGGGTAGACACACCTCGTATTCGAAGCTAGCTGTCCCGGAAAATCCATTGTCCGGAGTATACGTAAATCCACCATTGGAGCTGAAACTCAATGATCCATTGGAAACGTTGGAGAGCTGGGTATAATTTGAACCTAAGGGTACGGGATCGTTATCACCCACATTTCCGCTGAAAGGCGTTTCATAGGGGGTCGCGTAGGTCATATCGTCCTGGGCGTACTCCTGTAGGATAAAGAATTTACCGTCGAAGTGATCGACAGTGGTAGCAATCATTCGAACCTCCGTTATCTCCGAACCGGGGGTCACGATTTCTGAAAGGTAAAAGAGAGCAATTCCTGCATTACCCGACTCCATTCTTCTGTCACTCAACCAATATTCGGCATTACCTGCAGGTGGGGTAAGATTGGTAGTGGTTTGGCCACCGGACCAGGGGTTAACGAAGGTATTCCCGAGCAGTTGCGTGCTGCTTCCACCCGGGGGAGTCCCATACAGTTCTACATATATACAATTATTAGCGTGTCTCTCGGTGATGGCGATTACCCCATTCTGGGTAGCTGGGATGGGAGGAGAGTAATACAGTGCCTGAGACTGGGAATCTGTGGTGGCGGCAGCACCGAAATCATCGCAAATGCTACGGCCATTTTGGTTGGAAGTGAAGTAGTGATTGAGATTAGGGTCCTGAAATGCGGCCAGGGCACGGGAGTTCCAAGTGCCGTTATTGCTTCCTGAAATAACGGTTGATCCGTTTCTTCGAATGGAATTTTGGTTATGTCCGTCCGGGCCCACTCGTACCATAGAGTAACCCGAAGGGACTACGAAGTTGACAAATACATCCCCGTTGATGGTAATACTCTCAATAGTGGCCGGCTGAGAGGTGTTGTTCTGCACGTCTGACCATTGAAAGGTGACGCCGGAATCGATGGCCGACTGTGCGGCAGATCCGGAGGTGTACAGCACGAAGCCGATTATACTCAGTACCCTCAGGTAAGCATTCAATCGGAGTAGCAGTCTGTTCATTATTGCCGATGTAGTCCTGATCTGTGCGGATCAGAGGTTGATTTTCTGTCTTACGTCATAGGCATATAGTTTTCTCGTATGGGTTATATTTCAGTACAGGTCGGACCGGGATATTACGAATACCCGGAACGACCATTCAGCGTAATTTAGTTTTAATCTACCCTATGGATACTGCTGGAATCTGACTTTGATAATGCGTATCTTTACGGGTTACGATTTTATAGGTTTAACGCCTTAAAATTCTCTTAAGTATAGGCCTGGCGAATAAGATCGCAATTCCATAGCCCGGAAATTGGTAATTTTAGACCTCAAATAAGTATCCTCACATGAACTCGAACAAAGTACAGGAATCCATAGATGGTAAATTGTTGGAACAAAGGAAGGTATTCCTTTGGGGAATGGTAGACGACGAATCCGCCAAGCACGCGGTGGACCGGTTGCTCTATCTGGACTCCCTTAACAACGACGAAATTCAACTGGTTATTAACAGCCCGGGAGGTTATGTTACCTCGGGTTTCTCCATCTATGATACCATCGTTCAGATCAAAAGCCCAGTTTCCACGGTTTGTTCGGGTCTGGCTGCATCCATGGGGTCCATTTTGCTCTCCGTAGGAGCCAAAGGCCGTCGTTTCATACAACCACATGCCCGGGTGATGATTCATCAGCCCAGTGGTGGCGCTCGAGGTCAGGCCTCCAATATCGAAATAGAGGCCCGGGAGATCGTCAAAATCAAAGAGATTGGCGCACGTATATTGTCGGAGAACTGCGGACAGCCCTATGAGAAGGTCATGAAGGACTTCGACCGCGATTACTGGATGGGAGCTGAAGAATCCGTGGAATACGGTATAGTGGATGGTATACTCAAATAGTGAAATACCCGGACTAGCTGCGATCTAGAAGAAGCGGAAGAACTTGTACTTCTTCCCATAGCGATTTACGAAATCGTATCTCAAAACAATTTCAAAGGAGCCATCGTTAAAGGTCAGCCCGCCCAGGGGGGTGCTGTCCCTTTCGTAAGTGAGTCCGATAAGCATTTCCGGTGCAGGGCGGAAGCCCACCATTCCGCTTACCGACGATTGCAGGCGGTAATTGGCTCCCAGCATCACTTTATCCCAGTATAGGACTGTGAGCGTGAGGTCTACCTGAAGTGGGGATCCTTCCACGGCACGCGTAAGTATGGATGGCCGGATCTTTGCCCCATCCCTTAATTCGAATACGTATCCGGACATGAGATACAGGTTGACGGCCTCGGTGGTCGTGGTCAGTGCGAAGGAGTCGAAGTGTTTGGTTTCCAATATGCGCGGGGCCGAAAGCCCGAGATAAAACAGATCCGAGAAATAGAATACTCCGACCCCCACGTTGGGTGAGAAGGTATTCTGGTTGCCGGCCTGAAGCAGGGGATCTGGATTACTGACCCCTCCCGTGTTGTCCTGGTTCAGATCGTCGAAGTTGATGTTCAGGAGTTGTCCGCTGGCCTTGAAGCCGAAGTTGATAAAGGAGGTAGGGCCAGCCTGGATCTGATACGAAAAATCGAGATCCACGAAGGTATCGGAAGTCGGACCGATTCGATCCCGTACTACACTGAACCCCATGCCCATCCCTGAATATCCCACCGGTGAATTCAGATTCAGGGTCGAAGTCTCCGGTGCGCCATCGAGTCCCACCCACTGGGAGCGGTGCATGGCCGAAATGCTCAAGACCTCGCGCGAACCCGCATAAGCCGGGTTAATATACATGGGATTGAAGAGGTATTGGGTAAACTGTACGTTTTGCTGCGCCTGTAGGCTCAGGGCAAAGCAAAACAGTAACAGAGTCCATATGTAATCGGTGGAGAGCTTCATCGCGCGGGGATTAGGATTAACGGTTCACATAGATGTATCCGGTAAGGGTTCGTTCCAGTTGTTCGCTATTGGTGTAATTCAGTATGTAGAAATAGGTTCCGGTAGGCAGTTTCCTGGGCGTATTGAGGGTCATCTGATCCTGGGAGGTGCCATCGAATACGTTGCCGGCCGTATTGTACGAACGGGTCGAGAATACCAGCCTTCCCCAGCGGTTGAAAATGCGGATACTATTGTTGGGGAACTTCTCTATGTTTTTGATTTTCAGTACATCGTGTATGCCATCATTATTGGGGGTAACTACATTGAATACCTCTAGGTCGTCCCCGCTGTCGGGTTGTAGGGGATCCAGATAATCGGGGATCTGGTTGGCATTGAAATCGTCGTCCGTGAAGATACCGTTGCCGTTGGTGTCTTCCCGATTTGTCGGAATGTTATCCCCATCGTCATCCGGGTCCCGGAAATTGGGAAGCCCATCGGTGTCCAGGTCCATCAAAGCGGTAGCGGGATCGTCGAATTCGTCATTCGGGTCGGTATCGTTTACGTTTTCACCTTCGTAGCCGTCGTCGAGTCCGTCCCGGTCGGTGTCCATCAGGAACATGGCCGTATCCGCAGAGCCGTTGATGTTCCAGTCATGTCCTTCGATCTTATCCGGTATGCCGTCGTCATCGCTATCTTCATCTACATAATCCGGAAAGCCGTCCTGATCGGAATCCACGGGAGTCAGCCCCAGAATTTCATCGAATTCGTAGGCATCATCCATGCCATTGTCGTTGAGGTCGTTGCCTGAAGGGGGATAGTACTCGTAGACCTCCTGGGCCTCCACATTGTCGGGTATACCGTCGTTGTCGCTGTCGATGTCCAGGTAGTCCGGGAAACCATCTCCGTCCGTATCGGTGGGCTGGGTTGCAGGATCATTATCGCCATCGAGGTTGAGGTCCTCGAAGATGTCGGCTATCCCATCGTCGTCACTGTCCAGTTCAACATCGTAAAGCGGGGTGAGCACCAAAGTAACCTGGGCTGTGCTGCAGTGCCCTTTGTCGTCGCAGAGGGTATAGGAGAAGGTATCCGTACCCGTAAAATCGGTACTGGGGGTATAGCTGAAGTAGTCATCGACGATTACCTCCGGGCTGTCTTGCCCATTCAGATTCAGTGAGCCCGAGGCGGGCAGGGTAAAGGTAATCCCGTCTCCGTCCCGGAAATCATTGTCATTGGCCAGTATCCGTATGTCAATGACCGTATTCATCGGAGCCACTTCCATGTCGTCCACTGCGTCCACCACGGGCAGGATATCCAGGGTTACCCGGGCCGTACTGCAGTCTCCCGAGGCATTGCAAATGGTGTAGGTGAATGCATCCGTGCCGTTGTAATCGGTGTCCGGCGTATAGGTGAAACGGTCGTCCCGCGGATCGTTGGGGGAACCGCCGTTGGACCACTCCAGGCTCCCGTATCCGGGTTGAGTATGGTTCAGCGATCCGGATTCGGGCACGTCCAGGTCGTTCGCGGTTACGCTGAATGCCTCGGATTGGTCTTCAAAGAGGATAATCTGGTCATCGGTGAGACGGGCGGACTGGGAAAGACAGGCCACCGTAAATTTCGGGGATGTGAACTGATTTCCGGCTTTTTCGATGGTCGCCCGATAGGTCACTACCTCTTCTGTGGCAATTACAGTAGGACTTCTCGGATTACCGTTGACCTCGGGCGTCCAGCTCACATTAGAGCCGGTTTCGGCCCATTGACGGATATCCAGGGTTACTTCGTTATCCGGACTTCCACAGCGAACCAGAATGAAGTATCCGGTAGAATTTGATCCGCACAGCGTACCATCGAAGGTGGCGTAATATACTCCGGGCTCCGTAACTTCCAGGTAAAATTCCGTGCCCAGTACCTCATCGGGTGAGGAAGCCTCGTACCAACGGAAGTTGTGCTGATCGCTATCGGTGGGGGCCTTGAGCACGAACTGGGCCCGGGCTGCAAACAGTCCTCCCAGGAGAAAGATTATAAACATTCCCCAATAGGTAAGGCTGCAGTAAGCACTACTGCTGCGATATGTAGGTTGCAAGGGACGCATCTGTTTTGCCACGGTCCGGTTTCATGGGTCCTAAACAAAGTTTGCTATCTGTGGGTAGATGGGAAATATTTTGTTGTCAACTCTGGCTATACGGGCCTTAACCCGCTCTGAAGTGTAGTGTCAGTTACGGTCAATTCCTTCGATCTTGATGCTGTCCGTCTATCCTTACTCACTGGGAATCAATTCGGATACCGGGCAGGAATGAAATACCGGGCACCGATTAACGCTGATTTTCCAGTCGTATGCGTACCTTCAGCTAACCACTAAGAAAAGATGAAAGCGTTATGAGAAAACAGATCATCGCCCTCGGTGGAGGAGGTTTTTCAGATGAACCGGATAATCCTCTTCTGGACGAATACGTCTTGAGTCAATCTGAGCAGGACAATCCGAAGATCTGTTTTATTCCCACCGCAAGCGGTGATGCCAAGGAGTATATCGATGCCTTTTACCAGTGCTTCGATCGCATGGCTTGCGAACCCAGTCACCTGAGTCTTTTCGCCGGGCATACCGATTCCATGGAGGAATTTTTGCTCACCAGGGATATACTTTTCGTCGGCGGGGGAAATACCCGGAATATGCTGGTCATCTGGAAGGAATGGGGCCTGGATGCCCTGTTAAAGAAGGCCTATGAACAGGGAATTATCTTATCGGGAATCAGTGCAGGGGGCATCTGCTGGTTTTAGGGAGGGCTGACCGATTCCATTCCCAAACGTCTCTCAGGTCTGGCCGGACTGGGTTTCTTAAAGGGGAGTTTTTGTCCGCATTACGACAGTGAGAACCTCAGGCGGCAGGCCTATCACGAACTGATTGGATCCGGTGAACTGAATGAGGGATGGGCTTGTGACGATGGGGTAGCCCTGCACTACGTCAATGAAAAGTTGGTGAAAATAGTCTCCTCTCGGAAGGAGAGTTATGCCTACTATCTTTCGCAAAATTCTCATCCCGACGACAATAGGATTGTCCCGGAATATTTGGGTTAGCGCCCTAAAGGGATTCCGGTTTGGAGAAATACTGACTTGCCTGAGTTTCCAGTTCAGCACGCTCATCAGGATCAAGTTTATCGAGCAGGTTGTACATCATGCTCATCCTGGGATTTTTGCGGAGTTTGTCCTCGTGGGTGGACAGGAAGTTCCAGTACAGGGAATTGAACGGACAGGCATCCTCTCCCAGCTTCTTTTTAGGCTTATAGGAACACCCTTTGCAGTAATCCCCCATCTTGGAGATGTAATTGGCCGAGGAAACATAGGGCTTGGTGGCCATGATACCCCCATCGGCCCACTGGCTCATACCATGGGTATTAGGGAGTTGTACCCATTCGATGGCATCCACATAAACCCCCAGGTACCAGGCATCAACCTCAGCAGGCTCGCAGCCATAAAGAAGAGCGAAGTTCCCGATGACCATCAGGCGCTGGATGTGGTGGGCATAGGCCAGTTCCAGGCTCTGCCCCACGGATTGCTTCATGCAGTTCATTCGTGTTTCGCCAGTCCAGAAGAATTCGGGTAGCGGCCTGTGATTGTCCAGCGCATTGAGCTCTTTATAACCAGGCATCTCCTTCCAGTACAGGCCGCGCACAAATTCCCTCCATCCCAGGATTTGCCGGATGAACCCCTCCACTTGCGAGATATGAATCTTTCCGCTTCGTTCCCGGTAGGCATTTAGTACGGCATCGATAACCTCAAGAGGGGAGAGGATCTTTACGTTCAGGGCAAATGAAATACGGGAATGAAACAGGTAGGGTTCACCTGCGGCGAATGCATCCTGATAGTCTCCAAACCAGGGTAGCAGGTGCTGACAGAAGTGGTCGAGCCAGACCAGGGATTCGTCCCGGTTCACGGGTAAGTCAAGCCCCTTTTCCGGCACCTGTCCGAAAGTCTTTACCCCGGCCTCGTCCATTTCTTTTAGCAGGTGGTGCAGTGGGTGTGCAAAAGAGGGAAACGCGGGTACGGGCGGGTCGCCCTTCCATTTCTTCCGGTTTTGCTGATCGTAATTCCATTTACCACCCTCCGGCTGTTCCCCTTCCATCAGGATGTGGTAACGCTTTCGCATATGCCGGTAAAAGGTCTCCATAAGCAGGCGTTTTTTACCCCGGAACAACTCGGCAAGTTCCCCGCGCTCGGATAGAAAGTGTTCGGTGGAACAGGCTGAGGACGAAATGGACAGGGCATCGGCGATCTCCTTGAGCTGAAGATCGAGACGGTACTCGTCGGGCTCCTGATACTCGAAGGTGTCGGCACCGGTCAGCTCGGTATAATACAACACCAACCTTTTCAGGTCCCAACGGGCTTTCTCGTCGGTAATGGGCACGTAGTGGATCCGAAAGCCGCTCTTGGAAAGCCGCTCAGAGAAATTCCGCATGGCCAGAAAAAATCCACATACTTTCTGCACGTGGTGCAGTACGTAGTCGGTTTCCTGTCTCAGTTCGACCATCAGGTATTCTGCAGTTTCGGTTGGCTGGCTGAACCAGCTGTGATTTTCGTTGAGCTGATCGCCCAGTATGAGTCGGAGTTTAGGCATCGTTCAACCAGGTGTTTCTGAACCATCCTTTGGCATCGTATCTATCCGCCTGCATGCGAATATTGAATTTGCGGTCCCTGGGGTCATTCCCGACTCCGCTATTATACATCCAGTTTCCCCAGTTGCTGTGCACATCGTAATCAATAAGCAGGCTCTCGAACCAGGATGCTCCTATTCTCCAGTCTTGCCAAAGCTCTTTTGACCAGTAGCTCGCTACATTTTGCCTCCCCCGGTTACTCATCCAGCCTGTGGCAGCCAATTCCTTCATATTGGCATTGACAAAGGGTTCCCGGGTTCGGCCCTGAGTCCATTCCTCGAACTGTTTTGGATCCATATACCATTCATAATCTTTGTTCAGGATACCTCCTAATTGAAAAATGGCGTTGCCGTACTTCATGGAAACATACTTGAAGTAATCTCTCCAGATCAGCTCGAATACCATCCAGTAGGTATCCTGGTTTCTCACTACGGATTTTTCATATTCTTTTACCTCCCAATAGATCCTGCGCGGCGAAAGGGCCCCTATCGCCAGCCAAGCCGAGAATTTACTGCTGTAATCGGTGCCCAGCAGGCCATTTCGCGTCTTCTTATAGGTGCTCAGGGAGTGGTTTTCCCAGAAATATTCTCGCAGTCGTTGCTGTCCCGCCTTTTCACCGCCTCTAAAGGGGAACGCGCTGCGGGGATCGGTAGTTATTGGTTGTAGTCCCAGCTCCTCCAGGGAAGGTATCCCGGTCTCAGGTAGCCCGTTCAGATCCTGCTTCCAGGGTTCTGGAATCGCAAAAAGATCCCGCACGCGGGACTGTTTCTCACAAACCTTGCGGAAAGCGGTGAAAACATCCGGTAGATCCCGTAATTGCTGAAAAGGGATATCCCGGGGATGAAAGAGAAACTGTTGGTACGCGGACATCCACTTCAGGTTGGGGTCACAGCCCTCCTTACACCGATTCTCGACATCCTTCTCTTCGGCGGTCCACTCTTTCTGAAAAAGGATGTGGCTGACCTTAAGCTCCCGGGTTAACTCGGGAAGAACGTCTTCGGGTTTCCCGTGAAAGACCAGTAGAGGTATCCCGAGCTCGCCCAGAGCCTCTCTCAATGCGTGGACGCTCTCTCGTATGAAGTTTCCCCGGTAAGGCCCGGTTTTTGGAAAACCCCAGGGGGTTTCTTCGTATTGTCTGGGGTCGAAGAAGTAGACTCCGGCCAGGGGCAAATGACGATCGGCCTTGGATAGCCACTCGTGATCGTCCGTACGCAAATCATTCCGAAACCATATCAATTGCATGTTCCTTTGTTTTGGCGGCAGCGCTGGCTGCAATAGATTACGTCGTCCCAGTTTTTCTCCCATTTCTTCCTCCAGCTGAAAGGTCGTTGGCAAACCGGGCAGACCTTGGTAGGCAAGTTGGGCTTCTTATGAGCCATCGGGCAGGGGTTCAATGGGCTCTCCGGGTTGGGCATAACCCAGGCGCTCCCTGAGTGTACCCTGGTAATAGGAATTCAGGCCTATGACACCGGCGTTTCCCAATTTGGGATGATCGATGAATCCATCTTCGCTGACAGAGTCCTCGGGTAATTCGACCCACTCGATCTTCACAGTCATGAAAATGCAGTTGTTTTCAGGGATCAGGTATTCCCCGCTGTAGCTGCAACCTATGCGAACGGGACTCTCCTCCACTCCGGGGGCCTGGAACCCTTCTCGGAATACCGGTGTCAGAGAGGCTGCCCCGAACTCGGATATTCCCGCCGGGTATTTGGCAGAAGTGGCATGGGCATCCCGTATGCGCTCCAGGGGTACGGAATTGATGGTAAGCTGCCGATGCTTATGGATCAGGTCGTAGGTATGTCTTTCTACGGTTAACGGTCGGAAGATCAGGCCTAACAGGGGAGGGTTGCTCCCCACGTGGCTTATCGAATTGAAAATGGCCAGGTTAGCGGATTCCGACGAATCCCCTGTACCTATCATATACGCCATGCGATACCCTGAGAGTGAATTCAAGAAAGTGGCTCTCTTTCGCCTATCCCAATGTTGAAAGGAGATATTCTGCAAATCTTAGTATATTGTTTAACTATACTGTAAAAGTAGTAAACAAAAAGGAGAATTTGTCCGGTTTTAGGCGGAATAACCAGGCCAGTGAGGGAAAAGCTCTAAATTGTGGCCGATCAAAAAATTTCATTTGGAATACGAGGAGCAGGCAGGGCAGAAGCCCCAGAAGATCGCAATCGTAGGTTCGGGCCTGGTAGGTTCACTACTGGCCGTTTATCTGATCAGAAGAGGACACCGGGTGGATATCTTCGACCGCAGACCCGATATACGTACCGTTGAGTTTTCAGGAAGATCCATAAATCTGGCCATGTCAACTCGGGGTTGGCAGGCACTGGAACAAGTTGGACTGGCCGATCGAGTAAGGGAGATTGCCATACCTCTGTATTCCCGCACCATGCATCCCATCGAGGGTGACCCGTACGAACAGCCCTATGGGTCTGAGGGTCAAGCTATCTGGTCCATATCCCGGGGCCTGTTGAACAGAAGGATGATTGACCTGGCCGAGGAGGCAGGAGCAAATTTCTTTTTTAACGAGAAGGTATGGGACGTTGACCTGCCTTCCGCGACTCTCTATACAGGTGAAACGGAAAAAGGCGCATGGAAGGAATATGGCTACGATCGCATTTTTGGATGCGACGGGGCGTTTTCACGGGTACGACACAAAATGCAGCGCAGGAGTCGGTTCAACTATTCACAACATTTTATCGAACTCGGCTACAAGGAATTGACCATTCCTCCGAATCCCGATGGCAGTCACAAATTAGACAAGCATACCTTTCATATATGGCCCCGGGGCAAATTCATGCTGATAGCGATGCCCAATACCGATGGAAGCTTTACCTGTACCCTGTTTCTCCCTCATGAAGGGAAGCAGTCTTTCGAGAACATAACGACCAAAAAAGAAGCGAAGAAGTTTTTTAAGGAATATTTCCCCAATGTCCGCAAGGACATCGAAAATCTGACGACCTGCTTCTTCGACAATGCGACCAGCGCCCTGGTTACCATGAAGTGTTACCCTTGGACCTACTGGGATAAGGTAGCCCTGGTTGGAGATTCGGCTCATGCCGTCGTCCCTTTCTTCGGACAGGGCATGAATGCAGGTTTCGAAGACATATATGTGCTGGACCAGCTTTGCGATCAGTATGGAGACGACTGGGAAGCCATATTTACAGAATATCAGGAGTCTAGAAAACCCAATGCCGACGCCATTGCCGAGCTCAGCTACCGAAATTTCGAGGAGATGAGCACCCGAACGGCAGATCCTGAATTCCTTTTACAGAAGAGAATCGAGCGAAGATTCTCTGAGAAATACCCGGAATTATGGGTGCCGGCCTACAGTCGGGTTACCTTCAGCAACGAGCCGTACAGCGAGGCACTTAAGGAAGGTGACCGCCAAAATGCACTGATGAGAAAGGTGCTATCTCTGCCGGATATTGAGAATCGCTGGGACTCTGCAGAGGTAGAGGATTTTATGCTCGGCCTCATTCAGTCACCTAAGGCCGTAAAAGCAAGCTAATTACAGTAAGGAGATCGGGATTAGAGTTTCTGGAACATGGCCAGCATTTTCTCCTGCTCCTCTTCGGCAAGAACCGGGTCTACCAGGATGCGTCCACTGTGCTCATCGGTTATGATTTTCTTGCGGGAGGCGATTTCTACCTGAATCTGAGGGGGTATGGTAAAGAATGATCCACCTGAGGCCCCGCGCTCTACGGGTACTACAGCCAGACCGTTCTTGACATTGCTGCGAATTCGCTTATAGGCCTTAACCAGGCGCTCTTCGATCTGTTTCTCAAATTCTCCCGACTTCTTGATCAGGGCTTCTTCCTCCTTAGCGGTTTCGGCTAATATGTCTTCCAGTTCGGCCTTTTTATGCTTCAGGTGAGCCTCTCGCTCAGAAAGCTTTTCCTTGGTTTCGTTGATCACTTCCTTCTTCTGGTCGATCTGGACCTTAAATTCCTTGATGTTCTTCTGAGCCAGTTCGATTTCCAGTTCCTGAAATTCGATCTCTTTACTCAAGGAATTGTATTCGCGGTTATTACGGACATTCTTTTGCTGTTCCGCATATTTCTTGATCAGGGTCTTACACTCCTCAATCATGTTTTTCTTGGCGGTGATCTCGTAGTTGACGTTTTCCAGTTCGCCTTTGAGCTTTTCCACCCGTGTTTTGAGACCTAATACCTCGTCCTCCAGGTCTTCAACCTCCAGTGGAAGCTCTCCCCTTACGCTGCGGATTTCATCGACTCGTGAATCGATGAGCTGCAGATCGTACAGGGCACGCAGTTTGTCTTCAACTGTGGTCTCTTTCTGTTTGGCCATACACTAAAAATAAAAGACTGGATTTGTTCTGACTTTCGACAAAGTGACGGCAAAATTATGAATTTTTTCCTGAAGATATTCCTGTATCAGGTTTTTTGTATACTGCTCACTTTCATAGTGTCCAATATCGATGAGGAGTATTTTCTCCTCGGCCTGGAAGAATTGATGGTACTTCAGATCGGCGGTCACTAAAGCCTGGCATCCTGAGCCTATGGCTGCCGGAATGGCAAAAGCTCCACTGCCTCCCAGCACCGCCACTTGACTCACGGGTTTCCCCAGTAGGGCGCTGTGCCTTATACCTGGTGTGCCGAATACCTCTTTGAGCTTGTGCATCAGGGTTTCTTCCGAAAGGGGTTCCTGCAGTTCCCCACGAATGCCCAGGCCCAGGTCGGGACGCGAGTTCCGCAGGGGGTAAACCTCGTAGGCTACTTCCTCATAGGGGTGGCTGGTTTTCAATGCCCGTACGACATGATGTTCTTTCGAGCGGTCCAATACCGCGTTGAGTTGGATTTCCTTACCCGTATATCTCTGTCCTACCTCACCCTGGGCAGGCTGTGATCCGGGTAAAGGCCTGAATCCTCCGGTACCCTCCACTTCGAAACTACACTCCCGGTACTGTCCCACCTCACCGGCTCCGGCCCGGAAAAGTGCCTGACGCACCTCCTCCAATGAATTTTCCGGAACATAGGTTACCAGTTTCAGAAGCTGCTTATCCTTAGGTATTAAGACCTTTTGACCGATTAATCCAAGAGCTGTCGCCATCCGGGCACTTACTCCGTGAGGTGCGTTATCCAGTGAGGTGTGCATACTGTAGATGGCGATCTCGGCTCGGATCGCCTTCATGACCACCCGTTCTACATAACTCTTACCGGTTAACTGAGTGATCCCCTTGAAAATGATTGGGTGGAAACTAATGATCGCATTGGCCCCACAATGGATGGCCTCATCCACCACGGCCTCCGTGCAGTCGAGTGAGACCAGTATACCGGTTACATCCATATCGGGTGATCCGACCAGCAAGCCGATGTTATCGAATTCTTCTGCATGCGACAGTGGCGCCCATTCCTCAAGGATGTCCATCAACTGTTGTACCTTCATATGCGCATAATTGGGATTGACAAATGTATAACAAAACCAAGGGGCTGGGGCGATGGCTCCTGCCGCTTTCCTGGCTATACGGAGGAATACTGGGCCTGAGGCACTGGATGTACGACCGGGGGTTGCTTTCCTCGTTTTCCTTGGCCGTCCCTGCCTTGTGCGTCGGCAACTTAGGCCTGGGGGGTACCGGGAAGACTCCGATGGTGGAGTACTTATTGACGCTTGTTCCTTCGGACTGTCGCGTAGCGGTCCTGAGCAGGGGGTATGGAAGAAGGAGTCGCGGGTTTCTTATGGCAGGCCCGGATTCCCTGGCCACCGATATAGGGGACGAACCCATGCAGATTCACACCAATTTTCCCGAAGTGCCCCTGGCGGTGGATGAAAACAGGGTCCGGGGTGCAGCCGAACTCCAATCGCGCATGCCACTGGATTTAATTCTGCTGGACGATGCCATGCAACACCGGAGGATTAGGCCTGATGAGATTTTGCTGCTCACCTCCTACGACAGCTTGTATACCGAGGATAAGCTGATACCGGCGGGCAGATTGCGGGACCTGAGATCCAGGGCCGCAGCAGCCCAAACGGTAGTCATTACCAAGTGCCCCCCGGATCTCACAAGCGCGGAAGGGGAGGAGTTGAGAAAACGACTCTGCCTTGAGAAGCATCAGCAACTGGTATTTTGCACGCTGGAATACGGCGAAGGACCCATAGGTGCTCAGGGTAAGGCCAATTGGGGAGTCCTCAGTAAGGGAAGCGGTGCTTTGGTTACGGGTATTGCGAATCCTGCACCATTACAAGAATACCTGAGAACACTGGAACTCGACTACAGACATTTTCAGTATCCGGACCACCATAGCTTTAAGGAGGGTGAAATCCGGGAATTCACGCGTACGGACTGGCAACTGACCACCCAAAAGGACTATATGAGACTGGTGAACAAAGGATTGAAATCCCTGTATTACTTGCCGGTTCGACACCGGGCACTCTGGGATGGCGAATCCGTACTCAGAAATGTGATCAATCGGTTGTTATCCCCTCAGGCCTCCTGACGACTCGAAATCTGTTTGCTGATTTCACCGTAGAATACATCCGGCTTGAAGGGTTTGGTGACCACCGCATTACAACCTGATTTGTAGAAGCTCTCCACACTGTCGTCCATGGAAATAGCGGTCAGTGCTATGATCGGAATTTTGTCGTCGAATTTACGGATCTGTATGGTTGCCTCTTCGCCGCTGATTCCGGGCATGTGTATGTCCATTAGAATCAGGTCGTAGGTATGGGAACGTGCGGCTTCGATGGCTTCATTTCCATTATTGGCGATATCACAGGTAATTTCCTTCTTGGCCAGCATCTTCTTGGTAATCACCTGGTTGATTTTATTGTCTTCCACCACCAGAACGTGTAGTCCCTTGAAGGAGAATTCTTCTTCTGCTACCGCCTCTTGTTGTTTTGCTTCTTCCAGACTTGGGTCCAAACCGAGTTCGATCTCAAAAAAGAAATTACTTCCCACCCCGAGCTCGCTCTCCAGTTCTATTTCCGAATTGAAAAGCCCCAACAGGCTGCGAACAATGGTGAGGCCAAGTCCGGTTCCTCCATATTCGCGGTTGATCTGTACGGATCCCTGTTCGAAACTCTCGAAAATCTTCCGCTGCTGCGCTTCAGATATACCAATGCCGGTATCCTTCACCTCTACGCTCAGTCGAATCGTGTCGTCTTTCTTCTCCAGGCATTTGCAATGAATGTCAACCTTTCCATCCTTGGTGAATTTAATCGCATTCCCGATCAGGTTCATGAAAATTTGCGACAGCTTCAGAGGATCTCCGAGAAGATTAGCCGGTATTTTGGGATCGCAGTGCAGACGCACTTCGGTATTGTTTTCCTTTGCATTGGTTTTCAGTGAGTCGATCACATCGGAAACCACCTTACGGATTTTAAATTCCACCTTGAGTGGCTCGAGCTTATCCGCATCGATCTTGTTGAGCTGCAGGATATCATTGATGAAGTTTAAGAGATAGTCTCCGGAGAACTTCAGCGATCTCAGGTGTTCCTTTTGATGCTCTGCCGGGCTTTCCTCAAGGAGCAAATGGGTGAGTCCGGTAACCGCGTATAACGGGGTTCGGAGTTCATGAGTTACCGTGGAAAGGAAATTTGCTTTGGCCTTCATGGCACTGATTGCCGAATCGCGAGCGCTTTCCAATTCTTTGTTCTTGGTCTTCAGCAAGTCGTTGGTTCGCAGCTTGATTTGATTATTTCTATACAGCGAAACGGCGAGCAGGGATATAATGGTCAGAAAAGCCGAAGTCAGTATGGCGGTAAGTTCCGATCGGCTGGCCGACTGATTCAGCTGTTCGTTTTTTTCCTGTAACCTGCGTATTACATCGTTCTGGTGTTCGATGGTCGTAGTGGAGGCCACATCGTCCAACTGCGCAGACTGGGGTTGGTTCTTTTCCAGGTAGCGGGAGAGCTCTTGGCTGTGAATAAAGGCCTGTTCGAAGGCGCCGTTTTGGGTATGAATGTCGGTCAACAAATTCAGGGACCGTATCAATTCCCTTTTGAAACCCTTTCTTCGGGCTATATCGACAGCCGATTCTCCGTGACGTATGGCCGATTCGACCTTTGACAGGGCTTTATTCAATCTGAAGAGGGCGATATTGGCCCGGCAAGAGAGATAGGCCGATTCGAATTCATCGGAATTAATGATTAATGCATTGAATTTGGTCTGGGCCTCATCGAATCGCTCCAATTGAAGCAGAATTTCACCTTCCAGTTGTAATAGTCGGTTACTCAGATTCCGATCATTGCTCAGGCCTTTAGCCTCGGTTACTTTTTCCAATGCCCCGTAGTAATTCCCGGAATCGAATATACGCTGTGCCTGCACGTAAAGCTGAACGGCATTGCCCTTGGGGTAAGTAATGGCCTTGAGCATCACTCCGGCCTGTTGCCAATAAAAATTGGATTTGAGCTCATCCTGGAGTTCCAGGTAGACCAGTGCAGTTTCGTGATAGGCATCCAACAGGCTCTTTATGGATTCTTCATCCTCTGAGCGCTCGATCCACACATCCAGGACTTCCAGGGCCTGTGTGTATGAGTTTTGGTGTTTCAGGGTAATAGCAGCTCGTCGCAGGCTGTCCTGTTGAATACCATCAGGGTCTTTTCGAATCGCAAGGGCATTGTGGGTTGCCATTAGCAACAGGACGTAAAATCCTATAAACCTGAGATATGAAGGGTAATATTTGATCAACGAGTTAAACGTTAGTTTGTACTGGACTCTGAACCTGAAATCGTTATGTTTTTCCTACTAGGATAAACGATTTGACCCGCCTTCTATTGTCTGTACCCTATTTCCGAGCCGTTCCTATTCGATGTGTTTATGTGCTTTATAGGAAGAACGAACCAACGGACCGCTTTCGACATGTCGGAAGCCCAGTTCGAGCCCCAGGGTCTCATATTCCTTAAATTCCTCAGGATCCACGTAGCGCTGCACCGGGAGATGCTTCTTACTGGGTTGGAGGTACTGTCCGATGGTAACCACGTCTACTTTGGCTTTTCTAAGGTCGCTGAGCGTTTCCATAACTTCTTCCCGGGTCTCACCCAGGCCCAGCATGATACCTGACTTCGTCCTTCGTGCCCCCTTTTCCTTAAGATAGCTCAGCACCCCCAGACTCCGGTCGTATTGGGCCTGAACCCGCACAGCTCGGGTGAGTCTGCGGACGGTTTCCACGTTGTGGGATATCACTTCCGGTGCCACTCCTACCATACGGTCGAGGTGCTTGTGTATGCCCTGAAAATCCGGTATAAGAGTCTCCAGGGTTGTTTGGGGATTGAGTCGGCGGACGGCCTCCACGGTTTCTACCCACATGATGGAGCCCATATCCTTCAGATCGTCACGGTCTACTGAAGTCAGCACGGCGTGTTTGATTCCCATGATTTTGATGGAGCGTGCGACCTTTTCGGGTTCGCTCCAGTCTACAGCCATAGGTCTGCCGGTCTGTACTCCGCAAAAACCACAGGAGCGGGTACAGACGTTTCCGAGTATCATAAAGGTGGCTGTTCCCTCTCCCCAGCATTCTCCCATATTTGGGCAACTCCCCGAGGTACAGATGGTGTTCAGCTGATAGGTGTCTACCAGGCTTCGAAGTTGAGTGTATTTCTTACCGGTCGGGAGCTTGACCCGTATCCATTTGGGTTTCCTCTTCACCTCCTCTTTTGAGGATGTAAGCGTGTCACTGGTCCCTGTTTGCTGTCCGGTGAGCCCGGAAACTTTCTCCCGGGTTGTTGCGGTCATTTCCTTCATGCGGCAATTTTTGGCAAAGATACAAAAGCCTAAGAGGACCCTTCCTTGATTTTCTCGGCTAACAGACGCTTAGCCCGGAGTACGGTTACCTTTACGGTTCCCAGAGGCTGTTCGAGCAAGTCCGAAATCTCAGCGTAGCCCAATTCATTGAAATAACGAAGCTGAAGTACTCGCTGATAATGGGGTTTCAATTCCTTAAGGTGTTTTTGCAGGGTAATCAGGTTTTGTTCCGTGATTAGACGATCCTCCACCGTTGGACTCTCGTCCAGGACCCGATCGGCATCTCTGCGTGCAGTGTTTCCGTATTCTATAGGAATATTGGATTTCTGTTTCCTGAGACGGTCTACGTGCAGATTTTTGGAAATGGAAACCAGCCAGGTGCCAAATTCGTATTCCTTCTTGTAGGTTTCGAGCCTTTCGAATGCTTTGGAAAAGGTCTCTATGGTGATATCCTCGGCATCGGCTTCGTGGAGTACCCTTTTGAGCTGATAGCCGTAGACTACCGGCCAGTAGTGATCGAGTAAGAAACTGTAGGCGATTTGGTTGCCTTTTCCAGCCTCTTCTATGGCTTTGTCAACCGTTTTTGGGGTAAAATCCAAGGTCAGGGCTAGAAGGATTCCACCGTTTCGGTTCGGGTTTCCCTGCTGCAGATTTCATCAGGCAGTTTGCCGCAGTATCCGCAGCGTTCCCCCTCCTGATTTAAAAACGGGCTCTGGCTGGCACAGGTTCCCGCAAACTTGCCGTCTTTCTTGGCCCATATCTTAATGGCTATTCCAAGAAAAGCCAGTCCGAGTATACCTATTGTAAGTAGAATCAGCTTCATTTGCTCGTCAATTTGAGAAGTTCAAAAGTACAATTTTTGGAGTAATCCTATCGAGCTATGAACCTGCGCGATTGTATAATGGACTCCGTGGTGATTTCGGAAACCATATTTTCCAGGGTGGGTCGCTGATTACCGCCTTCGGGCTCGACAGTAATGAAGCTGATAGCCTTCTCGTGATAGGGTATAGCCTTGAAGATCTCATCGCCTTCCAGGGGCTTTAGCACACCGAGATTCGTCAGTTTGCCATCGACTTCGGTCCAAACCTGAAAACACTGAGAATCCGGTAACTGAGGTAAATCCTTCACGTTAATGTAAGAAAGCTTTTTGATCGGATTGGCATAGGCTACTGCCTTGAGCTCCTTGCCTTTCTTGCGCCCCTGGAATGCGACCTGTCGGGTATGGGGGTTGTTCATGATGATGAAACGATTGCGCATATCCTCGAGTTGATTGTTCATCTCGGAACGCATATCAGTAATCATCCCATCGAATGCCTTATTTCGCTCTCTGAGCGCCTGATTCTGCTGATAAAGAGTAATGAGAATCACCGACCCCAGCAAGATGGCAAACGACGCGGCTATGGCAAATCGGTACAGTACACTTTTCCCTTTGCGAGCATTGCGGATTTCGGCAAGGATTCGCTCCTTTGAACCTGCAGGGGCTGGTCTGGAAAAGGATCTGAGGTAGTGTTCCAGATTTTCCTGCATTTCCCGGTAGGTATCCCTTACCTCGGGATACAGGGCGATATAACGCTCCACCCGGGCTTTCTCAGCCTCAGTGCAGTCGCCTGTCAGGTACATTTCCAGCAGGTCGGATTCCAGGAATTCTTTCACTTTGTCGTTCATGATTGCCATAATTATCCCAGCAGGTGCATCAGCCCTCCCACTGCGGCCCAGAGTCCATATACTTTCCGGAGTTCCCTGAGCGCGATTTTGAGCCGTGTCTTCACCGTACCCAACGGCATTTCGAGCTTCTCGCTTGCCTCCTGCTGGGTCATTCCCTCGAAGAACAACGCCTGTAACACAATCTGGTATTTTTCATCCAGTTCGTTGACCTTGTCAAGGACGTCAAGTTCCTCCGGCCGGATACTTTCTACTCCTTTACGATATACGTCAGAGACATCGATTTGGATTTCGCGCTCCTGCTTGCCTGTTTCGGACCGATACTTATCGATAGCTGTATTGCGACAGATTCTGAAAAGCCAGGTGAAGAGCCGGGCCTTTGACGGGTCGTATTGCTCGCTATTCTTCCAAATTTTAACAAAACTCTCCTGTAGGGCGTCCTGCGCGAGGTCCTCGTTTCTCACTACTTTGTAAATAACACCATAGAGCGCATCGGCATAGTGGTCGTAGAGAAGGGAAATGGCCTTCTCGTCACGCTCCCGCAGGAGGTCGATGATATGATTCTCCAGTAGTTCACTCATGGGTCAGGACTGTCGCTAAAATAGGCAATTGACTTCTACCGTACCTCACCATAATACCCGCTTGGTCATTTTTTCGACCAATGAGTCCGCTTCTTACCGGTTATCGGAAGCTCTAGTCGATCAATCACTCAGTTCTTGCTGTGATTTCCGATGATGCGCACCTCGGTTTCGAGCTCGACATCGAATTTGTCTCTGACGGAATCCCGTATCTTCCGGGACAATTGCAGAATATCCCCGCCTTTTGCTCCGCCATGGTTGACGAGCACCAGCGCCTGCTTGTGGTGTACGCCCACCTGTCCTTCCCGGTATCCCTTCCAGCCTGCCTGATCTATAAGCCAGGCTGCGGCGATTTTTCTTTGATCTTCCGGAGCAGGAAAATGAACTAACTCTGGAAATTTTCTAAGTAGTTGATCGATCTTCTTCTGGCTGACTACGGGGTTTTTGAAGAAGCTTCCGGCATTTCCAATAAGCTCTGGATCGGGCAACTTCGATT
This sequence comes from uncultured Flavobacteriaceae bacterium, assembly GCA_964552195.1. GTDB lineage: Bacteria > Bacteroidota > Bacteroidia > Flavobacteriales > Flavobacteriaceae > CAZKAP01. The sequence goes on from CAZKFM010000002.1 coordinate 383,511, forward strand.
TTCGTATTTGCGTTACGGTTTCTGCCACTTCCCGAATTCCAGGCCTGTCCATACCCCGCTTTTGCAATTCTTCACTCAGAGCGCGATAGGAGGTGTTCACGGGGTGCGGGGGTTTGCTGAGCTTCAACACAACCGAGGTGATAGCGTAACGATTCCGCAATTTGTTCTTAAAAACTGAATCTCTGTAACCGAATCGACATTGTTTTTTGCTGAATTCCGCCATGTTTGCGCTATCCAGTTCCATAGCCTCACAACGAACAAATACATCCTTGATTTCGCAGCCGTATGCACCGATATTTTGTACCGGTGCGGTTCCGACATTTCCGGGTATAAGTGCCAGGTTTTCCAGTCCGCCGAAGTCGTGTTCAATGCACCAGTTTACCAGATCGTTCCAGTTTTCACCTGCCATCGCCTTGATCTGCACGGATTCCTCGTTTTCATCGATCACCGATATGCCTTTCAGGCCTATCCGGACCACGAGAAAATCCAGGTCTTCGGTAAAAAGCACATTGCTGCCTCCGCCGAGGATGAACTTCCTGGGGTAGGCTTTGAGCTGCAGGATCTTCTGCAGCTGCACCAGCCCAGTTACCTCAGTGAAGAACCGGGCTTTGGCATCAATGCCGAAGGTATTATAGGGCCGCAGCGATATGTTTTCCTCTATTACCACTAGTCGTTGTATTCGATCAGAGCCCTCCGGAGGATTTCAGCAGCGAGTTCGAGTTTATCGGTCTCCAGCACATAAGCAATCCGCACTTCCCTGCGACCCGCTCCTGGAGTGAGATAGAAACCGGCCGCTGGTGCTACCATAACCGTGTGCCCCTGATAACTAAAGTCACTGAGCAGCCAGCGGGCAAAATCTTCGGCGTCCTCGACGGGAAGCTCGGCCATGCAGTAGAATGCGCCACTCGGTCGGCTAAGCCGTACCCCGGGTATGGAACCGAGTTTCTCCATAAGCAGGTCCCTGCGCTTGGTGTATTCCTCGACCACTTCCGTGAAATAGGACACGGGGGTTTCCATGGCGGCCTCACTGGCGATCTGTGCCAGCGTCGGTGGGGATAACCGGGCCTGTGCAAACTTCATTACGGCCTGTATGAGCTCGGGATTTCTGGAAGCTACGCATCCGATACGGGCCCCACACATGCTGTACCTCTTGGATACCGAATCGATCAGGACTGCGTTTTGGCCAAGTTCCGGCAGGCTCATCACGGATTTGTGTTTCCGACCATCATAAGCGAATTCCCGGTATACCTCGTCACTGATCAGGAAGAGGTCGTGTTCAAGCGCCAGTTCGGCCAGAGCGCGAATCTCGGACTCGGTGTACAGGTAGCCCGTGGGGTTACCAGGATTACAGATCAGTATGGCCCGTGTTCGGGGTCCAATCTGCCTTTCCAGTTCGGTAACCGGAGGCAGGGCGAAATTGTTTTCTATGCTACAGGGTATCGGGACGACCTCTATTCCCATAGCCCGAGAAAACCCTTGATAATTTGCGTAAAAGGGTTCGGGCAGCAATACCTCATCTCCAGGGTCCAAGACGCTGCCCAGAGTAAAAAACAAGGCTTCGGATCCTCCGGTGGTTACCACGAGCTGATCGGGACTTAATTCCAGATCGTGCCTTCGGTAATACGCGCACATCTTTTCGCGCAGCGAAGGATTGCCATCGGATCGGCTGTATTCCAAAACCGGAATCTCACTATTGCGAACGGCTTCCATGGCAGAGGCCGGGGTCTTAATGTCCGGTTGGCCGATGTTGAGGTGAATGACTTCGACTCCTTTGCTTTTGGCCAGGTCGGCGTAAGGAACCAGCTTCCTGATGGGGGAGGGTGGAAGTTCACGTCCCCGCAATGAGATGGATGGCATGCAGTAGTATTTAGTGCAAAATTGATAAATACCGTTTAATGGGGCAAGGAATATGAGTTTGTGTATGAATCGGCCAGTGGTGGTATCCGCTTGCTGAGAGATTCAATTTTGGGTGTGCCGGGTGGTGGGGCCTGGTTCAGTTCAGCATGCGGATGATAAAGTCTCATAAATGGATTGTTCACCCTGTCAGAATAATTTGACGATTCTAGCAAATGCACACTTATTCGTTGAAATGTACTTAGCTGTCCATGTTCAGGCCTCTACGAAATGAGTAGGATGACTACCTTTCCACCACCGTTTGGCGAGGGCTTGGAGTGCATTCATATTGGGCCCGTTCATGCCGCGCAAAGTCTTAATGATTTGTTAATATAATTGATTGTACTTAGAACGGCATCGAATTAATTTTGCCAGTTAAAAAATTCCAGGCTACTCCTGACCAACCAACCGAGAATGCTATGAAACAACTCTACTCTGCCTATGTGATATCCCTGCTATTAGTTTTGGGAAGTATCGGGATTTCGCATGCCCAGGTTGATTTTACCATTTCCAATCTCAACTTTAACGGATTCTCCCAAATAAGTAATGGTACTTCACTGATGTTTGGGCCCGACGGAAGGCTCTACACCAGTGAGCGATACGGACTGATCAAGATTTACTCGGTTAGCAAACTCAGCTCGAATAATTATCAGGTAACGGCTGTCGAAGTTCTCGATTTGGTTAAGACCATACCCAATCACAATGACGATGGTACCCCTCATAGCGGCAACGACCGTCAGGTAACAGGCCTGACTGTTGTTGGTACGGCACAAAACCCCGTTCTGTTCGTCACATCCAGTGATGCCCGGGTAGGTGGAGGCGGAAGTGGAGGAGATAAGAACCTGGATACTAATTCCGGAGTAATCACACGTATAGTCTGGAATAATGGTGTACCGGAGGCCGTAGATTTGGTCAGGGGTCTCCCGCGTTCCGAGGAAAATCACGCGACTAATGGTCTCGAGTATGCCGAAATCGGTGGCAAGCCCTACCTGATCGTTTGCTCCGGAGGCTTTACCAATGCCGGATCACCTTCCAATAACTTTGCCTTCATCACAGAGTATGCACTCGCAGCAGCCGTTCTGGCTGTCGATCTTGGAGCTCTGGATCTCCTTCCGATCAAAACAGATTCGGAGAGTGGGCGTCAGTATATTTATGACCTTCCAACCCTGGATGATCCAACTCGGGCCAATGTCAATGGTATCGAAGATCCAGATCAGTCAGGTTATGACGGGGTGGATGTGGGAGATCCATACGGAGGTAATGATGGCCTGAATCAGGCCATGTTAGTGCCCAACAGTCCTGTCCAGGTTTTTTCACCGGGATATAGAAATACCTATGATCTGGTACTAACAGAAAACGGATCGATCTACGTCACCGATAATGGAGCCAATGGTGGCTGGGGAGGATATCCCGAGAATGAGGGGCCTCAGGGAAATGTGACTAATAACTATCGTCCGGGTGAACCAGGATCAACAAGCCCAGACCCTGTAGATGGCGAACCCGCCGTCGATAATGAAGATCATCTTCATCTGGTGACCACAGACATACAATCCTATGTATTTAATTCCTATTATGCCGGTCATCCCAATCCCGTTCGTGCCAATCCGTCGGGAGCAGGGCTCTACACATATACAACCTTTGGTACTTTTCGAACGCTGCTTTATGATCCCAGCGGAGGTTCGGGTAAGACTACCAATAAAGATATTGCCCTGCCAGCGAACTGGCCCCCGGTAAAAACAGGTGCTAATCCTGTAGAAGGTGATTATCGCAACCCTACTACCAACAATCCCGATGGCCCGAACGATACCAACATAGTCGACTGGCCCAACAATGCGAACGGGATAGACGAATACACAGCCTCCAATTTCGGTGGGGCAATGAAGGGAGATATAATTGTCGGGCGAAACAATCAGGCGGATCTGTACCGGGTCCAGCTCAAGCCAGACGGCACAGTAGAAAGCCTGAATACAAGTTTCGTTACCAATATGGGTGGTAATGCACTTGGTGTGACCTGTAATGGCGATCTGGATCCTTTTCCCGGCACCATTTGGGTAGCGACCTTTAATGGCCAGATACGGGTTCTGGAACCTAACGATACCCTGGATGATTGCCTTACCGAAAACGATCCGAACTATGATCCTCAGGCTGATGGAGATCAGGACGGGTACAAGAATTTCGATGAGGTCGAAAACGGCACCCAGGTCTGCAGTGCGGCCTCTAAACCCGACGATCACGACGCATCAGTGGGCGGGGCTTTAATTTCAGACCTCAATGATACCGATGACGACAATGATGGCATCCCGGATGCTCAGGATCCACTGCAGCTTGGGGATCCATTGGACAGCGGGTCGGATGCCTTTTCCATTCCGGTGTACAACACACTAAACTCGGATAACCCTCAACTCAAGGGATACCTGGGTCTGGGCTTTACCGGTTTCATGAACAATGGAGATACCGGTGCAAACTGGTACGCATGGACGGACCGTATCGACGATCCTAACGATCCGAATCCCAATGACATACTCGGTGGGGCAATAGGTGCCATGACCATGCAGATGACCGCTGGAACAGCAAGAGGGACCTCAAACAACCAGGAAAAAGGCCTGCAGTACGGGGTGATTATGGATAACACCATGGGTACGGTGACCGTGGAAGCCTTGCTAAAGAGTTTCGGTCAGGATTTGCAGGTGCTGCATCCCAATTCTCCGTCTAATGGCGAAGTCGGTATTTTTCTCGGTGATGGTACACAGTCAAACTTTATACAGTTCGTACTGACCAAGAGTGGCCTCGAGGCAGTACAGGAAATTTCTGATTCCGATGATGCGACACTGGGAGTTAACTTGAGTGGCAGTCAGCTTCCGACTGGCCAGGACGCTTCGCTAAGGCTGTATTTTGTCATCGAAACATCTACCGGGGAAGTCGAGTTACGCTATGCCATAGATGATGGCGAGACCCAATCACTCGGCACTATCATGGCTAAAGGCTCTGTCCTGAGTGCCATACAGAACAATTCGGAAATACTTACCGTTGGATTGATTGGCACCTCCAATCAGGTTGGTGCGGAAGTAGAAGCCACCTGGGATTATCTCAATGTCATTAATGGCGAACCCGTGAATACCGGCGCGTTCAACTTCCCACTTGTGCGTATCAATGCCGGAGGCGGACAGGTTGCAGATCCGGATAACGTCCTGGACTGGGAGGCCAATGCTGCGGAGGGATCGGTAACCGGAAATACGTACACCGTAAACACAGGTAAGGTAACCGCCCTGTCAGGAATGATACGCAATGCCTCCATACCGGATTACATTTCCACTTCCGAATTCAATGGTCTTTTTAGTTTCGAGCGTTGGGACCTGCCCGCAGCTCCCCAGATGGAATTTAAGATACCCATACCAAACGGCGTATATCTGTTGAGGATGTACATGGGTAATAATTGGGACGGATCTTCGGAACCCGGCCAGCGGATATTCTCCTATTCGGCAGAAGGTGTTGTTTTGGAACAGGCGCTGGACCTGGTTGCCCGCTTCGGTAACAAGCAAGCCGTGGCTTTAACTCACGAGGTAACCGTTTCAGACGGCGAACTCAATATTGTATTCGACCATGGTGCAGCGAATAATCCTCTGGTGGATGCGATCGAGGTGCTGGGTGAGAACCCTGTTCAAGCCCCAGATCCCCTGGTTCTGTCTCCTGTAAACGATCAGATGTTTACCGAAGGAATCGCAGTTAGTCTTTCCATGGGTACAAGTGGCGGTGATGGAAGCCCGATAACTTTTCTGGCCACCGGACTGCCCTCTGGCCTGCAGATTGATGCTAACAGCGGGTTGATCAGTGGAGTGCCAGATACAAATACCGGTCAGGGTAGCCCTTATAATGTGAGCGTTACGGCCAGCGATGACAGTTTCAGCGATACTGTAAGTTTCTCTGCTACGGTAGAGGTTCCGGCTACAGGAGATTATACCGTTCCACTCGTGCGTATTAATGCCGGTGGAGCTGAAGTCAGTGACCCCGTACTTCCCTGGGAATCCAATACGGGCGACGGAGCCGTTTCAGGTACCACATACTCGGTGAATACCGGTAAGGTATTTAACGTAGGGGCGAACGCCAATTCTGCCGTTGCAGCCCGCACGGCTTCTATACCCGATTACGTTTCTCAAACACAATTCGAAGCCTTGTTCTCATCAGAGCGCTACGACCAGCCTCCCGCTTCGGACCCCGAGAACATGCAGTTTGATATTCCCCTGGACAATGGCACCTATCTTGTACGATTTTATTTGGCTAATTCTTTCAATGGTACTTCAGGAACCGGAGATCGGGTTTTCGGCATTAGCGCGGAAGGAAGCGAACTCATATCCGGGTTGGATCTGGCGGGGCAATACGGCCATCAGCAAGGAGTTGCTCTGAGTTTTGAGGTTACCGTGAGCGATGGAGAACTCAATATACTTTTCGATCGAGAAGTGGAAAACCCTTTGGTTAATGCGATCGAGGTACTCGGAGAAGAAGCCTTAGATCCTTTGGTGGTTGAAGCTATACCGGATCAGGTCGTAACCGAAGGAGTGCAACTGGACGGTAGCCTGATCGTAAGCTATACCGGAGGGGACCAGACCAATAAGACCTACTTCGCTGAAGGGTTACCCCAGGGTCTCGAGATTGAACCCACTGTGGGGGTTATCGGGGGAACGCCTGAGTTTGGTACGGCCTCGGAAATCCCCTATGAGGTCGTTATTACTGTTGAAGACGATACCTTTTCGGCGACAACGACTTTTCTGATGACCGTTGAAGCCGGGGAAATAGAGCCTGGTACTCCACTAGTTCGTATCAATGCCGCCGGCCCCCAGGTAACGGATCCGAATGGGATACTCGACTGGGAAGGTAATCTGGATGAAGAACAGCAAACGGGAAACAGCTATACGGTAAATACGGGAAAGAACGTCAATGTGCAGGGCGCCATCGTAAGGACCGATCTGATTCCCGATTACATTACAGAGGCTGAGTTCAATGCGTTGTTTGCACAGGAGAGATACGACCCTCCTGCACAGCCCAAAATGCAGTATGATATACCGCTTCCAAATGATGTATATACCCTCAGGCTGTACATGGCCGACACCTATTTCCAGACCACACAACCGGGAGATCGTCTCTTTACTATAATGGCAGAGGGCCAGATACTCGAGCAGGCCCTGGATTTGGTGGACCGCTTCGGAGACGACCAGGCGGTTGCCCTGACCTATGAAGTATCCGTTTCCGATGGATTGTTGAGCATTGTATTTGAGCACGCTGGAGCGGATAATCCCATCATCAGTGCTATCGAGGTATTGTCCGGAGCACCGGTAATTCCATTGGAAATCGCCGCTATTTCGGACCAGACGGTTACAGAAGGCGAAACACTTGACGGTACACTCGTGGTGAATACCACCGGAGGTCAGGGAGTAATCCAGTTTAGTGCTAGCGGTCTGCCCGAGGGAATTGATATTGACATCGATTCCGGCGTCATAAGCGGAACCCCTGCCTCGGGGACATCTGCTCAGGGTGCCTACAATGTAACGGTTACTGCTGCTGATGACAACGGAACCGCTCAGGTAAATTTCCTTATGACTGTACTAGAGCCGGTTATAGCCGGAGCAGTCTGGACCGATATCAACGAGAATGAAAACTATACAGGACGACATGAAACCTCCTGTGTTCAGGTAGGAGATAAGTTCTTCCTGCTCGGTGGACGCGAAGATCCTGAGATCATTGACATTTGGGACTTCACCACCAATACCTGGGAAAACGTTCCCAGTAACACTACATCCGAATTCAACCACTATCAGGCAACAGAATACGGTGGGTTGATTTGGGTTATCGGAGCCTTCAAGGACAATGGCTTCCCAAATGAAACTCCCACGGACTATGTCTGGGCTTTCGATCCGGTTAACCGTGTTTGGATACAGGGGCCAGAGATTCCCCAAAACCGAAGAAGAGGATCGGCAGGGCTAGTAGTCCACGAGGGTAAATTCTACGTAATTGGGGGGAATACCATCGGTCATAACGGCGGCTATGTCGCCTGGTTTGACATGTTCGATCCCGCAACCGGGGAGTGGACCGTAATGGACGACGCGCCCAGGGCACGTGATCACTTTCATGCGGCCATTATAGATGGAAAAATATACGTGGCAGGTGGTCGCCTTAGCGGTGGCCCCGGAGGTACATTTAAGCCCGTAATACCCGAGGTGGATGTGTATGACCTTTCGAATGGCCAATGGTCGACTCTGCCGCCGGATTGGAACCTGCCGACTCCCCGTGCTGCAGCCGCAACGGTCAATTTCAACAACGAGCTATACTTGGCTGGCGGAGAAGTGGAAACGGAGCAGGTCTACGGTCAAACCGTTAGCGATGCGCTGGCGATAACGGAGATCTTCAATCCTCAGTCGGGTTGGAGGAGAGGGCCTGATATGAACCACAAGCGCCATGGAACCCAGGGTATAGTATCTGGTGGAGGGATTTTTGTGTTTGCAGGATCGCCTAAAAAAGGCGGGGGTAGTCAGAAGAACATGGAGGCTCTGTACACGGACACCCCATCGGGTAGCCCGAGTATCGCTTCTTCCCTGGATGTCCCAACAGAGTTAGAAATGGCTGCGGGATCCACACAGACCGTAGATATCAATGTCGTAGGCGGAAATGTAGGTCTTTATATACGAGAGATTTCACTTGCGGGCTCCTCGGCCTTTAGCCTGGACGGGGGAACCGTGGTGCATAGATTTCTCAATCCGGGAGAAACCCTCTCGGTGAATGTGGGAATATCGGACAGCGGTGCTAACCAGGAGGCCTATCTGACCGTCAAGTATGGCCTGGATCAGGAGGAGCAGGTACGACTCTTTAACGGGCAGGTGGAATCCGGCCTGCTAGACCCGGGTACCCAATTCAGCAACGAAGGCGATGCAGTAAATCTACCCATCGTATTCACACCACCCACACAGGGCTTGACCTTCGGTGCCAGCAATCTGCCGCCCACACTAAGCATCGATCCCACCACCGGCGTCATTAGCGGTACCGTACTGGAGGCGACTTCCGGAACCGGGGGAGCCTCTGGGATATTCCAGCCCAATACCAACGGCATGTTCATTATACAGGCAGAGGATGGAAATCCGACAGGTTTTGGACAGACCAATCTGGATGGAGCCCTGGGAATTATTGGAAACAGTAATCACTTTGGCAACCCCAATACTGGCGGTCAGGCCAATTATTCCATAAACGTCACCCAGCCTGGTGTATACCGTGTGATTTGGAGGAACTTCCACAGTGGACCAGTGGGTTCAGAGGAGAATGACTCCTGGCTGAAATTCGATAACAATGCCAACGTATGGTTTTTCGGTCTGAAAGGAAGCACGGGGTCGGAGCAGAATATTATCGATAATGTAACCGGGCCGAATCCTGCGGGCGCCAATATTGTATTCCCAAAAGGTAGCGGCCGGGAAGGAGTCGGCACCACTCCGGAAGGAAGCGGGGGAAGCGGTTTCTTCAAACTGTACAAGTCTTCTGGTGGACCAGAGAATTATATTTGGCAGGCGTTTACCAGCGACAACGATCCCCATAATATTTATGTATACTTCGTTAATCCTGGAACCTATGATTTCACTATAGCCGAACGCTCTGCCGGGCATGCCATTGACAAAATTGCCATCTATCCGGTAGCGTTAAGCCCCAACCTTGATGCGCAGCCCGAATCAGGAACAGGCCAAGGCACAGGATCACCTGGCGCTCTGGCTGGCAGTCCTTATAGCGTAACCGTCACAGTAACAGATCCAAACAATTCCGCGAACAATGATCAGGTTCAGTTTCAGTGGATAATCGGAGATGGCAGCCCCCAGGATCCGGTGGCCGGTATTACGGTTAACGCTACTAATGTCGAAATCGGGGATTCCATTTCATTCAGCGGATCGGGTTCACTAGACCCGGATGGGACCATAGTCACTTACAATTGGAACTTTGGGGACGGAAATTCGCAGGACGGTCAGAATGTTAGCTATTCCTACGACCAGGCGGGAGTGTATACAATAATTCTCACGGTTACCGATAATGATGGTAATACGGATCTGGATGAAGTGACCATTACGGTCACGGATCCCAATGCCCCCCAGCTCGGGGTTTCGTCCCTGGTGCTGTACAATGCCGATACCAACCAGCCTATAGCCACGCTAACCGAAGGTCTTCAGATACCCTTTTCCAGCGTGCAGGGAATACCTCTTAATATCGCTGCTCTGACTAATGGTCAGGTGGGGAGCGTCGTGCTCAGTCTCAGCGGTTCATTGAACCTGACACAAACGGAGAGTTTTGCCCCTTATGCCCTGGGCGGTGACGTCGGAGGCGACTTTAATCCCATTTCTGGGTTTGTCTCAGGTGCTTACCAAATGACGGCCACGGCTTTTAGCCTGAGTGGGGGAGGTGGTGCTCCTGTGGGCATTCCGTTGACCGTGAACTTTGAATTTGTCGATGAGGTCTTACCAGCCTTTATCATAACCGCATCGGCGGGTACCGGAGGAAGTATTAATCCATCGGGACCGGTTGCCGTATCTCAAGGGGCAAGCCAGTCATTTGAAATTCTGCCTGATACCGGTTTCGAAATCCAGGATGTACTGGTAAATGGGCAGTCTGTAGGGGCTATTTCCGATTACGATTTCACGAGTGTGAATTCGGATGGTACTATAGAGGCCGTATTCAGTGCACTACCTACGTTTACCATAACCGCGTCAGCGGGAACCGGAGGTAGTATAAGTCCCGATGGTTCCGTTCAGGTAAATCAGGGTGCTGATCAGAGCTTTACGATAAATCCCGACCCCGGTTTTGTCATTTCGGAAGTACTGGTTAACGGACAATCAGTGGGAACACCGTCCAGCTATACCTTTTCGAGTGTATCGGAGAATGGAAGCATATCCGTGAGTTTTGAAGAGGTTCCTTCTTATATCATAACGGCGACGGCGGGTACAGGAGGGTCCATTACACCCTCCGGTCCGGTAGTCGTTACTGAGGGAGATAGTCAGACGTTTAGCATTTCACCCGATTCGGGTAAGGTGATCGAGAGTATAATCGTGAATGGCCAGTTGGTATCAAATACCAATGCCTACACGTTTACGAACGTGAATGCGAATGGATCAATTGATGTGTCCTTTACGGATGAGCCAGCTCCTTCAGTCGGTGTAACCGGTTTTGCCCTGTATAATGCCGACAGCGACCAGTTTATCTCAAACCTTAGTGAAGGTATGGACATACTGGCTTCGGATATAAGCGGAATAAATCTGTCTATCGTTGCACTTACCGAAGGGGGTGTTGGAAGCGTGGTCCTGAATCTATCCGGAGCTAAAAATCAGGTCCAGACCGAGAGCGTAGCCCCTTATGCCCTTTTCGGGGATAGCTCGAATGATTATGCTGGAGAGCCTTTTGAGATCGGGAATTATACGATCACGGCTACAGCTTTCAGCGCAGCAGGCGGTGGAGGTAACGCTGTTGGTTCTGGATTAAGCGTATCATTCAGTATTGTAGATGTCCAATTGCCCTCTTATACGATTACTGCTACCACCGGCTCGGGTGGAAGCATCAGCCCTTCAGGTGCAGTGCAGGTCCAGGTGGGGGGCAGTCAGCAGTTTTCGATACTACCGGATACGGGATTTGAAATCGAAGAGGTTCTGGTTAATGGGCAGGCCATAGGGTCACAGGCAAGTTATACGTTTACTAACGTTACTGCCGATGGAACCATTTCTGTCAGCTTTGTCGCAGTGCCCACCTTCACCATCACGGCGACTAGTGGTCCGGGAGGCAGCATTAGTCCTTCGGGAGGTATACAGGTCA